>NZ_CP163520.1:1233000-1849500 GCF_041080675.1 Streptomyces sp. cg36 | reverse complement strand
ACGTCGTCACCCACACCTGGTGCGCCTTCGACACCGAGTTCACCGCCCGCTGGTACCCCGACGGCCGCTCGGTCCTGGTCCGCCAGGACCGGCACGGCCGCAGCACCCTGCACCGCGTCCGCCTCGACGAGCGCACGGTCGAGCGCGTACCCACCCCGCGCGGCACCCTCCTGGACGCGGCCCCCCGCGCCGGAGGCGATGTCCACTACCTCTGGACGGACACCGCCAACCCGCCCCGGATGGGCTCCACCGCGGGCACCGAACTGCCCCCCACCCACGGCATACCCGGCGAGGTGCCCGGCGAGCACCGGGACCTGTGGACCCCCGGCCCCGACGGCCCGGTGCACAGCCTGCTGAGCCTGCCGGAGGGGCGCCGGGGCCCGGTCCCCGCCGTCTTCCTGGTGCACGGCGGACCCGCCGACCACGACCGGGACGCCTACGACGGCGTGGTCCACTCGCTGGTCGCCTCCGGCTTCGCCGTCGTCCGCGTCAACTACCGCGGGTCCACCGGCTACGGCCCGCGCTGGCGCGGCTCGTTCGGCGCGGGCGTCGGGCTCACCCAGGTCGAGGACCTGGTCGCGGTCCGCGCCGACCTCATCGCCCGGGGCGTCGTCCGGCCCGGCGCGGTCGGCCTGTGGGGCACGTCGTGGGGCGGCTATCTGGTGCTGCTCGCGCTCGGCGTACGGCCGGACCTGTGGCAGGCGGGCGTCGCGGTGAAGCCCGTCGCCGACTGCGCCGCCGCCTACCGCACCAGCACCCCGGCCCTGCGCGCCCTGGACGAGCGGCTGTTCGGCGGCACCCCCGACGAGGTGCCCGAGCGGTACGCGCGCAGCTCGCCGGTGCGGTACGCGGCCTCGGTGCGCGCGCCGGTGCTGGTCGCCGCCGCCACCCGGGACGCCAAGTGCCCGCCCGGCCAGGTGCGCGACTACCTCGAGGCGCTGGACCGCGCCCGCGTACCGCACGAGTCGATGTGGCTGGACACCGGCCACGACGGCTATCTCGCCGAGGACCACGTGGCCGTGCTGCGCCGCGCCGTGGTGTTCCTCGACCGCGAACTGCGCGGCCCCGGCCGCGCCCCCAAGACCCCCCGCTCGGACCGGAGCGGGGAATCCGGACGGGTCCGCACCGCGGCGCCCGCCGGAAAAAGCACCACCCGACACGATGAGAGGAGTTCCCATGCAGAAGGACATCATCCAGAACGACCCGCTCGCGGGTGACGAGGAGAACCGCAAGCCGAGCGTCGGCGTGACCATCAAGGTTCCGTTCCGCAACGCCGAGGACGGCGAAGAGGACTGATCCTCGCCGGCCGGTCCGGCGGTTCTCCGCCGGGCCGGCCCGTGCCGCCCTGCCCGTTCGGCTTTCTTCGGGGCCCGGCCCCTTGCTGACTCCGCTTCTTCTTCTCCTTTTGTGTCACCGCACCGGCGAGGAGCCCGACATGCGTGTACTGCTGGTCAATATGCCCTGGTCACCGATCGACCTGCCGTCGCTGGCCCTGGGAATCCTCAAGCGCAGCGTGGACGAGCGCGTTCCGGGTGCCCGTGCGGAGGTGCTGCACGCCAATCTGGAATTCACCGACTGGATCACCGAGCGCACCGAATTCACCGCCGACGACTACGAGTACTACGCGCTCTCCTCCTACTTCCTCGGCTGCGGCGACTGGGTCTTCTCCTCCGCCCTCTACGACGACCCGGCCTGGCGCGACCAGGAGTTCGCGGACGCGATGAAGGGCAAGCTGCGCAAGTCCCGGCTGCGGATGTCGCAGGAACTGCACCGGTGCGTACCGGAGTTCGTGGAGTCGATCGCGCGGCGGATCGTCGAGTACGCGCCCGACGTCGTCGGCTTCACCTCCACCTTCCAGCAGAACACCGCGGCCCTGGCCGCCGCCAAGCACGTCAAGCGGCTCGCCCCGCACATCGTCACGGTGATGGGCGGCGCCAACTGCGACGGCGAGCAGGGCGAGGCCGTCCACCGCAACTTCCCCTTCGTCGACCATGTGATCCGCGGCGAGGGCGAGTCCGCGTTCCCGCAGCTGCTCACCGCCATCGGCGAGGGCTCCGACCCGGCCGCGCTGGCCGCCGTCCCCGGCCTCTGCCACCGGGACGCCGAGGGCAGGAGCGTGGCCAACCCGATGGCCACCAGCCCGCTGCCGCCCGCCACCATCCTGCCCCCGGACTACAGCGGCTACTTCGAGCGCCTCGGCGTCTCCGTGGCCCGCAACTGGGTCGAGCCGAAGCTGGTGGTCGAGGGCGCGCGGGGCTGCTGGTGGGGCGAGAAGCACCACTGCACCTTCTGCGGGCTCAACGGCTCCTTCATGCAGTACCGCTCCAAGACCCCGGAGAAGTTCTACGACGAGATCATGGAGCTGGCCCGCAAGCACCGGGTCCTCGACATGTACCTCGTCGACAACATCCTCGACATGGGCTACCTCTCCACGGTCCTGCCGCGCATCATCGAGAGCGGCTACGACCTGCGGATGCACATCGAGATCAAGGCCAACATGCGCCGCAGCCAGCTGCGCACCCTCGCCGACGCCGGGCTCATCTACGTCCAGCCGGGCATCGAGAGCCTCAACAACAAGGTCCTGGACCTGATGGACAAGGGCGTCAGCGGCTGCATGAACGTCCGGATGCTGCGCGACGGCGCCGAGACCGGCCTCTCGGTCGCCTGGAACTACCTGCACGGCTTCCCGGGCGAGACCGCCGAGGACTACGACCCGGTGATCGCCCAGATCCCGGCCCTGGAACACCTCAACCCGCCGGTCGACCTCTCCGCGCGCATCGCCATCGAGCGGTTCAGCCCCTACTTCAACCGCCCCGAGCTCGGCTTCGACGGACTGCGCCCCGAAGAGCACTACCGCTTCACCTACGACCTGCCCGAATCCGAGCTGTACGACCTCGCGTACGTCTTCGAGGCCCCCCAGCGCGGCATCGGCGAGCCGACCGTGACCGCGCTCAACGACGCGCTGGACGCCTGGAAGAAGAACCACGCCGACGCCCGGCTCACCCACGCCGACCTGGGCGACCGCATCGTCCTGGTCAGCCGGCGGCGGACGTTCTCCTGGAGTGCGATGGAGCTGACCGACCCGTTCGAGCTGGTGGTCTTCCGCCTCCTGGACCAGCCGCACGCGCCCGCCGCCCTCACCCGCAAGGCCGCCGCCCGGGCCAAGGGGGCCGAGCGCTCGGAGAGCGAGGTGCAGGCACTGCTCGACTCCTGGCTGGAGCTCGGCCTGGTCTTCACCGACGGCGGCCAGTACGTCCACATCGCCCCGTCGGCCGTCAACGAGGACCTGCTGCGCCTCGACTTCATGCGCCACGCCCACGCGGCCCTGGACGCGGTGGTCGACGCCCCGGCGGACCCGGCCGGGCGCTCCGCCCGCCCCGAGCCCGCCCGCGTATGACCCGCCGAACGACCGCGACGACCGTACGAGCCGGAGGAAGAGCCCGATGAGCACCGCCCTCACCACCCACGCCGCGGCCCTGACCGTCGCCGCCTGGCGCGACTACGACCCGGACGCCTGCACCCTGCCGGGGATGTTCCTCGGCGAGCTCGAACTGGCCGGCCCCATCGAGGGGGAGAGCGACCGGCTCTGGGAGACGGGGGTGCGCCGCGTCCGGCTGCCCGAGACCGTCGACCTGGCCGACCTGAGCGCGCCCGGCGCGGCCCGGGAGGCCGTGCGCGCCCTCAGCCTGGTCCGCGATCTGACCGCCCGCGCGGTCTTCGTGGAGTGGAAGCTGCGGCTCGACCCGGCCGACGAGGACCTGTGGAAGGTCATGAGCCACATCCAGCCGCCGCAGCGTCTGGAGGGACCGGCCGACGCGGCCGGGGCGCTGCGCGGCTGGCGCGACGGCCACTACCTGTGCAAGTGCCTGTGGCGCCAGGGGCCGGGCTTCGTCCAGATCCGCGACCGCCGCTGGGGCGATCTGCGCCGGTTCACCGCCGACGAGCCCGAGTACCACGAGGTGATCGAGTCCCTCGCCTACGGCGCCCCGGCCGACTCGGTCCCCGCCGCCGTCCTCGACGACTTCCGGAGCGAGCGGCTGGTCCTGGAGGTGGGCGAGCTGGCCTGGTGGCTCCCGTACCGGGTGAACCGCTGGATCCAGGAGGCCATGGCGATCTGACGGAACGGATCTGGCGGTCCTGGCGGTCCTGCCCGGCCCAGCCGTCCTGACGGATCGTCAACTCAGCAGTCTGCTCCGGCACGCGGCCACGTCGAAGCCGCCCGGCGGGTACGTGGGGTCGAGCTCGCGCAGCTGCTCCAGGAGCAGCCTGCTGACCGCCCAGTTCCGGTACCACTTGCGGTCGGCGGGCACCAGGTACCAGGGGGCCGTCGGCGTCGAACACCGCTCCAGGGCGATCTCGTACGCCCTCTGGTACGCGGGCCACAGATCGCGCTCGTCGAGGTCGCCCGGGTTGAACTTCCAGTGCTTGTCCGGGTTGTCCAGCCGCTCCAGGAGCCGGCGGCGCTGCTGCTCGGGGCTGATGTGGAGGAAGACCTTCACCACGCTCACGCCGTCGTCCGCCAGCGACTGCTCGAACCGGTCGATCTGCCCGTACCGGCGGCCCAGCTGCCGGCGCGGGACCAGTTCGCGGACCCGGGCGATCAGTACGTCCTCGTAGTGCGACCGGTCGAAGATGCCGATCTCGCCCGGCTGCGGCAGCGCCCGCATGATCCGCCACAGGAACGGATGGTTCAGCTCCTCCCTGGTGGGGGCCTTGAACGCCTTGATCCGGCAGCCCGACGGGTTGAACAGGCCGATGACGTGCTTGACGGTGCCGCCCTTCCCGCTGGTGTCCATCCCCTGGAGCACCAGCAGGACCCGGCGCCGGTCGCCCGCCGTGCTCGCCGCGTACAGCCGCTCCTGGAGATCGGCGAGCTCCTCGCCCATCGCCGCCGTCGCCGCCAGCCCCTCGGCCTTGCTCCCCGGCCCGCCGGGGGTGGCGTCGGCCGGATGCGCCGAGAGGTCCACCCGCTCACCGCCGGGGACGCGCAGCAGCCGGCGCAGCTCCCGCTGCCCGGGCTTCCCGCCCTTGCCGCTCTTGCCGCCCTTCTTGGCCACTGCGCACCCCTTACGGTCGGTTCCCTCGATCGTGCGACGGAACGGGGCCCGGCGCGAGCGCTGGGCCGACCGGGCCCCGATGACCGGCCCCGGCCCTAGTGGGCGAAGGGCCCCGTCACCGCGAAGGTCGTGCCGGGTGAGTAGCAGTTGACGTACATCGTGCGCCGGTCCGGGGCGAAGGTGACGCCCGCGAACTCGCCCCACTCGGGAGCGCCGGGCCCGCCGATGTCCTGGCGCCCGCGCGCCATCGCGTACACCTCGCCGCGCCGGGTCAGCCCGAAGACGTGCTGGGCCCCGTTGCCGTCCTCGCACACCATCAGCCCGCCGTCGGGGGCGAGGCAGATGTTGTCGGGGGACTCGCCGGGCAGCTGTACGTCGGTGGCCGGGCCGAACACCACCACCAGCGTCAGCCTGCGGCGGCCCGGCTCGTACCGCCACACCTGGCCGAAGTGGTCGGCTCCCGACCCCTCGGCCACGCGCGCGTAGCTGGAGACGAAGTAGACGCAGGAGCCGCCCCAGTAGCAGCCCTCCAGCTTCTGGGCGTGGGTGATGCCGCCCCGCCCGAAGTCCTGGAGGCGCACCGGGGTGCTCCGGGCCCCCGGATCGGGCACCGGCACCCACTCGATCCCGCCGAAGCACGTGCCCGGCTCCTGGACCACCGACAGGTCGGGCACGTCCGGCACGCGCATGGCCTCCAGGACCCCGCCCGCGCGCAGCGAGCCCGTACCGCCCAGCGGCCGGTGCGGCAGGAAGCGGTAGAACAGCCCGAAGGGCCGGTCGAAGGCGTCCTCGGTCTCGTACACCACACCGCTGCGCGGATCGATCGCGATCGCCTCGTGCTGGAAGCGGCCCATCGCGGTGAGCGGTACGGCCCCGGTGCGGCGCGGATCGGCGCCGTCGACCTCGAAGACGAAGCCGTGGTCCTTGGTGTAGCCGTTGGTGCCGGCCCGGTCCTCGGTCTCCTCGCAGCTCAGCCAGGTGTTCCAAGGGGTGCGGCCACCCGCGCAGTTGACGGCGGTGCCGCTGAGCGCGACCCGCTCGGACCGCACCCGGTTGTCCCGGTCGAGCTCCAGGGCGGTACAGCCGCCCTTGCCCATCGGGTCGTACACGAGACCCTCGACGTGGGGGACCGGGACGGCGGCCGTGACCCGGTTCTCGTGGTTGCGGACCAGCCGCACCCCGCCCCGGTCGCCCGCGAACGCGGCCATCCCGTCGTGGTTGCCGGGCACCGGGCCCTCGCCGGACCGCAACGGGTCGCCCTCGCGGGACAGCACCCGATAGCGGAAACCTTTCGGCAGATCGAGCAGACCGGCCGGGTCGGGCACCAGCGGACCGTAGCCGCTCCGGGCGGCGGCGACCGCCGGTCCCCCCGCGAACAGCTCGGTCACCGCACCGCCGAAGGCGATCGCGGCGGCCGAGGCGCCGGTGCGCGCCAGCATCTGACGTCGTGTTGCTCCTGCTTCGGACATGGGACAACTCCCCTGTTGGCGGACAGGAAGACGTGACCCGCATGATCTATCACGCGTTCGGAGCACGCGTGGATCATGCGGGTCGGTGTCGCCCCAACTGGCCGAAAACGGCCGTGGATCAGGCCAGCTCTGCGCTGAGCGTGATCGTCGTGCCGGTCAGCGCCTGGCTGACGGGGCAGTTCTTCTTGGCGTCCTCGGCGGCGGCCCGGAAGCCCTCCGCGTCCAGGCCCGGCACCTCGCCGCGCACGGTGAGGTGGATGCCGGTGATGCCCTCGCCCGGCTGGAACGTCACGTCGGCCTTGGTCTCCAGCCGGGTCGGCGGGGTGCCCGCCCCGGTCAGGCCGTGCGAGAGGGCCATCGAGAAGCAGCTGGAGTGGGCGCCCGCGATGAGCTCCTCCGGGCTGGTCTTGCCGTTGGCCTGCTCGGCGCGGGACGGCCAGCTGACCGGCTGCGAAGCGATGCCGGACGAGTCGAAGGAGACGGTGCCCGAGCCCTTGACGAGCTCGCCTTCCCAGACCGTGTGCGCCGTGCGCGTGGTGGCCATGATGTTTCCCTTCTGGTGGCTGAGGGGGGTCTACGGCCCCCGCGCGCCAACCTACTGCCCCACGAGCCCCTTCGCGTCGCGGGCAAGGGCGGTGAGGCGGGAGATGGCCCGGAAGTACTTCTTGCGGTAGCCGCCGTTCAGCATCTCGTCACTGAACAGCCGGTCGAAGGGCACCCCGGACGCCAGCACCGGCACCTCGCGGTCGTACAGCCGGTCGGCCAGGACCACCAGCCGCAGCGCCGTCGACTGGTCGGGAACCGGCTGCACATCGGTGAGGCAGACCGCCTTCACCCCGTCGGTCATCGCCCCGTAGCGGCTCGGGTGGACCCGCGAGAGATGGGCGAGCAGCCCGGGGAAGTCGTCGAGCGCCGCGCCCTCGGTCGCGTACGCCGCCTTCGCCACCTGCTCGTCCGAGTACGGCGCCGGGGCCTCGGGCAGACCCCGGTGGCGGTAGTCCTCGCCGTCGATCCGCAGCGGGCGGAAGTGTGCGGAGAGCCCCTGGATCTCGCGCAGGAAGTCGGCGGCGGCGAACCGGCCCTCGCCGAGCTTGCCGGGCAGCGTGTTGGAGGTGGCGGCCAGCGCCACGCCCTGCTCCACCAGCTTGCCGAGCAGCGAGGAGACCAGGACCGTGTCGCCCGGGTCGTCCAGCTCGAACTCGTCGATGCAGAGCAGCCGGTGCCCGCTGAGCGTCTTCACGGTCTGCTGGAAGCCCAGCGCGCCCACCAGGTTCGTCAGCTCCACGAAGGTGCCGAACGCCTTCAGCGCGGGCTCGGCCGGGGTGGCGTGCCACAGCGAGGCCAGCAGATGGGTCTTGCCGACGCCGTACCCGCCGTCCAGATAGACCCCGCGCGGGCCGGTGGCCGCGGCGGGCTTCCTGGCGAACCACTTGCGGCGCCCGCCCCCGCTGGCGTGCGCCCCGCCCAGACCGGCGGCGAAGGCGCCGAGGACGGCCACGGCCTCGCTCTGACTGGGCTGGTTCGGGTCCGGCACGTACGTCTCGAAGCGCACCGAGTCGAACCGCGGCGGCGGCACCATCTCGGCGACCAGACGGTCGGCGGGGACATGCGGCTCGCGGGCGCAGAGCGACAGCGGGGCCGCTTCGGTTATGGGGCTGGTCGACACAGTTCACCACTGTAAGCGCCGTGTAAGACTGCACGGATGCGACGCCTGTTCCCTGTGACCGACCAGACACCGCCCGGCCCCGAGGGCGAGTGGCCGTTCGACGCCCTGGCCGAGGCGTACGCCTACCCCGAGACGGACGGCCCCTGGCTGCGGGCCAACATGGTCTCCTCGCTCGACGGCGCGGGCCAGCACGAGGGCCGCTCGCAGCCCCTCTCCTCCGACACCGACATGCGGATCTTCGGCACCCTGCGGGCCCTCGCCGACGTGGTCGTGGTGGGTGCGGAAACGGTACGCCAGGAGGGCTACCGCCCGGCCCGCGCCCGCGAGGTCTTCGCGGCCCGGCGCGCGGCGGCCGGCCAGGGCCCCGCCCCGGTCATCGCGGTCGTCACCGCCAGCCTCGACCTGGACTTCTCGCTGCCCCTGTTCACCTCGCCGCTGGTGCCCACCCTCGTCCTGACCGGCGCGGCGGCGGCCCCGGACCGCGTCCGCGCCGCCGAGGCGGCCGGCGCCCAGGTGCTGATCGCGGGCGACGGGCCGGGCGTGGAGCCCGAGCGGGCCGTACGGGCGCTGGCCGCGCGCGGGCTGCGGCGGATGCTGACCGAGGGCGGGCCCCGGCTGCTCGGCCAGTTCGTGGCGGCCGGAGTGCTGGACGAGCTGTGTCTGACGGTGTCGCCGTTGCTCACGGCGGGCACCGCCCAGCGGATCGCCGGAGGGCCCGCGATGAGCGTCCCCGAGCGGTTCCGCCTGGACTCCCTGCTGGAAGAGGCCGGGTTCCTCTACACGCGTTACCGTCGGATCTGACAATCAGCGGAATTTGTCGTTCCGGTTAGCTTCCGCTGGGCACACTTACTCACGCAGACCCCGTGCGGGCACGGGGAAGGATGGTTTCCGCAGGGGCGGGTAACCACGTCGAGGTCACCCGGCCTCGCGGGCGACCGGCCGGAGTGAAGAGAAGGGCGTTTGTCGTGTTCACAAGCGTATTGATGATCGAGAAGCCCCTGACCTCCGTGGACGTGGAATTCGTCACCACCCTGCACGGTGACGAGCCGGTCTCCTTCGTCGTCCTCATGCAGCCCCGCGGCGACCAGGACCGCCTGCTGCGCGCCATCGACGACGTCGCCCTGGGCGAGCTCGACGAAGCCGTCCACGAAGGCGACGAACCCGAGGGCGCCGCCGCCCAGGCCCCCGCCGCACGCGCCCTGGAGCACTCCCTGGCCGCCCTGCGCGCCACCGGCAGCGCCGCCGTCGGCCAGATCGTCGAGGACCACCCCCTCGACCTGCTGAAGTCCGTCGTCGACGAGGTGAAGGCCGACGAGGTGATCGTGCTGACCGCACCCCACTACGTCGAGGAGTTCTTCCACCGCGACTGGGCCTCCCGGGCCCGCCACAAGGTCGGCGTCCCCGTCCTCAAGCTCTTCGCGCACAGCGAGGAGGCGCACAGCGAATAGGGTGATGGCTCACCGGACCGGTCCACCACCGGTCCGGCGCCGTCGGCCCCCACCGGCCGACACCACCCCGTACGCAGCGCACCCCCGGGAGACACACGCAAATGGCACCCGCGATCCCCACCGCCATGGAACGGCCGCACTTCATCGGCATCGGTGGTGCCGGAATGTCGGGGATCGCCAAGATCCTGACCCAGCGCGGCGCGAAGGTCGCGGGCAGCGACGCCAAGGAGTCCGGCACCGCCGAGGCCCTGCGCGCCCTCGGCGCCACCGTCCACATCGGGCACGCCGCCGAGCACCTCGCCGCCGACGCCAGCTGCGTCGTCGTCTCCAGCGCCATCCGCGCCGACAACCCCGAGCTCGCCCGCGCCGCCGAGCTCTCCGTCCCCGTCGTCCACCGCTCCGACGCGCTCGCCGCGCTCATGGGCGGCCTGCGCGCGATCGCCGTCGCCGGCACGCACGGCAAGACCACCACCACCTCGATGCTGGCCGTCGCCCTCACCGAGCTGGGCCTCGACCCCTCGTACGCGATCGGCGGCGACCTCGCCGGACCGGGCACCAACGCCCACCACGGCGAGGGCGACATCTTCGTGGCCGAGGCGGACGAGAGCGACCGCAGCTTCCAGAAGTACGACCCCGAGGTCGCCATCGTCCTCAACGTCGAGCTCGACCACCACGCCAACTACGCCTCGATGGACGAGATCTACGAGTCCTTCGAGACCTTCGTCGGCAAGGTCGTCCCCGGCGGCACCCTCGTCGTCTCCGCCGACCAGCCCGGCGCCATCGAGCTCACCCGCCGGGTCCGCGACCTCTCCTCCCTGAAGGTCGTCACCTACGGCTCCGACGAGCAGGCCGACGTGCGCGTCCACAAGGTCACCCCGCGCGGCCTCACCAGCGAGGTCACCGTCCTGCTCGGCGGCCGGTTCCTCACCTTCACGGTCTCGGTGCCCGGCGCGCACTACGCCCACAACGCGGTCGCCGCGCTCGCCGCGGGCGTCGCCCTCGGCATCCCGGCCCACAACCTGGCCTCGGCGCTCGGCAAGTACACCGGCGTCAAGCGCCGCCTCCAGCTCAAGGGCGAGGCCGCCGGCGTCCAGGTCGTCGACTCCTACGCGCACCACCCGACCGAGATGACCGCCGACCTGGAGGCGATGCGCGGCGCCGCCGCGGACTCCCGCCTGCTCGTGGTCTTCCAGCCGCACCTCTTCTCCCGCACCCAGGAACTCGGTACGGAGATGGGCCGCGCGCTCGCGCTCGCCGACTCCTCCGTCGTCCTCGACATCTATCCCGCGCGCGAGGACCCGATCCCCGGCGTCACCAGCGAACTGATCATCGACGCGGCCGTCGCGGCGGGCGCCGAGGTCACCGCCGTCCACGACCAGGCGGCCGTGCCGGACGCCATCGCGGGAATGGCCCGGCCGGGCGATCTCGTTCTCACCATGGGCGCGGGCGACGTGACGGACCTGGGCCCGCAGATCCTGGCCCGTCTGTCGCACTGAGGGAGTCCCTGCCATGTCGTACGAGGTCGAGAAGCCGGACGAGCAGTGGCGGGCGGAGCTGAGCCCGGCGGAGTACGCGGTACTGCGCCAGGCGGGCACCGAGCCCGCGTTCGTCGGTGAGTACACGGACACCAAGACCAAGGGCGTCTACGCGTGCCGGGCCTGCGGCGCGGAGCTCTTCACCTCGGACACCAAGTTCGAGTCGCACTGCGGCTGGCCCTCCTTCTTCGACCCGAAGGACACGGACGCGGTGGAGCTCATCGCGGACAACTCCCACGGGATGGTCCGCACCGAGGTGCGCTGCGCCCGCTGCGGCTCCCACCTGGGCCATGTCTTCGAGGGCGAGGGCTACCCGACCCCGACGGACCAGCGCTACTGCATCAACTCGATCTCGCTGCGACTGGCGGCGGACGAAGCCTGACGCGGGCCGGCTCAACCCCAGGGGCTCCAGTGGCCCCTGGGGTTGACGCGAGTCCCGGAACTGCGTAAAGTTCTTCGAGTTGTCGCGGGGCCGGAACGGTTCGGCGACAACCATCCGCCGCAGACTTGCGGCACCCCAACTCAGCACGATCTCCCGACCGGGACGAATTTCGGCATGCCGAAATTCATTTCGAGCGGGAAGTCGCGGCAGTGGATGGAGCGAACGGCCCGATTAGGAGCCGCCCGGGAAATCCGCTAGAGTCTGGGACGTCGGAACGGCCCAACAGCCGGAAAGACAAAACGACTTGACCCGGGAGACCGGGAATCGGACACGAAAGAGTCTGATAGAGTCGGAAACGAAGGAAGCGCCCGGAGGGCCCGGAAACGGGAACAAAGGAAGCGTCCGTACCTTGAGAACTCAACAGCGTGCCAAAAGTCAACGCCAGATTGACAACCCCGGCCCACCGCTCGTCGGTTGGGTTGGAGGTTCCTTTGAAAAGTCCTGCCGGTCCATGTGACGGGCAGGCAACAACACAGCGAGGACGCTGAGGACGACTGGTCTTATTCCGACCTGGTCGTTCCGCTCTTACGTGTGTGTGCACCGGATTACCGGTAAACATTCATGGAGAGTTTGATCCTGGCTCAGGACGAACGCTGGCGGCGTGCTTAACACATGCAAGTCGAACGATGAACCACTTCGGTGGGGATTAGTGGCGAACGGGTGAGTAACACGTGGGCAATCTGCCCTTCACTCTGGGACAAGCCCTGGAAACGGGGTCTAATACCGGATACGACCTGCCGAGGCATCTTGGCGGGTGGAAAGCTCCGGCGGTGAAGGATGAGCCCGCGGCCTATCAGCTTGTTGGTGGGGTAATGGCCTACCAAGGCGACGACGGGTAGCCGGCCTGAGAGGGCGACCGGCCACACTGGGACTGAGACACGGCCCAGACTCCTACGGGAGGCAGCAGTGGGGAATATTGCACAATGGGCGAAAGCCTGATGCAGCGACGCCGCGTGAGGGATGACGGCCTTCGGGTTGTAAACCTCTTTCAGCAGGGAAGAAGCGCAAGTGACGGTACCTGCAGAAGAAGCGCCGGCTAACTACGTGCCAGCAGCCGCGGTAATACGTAGGGCGCAAGCGTTGTCCGGAATTATTGGGCGTAAAGAGCTCGTAGGCGGCTTGTCACGTCGGATGTGAAAGCCCGGGGCTTAACCCCGGGTCTGCATTCGATACGGGCTAGCTAGAGTGTGGTAGGGGAGATCGGAATTCCTGGTGTAGCGGTGAAATGCGCAGATATCAGGAGGAACACCGGTGGCGAAGGCGGATCTCTGGGCCATTACTGACGCTGAGGAGCGAAAGCGTGGGGAGCGAACAGGATTAGATACCCTGGTAGTCCACGCCGTAAACGTTGGGAACTAGGTGTTGGCGACATTCCACGTCGTCGGTGCCGCAGCTAACGCATTAAGTTCCCCGCCTGGGGAGTACGGCCGCAAGGCTAAAACTCAAAGGAATTGACGGGGGCCCGCACAAGCAGCGGAGCATGTGGCTTAATTCGACGCAACGCGAAGAACCTTACCAAGGCTTGACATATACCGGAAACGGCCAGAGATGGTCGCCCCCTTGTGGTCGGTATACAGGTGGTGCATGGCTGTCGTCAGCTCGTGTCGTGAGATGTTGGGTTAAGTCCCGCAACGAGCGCAACCCTTGTTCTGTGTTGCCAGCATGCCCTTCGGGGTGATGGGGACTCACAGGAGACTGCCGGGGTCAACTCGGAGGAAGGTGGGGACGACGTCAAGTCATCATGCCCCTTATGTCTTGGGCTGCACACGTGCTACAATGGCCGGTACAATGAGCTGCGATGCCGCGAGGCGGAGCGAATCTCAAAAAGCCGGTCTCAGTTCGGATTGGGGTCTGCAACTCGACCCCATGAAGTCGGAGTTGCTAGTAATCGCAGATCAGCATTGCTGCGGTGAATACGTTCCCGGGCCTTGTACACACCGCCCGTCACGTCACGAAAGTCGGTAACACCCGAAGCCGGTGGCCCAACCCCTTGTGGGAGGGAGCTGTCGAAGGTGGGACTGGCGATTGGGACGAAGTCGTAACAAGGTAGCCGTACCGGAAGGTGCGGCTGGATCACCTCCTTTCTAAGGAGCACAGCACCGATTGCAGGCAAATGTTCTGCACGGTCAGCTCATGGGTGGAACGTTGACTATTCGGCAAGGTCTGGTTGCTTCCTGTTAGTACTGCTTCGGCGTGGAACACAGTGAAGGGACTGGCTTTACCGGGCACGCTGTTGGGTGTCTGAAGGCACGGGCCTGGCCCGTTGTACTTCAGTCGCCGCCCCAGTGCACTCACCACGTTGTGGTGGGGTGATGGGTGGCTGGTCGTTGTTTGAGAACTGCACAGTGGACGCGAGCATCTGTGGCCAAGTTTTTAAGGGCGCACGGTGGATGCCTTGGCACCAGGAACCGATGAAGGACGTGGGAGGCCACGATAGTCCCCGGGGAGCCGTCAACCAGGCTTTGATCCGGGGGTTTCCGAATGGGGAAACCCGGCAGTCGTCATGGGCTGTCACCCATGCCTGAACACATAGGGCATGTGGAGGGAACGAGGGGAAGTGAAACATCTCAGTACCCTCAGGAAGAGAAAACAACCGTGATTCCGGGAGTAGTGGCGAGCGAAACCGGATGAGGCCAAACCTACGGCGTGTGAGACCCGGCAGGGGTTGCGTCGTGGGGGTTGTGGGATCTCTCTTTCACAGTCTGCTTACTGTGAGACGAGTCAGAAACCGTTGATGTAGGCGAAGGACATGCGAAAGGTCCGGCGTAGAGGGTAAGACCCCCGTAGCTGAAACATTGACGGCTCGTTTGAGAGACACCCAAGTAGCACGGGGCCCGAGAAATCCCGTGTGAATCTGGCGGGACCACCCGCTAAGCCTAAATATTCCCTGGTGACCGATAGCGGATAGTACCGTGAGGGAATGGTGAAAAGTACCGCGGGAGCGGAGTGAAATAGTACCTGAAACCGTGTGCCTACAAGCCGTGGGAGCGTCGCGCATTGAGTTTACTCAGTGCGTCGTGACTGCGTGCCTTTTGAAGAATGAGCCTGCGAGTTAGCGGTGTGTAGCGAGGTTAACCCGTGTGGGGAAGCCGTAGCGAAAGCGAGTCCGAACAGGGCGTTTGAGTTGCACGCTCTAGACCCGAAGCGGAGTGATCTAGCCATGGGCAGGTTGAAGCGGAGGTAAGACTTCGTGGAGGACCGAACCCACCAGGGTTGAAAACCTGGGGGATGACCTGTGGTTAGGGGTGAAAGGCCAATCAAACTCCGTGATAGCTGGTTCTCCCCGAAATGCATTTAGGTGCAGCGTCGTGTGTTTCTTGCCGGAGGTAGAGCACTGGATAGGCGATGGGCCCTACCGGGTTACTGACCTTAGCCAAACTCCGAATGCCGGTAAGTGAGAGCGCGGCAGTGAGACTGTGGGGGATAAGCTCCATGGTCGAGAGGGAAACAGCCCAGAGCATCGACTAAGGCCCCTAAGCGTACGCTAAGTGGGAAAGGATGTGGAGTCGCAGAGACAACCAGGAGGTTGGCTTAGAAGCAGCCACCCTTGAAAGAGTGCGTAATAGCTCACTGGTCAAGTGATTCCGCGCCGACAATGTAGCGGGGCTCAAGCGTACCGCCGAAGTCGTGTCATTGCGATATGTACCCCCAACGGGGATCGTGATGGGTAGGGGAGCGTCGTGTGCCGGGTGAAGCAGCCGCGGAAGCGAGTTGTGGACGGTTCACGAGTGAGAATGCAGGCATGAGTAGCGATACACACGTGAGAAACGTGTGCGCCGATTGACTAAGGGTTCCTGGGTCAAGCTGATCTGCCCAGGGTAAGTCGGGACCTAAGGCGAGGCCGACAGGCGTAGTCGATGGACAACCGGTTGATATTCCGGTACCCGCTTTGAAACGCCCAATATCGAATCAGGCGATGCTAAGTCCGTGAAGCCGCCCTGGAGCCTTCGGGCAAAGGGGAGTGGTGGAGCCGACGAACCAGACTTGTAGTAGGTAAGCGATGGGGTGACGCAGGAAGGTAGTCCAGCCCGGGCGGTGGTTGTCCCGGGGTAAGGGTGTAGGCCGTGTGGTAGGCAAATCCGTCACACGTTAAGGCTGAGACCTGATGCCGAGCCGATTGTGGTGAAGTGGATGATCCTATGCTGTCGAGAAAAGCCTCTAGCGAGTTTCATGGCGGCCCGTACCCTAAACCGACTCAGGTGGTCAGGTAGAGAATACCGAGGCGTTCGGGTGAACTATGGTTAAGGAACTCGGCAAAATGCCCCCGTAACTTCGGGAGAAGGGGGGCCATCACTGGTGATCCGATTTACTCGGTGAGCTGGGGGTGGCCGCAGAGACCAGCGAGAAGCGACTGTTTACTAAAAACACAGGTCCGTGCGAAGCCGTAAGGCGATGTATACGGACTGACGCCTGCCCGGTGCTGGAACGTTAAGGGGACCGGTTAGCTTGGATTCGTCCAGGCGAAGCTGAGAACTTAAGCGCCAGTAAACGGCGGTGGTAACTATAACCATCCTAAGGTAGCGAAATTCCTTGTCGGGTAAGTTCCGACCTGCACGAATGGCGTAACGACTTCTCGACTGTCTCAACCATAGGCCCGGTGAAATTGCACTACGAGTAAAGATGCTCGTTTCGCGCAGCAGGACGGAAAGACCCCGGGACCTTTACTACAGTTTGATATTGGTGTTCGGTTCGGCTTGTGTAGGATAGGTGGGAGACTGTGAAGCAGCCACGCCAGTGGTTGTGGAGTCGCCGTTGAAATACCACTCTGGTCGTGCTGGATGTCTAACCTCGGTCCGTGATCCGGATCAGGGACAGTGTCTGATGGGTAGTTTAACTGGGGCGGTTGCCTCCTAAAGAGTAACGGAGGCGCCCAAAGGTTCCCTCAGCCTGGTTGGCAATCAGGTGTTGAGTGTAAGTGCACAAGGGAGCTTGACTGTGAGACCGACGGGTCGAGCAGGGACGAAAGTCGGGACTAGTGATCCGGCGGTGGCTTGTGGAAGCGCCGTCGCTCAACGGATAAAAGGTACCCCGGGGATAACAGGCTGATCTTCCCCAAGAGTCCATATCGACGGGATGGTTTGGCACCTCGATGTCGGCTCGTCGCATCCTGGGGCTGGAGTCGGTCCCAAGGGTTGGGCTGTTCGCCCATTAAAGCGGTACGCGAGCTGGGTTTAGAACGTCGTGAGACAGTTCGGTCCCTATCCGCTGTGCGCGTAGGAGTCTTGAGAAGGGCTGTCCCTAGTACGAGAGGACCGGGACGGACGAACCTCTGGTGTGCCAGTTGTCCTGCCAAGGGCATGGCTGGTTGGCTACGTTCGGAAAGGATAACCGCTGAAAGCATCTAAGCGGGAAGCCTGCTTCGAGATGAGGACTCCCACCACCTTCGAGTGGGTAAGGCTCCCAGTAGACGACTGGGTTGATAGGCCGGATGTGGAAGCACCGTAAGGTGTGGAGCTGACCGGTACTAATAGGCCGAGGGCTTGTCCTCAGTTGCTCGCGTCCACTGTGTTAGTTCTGAAATAACGAACGGCCGTGTTGTTGCCCGGTTTCGTTAATTTCATAGTGTTTCGGTGGTCATAGCGTTAGGGAAACGCCCGGTTACATTCCGAACCCGGAAGCTAAGCCTTTCAGCGCCGATGGTACTGCAGGGGGGACCCTGTGGGAGAGTAGGACGCCGCCGAACAAATTTTGGGAAAAGCCCCGTACCGGTCACCGGTACGGGGCTTTTCTGCGTTCAGGGGCGAGTTCGGGGCGAACGGAACCACGCGGGGAGGATCACGCGGGCTGGAGCAGGTCCCATCGGTTGCCGTAGAGGTACTCGAAGACCGCGACGGAGCCGTATTCCTCGTGGCGCGGCTCCTCCTTGAAGCGCACCCCGGCCGCCAGCATCCGTGCGTGGTCCGCCGCGAAGTCCTCGGTGTGCAGGAAGAAGCCGACCCGGCCGCCGGTCTGATGGCCGACGGCCGCGCGCTCAGCGTCGTTCTTCGCGCGGGCCAGGAGCAGGCCCGCCGCTCCGGCGCCGCGCGGCCTGACGACCACCCAGCGGGTGCCGTCCCCGCGGTCGGTGTCCTCGATGAGTTCGAAGCCGAGGGCGTCGGTGTAGAAGGCGATGGCCTCGTCGTATTCGCGGACGACGAGGGTGATCAGTGCAATGTGGGACATGACGGCGAGGTTATACGTATGACCGCAGTCGGGCAAAGTCATTGAGGATCGCGGGCGGGGCGCGGCCGTGGGGCGTGATCGGTCGGCTGGGAGAATGCCGGGCATGGAGCCCGAACAGCCGGACCGGCCCGATCGGCCGGGCCACCTTCCGCTGGACCGTCTCGTCGAGCGCGCCCGACTGCTCGCGGTCCCCGGCCGCCGGCGGCTGCTCGGTATCGCCGGGCCGCCCGGTGCCGGGAAGTCCACGCTGGCCGGGGCGCTGGTCGAGCGGCTGGGCGGGCGAGCCGTGCTCGTACCGATGGACGGCTTCCATCTGGCCCAGGCCGAGCTCGTACGCCTCGGTCGGGCCGACCGCAAGGGCGCGCCGGACACCTTCGACGCCGCCGGGTACGCCGCGCTGCTCACCCGGCTGCGGACGCCCGAGGCGGGCGCGGTGGTGTACGCGCCCGCCTTCGACCGCACGTTCGAAGAGCCGGTCGCCGGAAGCATCCCGGTGCACCCGGACGTCCCCCTCGTCGTCACCGAGGGCAACTACCTGCTGCACGACGAGGGGCCGTGGGCCCCGGTGCGCGGTCTGCTCGACGAGGTGTGGTTCCTCGACGTGGACGGCGGCGAGCGGGTGCGCAGGCTCGTCGAGCGGCATGTGCGGTACGGGAAGAGCCGGCCGTACGCCGAGCGGTGGGTGAGGGAGTCCGACGAGGCCAACGCGCGCGTAGTGGCCGTTGGCCGGGACCGGGCGGATCTTGTCGTCAGTTCCGTACGGCCTCGGTAGGCTCGGCCTTCACCGGGCGTGGGAACGGCGTAGGGATCTACCGCGGGGCTACCGTGTGACCCGTGTGAGGGAAGGCAGCTGACGTGGGGATATTCCGACGAGGGCCGAAGCGGGACCGGAGCGATGTGCCCCGGGACCCGGAGTTCGGTTTTTTCTCGGCCGACGAGGGCGGGCGGTTCCGTGCCCGGGTTCGTGAGGCGTTCGCCGAGCAGGGCCTGGAGGTGATCGTCTACGCGGACTCGGTGAAGGACAGCGGCGGTCGCCGCTTCGGGCTCGGCAACCTCGCCTCGGTCTGCCACAACGACCGGCGGGGGCCGCGCGTATGGCCCGAGCTGATCCGCCGTCACGTCGGGATGGTGCTGCGGACCATGGACGGGCCGTCCGCGCTGGACACGCTGCCGCCCGAGCAGATCCGGGCCCAGCTCTATCCGCGGGTGATCAGCCAGGCCGGGCTCGACCCGCAGACCTTCAGCTACGCGCGCGGTATCGCACCGGGGCTGTACGAGATCCTCGCGCTGGACCTGCCGGAGAGCGTCATGATGCTCACCGACGAGGCCCTGGAGCCGTTGGGGGCGGTGGCGGACCTGCGGGCGCAGGCGCTGCACAACCTCAAGCGGCTTCCCGTGGAGGCGCACGAGACGGTCAAGGGCGAGGCCGGCATGCGGTTCGAGGTGGTGGTCGGCGACTCGTTCTACACGGCCAGCCGCGTACTCGCGCTGGACGCCCTGGTGCCCCAGGTCACCGGTCGTGAACTGACCCCGGACGGCGCCCTGGTGGCGATGCCGTTCCGGCACCAGCTGGCCTTCCACGTGATCCGCGACGCGGGCATGATCCCGGCGCTCAACGCGATGGCGTCGTTCGCGGCGTCCGGGTTCGAGGACACCCCGGGCTCGATCAGCCCGTTCGTCTACTGGTGGCGCGACGGCACCCTCACACAGCTCAGCGATCGTGAGGACGAGGGCGACGGCCTGCGGATCGTGGTCGGCGACGACTTCCAGGAGCTCCTTGAGCGGCTGGCGGGCGACAGCCAGGAAGGCGCCTGACGCACGCTGCCGGGGCGGGGGAGCGGGGACCGGCTCCGCCCGTCGCGCAGCCTCATTTTCCGATCGCGTCCACGCGCGCGTAGAGGCAGGGGCATCGCCGTGCTGCCGAACACGGCAGGCGGCATCGCGTCCACGCGCGCGTGAAGGCGGGACGGGCCCCGATCCCCGTGATCCGCCCATGGTCATCGCTTCCACGCGCGCGTACCGGCAGGATGAGGCCATGTCCACGTCTACGACACCTCCTCCCGCCCCGTTCACCGCCGACGACTACCGGGCCAGGATGGCCCGGGCCGCCGAGTCCGCGGCCGAGGCCGGACTGGCCGGCGTGCTCGTCGCGCCCGGGCCCGACCTCGTATATCTGACGGGGTATCAGCCAACCGCGATCACCGAGCGGCTCACCCTCCTGGTCCTCGCGGCCGGGCGGGAGCCGGTGCTCGTGGTGCCCAAGCTGGAGGCGCCCGACGCCGAACGGGCCGCCGGGGCCGCGGCGCTGACGCTGCGGGACTGGACCGACAGCGTCGACCCGTACGCCGTGACCGCCCCGCTGCTGGGTGAGCGGGGCCGCTTCGGCGTCAGCGACAACGCCTGGGCCATGCACCTGCTCGGCCTCCAGCAGCGGCTCCCGGGAACGTCCTACACGGCCCTCACACAGGCGTTGCCGATGCTGCGGGCGGTCAAGGACGCGGCGGAGCTGGCGCGCCTGGAGGCGGCCGGTGAGGCGGCCGACCGGGCCTACGGGGAGATCCTCAAGGTGCGCTTCGCCGGTCGCAGGGAGACCGACGTGGCCGCCGATCTGGCCGCGCTGCTCCTGGAGTTCGGCCACTCGCAGGTGGACTTCACCGTCGTCGGCTCCGGGCCCAACGGCGCCAACCCGCACCACGAGGCGGGTGAGCGGACCATCGGGCGGGGCGACATGGTGGTGCTCGACTTCGGCGGCCTCAAGCACGGCTACGGCTCGGACACCACCCGTACCGTCCACGTCGGCCAGCCCACCGCCGAGGAGCGGCATGTCCACGACGTCGTGCGCGCGGCCCAGCGGGCCGGGTTCGACGCGGTGCGGCCCGGGGCCGCCTGCCAGGACGTGGACCGTGCCGCGCGCGCGGTGATCGAAGAGGCGGGATACGGCGAGTACTTCATCCACCGCACCGGCCACGGCATCGGGGTCACCACGCACGAGCCGCCCTACATGATCGAGGGCGAGGAGCTGCCGCTGGTGCCGGGCATGTGCTTCTCGATCGAGCCCGGCATCTATCTGCCGGGCCGTTTCGGCGTCCGGATCGAGGACATCGTCACGGTCACCGGGGACGGGGGCCGCAGCTTCAACGCCACCGCGCGCGAGATGGCCCTCGTGGAGTAGCCCGTCGGCCGGGGACCGGGTCCGCGTGCGCCGGTCAGCCGTTCACCGGGCCGAGCACCGCGCACGACTCGGGCGGCAGCCGGAACGTTCCGTCCGGGTCCGGCGGCGGCACCGGGTCCCAGGCGGCCAGCACCCGGCAGTGGTTGCGGCCGAGCGGGATCGCGGCGGGCTCCTTGGCCAGGTTGACCACCGTCCGCAGGTCGCCGCGCCGGAACATCAGCCAGCGGGCGTCCTCGTCGTGGACGACCTTGACGGAGGCGATGTCCGGGTCGGTGAGGTCGGGCCGGGTCCGGCGCAGCTCGATCAGGAGGCGGTACCAGGCCAGTACGCGCGCGTGGGGCTCGTTCGCGCGCTCGTCCCAGTCCAGGCAGGAGCGCGCCCGGGTGGCCGGGTCCTGCGGGTCGGGAATGTCCTGCGCGGCCCAGCCGTGCGCCTCGAACTCCCGCCTCCTGCCCGTCCGTACGGCCTCGGCGAGCTCGGGGTCCGGGTGGTCCGTGAAGTACTGCCAGGGCGTGCTCGCGCCCCACTCCTCGCCCATGAAGAGCATCGGCGTGTACGGGCCGGTCAGGACGAGGGCGGCGGCGCAGGCGAGCAGGCCGGGGGAGAGCGTGGCGGAGAGCCGGTCCCCGAGCGCCCTGTTGCCGATCTGGTCGTGGGTCTGGGAGTAGCCCAGGAAGCGGTGCGCGGGGGTCCTGGCGCGGTCGACGCGCCGTCCGTGGGTGCGGGACCGGAAGCTGGAGTAGGTGCCGTCGTGGAAGAAGACGCGGGTGAGGGTCTTGGCGACGGCGGCGAGCGGTGCGCGCGCGAAGTCGGCGTAGTAGCCCTGGGACTCGCCGGTGAGAGCGGTGTGCAGGGAGTGGTGGAAGTCGTCGTTCCACTGCGCGTGCAGTCCGAGTCCGCCCTCCGCGCGCGGAGCGGTGGTGCGCGGGTCGCACCGGTCGGACTCGGCGATCAGGAAGAGCGGTCGGCCCAGCTGGACCGAGAGCACGTCGACGGCGGTGGAGAGCTCCTCCAGGAACGGCAGCGCGCGCGTGTCGTAGAGGGCGTGCACGGCGTCCAGGCGCAGCCCGTCGAGCCGGTAGTCGCGCAGCCAGGCCAGGGCGCTCTCCAGGAAGTAGGCGCGCACCTCGTCCGAGCCCGGGGCGTCCAGGTTCACGGCGGCGCCCCACGGGGTGTGGTGGGTGTCCGTGAAGTACGGGCCGAAGGCGGGGAGGCGGTTGCCGGAGGGGCCCAGGTGGTTGTGCACGACGTCCAGGACGACCCCGAGGCCCAGCGCGTGCGCCGCGTCGACGAACCGTTTCAGCCCGTCGGGGCCGCCGTAGGGCTCGTGCACGGCCCAGGGCGCCACCCCGTCGTACCCCCAGCCGTGCCGCCCGGGGAAGGAGCACACGGGCATCAGCTGGACATGCGTGATGCCCAGTTCCGCCAAATGGGCGAGCCGGGCCGCCGCGGCGTCGAAGGTGCCCTGCTCCGTGTACGTGCCGATGTGCAGCTCGTACAGGACCGCACCGGACAGGCGGCGGCCCTCCCACGGCCGCCGCCAGGTGAAGCCGTCGTGCAGGACGACGGCGCTCAGCCCCTCCGGGCCGTCCGGCTGGCGGCGCGAGCGGGGGTCGGGCAGCGGGTCTGCGCCGTCGAGCGCGTACCCGTACCGGTCGCCGTCTCCGGCCGTCGCGTCGGCCAGCCACCAGCCTGGCCTGACCGGGTGCGGCTCCATTCCGTGGGTGGTGCCCTCCAGCCACAGGGCGACCCGGTCCGCCTGCGGCGCCCACACCTCGAACAACATCCTTGATACCTCCCGTTGCCCGCGTACCGTCAAACCCCGGAACCGGGCATCCATCCTCCGTGGAAGGCGGGATCAAGGGCTGGAGGTTGCGGTTACCCGCCATTAAGGTCCGGATCCATGACCCTGCCGCCGTTCCCGCACGGCTTCCTCTGGGGAGCCTCCGCCTCAGCCTTCCAGACCGAAGGAGCCGCCGCAGCCGAGGGCAAGGGCCCTTCCGGCTGGGACGCCTTCGCCGCTGAGCCCGGCCGCATCAAGGACGGCTCCGACGCCGCCCGCGGCACCGGCTTCCACGAGCGCTACCGCGAGGACGTCGCCCTGCTCGCCGAACTCGGCGCCGGGGCGTTCCGCTTCTCCGTCAGCTGGCCCCGGGTCGTCCCGGACGGCCGCGGCCCGGTCAATGCGGCCGGGCTCGACTTCTACGACCGGCTCGTGGACGAGCTGTGCGCCCACGGCATCACCCCCGCGCCCACGCTCTACCACTGGGACACCCCGCTGGAGCTGGAGCGGCGGGGCGGCTGGCTGGAGCGGGACACCGCGTACCGGTTCGCCGACTACGCGCGCGTGGTGGCCGAGCGGCTCGCCGACCGCGTCCCCATGTGGATCACGATCAACGAACCCGCCGAGGTGACCCTGCTCGGCTATGCGCTCGGCGAGCACGCCCCGGGCAAGAAGCTGCTCTTCGACGCCCTGCCGGCCGCGCACCACCAGCTGCTGGCGCACGGCCTGGCCGTCGGGGCGCTGCGCGCGGCGGGCGCCGCCCGGATCGGCCTCGCGGTCTCGCACACACCGGTGTGGCCCGCGGGCGAGAGCGAGGAGGATCGTTTCGGCGCGGAGCTCTACGACACCATCGGCAACTGGCTCTTCTCGGACCCGGTCCTGACCGGCCGCTACCCCGACGACGACTTCGCCGCCCTGATGCCCGGACCGGTCGCCGAGGACCTCGCCGTCATCTCGGCGCCGCTCGACTGGTACGGAGTGAACTACTACAACCCCACGCGCGTGGGCGCACCCGCTCCGCAGGCCCTGGACTCCTTCGCCGGGTTCGAGATGCCCGCGGAACTCCCCTTCGGCATCCGGGAGATCGAGGGGTACGAGACCACCGCCTTCGGCTGGCCCGTCGTCCCCGACGGCCTGCGCGAGATGCTCGTACGGCTCAAGGAGCGGTACGGGGACCGGCTGCCGCCCGTGTACATCACCGAGAACGGCTGCTCGTACGACGGCATCGAGGACGCCGGACGCATCCGGTACCTGGACGGGCATCTGCGCGCCCTGCACACGGCCATCGCCGAGGGAGTCGACGTCCGCGGCTACTTCGTCTGGTCGCTCACCGACAACATCGAGTGGATCGAGGGCGCGTCGCAGCGCTTCGGGCTGGTGCACATCGACTACGAGACGCTGCGGCGCACCCCGAAGGACTCCTACCGGTGGTACCGGGAGGTGATCCGCTCCCAGCGCGCCCGCGCATGAGCGCGCCGGGAGCTGCGGATCAGCCCTCGGCCGGCCAGACCATGTTGATGGCGCGCTCGAAGTTCGCGTACCCCGCGCGCGCGAACGCCTCGGCCATCGGCACGTTGCCGAGGTCCGTGGCGGCCCGGATGCGCGGCACGTCCTCGGCGGCCAGGATCCGGGTCCCCTCGGCGAGGACGTCGTCGATGTAGCCGTGGCCCCGGTGGGCGGGCAGCACACCGATGTACGCGATGATCGGGTGGTAGTTGTTGCGCGCGGGGATGACGAAGCCCACCGGGCCGCCGCCGTCCGGGAGTTCGGCGATCCGCCACCACGCGCGCGGTGACTTGAACGTCTCGAACTCCTCCTCGTACATCAGCTCCGCCGACTCGCGCGGCGTCATCGTGAGCATCTCCGTACGGCTGTGCTCGTCCAGCGTGCCCTCCAGGACGAGCGTCATCAGGGAGAGCAGCTCCTCGCGGTCGGTCGCCGGGCGGAAGAGCAGCCGGGTGGAGGGGGCGGGGAGCGGGGTGCCCGGGCTCCACTCCAGGCGCAGCCGCTCCACGAGGACGCGCGCGCCCGTGTCGGCCAGCACGTTCATCCGCGTCTCGACGACCTCGCGCGCGTGCGGGTCCTCGCGCCAGTCGCCGGGGGCGTACCGCGAGTACTCGGGGCGGGGGGTGCCCCGCGGGATCACCGCGGCGGTGGCGGTCTCCACCAGCTCCAGCCCGACGGCGTGGCGCTCGGCCGGGTCCAGCGAGTCGTCGACGTCGAAGAAGTCCAGGATGAGCGGGGCCTCGTGGCCCGGCGGCGTCCACCAGGAGAGCCGGGCGCGCACCCGCTCGCCGCGCAGCGCCACCCACATCCACTCGGGGAGGCGGCGGCCAGTGGCGAGGTCGTCCTCGACCTCGTGGTCCAGCACGTACGAGAGCTGCTGGAAGAGCCCGAGTTCCTCGGGCCCGGCGAGCGGACGGAAGGTGATGTCCGACGCGGGTGTCGTCAAGGGGTTCCCCTCAGAAGTGCCGACGGTCGGCAGACCCTAACAACCCCGCCCCGGACGCTCGCAAGCGATTTCCTCGCAGGTCAGCGCCGGAGGCAGGGGGAGCGGGGGACAATCTGCGGCCCTGCTGGACAGGCCGAGGCCGTCGGACCGACAATCTCCGTGTGACATCGTCCTTCCCGTTTCCCACGCGTTCCGCCCGGCTGTCCGACGCCGAGCGCGACCGTGTGCTCGACGTGCTCAGAGAGGGCGCGGCCCAGGGCAAGCTGTCGCACGACACCTTCATGCGCCGGATGGAACTGGCCCTGTCCGCGCGCGGATCCGACGAGCTGGCCGCGCTCACGGTCGACCTGGAGTCGGACAAGCGCTGGACGAGGGCGCTGTACGGGGCGGTGAGCCGGGTGTCCGGGTTCACCGTGACGATGCGCCGGGCCTGGCAGTCGGAGCGGCTGCCGAAGCTGCTCTTCCCGGCTCCCGGCCCCTATCCGCTGCGCATCGGCCGAGACCCGCACAACGGGCTGCGGCTCAGCCACGAGACGGTCTCCCGGGTGCACGCCGAACTCAGCCACCAGTCCGGCGCCTGGGTGCTGCGCGACCTCGGCTCGACCAACGGCACCAGCGTCAACGGGCGCCGGGTGACCGGGGCGGTGGTCGTCAGCGACGGCGACCAGGTGAGCTTCGGACGCATGAGCTTCCGGCTCGCCACCGGCTGACCTGCGCGAACGCCAGGGGCGGGGGCGTTGTCAGCGGGGTCCCCCATCATGGCGGTATGAACGAGGACCAGCAGCCCCGGGTGCGCCGCGCCCGCCCCGACGACCTGCCCCGCCTGGCCGAACTGGCGGCGGAGCACGCGGTGTACGAGAAGGCCGCGCCGCCCGCGCCCGACTTCGCGGAGCGGCTCGGCGCCCTGCTCTTCGGCCCGGCGGCACCGCGCGTGCGCTGTCTGGTCGCCGAGATAGCGGGCGGCGAGGTCGTGGGGTACGCGAGCTGCGCCCCCGAGTTCGCCACCTGGCAGGCCCGTGAGTATCTGCACATGGACTGCCTCTTCCTGCGCGACGGCCACCGCGGCCTGGGCCTGGGCGAGCGGCTGATGGCGGCGGTGGTGGCCGAGGCACGGGAGCTCGGGCTGAGCGAGGTGCAGTGGCAGACGCCGGTCTGGAACGAGGGGGCGCGGCGGTTCTACGACCGCGTGGGCGCGGCCGGACGCGAGAAGGTGCGGTACTCCTTGGAAGTCGCGCCGTCCACGGAGGGCTAGGCCGGAGAGCAGGGCCCGGGACGTCGTGCCGTCCATGGAAGGTTGGGCCCGAGAGGCCGCGCCGTCCGGGGAGGGCCAGGGCCCGTTGCCGCCTTCGCGCCTGCCCGGCGACGCCCGGCCCCAGGCCCGATCGGCGGGTCCGGGCGCCGTCCCCGTGGCTCAGCCCCGCGTGGGCGTGTCTGCCCGGGGGATCCGCCGGAGCAGGGCGACCGGACGTTCGGCGAGGAGATCGCCCAGCGCCACCGCGCCCGTGAACTCCCGCCCCGGGTCCAGCACATCGGCCCAGCTCCCCTCGGGCAGGGGCAGCTCCGTCGGGCCCCAGCCGCCCGACTGGGTCAGCCGCAGGGAGAGCCGGGTCACCGCCGTCACCACCTCGCCGGACCGGCAGAACGCCAGGCAGTGGGCGGACGCGGGACCGGTCGCGTACAGCGGCGCGTACGTACTCGACGTCCCGAACGCCTCCGGAAGATCCCGGCGCAGCCGCAGCGCCGCGATCGAGAGCCGCGCCTTCTCGTCGGCTCCCTCGGCCCGTGGATCGGGCACCTCCGCCACGGGGGTCGGCGGGAAGTCCACGGGCCGCCGGTTGTCCGGGTCGACCAGGGCCAGATACGCGGACTCGGTGCCCTGGTAGACGTCCGGCACGCCCGGCATCGTCAGATGGACGAGCGCGGCGCCCAGCACGTTCGCGCGCGTGGCCGGATCCAGGCTCCGGCAGAACGCCTCGATCCGGTCCACGGGCGGCCCGGCGGGCCCCTCCGCCACGAAGTCGGCCAGCGCCCGCTCGTACGCGGGGTCCTGCTCGGTCCAGCTGGTGTGCAGACCGGACTCGCGGGCGGCCTTGAGCAGGGCGTCGTCCAGCCGCTGCCGGGTCACTCCGCCGCCGAGCCCGACCGCGGTCTGCCATGCCGTCCAGGCCAGCTGCGGATCGGGGGAGGGCGTTGGCGCGAGCCGTTCCAGGAGCGCGGACCACCGCTCCGGGCACTCGGACAGCACGGCGATCCGCGCCCGTACGTCGGCGCTGCGTTTGGTGTCGTGGGTGGACAGCACCGTCCCGGTGTCCGGCCAGTCGCGGGCGATGCGGGCGCAGTACGCGTGGAACTCGTCCGGGGCGACGGCCGGCCGGCCCGGGTCGCCCCCCACCTCGTTGGTGGAGAGCAAGGGGACATATCGATAAAACGCCGTGTCCTCAAGGGACTTGGCGCGCAGCGCCGACGACGTCTGGGCGAAGCGGGCCCGGAAGGCCCGCCGCTCCGGACCGTCACCGGCCCCGCGACTCCCGCCGCCCTCGCCGACCCCATGGACCCCGCTGGGCTCACTGACCCTGTGGAACCCACCGCCCCCACTGCTCCCAACGTCCCCACCGGGCTCGTCCCCCTCCTCCAGCAGCAGCGCGCGTACCGCGTCCACCGCCGCCGCCTCCTCCGGGACGGTGAACGCCGCCCGTGCCCGGTCGGCCAGCTCGGGCGTCAGCACGGAGGGCGCGTCGCCGGGGTAGGGGCGGTAGACGGGGACGCGGACCAGGAGTTCGTGCAGGGCCAGCCGCAGCGCCCAGGGCGCGTGGTCGCGCAGTGCGGGATCGCGGGCGCACAGCCGCGCCGCCGCCCGGGTCAGATGCGCCACCTCGGCGGCCAGCTCGTGCCCGGCCACCGTGTGGGCGGCCCGCCGCGCGGTCGCCTCCCACTGCCCGCCCCGGTCGGCGGGCGCGGCGGTGAACTCCCGGTAGTGGCGCAGGATCTCCCGGTGGCCCGCCGGGTCGACGAAGAGGCCGTCGATCCGGCGGAGCGCGTCGTAGCCCGTGGTTCCGGCGACCTCCCAGCCGGAGGGCAGCGGCTCGGTGGCGGCGAGGATCTTCTCGACCACCGTCCAGCGCCCTTCCGTGGCCGTGCGCAGGCGCCGCAGATACGTTTCGGGATCGGCGAGCCCGTCCGGATGGTCCACCCGCAGCCCGTCCACCACGCCGTCCCGGACCAGCTCCAGGACCTTGGCGTGGGTGGCCGCGAAGACCTCCTCGTCCTCGACGCGGACCCCGATCAGCTCCGAAATGGTGAAGAAGCGGCGGTAGTTGAGCTCGGTGCGGGCCAGCCGCCACCAGCCGAGCCGGTACCACTGGGCCTCCAGGAGCTCGGGCAGCGCCAGATCGTCCGTACCGGCGCGCAGCGGAAAGGCGTGCTCCTCGCCGTACGTCAGTACGCCCCTGCGCCGGTCCACCCGCAGCCGGGCCAGTTCGCCGCCGAGCGGGCCCGCCAGGACCGGCAGCAGCACCCTGCCGCCGCCCGCCTCCCAGTCGATGTCGAACCACTTGGCGTACGGCGAGCGGGGTCCCTCGCGCAGGACCTCCCACAGCTGCCGGTTGTGGCGCGGCGCCGCCGCCATGTGGTTGGGGACGATGTCGAGCACCAGGCCGAGCCCGGCCGCGCGGGCGGTGCGGGCGAGCCGCCGCAGCCCCTCCTCGCCGCCGAGCTCTTCGCGTACGCGCGCGTGGTCGACGACGTCGTAGCCGTGCGTCGAGCCCGGCACCGACTCCAGGACCGGCGAGAGGTGCAGGTGCGACACCCCGAGCGAGGCCAGCCGGGGCACGGCCGCCTCGGCGGCGGCGAACGGGAAGTCCGGCTGGAGCTGGAGACGGTAGGTCGCGGTGGGTGTCATACAAACGTACGTACCCGGCGAGGCGGTTTCTGTGCCTGCGGACCGGGCGGGCGCACCCGTCTGCCGCGCGCGTTCCGCCCGGTGCCCGCCCAGCGCCTGCCCTTGCGCCTCCGCCCGCGCGCCGACGCCCGGCAGGCACGCCGGCAGGCTCTCAGGCGGGGCGGTGCAGCACCGCCAGGCTGCGGCCCACCAGGGTGACCCGCTCGCCCGCCGTCACCTTGGCGCCCTCGCCGGGCGGCGCGCCCGCCGGGAGGCCCGTGTCGACCACCACCTGCCACTGCCGGCCGTGGTTGACCGGCACCAGGAAGTCGATGGTCTCCGCGCTCGCGTTGAACATCAGCAGGAACGAGTCGTCCGCGATGCGCTCGCCGCGCGGGCCGGGCTCGGAGATCGCGTTGCCGTTCAGGAAGACCGAGAGGGCCTTGGCGCTCGACGACTGCCAGTCCCGCTCGGCCATCTCCCCGCCCTCGGGCGTGAACCAGGCGATGTCCGACAGCTCGTCGTGCGTGCCCTGGACGGGCCTGCCGTGGAAGAAGCGGCGGCGCCGGAAGACCGGGTGGTCGCGCCGCAGCCACACCATCGTGCGGGTGAACGCGAGCAGGGTGCCCTCCGGGTCGCTGCCCGGGTCCGGCCACTTCACCCAGGTCAGCTCGCTGTCCTGGCAGTAGGTGTTGTTGTTGCCCCGCTGGGTGCGGGCGAACTCGTCGCCGTGGCTGAGCATGGGCACGCCCTGCGACAGCATCAGGGTGGCGATGAAGTTGCGCATCTGGCGCTCGCGCAGCTCCAGCACCTCCGCGTCGTCGGTGTCGCCCTCGGCGCCGCAGTTCCAGGAGCGGTTGTGGCTCTCGCCGTCCCGGTTGCCCTCCTTGTTGGCCTCGTTGTGCTTGTCGTTGTACGAGACGAGGTCGTGCAGGGTGAAGCCGTCGTGGCAGGTGTGGAAGTTGATGGAGGCCAGCGGGCGCCGGCCGTCGTCCTGGTAGAGGTCGGAGGAGCCGGTCAGGCGCCCGGCGAACTCGGCCAGCGTGCGCGGCTCGCCCCGCCACAGGTCCCGTACGGTGTCGCGGTACTTGCCGTTCCACTCGGTCCACAGGGGCGGGAAGTTGCCCACCTGGTAGCCGCCCTCGCCGACGTCCCAGGGCTCCGCGATCAGCTTCACCTGGCTCACCACCGGGTCCTGCTGCACCAGGTCGAAGAAGGACGACAGCCGGTCCACGTCGTGGAACTGCCGGGCCAGCGTGGCCGCCAGGTCGAAGCGGAAGCCGTCCACGTGCATCTCGGTGACCCAGTACCGCAGCGAGTCCATGATCAGCTGGAGGACGTGCGGCGAGCGCATCAGGAGCGAGTTCCCGGTGCCGGTGGTGTCCTCGTAGTAGCGCGGGTCGTCGGCGAGCCGGTAGTACTGCGCGTTGTCCAGGCCGCGGAAGGAGAGCGTGGGGCCCAGGTGGTTGCCCTCGGCCGTGTGGTTGTAGACCACGTCCAGGATGACCTCGATCCCGGCCTCGTGCAGCGCCCGTACCGCCTGCTTGAACTCCAGCACCTGCTGGCCGCGGTCGCCCCAGGAGGCGAAGGCGTTGTGGGGGGCGAAGAACCCGATGGTGTTGTAGCCCCAGTAGTTGGACATCCCCTCGTCCGCCAGCCGGTGGTCGTTGACGAACTGGTGCACCGGCATCAGCTCCAGCGCGGTCACGCCCAGCTCCGTCAGATGGCCGATGACGGCGGGGTGCGCCAGCGCCGCGTAGGTGCCGCGCATCTCCGGCGGCAGCTCCGGATGGAGCATCGTCAGGCCCTTCACATGGGCCTCGTAGAGCACCGTGCGGTGGTACTCGGTGCGCGGCGGGCGGTCGTCGCCCCAGTCGAAGTACGGGTTGACCACCACCGACGTCATGGTGTGCGGCGCCGAGTCCATGTCGTTGCGGGCCTCGGGCCGGTCGAAGTGGTAGCCGTACACCGCCTCGCCCCAGTCGACGCTCCCGCTGATCGCGCGCGCGTAGGGGTCCAGGAGCAGCTTCGCCGAGTTGCACCGGTGCCCGTTCTGCGGCTCGTACGGGCCGTGCACGCGGAAGCCGTAGCGCTGGCCCGGCATCACTCCGGGCAGATAGGCGTGGCGCACGAACGCGTCGGTCTCGCGCAGCTCCACCGCCGTCTCCGAACCGTCGTCGTGCAGGAGGCACAACTCGATCCGGCGGGCGGCCTCCGAGAAGACCGCGAAATTGGTCCCGGCGCCGTCGTACGTGGCGCCGAGCGGGTACGCCTGTCCCGGCCACACCTGCATGGGCAAGACTCTTCCACTTCTGATCCGTGTGCTGCGGGGCACTTGAAGCAGATCCTCCCGGAAAAGAGGCGCGTCCCCTAGGACGCCGGAGCGCTCCGGAGGGTGATCCGAACGGCAGTTACCCATGTCGCGGGGGCGGTATCCGGGGGGATCCGGACGGCCTGGGCGACGGGATCCGGCCATCGGCCGACGATGACCGGGGCCCCTGGGCGGCCGGAACAGCTATGAATCCGCTCACTCCCCCCGAAGGGGCCGTACGGAACCGGTCCCGTCAACAAGGGAGTTGGGAAACCAGCCTGTCCATCCGGCTGCACCGCCTCCTGCTCCCGGAGTACTCTTCCTTGATCGTTGGAGGGGGACCGGAAGGCGGTGCGCGGGTGAGCTCGGGAGGGCTGGAGCTGCCCCCTGGTGACTCGGGTCACGAGGGGGAATCCGGCGACATCCCGCCCGGAGCGGTCTCGCTGGCCCGTCCGGTGGAGATCGGGGCGGAGCTGGACTGGGGCGCGGACGCCTGGAGCGAGGTGCGTACGCGCGCGCAGCGGGCCGGCCGGGCCTACATCTGGCTGAACCTGGTGGAGCAGCGGCTGCGGGCCGTGGTGGCCGCCGTGCTGCGCCCCATCTACGAGCCGGTCCACGGCGACGACTGGGTGGTCGCGGCGGCGGGTCCGGCCGGGCAGGAGTGGGTGCAGCGGGCCGTCGCCGTGCGCGAGGTCTCGCGCCGCAAGGGGTACCTGCTGGACCCCGCCGACGACAACGTCCTCAGCTTCCTCACGCTGCCGCAGCTGCGCGAGCTGATGGTGCAGCACTGGCCGTGCTTCGAGCCGTACGTGGACGACCGGCGCGACGTGGAACTCGCCCTGGACGAGCTGGAGGTCGCGCGCAACGTGGTCTCCCGCAACCGCGCGCTCAACGAGGCGGTGCTGGCCCAGGCCGAGCGGGCCTCGGCGCGGCTCCTCGACGTACTGGGCGGCGGCGCGGGGGCGCCCGCCGCGCACCGGCTGCCCATCGACGCCGTCGAGGACCTGGTGGGCGACCGGTACGCGGACGTGGTCTCGGTCCACTCCGACCGGGTGCGGCTCCAGCGCCAGCTGCCCGCCGAGGACCTGTTCAGCAACGCGCGGCGGCTCGACGCGATAGGCATCGGCCTCAATCTGCTGGTGCAGAACTACTCGGGCCGCCGGCTGGTGCGGCTCGCCGAGTCGGGCTGCCGGGTGCGGCTGCTCTTCCTCAACCCGGCGAGCAGCGCGGTCAAGCGGCGCGAGCGCGAACTGGGCCTGAAGAAGGGCGAGCTGAGCCGGTCGGTCGAGATGAACATCCTGCACATGCGGCGGGTGCGGGCGCGGCTGCGCGATCCGGGGGCCTTCGAGATCCAGGTCTTCGACGAGACCCCGCGCTTCACGGCGTACCTGGTCGACGGGGACGGCACGGACGGGCTCGCGGTCGTCCAGTCGTACTTGCGCAGGGCGCGCGGGATGGAAGCGCCGGTGCTGGTGCTGCGCGGGGGCGCGCGGCGGGGTGTCGTACGCCCCGACCACGACGATGAGAACGGACTTTTCCAGACATATCGCGAGGAATTCGAGTCGGTGTGGGCCGACTCGCGGCCCGTCTCCTGACCGGTCGCCGGGCGGCCCGGGACCCGTTGTCAGTGGTGCGTGCGAGGCTGGTCGTCAACTGGGGGAGAGCACCACAAGGGAGGGCCAAGATGGGGTGGCACCGAGCACCGCTGGTCGGATTCGACCTGGAGACGACCGGGACGGACCCGCTGGAGGCGCGGATCGTGACGGCCGCGGTCGTCGGCGTCCGCGACGGCGAGCCGGTCCGCACGCGGAACTGGCTGGCGGACCCCGGCATCCGGATCCCGGCCCAGGCGTCGGCGATCCACGGCATCAGCACCGAGCGGGCGGCTTCGGAGGGCCGCCCGGTGCGCGAGGTCGCCGACGAGATAGCGGAGACCCTCACGGGCTACTGGGCCCAGGGCGTCCCGGTCGTCGCCTACAACGCGGCCTTCGACCTCTCGCTGCTCGCCGCCGAGCTCCGACGGCACGGCCTGCCCTCGCTCACCGAGCGGATGGGCGGAGCGGCGGCGGGCCCGGTCGTCGACCCGTACACGATCGACCGCGCCGTCGACCGCTACCGCAAGGGCAAGCGGACCCTGGAAGCGGTCTGCGTGGAGTACGGAGTGGTGCTCGACGGCGCCCACGAGGCGGGCGCGGACGCGCTGGCGGCGGTCCGGGTGGCGGTGGCCATAGCCGACCGCCACCCGCAGGTGGCCCGGCTGCTCCCGGAGGACCTCCACACGCGCCAGATCGAGTGGTACGCGCAGTGGGCCGCCGACTTCCAGCGCTTCCTGCGCGGCAAGGGCACACCGGACGCGACGGTCGACCCGGCCTGGCCCATACGGGAGCCGGCGGCGGCCCGGAGCTAGGGCCCGTCCGGCGGGTCTTGTCCGGGACACGGGGTGCTCACCGGCACCGCACGGCACGGCCACTTCGACGACGACCGGATCCGCCGGCCTGGCCCCGGTCGGCCGGGCGCCGGTCGGCCGGGCGCCGCCGGGAAGCGCATGGCGGGGCGGGCGTGGTCGGCGCGGCCACCGGCCGGGGTCCCGGCAGCCGCGGGCCACGCGGTCAGAAGGGGTACCAGCGGACCTCGGGATCCCCGTCCCGCAGCGAGGCCACCCGGCGGCGGAACTCGTCGAGCGCCTTCGGGTTGGCCGGTGCGTGCTGGGCGACCCAGGCACAGCTGGCCGTCTCCCGGGCGCCGCGCAGCACCGCGCACCCGTCCCACTCCCGCACGTCCCATCCGTACGCGTCGGTGAACGTGTCGTACTGCTCGGCGGGCAGCCCGTAGCGGTCCCGGGAGAGGGCCATGACCACGAGGTCGTGCTCCCGGAAGTCGGCGGAGAAGGTCTCCAGGTCGACCAGGACCGGCCCCTCGGGCCCGACGTGGACGTTGCGCGGCAGCGCGTCGCCGTGGATCGGGCCCGGCGGCAGATGCGGGGTGAGCGCGGCGGCGGCCTCGGCGAAGCCGTCCCGGCGGGCGCGCAGGAAGGCGGCGTCGGCGGGGTCGATCGCGTCCCCGGCCAGCCGCAGCCAGCGCTCCACCCCGCCCAGCAGCTCGCGCGGCGCCAGCGCGAACGGCGGGGCGGGCAGGGCGTGGACGAGCCGCAGCACCTCGGCGAGGTCGCCGGGACCGGCGGGGCGGACGCTTTCGGGCAGCCGGTGCCAGACCGTCACCGGGTGGCCGTCCACCAGCCGGGGCGCGGGCACGGCCGCCCGCACCGCCGGGACACCGGCCCCGGCCAGCCACCCGGCGATGGCCACCTCGCGTTCGGCGCGGGTCAGGAGCTCGGGGTGCTCGGTGGCGTCACGGCCGACCTTGACCACCAGATCGCCGACGGCGAAGACGGCGTTCTCGCCGAGGGCGAGCAGCTCGGCGCGGGCGGTGCCCGGGGCCCCGGCCGCGGTCCGCGCCCCGGCGCCGGTCCCTTCGGCGTACCCCGCCGAGGTCAGTACCTCGCGCGCCCGTGCCTCGTCCACTGTTCGCTCCCGGTGATCGTCGCGTGCCGGTCAAGTCTCGCATTTTCGCAGGTCGTCTTGGTGAGGGGCAGGTCGTCTTGACGAACGGACGGACCGTCAGCACGATGACGGGGGTCATTCGGCAATCCTGGCAAAGGGGTTGAAAATGACATTGACGACCGCGAGGGCGCGGTCGGGCAGGCGGTTCGGAGGCGGCTCCGGCGGGCGGCCCGACGGCGTGACCGGCGGCCGGGCCGGTCCGCCCGCGGACCGCGGCGCCTGGCTCCTGGTCCTGCCCGCGCTGATCCCGATCCTCCTGCTGAGCGTCGGACCGCTGCTCTACGGCATCGCCCTGGCCTTCACCGACTCCCAGGCGGGCCGCACCGCGCCCACCCGGTGGACCGGGCTGCTCAACTTCCGGGACCTGCTGCACGACACCCTCTTCTGGGAGTCGTTCCGGATCGGCCTGCTCTGGGCGGTCGGGGTGACCGTGCCCCAGTTCCTGCTCGCCCTCGGCCTCGCGCTGCTGCTCAACCAGGACCTGCGGCTGCGCTGGCTGGCCCGGGCGCTCGCGATCGTGCCGTGGGCGATGCCCGAGGTGGTCGTCGGCATCATGTGGCGGCTCGTCTACCACCCGGACGCGGGCATGCTCAACGAGACGATCCGGGACGTCGGGCTCGGGGACGGCCGGGACTGGCTGACCGGACTGGGCAGCGCCCTGCCCGCCGTGATCGTCGTCGGGGTCTGGGCGGGCCTGCCGCAGACGACGGTGGCGCTGCTCGCCGGCCTCCAGAACACCCCGCACGAACTCCACGAGGCCGCCGCGATGGACGGGGCCGGGGCCTGGCGCCGGTTCCGCGCGGTGACCTGGCCCGCGCTCAGACCCGTCGCGCTCGCGATCACCGCGCTCAACTTCATCTGGAACTTCAACGCGTTCGCCCTGGTCTACGTGCTGACCAACGGAGGGCCGGGCGGGCGGACCCGGCTGCCCATGCTGTTCGCGTACGAAGAGGCGTTCCGCTACGGCCAGTTCGGCTACGCGGCGGCGATGGGGTGCGTGATGGTCGCGGTGGTCTCGGTGTTCCTGGCGTTCCACCTGGTGGCCCGGCTGCGCGGGGGTGAGGACGGATGAGGTCCCGTACCGGCCCGGTCGGCCGCGCCGGGCAGTATCTGGCGCTGCTCGGCTATCTGGTCTTCCTGGCGTTCCCGTTCCTGTGGCTGGTCTCCACCGCCTTCAAACCGGCGCGCGAACTGGGCTCGCTCCATCCGACCTGGCTCCCCAGGCACCCCACCCTCGACAACTTCCGGCAGGCGTTCGACGAGCAGCCGCTGCTGCGGGCCGGGCTCAACAGCCTGCTCGCCGCGGTCTCGGCGGCCCTGATCGCGGTGCTCGTCGCCACCCCTCTGGCCTATGCGATCGCGCGGCGCAAGGGGCGGCTGGCGACGGCGGCGACCGGCTGGGTGGTCGTCAGCCAAGCGTTCCCGTTCGTGCTCGTCGTCATCCCGCTGTTCCTGGTCCTCAAGGACCTCCATCTGATCGACTCGCTGGCGGGACTGGTGCTGGTGTACGTGGTGTGGGCGCTGCCCTTCGCGCTGTGGATGCTGATCGGGTACGTCCGGGCGGTGCCCCGCGAGCTGGAGGAGGCCGCGGCCGTCGACGGGGCCGGGCGGCTGCGCACCCTGGTGTCGGTGACCGCGCCGCTGCTCGCCCCCGGGCTGGTGGCCACCTGGCTCTTCGCCTTCATCACCGCGTGGAACGAATTCTTCTTCGCGCTCGTTCTGCTGAAGACACCGCAGAAACAGACCCTGCCGGTCGTCCTCACGCACTTCCTCGGCGCGGAGGGGGCCGCCGACCTCGGCCCGCTGGCGGCAGCCGCCTTCCTCGCCACCCTGCCCTCGCTCGCCGTGTTCGCCGTCATCCAGCGGCGGATCACCGGCGGGATGCTCGCCGGGGCGGTGAAGAGCTGATGGGCGGGCGCCGGTCGGCCCCCGCCCCGAGACCGGCCGCGGCGGTGGCGGTGTGGGCGCTGCTGCTCGCCCTCCTGTCGGGCTGCTCGGGCGGCGGCTCGGCGGCTGATGGGATCGTCACGCTCAGATTCCAGTCGCTGGCCTGGCAGAAGGAGTCCGTGGCGGCCACCAAGGAGCTGGTGAAGGAGTGGAACAGAACCCATCCCGCAGTGCGGGTCCAGTACGTACAGGGCAGTTGGGACACCGTCCACGACCAGCTGCTCACCGCCTTCGAGGGCGGCGAGGCGCCCGATGTCATCCATGACGCCACCGACGACCTCGCCGACTTCGCCCACGGCGGCGATCTCGCCGATCTGCGCGCGCTGCTGCCCGCCGCGCTGAAGGCGGACATCCCGGCGCGGAGCTGGCGGACGGCGACGTTCGGCGCGGGGGTGTACGGGGTGCCGTTCCTCCAGGAGCCGAGGGTCCTGATCGCCAACTCCCGGCTCCTCAAGGCGTCGGGGGTGCGGATACCGACGCCCGAACGGCCCTGGAGCTGGCCGGAGTTCCGGGAGGTCACCAAGAAGCTGACGGCGAAGGGGAGGTACGGAATCGGCTGGCCGCTGCGGGAGCCGGTCTCGCTCACGCTCAACCTGGGGCTCTCGGCGGGCGGAGAGCTGTTCCACCGAGGGGCGGACGGCACGGTGCGGCTGGCGTTCGACGCGGGCGACGCCGTCGTTCCGGAGACCGTCCACGACCAGGTGAACGCCGACCGGAGCGCGGCGCGCACCACCCTGGGCATGGGCGGGTCCGACACGCTCCCGGGATTCTTCGGCGGCCGGTACGCGATGGTCCCGCTGGGCTTCTCCTACCGGCAGCAGATCGTCCAGCAGGCGCCCAAGGGGTTCGAGTGGACCGTGCTGCCCGCCCCGGCCGGGAGCGCGGGACTCGACCAGGGCGTCAGCCCGCAGACCCTGTCGATCGCCCGGGACAGCGCGCACAAGAGGGAGGCGGCCGAGTTCATCGCCTTCCTGCTGCGCCCGCCCAACATGGTCCGCCTCGCCGAGGGCGACTGGATGCTGCCGACCGGGACGGGCGCGCTCAAGGACCCGGCCCTGCGCACCGCGCGGTACGGCTGGGCGACCGGGGCCGCACTGGCGCGGGAGCTGCGGCCGGCGCCCGCGCAGTCCGTGCGGGGGTACCCGGAGTGGAAGGACAAGGTGGCGACCCCCGCGTACCAGGAGTACTACAGCGGTGCGATCGGCCTGGACGAGCTGCGCCACCGGCTGGTGGGGGAGGGGAACCGGGTGCTGGTCCGGTACCAGCGCTGAGCGGCGGGAAGGGGGAGCGGGCGAACCAGCGGGGGCCCGGAGATCAGTGATCTCCGGGCCCCCGCCTCTTACTCCCGTCCCCGACGGGTCCGTGGCACGGCGGTCAGACGTGGAGCGCCCGGTCGCGGTCGCCGTCGCCGTGGTGCGGGGCGGCGGTGGGGTGCGCGACGGCCGCGGCCGACTCGTCGTGGGTCATGTCGGGGAGCCAGCGCAGCCACTTCGGCAGGTACCAGTTGCGCTCGTCGAGCAGGGCCATCACGGCCGGGAGCAGCACGCCGCGGATGACGGTGGCGTCGATCAGGACGGCGGTGGCCAGGCCCACGCCCATCTGCTTCATGGACTGCATCGACAGCGTTCCGAAGATGGCGAACACCGCGACCATGATGACCGCCGCGCTCGTCACGACACCGGCCGTGGTCACCACGCCGTGCTGGATCGCGTCGCGGGTCGAGCGGCCCTGGAGGCGGGCCTCCCGGATCCGCGAGACCACGAACACGTGGTAGTCCATCGAGAGGCCGAACAGGATCACGAACAGGAACAGCGGCAGCCAGGAGACGATCGCGCCGACGCCCGCGGCGCCCACCAGCGAGGCGCCCCAGCCGTGCTGGAAGACGGCGGTCAGTACGCCGTAAGCGGCGCCCACCGAGAGCAGGTTGAGGACGATCGCGGTGATCGCGATGGTCAGCGAGCGGAAGCAGAGCAGCATCAGCAGGAAGGCGAAGACCACCACGAAGGCGAAGACCGGGGTCACCGCGCCGACGATCCGGGCGTTGAAGTCCTTGGAGCCGGCGACCTGACCGGTGATCGGCGCGTCGAGACCGCTCACCTTGCCCAGCGTGTCCGGCCGGATGTGGTCGCGCAGCAGGTCGAGGCTCTTCTCCGCCTTCTTCTGGTCGGAGCCGCCGATCAGCGGCACGTCGACGACCGCCACGTTCTCGGCGCTGTGCAGAGTGACCTTGATCGGGCCGTCCGAGGCGCCCCGGCTGATCGCCTGCGTACGGAAGTCGGTGATGGCCTGCTTCACCTGCGGCGCGTTGATGTCGGTCGCCTTGATGACGACGTTGGCGGGGCTGGCGCCGCCGGGGAAGGTCTGGTTGACGCGGTCGTAGGTGCCGACGATGGGCAGTGAGTCGCCGAACTCCTGGTCCAGCGTGAGGTTCTGGGTGTGCATGCCGACGGCGGGCAGGGCTATCGCGATGAGCGCGCCCGCCGCGATCACGAGTGCGGCCTTGGGGCGGCGCAGTACGGCGCCGAGGACGGCGCGCCAGACGCGGCTCTCGCCGCCGCGGTTGCGCTTGCCGCGCTTGACGCGGTTGAGGAACGGCAGCCGCCCCTTCTCGACGCGCTCGCCGAGCAGCGAGAGCAGCGCGGGCAGCACGGTCACCGAGCCGACCATGGCGACCGCGACGACCATCAGGGACGCCAGGCCCATCGCCTCGAACTCGGCGAGCCCGGTGAAGAGCATGCCCGCCATGGCCACGCAGACGGTGACGCCGGAGACGATGATGGCCCGGCCGCTGGTGGCGGCGGCGATGCGCAGGGCGGTCTGGGCGTCGCGCCCGGCCTCGCGCTCCTCGCGTTCGCGGCGCAGGTAGAACAGGCAGTAGTCGACGCCGACGGCGAGACCGACCAGCAGCATCACGGAGTTGGCGGTGTCGCTCATCGCCTGGACGTGGCTGACGATGGCCATCAGGCCCATGGTCGCGATGATCGCGGTGAGGGCGAGCGCCACCGGCAGCAGGGCGGCGACGAGGGCGCCGAACGCGATCAGCAGGATGCCGAGGGCGACGGGGACCGCGGAGTACTCCGCCTTCTTGAAGTCGTCGCCGAAGGCGTCCTTGAAGGTCTTGCCCATGCTGGCGCTGCCGATCTCCTCGATCCGCAGCCCCTTGTGCTCCGCCTGCACCTTCTTCACCGCGTCGAGCACCGGGGCGATCCGGTCGGGCGCGGTGTCGGAGTCGCCGCGCACGTCGAACTGGATGAGCGCGCTGCGGCCGTCCCGGGAAAGGGTCTTGGCGGTGTACGGCGAGGTGACCTTGGTGACCTCGCCGGTGCCGTCGACCGCCTTGATCACATCGTTCACCGCGGACCGGAAGGCCGGGTCGGTCGCCTTGGTCGAGCCGTCGGTGGCCTGGACGAAGACGGTCTCGCCCGCGGGCTCCTTGAGTCCGGCGTCGTCGATGATCTGCTGGGCCCGGCCGACCTCGCCGGGCAGGGCGCCGTCCTTGACGTCGATGCGGCCGGCCGCCGAGCCGATGCCCATGGCCAGGACGACGAACAGGACCCAGATCACCACCGCCGCCCAGCGGTGCCGGGCGCTCCACCCGCCGGCCCGCGCGGCGACACCGCGCACCCTTGCGACCCCATTGACCATGACGAGCGGCTCCCCTGGAAAGCGGTGGCGGCCCGGCGCCGCCATCCCGAGTACGACGCTAGGGGCTGGATCAAGCCGTCTCCTCGTGCTCGCCGGTGAACCGGGGCTCCGGTATCTACTCCCTGCGATGTGGGGGCATCCCCTACAAGTTGGATTCAAGCCCCTTACACGTAAAGCCGATTGATCGGGAAGCCGCGCCCTCGGGTCGTTACGGCGCATCCACCAAGCCTGCACAGAAGCCCGGTTGACCAGGCGTGGCCGGATTTTTATTAGACAACCTTGTTGCATAAGTCACAGCTGCGTGGAGCCCTTGATCTGCGCCCGTCAATCAGCAAGGGTCTTGGACCAGCCCCGGAAGCTTTGCGTCCGGTCGCTCAACCCCCCACAAAAACCGACGAGGAGACCCCTCTTCATGGCAACTCACAAGCGCAAAAGCCGCCTTAAGCTCACCGCCGCGATAACCGCTGTCGCGGCCGCGGCCGGAGTCACCGTCATGACGTCCTCGCTCGCCGGCGCCGCGCCGGCCGAGGGCACGGTCTACGGGCTGGACGCCAAGGGAGCCATCGACGGCAGCTACATCGTCCTCATGGACGAGAAGGCGTCCGCGGACGCCAAGCGCAAGCTCGCCGACGAGTACGGCGGCACGCTCCAGCGCGACTACAGCTCGGCCGTCAACGGCTTCTCGGCCAGCGGGCTCTCGGAGTCGGAGGCCAAGCACCTGGCCGCGGACCCGGCCGTCGGCAAGGTCGTGCAGAACAAGAAGTTCCACATCGAGGCCAGCCAGGCCAACCCGCCGTCGTGGGGGCTGGACCGCATCGACCAGGCCGACACCGCCGGTGACGGCAAGTACACCTACCCGGACAGCGCGGGCGAGGGCGTCACCGCGTACGTCATCGACACCGGTGTGCGCATCAGCCACAAGGACTTCGGCGGCCGGGCCTCCTACGGCTTCGACGCGGTGGACAACGACAACAGCGCCGACGACGGCAACGGCCACGGCACGCACGTGGCGGGCACCATCGCCGGAACCGCGCACGGCGTCGCCAAGAAGGCCAAGATCGTGGCCGTGCGGGTGCTCGACAACCAGGGCTCCGGCAGCACCGACCAGGTCGTCGCGGGCATCGACTGGGTGACCAAGAACCACAAGGGCCCCTCGGTGGCCAACATGAGCCTCGGCGGCGGGGCCGACCCGGCGCTCGACGCGGCCGTGCAGAAGGCGATCGCCTCCGGCGTCACCTTCGGCGTGGCGGCGGGCAACGAGTCCACCGACGCCGGTCAGGGCTCGCCGTCCCGGGTGAAGGAGGCGATCACCGTGGCCTCCTCGACCAAGGACGACCAGCAGTCCGACTTCTCCAACTACGGCTCGGTGGTGGACCTCTACGCCCCCGGCTCGGACATCACCTCCGACTGGAACACGGACGACAGCGCCACCAAGACGATCTCGGGCACCTCCATGGCGACCCCGCACGTCGTCGGCGCCGCGGCCGTCTACCTCGCGGGCCACAAGGACGCCACCCCGGCCCAGGTCTCGGACGCGCTCACCGGCGGAGCCACCGCCGACAAGATCTCCAACCCGGGCGCGGGCACCCCGAACAAGCTGCTGAAGATCGTCGAGTAGCCCCACCCCCACCGGTGTGACCGGCGGCTCCCGTGCCATCCCCCACGAGGCACGGGAGCCGTCCTAGGGTGTGCGCATGACGACGACGTACGCCGCTCTGCTGCGCGGGATCAATGTGGGCGGCGCCAAGAAGGTGCCGATGGCCGAGTTGCGGACGCTCCTCACCGACCTCGGCCACGGCGCCGTACGGACCCATCTCAACAGCGGCAACGCCGTGTTCGCCAGTGAGTCGGACGACCCGGACGCGCTCGCGGCCGATCTGGAGCGGGCGATCGAGGCGCACTTCGGCTTCTCCGTGGCCTGCATGGTGCGGGACGGCGCCTATCTGCGGGCCGTCGCCGACGCCTGCCCCTTCCCGGCCGACCAGCTGGAGGGCAAGCAGCTGCACGCCACCTTCTTCTCCGCGCCGGTGACGGCCGCGCGGTTCGCCGGGATCGGGGCAGAGGGGTTCCTGCCCGAGGAGTTCCGGCTGGGCGACCGGGTCCTGTACCTGTACGCGCCGGACGGGCTCGGCAGGTCCAAACTGGCCGAGGCGCTGTCGCGGCCCGCCGTCCTCAAGGGCGTCGACGCCACCTCGCGCAACTGGAACACGGTCAAGGCCCTGGTGGAGCTGGTCGGAGCGTGACGGGAGCCGGGCGGGGCGCGCGTCCGGGAGGCGGGTGAGGCCAGGAGCGCGGGCGGGTCCGGGGGCGGGCGTGCGCCTCCGTACCGCCGAACGGAAAGTGGCCCAGTCGAGCGATGCGCGAGTGGCCCGCACACTGGTGCCAATCCACCGCTACCTTCGTCCTATGGACACCACCGAGCCCACCGGCCCCACCACTGTCGACTTCTACTTCGACCCCGCCTGCCCCTTCGCCTGGATCACCTCGCGCTGGATGCTGGAGGTCGAGCGCCACCGCGACATCGAGCTCCGCTTCCGGGTGATGAGCCTGTACCTGCACAACACCGGCAACGAACTGCCGGACTGGTACCGGACGCTGGTCGACAACTCGATCCGGCCGGTCCGGGTGGCCGTCGCCGCCGCGCAGGCCCACGGCGAGGAGGTGCTGCGCGACCTCTACACCGCGTACGGCACCCGCATACACCAGCAGAAGAACGACGACTTCGACGCGGTCATCGCCGAGTCGCTGGCCGAGCTCGGCCTGCCCGCCGAGCTCGCGAAGGCCGCGCACGACCCGGCGTACGACGAGGCCGTGCGCCGCAGCCACGACGCGGGCAAGGACCCGGAGGCGGACGGCTACGTCGGCACCCCGACGATGCACCTGGACGGGACCGTCTACTTCGGCCCGGTGCTGCGCTCCATTCCGCGCGGCGAGGAGGCCGCACGCCTGTTCGACAGCGTGCGCGTGATCGCCGGGCACCCCGACTTCTTCGAGCTGAAGCGGACCCGCACGGGCGGCCTGAACTTCGACTGACCGCCCCGCACCGGCCGGCTGCCCCCGGCCGGTGGCCACACCGGCAGGGTCCTGGGGCCGGGGGCGGGCTCTCAGTGCTCGCCCCGCCAGGCCCCGTCCCGCTGGGCCCGGCGCACCGCCGGGCCGACCGCCAGTCCGGCCGCCGCGAACAGCCCGGCCAGCACCGCCCAGCCCGCGAAGCCGTGGCCCACCGCCGTCACCGTCACCAGGGCCGGGCCCGCCATCAGGGCCACCGCCGCACCCGAACCGAAGACGCCCTGGTAGACGCCGTGGGCGCGGGAGTCGGCGAGTTCGTAGGCCAGCGTCCAGCCGCCCGCCGACGACAGGACCTCGGCGAACACCTGGACCACCGAGCCCGCCACCAGCACCAGCACCGCCCACAGCGGCGAGAGCCCGGCGGACAGCGCGAAGACCACGCACGCCGCCGCGAGCAGCAGTCCGGCCCGGCCCATCGCCCGTACCGCGCCCGGCAGATCGCGGGCGCCCCGGGTGGCGCGCACCTGGAGCAGGGCCACCAGCACACAGTTGACGATCATCAGCAGCGCCACCGACCAGCGCGGGGCGTCGGTGTTCTCCACGATCCACAGCGGCATGCCGACCTCCAGCAGGCTGAACTGGAGGACCATCACCGCGTTCAGCACGGTCACCGCCAGGAACGGCAGGTCCCGCACCGCGCGCCAGCGGCTCTCGGCGGGGGTGTCCGAGGGGCTCCCGGCGGCGCGCGCGGCGGCGGCCTCGTTCAGCGGCAGGGCCCGCACCAGCACGGCGGCCACCGCGTACGTCGCCGCGTTGAAGAGGATCAGGGCGAGATAGGCGCCCCGGGTGTCGGCCTGGAGCGCCAGCGCGCCGATCGCGCCGCCCGCGCCCATGGCCACGTTGGTGACCATCCGGAGGTACGCGCGCGCCTCCACCCGGGTCGCGGCGGGCAGCACATCGGCGAACAGCGCGCCCTTCACGCCCGCGCCGCCCTGGTTGAGCACCGCGAAGCAGACGGCCGCGACGAGGAAGCCCGCGTAGCCGTCGACGAACGAGTACGCGGCCATCGCCCCGGCGCAGCCCAGCCACAGCACGGCCAGGACCCGGCGGCTGCCCCAGCGGTCGGAGGCGCGCCCGGCCGGGATGCCCGCCCCGACCCCGAACAGCCCGGCGATCGTGAGCCCGAAACCGACCTGGGTGACGCCGACCCCGCACACACGGGTGAAGTAGAGGACGCTGAGCGGGAAGAAGAGGCCGTTGCCGAAGGAGTTGAGGAGCGTCATCACGGAGAGGCGGCGAAGCACCGGCTCGACCGGGACGAAACCGGCCTTCACCGTGGTGGGAGCGGGTGTCTTGGTGCTGGGGGGCTTTGTGCTGGCGGTCATGCCCGCCACTCAACCCGTTGTGTACACGCCATGGGCAATCATTTAGTGTGCGGCTAAAGGCGGGGTGCACGGGGGAAGCGGGGGCCGTCGGTGATCGAGTTCAGGTTCGGCGTGGGCGATCTCGCCAGCACGTCGTTCGCGTACTCACCGTTGCAGGAGACGGTGTTCTCGCTGTGGGCCTGGTGGGACGACGCCCGCTTCGGCCATCAGCGGCCCTGGCTGCGGCGGCTGCGACCGCTCTACGAGAGCCAGGACACCGAGCTCTTCCAAGCCCTGGTCGCCCCGCACGGCTTCATCCCCGACTTCCTCACCCCGCGGCCCCGGCGGGTGCGGCCCTCGTTCGCCGAGCAGTCGGCGCAACTGCGGGCCACACCGGTCGAGTTGATCGCCCCCGACTTCCGGCGCACCTTCGGCCCGGGAGCGCCGCTGCCGCCGGTCGTGGAGCAGGGCCTCGCGGATCCGGCCGCCCTGCTGGAGCGCATCGCCGACGCCTTCGAGCGGTACTGGCAGGAGTGCCTGGCCCCCGACTGGTGGCCCCGCGCCCGCGCGGTCCTGGAGGCCGACCTCGCCCACCAGTCGCGGGTGCTGGCCGAGCGCGGCGCCGCCGGGCTCTTCGCCGACCTCGACAAACGGCTCACCTGGCGGCCCGGGGTGCTGCGGCTGCGCCACCCCACCGCCGACCGCTGGCCCACCGCCGACGTCCAGGTGGCGGGCCGGGGCATGCTGCTGATGCCCACCACGTTCGCGCGCGGCGCCATGACCAGCGTCGACACCACCTTGCCGCCGGTCCTCAACTACCCGGCGCACGGCCGGGGCACGCTCGGCGAGACCGCGCCGCCGGTCACCGACCGCGCCCTGGTCCGGCTCCTCGGGGCCGCCCGGGCACGGCTGCTCGCGCTGCTGGCCGAGCCCGCCACCACCACCGAGCTGGCCCGCCGCCTGGGCGTCACGCCGGGCGCGGTCAGCCAGCACCTGTCGGTCCTCTACGACGCGGGCCTGCTCTCGCGGGCCCGGCGGGGACGCGGCGTCGAGTACGCGCGGACCGGCCTGGCCGAGCAGCTCTTCAGGCGCTGAGCGCGGCCGGGCCGCCGGCCCCCGCGCGGGCCTGCCCGTACCGCTGGAGCAGCAGCCGGGCCAGCTCGGGGGACGGGCCGAGGACGTCGGCCAGCACATCGGCGTCGGCGGCGCCGCGCGCGATCCGGTCCGGCAGGAAGCCGGGGGCGACGACGTACGGGGCGACGGCCACCCGCCGCACCCCGGACGCGCGCAGCTCCCGTACCGCGTCCTCGGTACGGGGCAGAGCGGCGGAGGCGAACGCAGGCCGCACGGCGCACCAACCGGTGTGCCGCAGCTCCCGCGCCATGTCTGCGATCGCTGCGATCGCCTCCGGGTCGGTGGAGCCCGCCGAGGCCAGGACGAGCCCGGTCGTGCTCCTGTCGGCGTCCGTCAGCCCGGCCTCCCGCAGCCGCCGTCCGACCGCCGCCAGCAGCAGCGGCGACGGGCCGAGCACGGCGGCCCGGCGGACGCGCAGCCGGGGCGGCGCCTGGGCGAGGACGGCGGGGATGTCCGCCTTGGCGTGGAAGGCCCGGGTGAGCAGCAGCGGCAGCGCCACCACGTCCCGTACGCCCTCGAAGGCGAGGCGCTCCAGGACCCCCGGCACGGCCGGGGCGTTGAAGTCCAGGAACCCGGTCTCCACCCGCAGCCCCGGCTCCAGCGACCGCACGCGCCGCACCAGGGCGTGCACGGTCTCCGCGTGCCGCGGATCGCGGCTGCCGTGGGCGACGACGAGGAGGACGGGACCGGACACGGCGGCTCAGCCCTTCACGAGGAGACCGCGGCTGCGCAGCACATGGCGCTCCAGCGGGCTGAAGATCAGCAGATCGATGGCGATGCCGACGATCAGGATGAGGAAGATGGCGAGGAAGACGCCCGGCATGTCGGAGTTGTTGCGGCCGTTCTCCAGCAACTGGCCGAGCCCCAGGCCGAGATCGGGCGAGGACGCGATGATCTCGGCGGCCATCAGCGAACGCCACGAGAACGCCCAGCCCTGCTTGAGGCCCGCCAGATAGCCCGGCAGGGCGGCCGGCATCACGACGTGCCAGGTGCCGCGGAGCCCCGTCGCGCCGAGCGTCCGGCCCGCGCGCAGATACAGCGGCGGGATCTGGTCGACGCCGGAGACCAGGCCGTTGGCGATCGAGGGCACCGCGCCGAGCAGGATCACCGCGTACATCATCGAGTTGTTCAGCCCGAGCCAGATCACCGCGGGCGGCACCCAGGCCACCGACGGCAGCGACTGCAGGCCGGACAGGATCGGGCCGATCGCCGCGCGGATGAACTTCACCCGGGCCACCACCAGACCCAGCGGGGTGCCTATCGCGAGCGCCAGCAGGAAGCCGAGCATGCCGCGCGAGACGCTGGTCCAGACGATGTCGAGCAGGGTGCCCTGGAGCCACAGCTCCTTCAGGCCCGACCACACCGACGGCGGCGGGGGCAGCTTGGTGTCGTCGGCGACCTTCGCCCACACCAGCCCCTGCCACACCACCAGGACCAGCGCCACGGCGGTCAGCGGCGGCAGGACCTTCTTGACCAGCACCTCGCGCACGGGGGTGCGGTGGGACTGGACGGCGTCCAGCGCGTCGAGCCCCGCCTCCAGGCCCGCCAGGTCGTGGCGGCCGTCACCGCCCTTGCCGGCGGCGGTGTTCCCGTCCCGGTGCCGGTCGTCGTGGGCGTCCTCGACCGTGCCGGTCTCAGTGCTGGCCATGTCGGCGGATCTCCCCACGCAGTTGTTCGGTGATCTCTACGGAGAGCTCCGCGACGGCGGAGTCCTCGATGCGGCGCGGCTGCGGAATGTCCACGGTCCACTCGTGCGCCACCCGGCCGGGCCGGGACGACAGCAGCACCACGCGCTGGGCGAGCCGGACCGCCTCGCGCACGTTGTGCGTGACGAACAGGACCGACAGGTTCGTCTCGCTCCAGATCCGCGTCAGCTCGTCGTGCAGTACGTCACGGGTGATGGCGTCGAGCGCCGCGAACGGCTCGTCCATCAGGAGCAGTTGGCTGTCCTGGGCGATCGCCCGGGCCATCGCCACGCGCTGGCGCATGCCGCCGGACAGCTCGTGCACCCGCTTGCCGTACGCGCCGGTCAGCCGGACCAGTTCGAGGAGCTCCTCGGCGCGGGTGCGGCGCTCGTTCTTCGGCACGCCGCGCAGCCGCAGCGCGAGTTCGATGTTCTTGCCCGCGGTCAGCCACGGGAACAGCGCGTGCTCCTGGAACATCAGGGCGGGCCGCCCGCCGGGCGTCTCGATCGTCCCGGCGGTCGGCCGGTCCAGCCCCGCCACCAGGTTCAGCAGCGTCGACTTGCCGCACCCGGACGCTCCCAGGAGCGTGACGAACTCGCCCGGCGCGACATCGAGGGTGATGTCGTCGAGCACGAGCTGGGGGCCGGCGGGGCTCGCGAACGACTTCGACACGTGCCCGATGCGGGCGGCGTACTCCTCCGTCGTGCGGTCCGCGGCCTCGGCGACTGCGATGGCCATGGTCGTCACCTCCTGGGAACGGGTGCTGGTGCGGGCTTACTTGGTGCCGTATCCGGCGTCGTTGACCGTGGGCTTGCCGAGGGTTTTGAGGACCTTGTTGAGGGGGCGGAGGTCGTAGATGCCGTCCAGGTCGGGCTTTTTGAGGAGGCCGGCCTTGACCGCGTGGTCGGCTTCGAGGCCGAGGGTGGCGGCGAGGGGGTCGTCGGTGGTCTTGATGGACTGCCAGGCCGGGTCGAGGATGTTGGCGGGCAGGGCTTTGCCGCTGAGGGTCTTGAGGGCGGTGTTGGCGGATGCCTTGGCCTGGTCGGGGTGGGTGTTGATCCAGTCGTTGGTTTTGACGGAGCCGCGCAGGACGGCTTCGACGACGTCGGGGTGGGCCTTGAGGAACTTCTGGGAGACGATCACGTTGGTGATGACGAATTCGTGGTCGGCCCACAGGTCGGATTCGTCGAGGAGGACCTTGGCGCCCTGGGAGACGAGTTTGGAGGCGGTGGGTTCGGGGACCCAGGCGCCGTCGATGGAGCCGGATTTGTAGGCGTCCGGGGTGATCTTGTTGTCGGTGCGGACGACGGAGACGTCGCCCTTGCCGCTCTGGGCGTCGACCTTCCAGCCTTTTTCGGCGGTCCAGTTGAGGAAGGCGACGTCCTGGGTGTTGCCGAGCTGGGGGGTGGCGATCTTCTTGCCCTTGACGTCGTCGAGGGACTTGATCCTGTCGGGGTTGACGACGAGTTTGACGCCGCCGGAGGCGGAGCCGGATGATGCGGAGGTTGTGGCCCTTGGACTTGGTGTAGCCGTTGATGGAGGGGGAGGGGCCGATCCAGCCGATGTCGATGGCGCCGGCGTTGAGTGCCTCGATTTCGGAGGGGCCGGCGTTGAAGGTGGCGGTCTGGACCTTGGTGCCGCCGAGTTCCTTCTGGATGAGGCCCTGTTGGATGCCGACCAGGGCGGTGGCGTGGGTGAGGTTGGGGAAGTAGCCGATCTTCACGGTGTCGGCGGACAGCTTCTTGGCGTCCGGGGCGGCGGCGCCGGCCTTCTGGGCGTCGTCCGGCTTGTCCTTCTCCGAGCCGTAACTGCATGCGGCGAGCAGGACAAGGGGGAGCGCGGTGGCGGCGGCGAGCGCGGTACGCAGAGCGGGGCGGTTGGCAGGCACGGGAGGGGTTCCTCTCGTTGGCCCGGCGGTCAACTGCCCCTGGGGACGGGTCAGCTGGCCGGGAAGTCGGCAGGTCTTCGGCTGGAGCGGTGGTGCGGGTGGAGCCGCTGGGCGCGCGGGCGGTGCGCGTACGTCATCACGCACATCGGCCCACCCCGCCCTGCCCGCTGCCGAGGGCGCCGCTGCCGACACGGCCGCCCTCCTTGGCGAACGTGGAGTAGAAGTCGTAGGAGGCCATGGTCAGAAGTCCCACCCGTCGGAGTCGCCCTCGGCCCGCACGGGTTCGGGGGCGGCGAACGATTCGCCGACCATACCCGCGGTGAGTGTGGTGCCGTCGGTGGGGTCGATGAGGATGAAGGCGCCGGTGCGGCGGGAGTCGGCGTAGGTGTCGAGGGGGAGGGGGTGGGCGGTGCGGATTTTGACGCGGCCGATGTCGTTGGCGGCGAGGTGGCCGGGGTGGGGGTGCAGGGAGAGGTCGTCGAGGGTGAGGCGGGAGGGGATGTCCTTGACGACGGCTTTGACGGTGCGGGTGCCGTGTTTGAGCAGGACGCGGTGGCCGACGGTGAGGGGCTGGTCGGCGACGTGGCAGACGGTGGCCTCGACGTCCTGGGTGGTGGCGGGTGCGTCGCCGCTGGGCACGATGAGGTCGCCGCGGGAGATGTCGAGGTCGTCCTCCAGCAGGAGGGTCACCGACTGGGGGGTCCAGGCCACGTCCACCGGCTCGCCCAGCAGGTCGATGGCTTTGATGGTGGTGGTGCGGCCGGAGGGCAGCACGGTGACCTTCTCGCCGGTGCGGAAGGTGCCCGCGGCGATCTGCCCGGCGTAGCCGCGGTAGTCGGGGTGCTGGGCGGTCTGGGGGCGGATGACGTACTGGACGGGCAGGCGGGCGTGGCAGGTGGTGAGGTCGTGGCTGACGGGGACGGTTTCCAGGTGTTCCAGGACGGTGGGGCCGCCGTACCAGTCCATGTGGGCGGAGGGCTCGACCACGTTGTCGCCCTCCAGGGCGGAGAGGGGGATGGCGGTGATGTCGGGGATGCCCAGTCCGGCGGCGTAGGCGGTGAACTCGGCGGCGATCGCCGCGAAGACCTTCTCCTGGTAGTACCAGGTCCATCTTGTTGACCGCCAGGACCACGTGCGGCACCCGCAGCAGGGCGGCGACGGCGGCGTGGCGGCGGGTCTGCTCGACCACCCCGTTGCGGGCGTCCACCAGGACCAGGGCGAGGTCGGCGGTGGAGGCGCCGGTCACCATGTTGCGGGTGTACTGCACGTGTCCGGGGGTGTCGGCCAGGATGAAACGGCGCCGCGTGGTGGCGAAGTAGCGGTAGGCGACATCGATGGTGATGCCCTGCTCGCGCTCCGCGCGCAGCCCGTCGGTGAGCAGGGCGAGGTCGGGGGTGTCCTGGCCGCGGCGGGCGGAGGCGGCCTCGACGGCCTCCAGCTGGTCGGCCAGGACCGACTTCGAGTCGTGCAGGAGCCGGCCCACCAGGGTGGACTTGCCGTCGTCGACGGAGCCGGCGGTGGCGAAGCGCAGCAGGGTGGTGGCGGCCAGGCCGGCCAGCGGCTGGTTCGTGGTGGTGGTCATGTCAGAAGTACCCTTCGCGCTTGCGGTCTTCCATCGCGGCCTCGGACATCTTGTCGTCGGCGCGGGTCGCGCCCCGCTCGGTCAGGCGGGAGGCGGCGATCTCGGCGATCACGGCGTCCAGGGTGGCCGCGTCCGAGTCGACGGCGCCCGTGCACGACATGTCGCCCACCGTGCGGTAACGCACCCGCCGCCGCTGCACCCTCTCACCGCTCGCGGGGCCGCCCCAGCCGCCCGCCGTCAGCCACATCCCGCCCCGCTCGAACACCTCCCGCTCGTGCGCGAAGTAGATGTCCGGCAGCGCGATGCCCTCACGGGCGATGTACTGCCACACATCCAGCTCGGTCCAGTTCGACAGCGGGAAGACCCGCACATGCTCGCCCGGCGCGTCGCCGTACCGTTGTAGAGCTGCCACAGCTCGGGGCGCTGGCGGCGCGGATCCCACTGCGAGAACTCGTCCCGCAGCGAGAACACCCGCTCCTTCGCCCGTGCCTTCTCCTCATCACGGCGCCCGCCGCCGAACACCGCATCGAAGCGGTGCGCCCGGATCGCGTCCGTCAGCGGCAGCGTCTGCAGCGGATTACGCGTCCCGTCCGCCCGCTCCCTCAGCTCGCCCCGGTCGATGTAGTCCTGCACCGAGGCGACATGAAGCCGCAGCCCGTGCCCGGCCACCACCCGGTCGCGGTAGGCCAGGACCTCGGGGAAGTTGTGGCCGGTGTCCACGTGCAGCAGCGTGAAGGGCACCGCGGCCGGCGCGAACGCCTTCAACGCCAGATGCAGCATCACGATCGAGTCCTTGCCACCGGAGAACAGGATCACCGGCCGCTCGAACTCACCCGCCACCTCACGCACGATGTGCACCGCCTCCGACTCCAGCGCATCCAGATGGGTGAGCGCGTACGGACTGTCCGCACCCCCCGCCCGCACAGCCCCCGTCATGCCAGACCCCTCTCACTCAGCACGCCATGCACCGCGGCAGCGGACTCCCCCACACTCTGCAGATGCGACTCGATCCGCAGATCCGGCGCCAGGGGCACCTCATACGGGTCATCCACCCCCGTCAGACCGGCGAGCTCCCCCGCCGCCTGCCGCGCATACAACCCCTTCACATCACGTACCGCACACACCTCCACCGGAGTCGCGACATGCACCTCCACAAACGCCGTCCCCGCCTCCCGATGCCGCGCGCGCACCGCCTCCCGGCTGTCCGCGAACGGCGCGATCACCGGCACCAGCACCAGCACCCCATGCGAAGCCAGCAACTCCGCCACAAAACCGATCCGCTGCACATTCACAAACCGGTCCTCACGGCTGAACCCCAGCCCCGCCGACAAAAACTCACGCACCTCATCCCCATCAAGCACCTCCACACGACGCCCCCCACCCCGCAACCGACCCGCCAACTCACACGCAATCGTCGTCTTACCCGCACTCGGCAGCCCGGTCAGCCACACAGTGGCACCAGCGGTGGCCCCGCTCACTTGGTTCTCCTGGGTGTTGGTCATCAGCTGTGCAGCCCGCATTCGGTCTTGTTGCGCCCGGCCCAGCGCCCGGCCCGCGCGTCCTCGCCCTCGGCGACACGGCGGGTACAGGGCGCGCAGCCGATGGACGGATAGCCGTCCATGAGCAGCAGATTGGTGATCACGCCGTGCTCCGCGACGTACGCGTCCACGTCCGTCTGCGTCCAGCGGGCGATCGGGGACACCTTGACCTTGCGCCGCTTCTCGTCCCAGCCGACCACCGGGGTGTTCGCCCGGGTCGGGGACTCGTCGCGGCGCAGGCCGGTCGCCCACGCGTCGTACTGGGCCAGGCCCTCGCGCAGCGGCGCGACCTTGCGCAGCGCGCAGCACAGGTCCGGGTCGCGGTCGTGCAGCCGGGGGCCGTACTCGGCGTCCTGCTCGGCCACGCTCTGGCGCGGGGTGAGGGTGATGACGTTGACGTCCATCACCGCAGCCACCGCGTCCCGGGTGCCGATGGTCTCGGGGAAGTGGTAGCCGGTGTCCAGGAACACCACGTCCACGCCGGGCAGCGCGCGCGAGGCGAGGTGGGCGACCACCGCGTCCTCCATCGAGGAGGTCACGCAGAACCGCTTGCCGAAGGTGTCGGCCGCCCAGCGGAGTATGTCCAGTGGTTCGGCCTCTTCGAGCTCGCGCCCGGCCGTCTCGGCCAGTGCCCTGAGCTCGTCGGCCGAGTGCGCCTGAAGGGTCGTCATGAGGTCTCCTCCCGTGCGTGGGCGGACCGCGGCCCACGGGCCAGCAGTCCGAGGAACGAGAGCCGGAACGCGCGGTTGCAGCCCACGCATTCCCAGGCCCCGTGGCCCTCCTCGGAGGGCCGGAGGTCCTCTTCCCCGCAGTAGGGGCAGTAGAAGGGCGCCGCTCGCTCGCTCACGACAGGGCCTCCTCGTCGGCGCGCGCCGCCCAGGTGGCGAACCGCTCGCCGCTCCGGCGCTCGGCCTCGAACCGCTTGAGGACCCGCTCGATGTAGTCGGGCAGTTCGGCCGAGGTGACCTTGAGGCCGCGCACCTTGCGGCCGAAGGCGGGGTCGAGGCCGAGCGCGCCGCCCAGGTGCACCTGGTAGCCCTCGACCTGCTCGCCGTCGTCGTCGAGGACCAGCTGGCCCTTGAGACCGATGTCCGCGACCTGGATGCGGGCGCAGGCGTTCGGGCAGCCGTTCAGGTTGATGGTGATCGGCTCGTCGAAGTCCGGGATGCGGCGCTCCAGTTCGTCGATGAGCGCGGCGCCGCGCGCCTTGGTCTCGACGATCGCCAGCTTGCAGTACTCGATGCCGGTGCAGGCCATGGTGCCGCGCCGGAACGGCGACGGCTTCGCCGTCAGGTCCAGCGCCTCCAGCGCCTCGACGAGCGCCTCGACCTGCGCCTCCTCGACGTCCAGGACGATCATCTTCTGCTCGACCGTGGTGCGCAGCCGGCCCGAGCCGTGGGCCTCCGCGACCTCGGCGATCTTGGTGAGGGTCGTGCCGTCGACGCGGCCGACGCGCGGAGCGAAGCCCACGTAGAAGCGGCCGTCGCGCTGCCGGTGCACCCCGATGTGGTCGCGCCAGCGCTGGGCGGGCTCGGCGGGCGCGGGCCCGTCGAGGAGCGCGCGCTTCAGGTACTCGTCCTCCAGGATCCGGCGGAACTTCTCCGGACCCCAGTCGGCGACCAGGAACTTCAGCCGGGCGCGGTTGCGCAGCCGCCGGTAGCCGTAGTCGCGGAAGATGCCGATCACACCGGCCCAGACGTCCGGGACCTCCGCGAGCGGGACCCAGGCGCCGAGGCGCACGCCGAGCTTGGGGTTGGTGGACAGTCCGCCGCCGACCCACAGGTCGAAGCCGGGGCCGTGCTCGGGGTGTTCCACGCCCACGAAGGCGATGTCGTTGATCTCGTGCACCACGTCGAGCAGCGGCGAGCCGGAGATCGCGGACTTGAACTTGCGCGGCAGGTTGGAGAACTCCTTGCTGCCGATGTAGCGCCGCTGGATCTCGTCGATCGCCCAGGTGCCGTCGACGATCTCGTCCTCGGCGATCCCGGCCACCGGCGAGCCGATGACCACGCGCGGGCAGTCGCCGCACGCCTCGGTGGTGGAGAGGCCGACCGCCTCCAGGCGGTTCCAGATCTCCGGCACGTCCTCGATGCGGATCCAGTGGAGCTGGATGTTCTGCCGGTCGGTGATGTCCGCGCTGCCGCGCGCGAACTCCTGCGAGATCTCACCGATCACCCGCAGCTGCTGGGTGGTCAGCCGGCCGCCGTCGATGCGGACGCGCAGCATGAAGTACTTGTCGTCCAGCTCCTCGGGCTCCAGGATCGCGGTCTTGCCGCCGTCGATCCCGGGCTTGCGCTGGGTGTACAGGCCCCACCAGCGCATGCGTCCGCGCAGGTCGTTGGGGTCGATGGAGTCGAATCCGCGCTTGGAGTAGATCGTCTCAATACGTGTCCGCACATTGAGACCGTCGTCGTCCTTCTTGAACTGCTCGTTCCCGTTGAGCGGGGTGAAGTGACCGACGGCCCACTGTCCTTCGCCACGGTGGCGTCCCGGCTTGCGGCGGGGTGCGGCGGAGGAGGGCGTGTCTGGGGTGGCGGCCATGGGGATACGTCCTTCGGGACTGCAGGAGGGCGGCTCTGACCTGCACACTCTCGCTGCGGGCGCAGCGGTGCGCAAGAACTGTGGAGCATGCTGGGGCGGCGGTGCTGGGGTCTCTCAGCGGGCCGGACAGATGGCGCTGGACATACGGCCCAGGTCGACGTGTCGTCGACTCACCAAGGCAATTCCAGTTCCGGACATGGCGAAAGCGTGTCACGCGCGTCTCGGGCCAGTCCACCACTATCCAAAATGTGGACAACATTGTCCCGAATGCTGGGACGATGTGGTGTGGATCACTCTGCCCGTCCACTGGACGGGCGACCCCCGCCGCGCCCGCCCTCCGGGCGCACGGCGGGGGTCCGGGGCAGGCTCTCAGGCCCCCGGCCAGGGCCCCGGCGTCTCGGCCTCGGCCTGCTCCGCCACCTTCGTGTCGAACAGTTTGAACCCGCGCCGCAGATAGTTCTCCATCGCGTGCTCCCCGTCCAGCGAGCAGGTGTGCACCCACACCCGCCGCGTCGTGTCCCGGCCCGGCCAGCGGTCGGCCAGGTCCCAGGCGCGGGCGATGCCGTACGACAGGAGGTGGCCGCCGATGCGGCGGCCCCGGAACGCCGGGATCAGCCCGAAGTAGACGATCTCCACCGCCCCGTCGGCCTGCGCCTCCAGCTCGATGTACCCCGCCGGGGTGCCGTTCTCGTACGCCACCCAGGTCTCCACGCCCGGCCGGTCCAGGAACTCCCGCCAGCGCGCGTACGGCCACGGCAGCCGGTCCAGCCAGTGGATGTCACCGCCCACCGCCGTATAGAGGAAGCGGCTGAACTCGGGGGAGGGCACCTCGGAGCGGACGACACGGACGCTCCGCGCGGGCTCGGCGGCGGGGCGCAGATCGGCCGGGGACGTCTGCTCCAGGGACCAGGTGGTGACTTCGGCGAGGCTCATGCGGGCCACAGAATCACGGCGCGGCCCCGGAACCCAAGCCCGGTCCGCAGGTCAGTGCGGGTGCCGACGGGCGCCGAGCACCGCCGGGGCCGTGGAGTGCGGCAGCAGGTCCACCGCCCGGTCGGGCCCGATCACCTCGACCTCCACCCCCTCCGCGAACCGGTACGGCCGGTGGGCGAGGACCTCCGCCAGCCTGCGCCGCAGCCGGGACATCTCGGCCCGGACGGTCACCGTGCGCGTCGGGTCCTCGAAGATGTCGTGCGCGAGCTCGGCGGCCGAGCGCCCGGCCCGGTGCAGGGCCAGGACGTACAGCAGCTCGGCGTGGCGCGGGCTCAGCTCGTGGGCCCAGCTGCCCGCGTCCCCGGCCACCGTCACCGACCAGCGGCGCGGGCGGCTCAGGTCCAGCACCACCCGGGTGGGGACGGCGGCCGTCTCCACGCCGTCGTCCCCGGCCACCTGCACCAGCCAGCCGCCGGGCAGCGGCTCGACCGCGCACATGCCGAGCGAGGGCAGCCACATCCGGCCCGCCCGGAACGATTTGGGCAGCGGCAGCCGGCCCACCGGAGGCATCCCGGTGACCCCCGCCGCCCATCCGTTGGCGTCCACGGCCAGCGCGCGCCCGCCGACCCGGCACAGCACGGGCGCCGCCGCCGTGCGCAGCCGCTCCAGGGCGGCGAGGTGGCGGGTGCGCAGCTCGGCCTCGGCCAGCCGCGCGACGGAGGTGACGAACGACAGCGTCGCCGGGTGCATCGTGGAGAGCGGGCCGCTGATGTCCACCACGCCGATCAGCCGGCCGTCGCGCGGGTCGGTCACCGGCGCGCCCGCGCAGGTCCAGGTGTGGTGGGTGGAGGCGAAGTGCTCCGCCGAGTACACCTGGATCGGGCGGTGGGTGATCAGCGGGGTGCCGACGCCGTTGGTGCCGACCACCCGCTCGCTCCAGTCGGCCCCGACGTCGAACCCCAGCGCGTCGGCCTGCTTCAGGACCGAGGCGTGGCCCTCGCGCCACAGCAGCCTGCCGTCGGCGTCGCCGACGACCATGATGTGCTGCGCCGCGTCGGCCACCGACACCAGCGCCTCGCGCAGCACCGGCAGCACCTCCCGCAGCGGCGAGGACCGGCGGCGCCGCTCCACCTCCGCCAGCGGCAGCAGCCCGGCGTGGTTGCGGCCGTCCGGGTCGACGCCGTGGTCCAGCACCCGGCGCCAGGAGGCGTCGATCTCGGCGCGGGGGGCGACCCGGGGGCGCACCCCCGCGAGCGCGGCGGCCCGCATGCCCTTCAGCAGCCGGGTGGCCTCCCGTATGTCCATCGCGGCCAGCCGCGCCGGATCGAGGGCGGTGGTGTCCTGCACGGGGTCCTCCTGTCGACACCGTCGTCCCGAGGGGGAGTTGAACGGGGTGCCACGCCTTCATCGTGCCCGCCGGGGCGGTCAGGCGCGGCGATATGCCGCACATGGTTGCAACCCTTTGCAACTCTCGCGAACGGCCGCGCGTATGTACGAAGGTGGTGGAACACCGGTCGTCCGGTCGTCATGGCCCGCGAGGGCGCATGAGAGTGCGGGGGTGGTGCCGTGTCGGCGCAGCACCACCCCCGACGGACGTTCCCGGGTCAGACCTGGGCGCGGGCCCGCTCGACGACCGAGCCCAGGTCGAGCGTGTGCGGCAGCGTCCCGAAGGCCGCGCCCCAGTCGCCGCCCAGCCGCGAGGCGCAGAAGGCGTCGGCCACCTCGGGCGGCGCCCAGCGCACCAGCAGCGAGCCCTGGAGCACCAGGGTCATCCGCTCCACCAGCCGCCTGGCCCGCGCCTCGATGCCCTCCAGGTCGGCCAGCTCCGTCAGCAGGTCCTTGATGGCCCCGTCGAGCCGGTGGTCGGCGCCGCGCGCCCGGCCCACCTCCTGGAGGAACGCGTCCAGCGCCCCCGGCTCGCGCTGGAGCGCCCGCAGTACGTCCAGCGCCTGGACGTTGCCCGAGCCCTCCCAGATGGAGTTGAGCGGCGACTCGCGCAGCAGCCTCGGCAGCCCGGACTCCTCGACGTAGCCGTTGCCGCCCAGGCACTCCAGGGCCTCCGCGACGACCGGCGTACAGCGCTTGGTCACCCAGTACTTCGCCGCCGGGACCGCGAGCCGCAGCAGCGCCCGCTCCGCCTCGGAGCCGGTGCTCTGGACGGCGTCCTGCGCCGCCGCCAGCCGCAGCGCCAGCGTCGTCGCCGCCTCCGACTCCAGCGCCAGGTCCGCCAGGACGTTCCGCATCAGCGGCTTCTCGATCAGCACCCCGCCGAACGCGCTGCGGTACGCGGAGTGGTGGACCGCCTGCGCCACGCCCTGGCGCATCAGCGCCGCCGAGCCGACCACGCAGTCGAGCCGGGTCGCCGCCACCATCTCGATGATGGTGCGCACCCCGCGCCCCTCGTCCCCGACCCGGCGCGCCCACGTCTCGTCGAACTCGACCTCGCTGGACGCGTTCGACCTGTTGCCCAGCTTGTCCTTGAGGCGCTGGATGCGGAACACGTTCCGGGTGCCGTCCGCCAGCACCCGGGGCACCAGGAAGCAGGTCAGCCCGCCCGGGGCCTGCGCCAGCACCAGGAACCCGTCGCACATCGGGGCCGAGCAGAACCACTTGTGCCCGGTCAGCAGGTACTCCCCGCCGTCACCGAGCGGCCTGGCCCCGGTGGTGTTGGCCCGGACGTCGCTGCCGCCCTGCTTCTCCGTCATGCCCATCCCGAAGAGGACCCCGGCCTTGCCGGCGGCCGGGCGCAGCCCCTCCTCGTAGACATGGGAGGTGAGCCCAGGCTCCCACTCGGCGGCCAGCGCCGGGTCGGTCCGCAGCGCGGGCACGGCGGCGTGCGTCATCGACAGCGGGCAGCCGTGGCCCGCCTCGGCCTGGGTCCACACCAGGAATCCGGCGGCGCGCCGCACATGGCCGCCCGGCCGCCCCCAGGCGTCGGTGAGGCCCGCGCCGACCGCGTGCCCGAGCAGCCGGTGCCAGCTCGGATGGAAGTCGACCTCGTCGATCCGGTTGCCGTAGCGGTCGTGGGTGCGCAGCTTCGGGGGGTTCTCGTTGGCCAGCACCCCCCACTCCTGCGCCTGGGCGGAACCGGCCGTGCGCCCCAGCGCGCCGATCTCCTGTCGGGCGCCCTCGACGAGCTCCGGTGCCAGATGCCGTTCCACCCCCTCGACGAGGGCGCGGTCGGACGCGAAGACGTCGTATCCCACCAGGGGAGGAGCCTGGTTGGTCACTGTGTGGGTGGTGGCTGCCATGCCGATACGGTAAGGAGGTGCAGCCAGCAAATGAAACACCCGAGCGGCCGAAGGGCCGACTCCACCGGGCCCCGAGCCGACTCCACCGGGCCCGAGTCCTCTACCGCAACGTCTCGAAGCGGAAGATGTCCTGGCTGCTCCTGAAGGACACCGTCAACTCGTGCATCGAGTACCGGATCCTCGGGCTCGCGGCCGAGGCGGCGTTCTTCACCCTGCTCTCGCTGCCTCCGCTGCTGCTCAGCCTGATCGCGCTGCTCGGCTACGTCGACGGCTGGACCAACACGCACACCGTCGACAGCATCAACGAGAACATCCTCCGGGCCGCCCAGTCGGTCCTCTCCGACCGGGGCGTCCACGACTTCGCCGAGCCGCTGCTCGCGGACGTCACCAAGGGCAAACGGCCGGAAATCGTCTCCCTCGGCTTCGCCTTCGCCCTCTGGTCGGGCTCCCGGGCGGTCAACGTCTTCATCGACACCATCACGGTGATGTACGGCCTCGACGGCCATCGCGGCATCGTGCGCACCCGGATGCTGTCGCTGCTGCTCTACATCGTGGCCCTGCTCATCGGGGCGGTGGTGCTGCCGCTCGCGGTGGTCGGCCCGGACCGGGTGGTCCAGCTGATCCCGTGGGGGACGGATCTGATCAGCGTTCTGTACTGGCCGGTGATGATCCTCCTTTCGGTGGCATTTCTGACCACGCTCTTCCACGTCTCGGTGCCGGTGCGCTCGCCCTGGATCGAGGACGTGCCGGGCGCGCTGGTGGCGCTGGCGATGTGGGTGCTCGGCTCGTTCCTGCTGCGGATCTACCTCACCAACACCGTCGAGGGCCCCACCATCTACGGCTCCCTTGCCGCGCCCGTCGCCGTGCTGCTGTGGATCGGCGTCTCGGCCTTCGCGGTCCTGGTGGGCGCGGCCGTCAACGCGGCGATCGACCGGGTGTGGCCGTCGGTCGCCACGGCCGCCGCCCGCGCCGCCAACGAGCGGGTCAGGACGGCCCAGGCCGCCGAGATCGTCGCCCGCGCCGCCCAGGTCCGCGCGGCCTACTACGCCGAGGACCCGGACGACGACCCGGACCCCGCCGACACGGGGATGCCCTCGGAGTACCCCGAGCGGTGGTCCCGCTTCCTCCCGCCGGACGACGTGAAGTCCCGCCTGCACGGCACCCGCGACCACCAGCACGGCCGCGACCGGCACTGAAGCGCCTGGCCCACTCCGGTGGGCTTCAGCCCTCTTCGAGCGCCTCGACGATCGCGCCCAGCGAAGTGGTGACCAGGGTCGCCCCGGCCGCCCGCAGGTCCGCCGCCGAGGCCGGGCCGTCGGCGAGCCCCACGTAGGGGGCGCCGAGCCGGGCGGCGGTCGTGGCCGCCCCCGGCATCCGGCCGATCACCAGCGCGTCGGCGACGCTGCCCATGCTCTGCAGGATCGCGTCGTCGCCCATGGTCGTCAGCTGGCGGATCTCCACCAGACCGGCCGCCTCGGCCCCCAGCGCCTCCTCCACCGGCCCGGCCCGGCCCCCGGTGACCACCACGATCCGCCGCCCCGACCCGGCCAGCGCCCGGACCGCGTCCCTGGCGCGCGGGCGGGAGAGGGTGCCGTCGTGGTCGACGAGGACGTGCCGGACGGGCCCCAGGAGCGTGCGCAGGGGCGCCAGGGCGGGGCGGAGCGTGACCCGGGCCAGCACGCGCGGCCCGCCCGGCCGGAGCACCAGCGGCTCGCCGAGCCGGGCGTCCACCCGGACCTGGGCGAGGTCGAGCCGGGCGAGCCCGTGGTCGCGCACCAGCGGCCCGAGCAGCGCGCCGAGCCCCTGGCGCACCTCCGCCGCCCGCAGCGGGACCGCGTCGGCCCCGGCCTGCCAGGCGACGACCGCCTCGGCCGCGAAGGCGAGACCGTCCACGGCGCTGGGCAGCGGGAACGCCAGATCGAGGCGGTTGCCCGGCTCCGGCGCGGCGATCCGGCGGAACCAGACCGCGCCCCCGACGTACTCGTGGCGCTCGAACCCCTCGGTGTCCGGCGCGTCGAGCGACTCGTACACGCTGTCCTGCACACACACGTCGAGCGCGCCCGCGCCCCCGTCCCCCCGGTCGGGTGCCATGGCGAGCAGGGACATCGTCGTCGTCGACCCGCTGCCGCTCTGCACCACCAGGCTCAGCCGTACGGTGTCCAGCACCCCGTACGGCACGTCCCGGGCCAGGACCCGGGGCAGCTCCGCCACCGCCCGCCGCACCACGCCGGACGGGGTGTCCCCGGGCCGGGCCAGGAGCTGGACGCTGGTGCCGTAGAGGCGCTGGACCTCGGGCCGGACGCCGAACACCCGCTCCATGGCGGTCATCAGCGCGTCCTGGACGGCCGACGCGTCCTCGTCCGGGGTCACCCTCAGCACCACCACGGGCTCCGCCGACTCGTCCGACAGCGCGGCCCGCCGCCCGGTCACCGTCCGCAGCAGCTCCGCCAGCTCCTGGCGGTGGCGGTCGGCCCAGGCGCCCGGCATCCCCGCCAGCGGCTCGCCCGCCCACAGGCCCAGCGCGGTCCCGTACCGCTCCAGGGCGAGGCCGCGGTCGCCCGCGGACTCGGCTTCCTCCGCCTGGAAGACGAGCTGCTCCACGCCGAGGAGATCGACGTCGGCGCCCTTGAGCGTCAGCCGGTAGGTGCCGTCGGCCGCGCTCCTGACCGGGTGGCCGAGCCGGGTCAGACGCCGGGCGACGTCGTGGACGTCCTCCCGCCAGTGCGGCTCCCACAGCTCCGTGCCCGCCACCCGCTCGCCGCGCGCCAGGACCAGCGCGCACAGCATGCGCAGCGCGGGCCCGTCGGCGTCGGGGGCCGGGGTGCCGCCGACCCACGCTTCGGGCGGGCCGAGCAGCCGGTAGACGCGGCGGGTGGACGAGGGGGCGGAGAGCAACTCGGCCGCGGCCAGGCCGCGCGCCCCGGGCGCGTCGTCCAGAAGCCCGGTGATCACCGACGCCAGGGCCGGTGGCAGCGAGGCCAGGTGGTCGCGCCGAACGTTAGGGGCGCCCATGAGGGTCGCCGACGGGAGCCGGGTGTTGAGGGCCGCCTCCAGGAGCAGCATCCCGGCGTCCAGCAGGTCGTCCGCCGGTTCCGGCCCCGGATCGTGCCGCACGCCCGGGTCGCACAGCAGCGCCCCCCGCTCGGGCGACAGCAGGACGTTCTCGGCCCGTACGCCGCCGTGGACGATGTCCGCCGCGTGCAGGGCGTCGAGCGCGGAGAGCAGCTCCCGCGCGAGGCGCTCGACGGCGTCCGGCGGCAGGCCGTCCGGGTGGGCCGACAGCGTCTCGCGCAGCGTCGGCGCGTCCACCAGCTCCGCCACCAGGCACCAGGCGTCCTCGACCGCGAAGGCGTCGAAGTTCAGCAGCAGGTTCGGGTGGTGGAGGGCGGCGACCCGGCGGGCGTCGGCGAGGAAGGCGGACGTGGGGGCGGGCCCCCGGTCCGCCGGGAAGAGGTACAGGGTCACCGCCACCCGCCGCCCCGACGGCAGTTCGGCGGCCCGCCACACCTGGCCGGGCGGCCGGTCCCCGATCCGTGCGCGCAGCTCGTAGCGGCCCGCCAGCACCCGCCCGGCCGCGCCGTCCTCCCGCGGCCCGCGCAGCAGCCGTACGCTCTCCCGGCTGACCAGCGCGAACGGTGCGCCCGGCACCGCCCCGACCGGTCCGCCCCGGGCCGCCACCAGGGCGCGGAACTCGCCCGGGACCGCGCCCGCCATCGCCTCCAGACGGGCGTTCACCCGGCCGAGCAGCCCGCTGGTGCGGACGTGGGCGGTGTGCGGCAGCGTGCCGAGCAGGACCCGGCGCACACCGGGCCGGAACTCATAGGCGCCGGGCGGGCCCGGCACCGCCGTGAGCATGCCGCTGAGCACCACCTCGGCCAGGTGCTGCGGCTGGGGCCGCGCCTCCACGGCGGCGTGCACCAGCCGCATCACCGGCAGGTGCGCGCACCCCACCGCCAGATGCGCCGCGAGCCGGAACGCGGCCGGGGAGGCCACCGACCGGAAGCGCAGCACCAGTTCCTCGGCGGGCAGGTCGGCGGGCCGCGCCTCGGCCGCCCGCGCGGCCACCGGCGGACCCTGGCCCAACAGGGCGGCCGAGCCCGGCACTTGGGCCCCGCCGCGCGCGCCCACCAGCTCGGCCCAGTTCCGCAGCCACGGCGCCGACGGCATGAGGACGGGCACGGGCACCCCGCCGCCCGGCCGGTGCGGCGGCGCCGGCTCGTACGGCAGGAAGGTGAGCGAGGCCGCCGCCGCGCCCGGACCCGGCGCGCTCAGCAGACCGGCGGCGGGGGCGAACGCCGTGTACTGCCACAGCCGTTCCGGCAGGGGCTGGACCACCGCCACCGGCAGGGCCTTCGCCCAGCCGCGCAGGGTGCGGTACAAGCGCGCCCCCGCCGGGCCGTCGCGCCACTGCGGGCCCATGCAGTCGCTGAGCACCAGGACCGCCGTACGGCTGGTGGCGGCCTGCCGCGCCGCGAGCGTGCCGTCCGGGGCCAGCGCCACCGTCTCCACCGTGCGGAACGCCCCGGTCTGCGCCAGCGCCCGGTGCAGATCGCGCAGCAGCGGTCGCCACATCGTCATCGTCGGGCCCGCGTCGAAGACGATCCGCAGGTGCAGCCAGCGCTCCGGGCGCGGGCGCAGCACCGGGAGCCACCACTGCGGCCGGGGCCCGAGCAGGGCGCCCCGGTGCGCGGTCGCCGCCTCGTCGAACTCCCGGCGGTGCGCCGAGGGAACCCGCCGCTTGAGCGGGCGCACGGCCCGCTGGAGCGCCAGCGGGTGCGCGAGCATCGCGGGCGCGGGCGCCAGCAGCGGCGCGTGTTCGCCGCCGCCCGCCGGGTCGGGCGCGGGGCGCAGTGGCGGGGGAGTGCGCAGCGGTACGCGCTCCGGCTCCGGGCCGTCCGCGCGCCCGGCTGGGGAGGGCCCGGGCGGCTCCGGCTCCCGCTCCGGCGTCCCGGCCGCCGGGCCGGGGCCGGGCGGGCGGGGAGGCAGCCGGGGGGCCTCGCCGCTGTCCGGGCCGATCACCGGCTCCGGCCGCATCCGGGCCGCCAGCCACAGCAGTTCGGCGATCTCCCGCCCGGTCGGCTCGTACCGGCCCGCCGCCGTCAGCACCCGGCGCAGCGCGTCCGTGGCCGACGCGCTGGCGGCGGGCCGCTCAGAAGTCATCGGGCCGCGCGCCCTCCGGCTCCAGGGCCCGGCTCAGATACGGCATCAGATGCTCGGCGAGCCGCTCGCGGGAGGGGCCCGCCAGGCCCGAGGCCCGGCTGAGGTAGACCGCGTTGAGGAGCTGGTCGGTGGCCAGTTCGCCGCCGGAGGCGCGGTGCAGGAAGCGGTCGACCAGATCCAGCGCGTTCTGGTCGAGGTCGCCCAGATGGGCCTCGACGATCGCCTTCAGCTGGTGCTGGTCGGGCTGTCTGAGCTCCAGGACCACACAGCGGCGCAGGAACGCGGGCGGGAACTCGCGCTCGCCGTTGCTGGTCAGCACGGTGAAGGGGAAGGCGCGGCAGCGCACCCGGCCGCGCCGGACCGGCACCCGGAACTCCGCGCCCGCCACCATGACCTCGGCCTCCGGGTGCCGCTCCGCCGTGCGCACCAGCTCCGGGATCTCGAACTGGCCCTCCTCCAGCACGTTGAGCAGGTCGTTGGGCAGGTCCAGATCGCCCTTGTCGATCTCGTCGATCAGCAGCACCCGGGGGCGCTGGTGGGGCAGCAGCGCGGTGCCGAGGGGGCCGAGCCGCAGATGGTCCTCGATGTCGTTGCGCGGCTGCCAGGACCCGTACGACGCCGCCTCCATGGGGCCGCTCTCCCGCGTCGCGTACAGCCGCGACAGCGGGTCGTACTGGTAGAGCCCGTCGTCCAGGGTGCTGCGGCTGGTGATGTTCCAGCGCAGCACCGGCCCCAGCATCAGCTCCCGCGCCACCGCGTACGGCAGGCTGGACTTGCCGCTTCCGGGCGGGCCGGTGACGAGCAGCGGACGCCTCAAGTACAGCGCCGCGTTGACCAGTTCGACGCTCTTCTCCGTCACCACGTACGTCTGGGCGCGGTGGGTGCGGTCGGGGGAGGCGGAGTCCTCTTCCTCGGTGTCCTCGCGCGGCGGGGGCAGCAGCGGCCCGCCGTTGAAGGCGCGCCAGGGCGGCGGCGGGGGAAGCTGGGTGATGCCGTCGTGCGGATCGCCGCTGCCGGTGTACAGGGGCCACAGGGACACGGGGCTGCTCCACTCCGTCAGTTCAGCGGGGACAGGTCGGGCGGGGCGACTGGCGGGAAGCGGCGCGGGTCCTCCCAGATCAGGGTGAGCCCGGCCGCCCAGTGCGGCGCGTCCTCGTCGTCGTGCACGAACGCCTCCTTGCGCAACTTCAGCAGATGGCCCGGGAGTTCACCGGGGGCGAGGTGCGCCAGCCAGTCGGCGAGCGCGTCCAGGAACCCCTCGCCCCGGCAGCCGCCCGCGCACGGGGGTCCGGCGCAGCCGGTGTGCGGCCACAGGACGATGGGGGAGGGCGCGTTGAGCGCGGCCCCGTGCGGCTCGGTCGCAGTGCGCGCCGGGTCCGGCGGACGGGCGAACCCCACCGGCCCGTACACGTCCTGGAGCTGCACCGAGAGCCGGTCGGGGCGGGGCGTGTCGCCGCAGCGGATGCGGTGGACCGGCGAGGTGTCGCGGCCGTCGAGGGCGTCCCACATCCGCCGCAGCGTCCACTGGAGCCGCGGGTTGCTCCGGCGCACCCGGTCCATCACGACGACCGGCGAGACACAGCCCAGCGGCGGCTCGATGCCCTTGCGGCGGACCCACTGGTCGACCGGCTTGTGCAGCCAGTTGCGCGGCAGGGCGAAGGCGACCAGCGCCCGCCCCCGGTCGTCGAGGTCCCCGAACGCGTCGTCGATCCGGTCCAGGACCCACTCGCGCAGCTGCCGCTCGCCGGTGACGGTGGCCGAGTCGACGAGCCTTCGGCTGCCGTCCCGGTACGCGTACACCTCGACCAGCAGGGCGCCCCGGCCCTCGCCGCTGCGGTTGATCTCGACCAGGACCGGCGACCAGGCGGGCTCGGCGCCGCCCGGGCCCGGGAGCGGGCGGTCCGCGCCGCCCGCGGCACCCGCGCCGCCGAACCGCGCCCGGTGCTCGCGCGCCCAGCGGCGCAGCCCGCGCCCCAGCTCCGGGTCGGGGGCGGGGCCCTCGTCGCAGGCGGCGGCGAGCCGCACCGCGAAGTCGGCCAGCGGCAGCGCGCCCGCCGTCGGCGCCGACTCCGCCAGCAGGTGCCACGCCGCCTCCCACGGACTCCCGAACCCGCCGTCCGGCGGAGCCAGCCCCAGCGGGCCCACCGCCTGCCGGAACAGCGCGTCCGGGTCGGCCGTGCCGTCGGGCACCCGGGCGAGCAGCGCGGCCAGCGCCCGCTTCTCGGCGGGGAGGTGGCCCGCCGTCGGCACGTGCTCGGCCAGCGGCGGCCAGGAGCGGGCGAGGACGTGTGCCGAGACCATCCGCACCGGGTCCATGGAGGAGACGATGCCGACCACCCCGCCGTCCTCCGCCAGACTCACGGCCGCGCCGCTGAACCCGGCGGCCACCGCCGTTCCGTGCCCCTGCCAGGCTTCCAGCTGGGTCCACTCGTTGCCGGTCAAGTCGCGGGCGGAGCAGCGCAGTTCACTGATGACGCCCTCCTCGTAGTCCTCGGGGAAGCCATGGGCGAGGAGCCGGGGGGCGGGGAAGGCGTACGGGGCGTCGAGCCGGGCGAAACGGGCGGGCCGCACCGGCACGGGACCGGCCAGCTCCAGCACGGCCCAGTCGCCGGCGTCCCGGACGGAGCCCGCCCACCCGCCGCGCGCCACGACCCGCGCCGGGAACGGCCCGCGCCCCGGGAGCCCCGGGGTCCGCACCTCGGCACGCTCCTCCTGCCACACCACATGGGCGCAGGTCAGGACGTGCCGGTCGGTGAAGAGGAAGCCGGCGCCGGCCGAACCGCCGCACACGATGGACACCTGCCAGGACGGTGACGCCATCACGGGGCCGCCGGAGCTCCTCCCGGGGCGGCGGGGGCCGGGGGCGCCCCGGGGGCGGGCGAGGCGGTGGGCGACCAGGAGAGCTTCACCGTCAGATGCCCCTCGACCGCCGATCTGGCGATCACCGCGCCCGCCTCGGCGGTGAGCTTGACGCCGAACTCCAGCTCCACCGCGTCCGGCGCCAGCCGCCCGTCGCGGAAGACGTGCAGCGCCGACTCGGCCGCCGAACGGATGTTGTGCAGGGCGCTCTCGAAGGTGCGGGCGGCCTCCCCGACGGAGTCGTCGCCCCGGCGCACCAGCTTGGCGCCCGAGGCGTGCCGGTCGACCTCCACCACCACCTGGCCGCCGTCCTCCGTGCGGAACTCCATCAGCGCACCCATCGCCGCCCCCTCGTGGACCGTGACCAGCCGGGCGACCATTGTGGCGGAGCACCGGCGCCGCTGTCCGGGTTAGCCTCGAAGACATGTACCGAGAGCGCGCCTCGCGGATCCCCGGCGCGGTGGTGTGGGCGCGCACGCTGGAGCCGGGGGCCGTGGCTCCCGTCCTGCCGGACGGCTGCATGGACCTGCTGTGGCGGGACGGGGAATTGCTCGTGGCCGGGCCCGACACCCGTGCGTACGTGCCGGACGCCGCCACCGGGCCGCGGTACGCGGGCGTGCGCTTCGCGCCCGGCGCTGGCCCGGCGGCCCTGGGCGTCCCGGCGCACGAACTCCGCGACCGGCGCGTGCCGTTGGCCGCGCTCTGGCCCGGCGCCGAGGTGCGCCGCGCCGCCGAGCGGATCGGGCAGGCGCCGGACCCGGCGGCGGCCCTGGAGGCGTTGGCGCTGGCCAGGGCCGGGGAGCCGGACCCGCTGATGCGGGCGGTGGCGGCGCGGCTGGCCGAGGGCCGCCCGGTCGCCGAGACGGCGGCGGCCGTCGGGCTCGGCGCCCGCCAGCTGCACCGCCGCTCCCTGGACGCGTTCGGCTACGGCCCCAAGACGCTGGCCCGGGTGCTGCGCCTGCAGCGGGCCCTCGCGCTGGTGTGGCGGGGCGTGCCGTACGCCGAGGCGGCGCTCGCGGCGGGCTGCGCCGACCAGGCCCATCTCGCCCGGGAGATGCGGGCGTTGACCGGGACGACCCTCAGCGGCTACGCCAGGGCGGCGAAGAGCGCGACACCGACCCCGTCCGGGTCGTGGAGCGTCGCGTAGCGCTGCCCCCAGAAGGCGTCGAAGGGCTTGAGGTGCCCCGCGTGACCGGCCGCCACCAGCGACTCGTACACCCCGTCCACCTCCTGGGGCGAGTCGCAGACGAAGGCCAGCTCGACCCGGCCGCCGCCCGCCGGGCGGGTCCAGCCGGGGTCGATGGAGCGGATCACCTCTTCGGTGTCCCAGAGGATCCGGGTGCCGCCCGGGAGCGTGTGCTCCACGTGCGGCTCGCCGTCGGCGGCGGCCGGGATGTCCAGGCCGAGGCGGCGGTAGAAGGCGAGCGAGGCGGCCATGTCGGAGACGACCAGGCCGAAGGCGTCGAATCGTGCGTTCATGGCTTCACCGTAGGAGGGCGCCGGCCGGCGGGTCTTGAAGGAAACGGACATCCGCCGCGGCCCGCCCGCCACGCCTCCGCCCGTGGGAACACCCGTTCTTGGGCAGCCCTTGGGGCCTTCGGGAGCCGTGGTTGGGGCGGACGTTACCCAAGGTCAGGCCATTTCCGCGGCATCTGCGCCGGGGCCCCCGAGGCCGCGTAACGTGTGCGCATGGCTGCCGCCGATCAAGCGACCCGGACCGTGCCGGGCCGAGAAGAAACCGCGCGCCCCGGGCGCCGCGACACCGTCCGGCTGGCGCTGGTGGGCGCGGTGTTCGCGCTCGTCTGCGCCGCCGTCCAGCTCGCCACCGGCGCCTGGCGCCTCCCGCTCGGCTGGGACGAGACGGTGTACGTGAGCCAGGTCGACCCGCGCGTGCCGAGCGCGTTCTTCAGCGAGCCCCGGGCCCGCGGCATCAGCTGGCTCGCCGCCCCGGCCGCCGAGCTGACCGGCTCGATCCCGGTGCTGCGCGCCTGGATGCTGCTGCTCGCGGCGGCCGGTCTGGTCCTCGCCTTCAAGCCCTGGACGGCCCTGGTGGGCCGCCGGGTCGTCCCGGTCGCGGCCGTGCTCTTCGCCGGGCTGTGGGTGGTGCAGTTCTACGCGGGCGAGGTGATGCCCAACCTGTACGTGGCGTACGGGGCGCTCGCCGGCACCGGCTGGTTCCTGCGCGCCGCCGACGGCCCCGGCCGCCGCCGGGGCCCGCTGTGGGCGGTGGCGCTGAGCGTCGCGTTCACCGCGCTGGTGCGGCCCTACGACGGCGGTTATCTGGCGGTGGCGCTGCTCGGGGCGGTCCTCGCGGTACGGGCGTGGCGGCGCCGGGACCTGGCCCTGGCGGTCCTGGGCGGGCTCGCGGCCGGGGCGCTGCCCTGGGTGGCCGAGGCGTACGCGCGCTTCGGCGGGCTGCTGGAGCGGGTGCACGGGGCGGGGGAGGCGCAGGGCGGGCTCGGCCTGCACAACGCCCTCGGCATGAACCTGATGACGCTCAACGGCCCGCTCCTGTGCCGCCCCTGCACCTCCGGCTGGCCCAACCCCCAGACCACCGCGGTCTGGTGGCTCGCCCTGCCGCTGCTGACCGCCCTCGGCGTGCTCTGCGCGGCCCGGGCGGGGCGGCGGCGCACGGCGCTGCTCGCGGTGTGGTGCGCGGCGGTGCTGGCGGTGCCCTACCTCTTCGGCATCGGCTACGCGGCCCCCCGCTTCCTCGTTCCCGCGTACGCGCTGCTCGCGGTGGTCGTCGCCGAGGGCGCGGCCGGTGCGGTGGCGGCGGCGCGCGGGCGGTGGCGGGTGGCGGTCCTGGCCGCCGTCACGGTGTGCGTGGCGCTCCAGCTGTGGGGCCAGTACGGGATCCTGGACCGCCGCACGGCCCGCCAGCAGGCGCTGCGCTCCGACGACGAGTGGCTGATGGCGAGCCTCGCCCGGGACGGCTTCCGGCCGCCCTGCACCGTCGTCGGCGACCAGTCCCAGCCGCAGGCGTTCTACGCGGGCTGCTCCTCGCGGGCCAGCGACCGCCGGGACCGGACCGCCACCGTGCCCGGGGTGCTGGCGGCGGTGCGCCGCACCCCGGTGGCGCTGATCCAGGCCGCGCCGACCCCGCCCGCGTACGCGCGCGCGTGGCCGGGCCACAAGGTGGTCACCCCGCGCACCGGGACGGTCTGGTACGTCTTCCTCGCCCCGGCCCCCGCGCGGTCCGCGGCCGGGCACGGGTAGCCGGGCGCCCCGCCGGGAGGGGGCGCGGGCGAGCGGGCGGGAAACCCGGGCCGGGCGGGCGGGAGAGGGGCGCGGGCGGGGCGGGGGAAAAACCTGTTGGCCGGGTCCGGGCGCCTTCGTTATGGTGACCGCGTTCCGTACGGCGGCCGTTGGCCGTCGTGCCCGGCGATGGACCCGACACGGGAGGTGTGACCAATGGCTGTCACGGCGATGGGCGCTGCCCTCATCCAGAAGTGCGTCACCTCCACACCCGTGGCCGCCGGCTGAACCCTTTCGCACCGCCGGGGCCACCCTTCGAAGGGTCTCCCCTTGTCTTCCTCCGCTTTCCCGCGGTCGCTCTCGCACGCCCTCGCCCCCTACGGCTGGGACGACGACTGGGCCGCGGCGTTCACCTCCTACGCCGACCGGGGCCTGCTGCCCGGCCGGGTCGTCCGGGTCGACCGGGGCCAGTGCGACCTGGCCACCGCCGAGGGCCCGGTCCGCGCCGACACGGCCTTCGTCACCCCGCACGACCCGATGCGGGTCCTGTGCACCGGCGACTGGGCCGCCGTCGACCCCGCGGGCGATCCGCAGTTCGTCCGCGCGTACCTGCCGCGCCGCACCGCCTTCGTCCGCAACACCTCCTCCAACCGGTCCGAGGGGCAGATCCTCGCGGCCAACGTGGACCACGCGATCATCGCGGTCTCGCTCGCGGCCGAGCTCGACCTCGGGCGGATCGAGCGGTTCCTGGCCCTGGCGTGGGAGTCGGGCGCCCAGCCGCTCGTCGTCCTCACCAAGGCCGACCTGGTCCCCGACCCGGTGGGGCTCTCCTACCTCGTCGAGGACGTGGCGGGCGCCGCGCCCGGCGTCCAGGTGCTGCCCGTCAGCTCGGCGACCGGCGACGGCGTCGAAGTGCTGCGGGCGGTCGTCTCGGACGGCACCAGCGTGCTGCTCGGCCAGTCCGGCGCGGGCAAGTCCACCCTCGCCAACGCCCTGCTCGGCGCGGACGTGATGGAGGTGCAGACCATCCGGGACGTCGACGGCAAGGGCCGCCACACCACCACCACCCGCAACCTGCTGGTGCTGCCCGGCGGGGGCGTCCTCATCGACACCCCGGGGCTGCGCGGCGTGGGCCTGTGGGACGCCGAGACGGGCGTCGGGCAGGTCTTCGCCGAGATCGAGGACCTCGCCGCCGACTGCCGCTTCCACGACTGCGCCCACGAGGCGGAGCCGGGGTGCGCGGTGCTCGCCGCGATCGAGGACGGCTCGCTGCCCGAGCGGCGCCTGGAGAGCTTCCGCAAGCTGCTCCGCGAGAACCGGCGGATCGTCGCCAAGACGGACGCCCGGCTGCGCAACGAGATCCGCCGCGACTGGCGCCTGAAGTCGGCCGAGGGCCGGATGAACATGGCCGCCAAGGGCCGCACCCGCTGAGCGGGCCGCGCGCGGGCGCCCGGACGGGGCTCGGACACGGCGCATCCAGCGCCGTGTCCGAATCCCGCCAGCCGGGCCGCGTCCCCGCGCGCACACTGAACGCATGAGGCACCACGAAACGGCCGGTGCGCACGAGGACGCGGACGTCCTCGACCGCGCCGACGAGACCCGCTACGAGGCGGTCAGCAGCCGGGACGCCCGGTTCGACGGCGAGTTCTTCTTCGCCGTCGCCACCACCGGCATCTACTGCCGCCCGAGCTGCCCGGCCGTCACGCCCAAGCGCCGCAACGTCCGCTTCTTCCCCACGGCCGCCGCCGCCCAGGGCCACGGCTTCCGCGCCTGCCGCCGCTGCCGCCCGGACGCGGTGCCGGGCTCGGCGGAGTGGAACGTGCGGGCCGACGTGGTGGGCCGCGCCGTGCGGCTCATCGGCGACGGCGTCGTCGACCGCGAGGGCGTGCCCGGGCTCGCGGTCCGCCTGGGCTACAGCACCCGCCAGGTGCAGCGCCAGCTCACCGCCGAACTCGGCGCGGGCCCGGTCGCCCTCGCCCGCGCCCAGCGCGCCCACACCGCCCGGGTGCTGCTCCAGACGACCGGACTGCCGGTCACCGAGATCGCGTTCGCGGCCGGGTTCGCGAGCGTGCGCCAGTTCAACGACACCATCCGCCAGATCTACGCCCGCACCCCCAGCGCCCTGCGCGAGGAGTCAGGGGCGCGCACCGGCCGCGACTCCGCCGCCTTCGCGGCCGGGATCCCGCTGCGCCTGGCCCACCGGGGCCCGTACGCGGCGGAGCCGGTCTTCGACCTGCTCGCCGCCGAGGCCGTCGCCCACGTCGAGGAGGTCACCGGCGAGCCCGGCGCGCGCACCTACCGCCGCACCCTGCGCCTGCCGTACGGCTCGGGCATCGCCGCCGTCCACGAGGCGCGCCCGCGCGAGGCGGCCCGGGGCGGCTGGCTGGAGGCCCGGCTGCACCTCACCGACCTGCGCGATCTGACCACCGCCGTACAGCGGCTGCGCCGGCTGTTCGACCTGGACGCCGATCCGTACGCGGTGGACGAGCGCCTCGGCGCCGACCCCCGGCTCGCCCCGCTGGTCGCGGCGCGGCCCGGGACGCGCTCGCCGGGCGCCGCCGACCCCGACGAGCACGCGGTACGGGCGCTGGTCGGCCGGGCGGCGGCGGGGGAGCTGGCCGAGGCGTACGGCAAGCGCCTGGACGCGCCCTGCGGCGCGCTCACCCATCTCTTCCCGGAGCCCGCGGCCCTCGCGGACCACCCGGACCCGGCGCTGTCCGCGCTGGCCGGCGCCCTCGCCGAGGGCCGGCTCCGGCTGGACGCGGGCGCCGACCGCGAGGAGGCCGCCCGGGTCCTGGCCACCCTGCCGGGCCTGTCCGCCGAGACCGTCGCGGTGATCCGGACGCGCTCCCTGGGCGAGCCCGACGTGGGCTTCCCCGGGAGCGGCGACGACGGCGCGCACCGCCCCTGGCGCTCGTACGCCCACCGGCACCTGCGGGCGGCCGGAGCGGTGTGACGGGCGGCCCCGCCACGCGGACGGCGTCGGCCGACGGGCGGACCGGCCCGCCCTCTGCGAACGTCGGAGCATGAGCCGTCTCGCCCGGGTGCCGCTGGACCGCTGGTCGTCGTGGGTGCCGGCGCTCGCCGTGGTGCTGCTCGCGTTCACCTGGGGGCGTTCGCTGCCCTCGGCCCTGGTGGCGCTGGTCTCGTGCTTCCTGGCGGGCGCCGTCCTCGCGGCGGTGCACCACGCGGAGGTGGTGGCGCACCGGGTGGGGGAGCCGTTCGGCTCGCTGGTGCTCGCGGTCGCGGTGACCATCATCGAGGTGGCCCTGATCGTCACCCTGATGTCGGACGGCGGCGCGAAGAACGCCACGCTGGCCCGGGACACCGTCTTCGCCGCCGTGATGATCACGTGCAACGGCATCGTGGGCGTCTGTCTGCTGATCGGCGCGCTCCGGCGCAAACTGGCCGTCTTCAACCCCGAGGGCACCGGCGCCGCCTTCGCCACGGTCACCACGCTGGCCGGGCTCAGCCTGGTCCTGCCGACCTTCACCACCAGCAAGCCGGGCCCCGAGTTCTCCACCGCGCAGCTGGTCTTCGCGGCGCTCGCCTCGGTGGCGCTGTACGGGCTGTTCGTGACCACCCAGACCGTGCGCCACCGCGACTACTTCCTGCCCGTCACCCAGCAGGGCGAGGTGCTGGAGGAGGAGCACGCCGATCCGCCGTCCGCCCGTACCGCCCTGATCAGCGTGGGGCTGCTCGGGGTGGCGCTGGTCGCGGTGGTGGGTCTGGCCAAGGGCGTCTCGCCGACCATCGAGAGCGGGGTGGCCGCCGCCGGGCTGCCCGCCTCGGTGGTCGGCGTGGTCATCGCGCTGCTGGTGCTGCTGCCCGAGACGATCGCCGCCTCCCGGGCCGCCGCCCGCGACCGGGTGCAGACCAGTCTGAACCTGGCGCTCGGCTCGGCGATGGCGAGCATCGGCCTGACCATCCCGGCGGTGGCGCTGGCGTCGGTCTGGCTCTCGGGGCCGCTGGTCCTGGGGCTCGGCGCCAGCCATATGACGCTGCTCGCGCTCACCGTGGGCGTGGGCATCCTGACCTTCGTGCCGGGCCGCGCCACGCTGATGCAGGGCGGCGTCCACCTGGCGCTCTTCGCCGGATACGTGGTGCTCGCGGTCAGTCCCTGACCCGCGGCCGGTATTCGCCCCCGTACGGCCTCCCGCGCCCCGGCCGCCTTGACGCGTCCGGGGCGGAGGGCGCACGCTCCAAATATAGATGCTCGATACATCTTAATCGGCCGGGGTGTCCGCCCGGCCGGGAGCAGGAGGAGCGCATGTGCGGCATCACCGGCTGGATTTCCTTCGACCGCGACCTGCGGACCGAGCGCGACACCGTGGACGCGATGACCGAGACGATGGCCTGCCGGGGCCCCGACGACCGGGGGACCTGGATCGCCGGACCGGCCGCCCTCGGCCACCGCAGACTCGCCGTCATCGACCTGCCGGGCGGCCGTCAGCCGATGACCGCCCGCACCGACCGGGGCGAGGTCGTGCTGGTGTACTCGGGGGAGGCGTACAACTACACCGAGCTGCGCGACGAACTGGCCGCCCGGGGCCACCGGTTCACCACCGCCTCGGACACCGAGGTCGTCCTGCGCGGCTATCTGGAGTGGGGCGAGGGCGTCGCCGAGCGGCTCAACGGCATGTACGCGTTCGCCGTCTGGGACGCGCCCCGCCGGCGGCTCGTCCTCATCCGCGACCGCATGGGCGTCAAGCCGCTCTACTGCTACGAGACCCCCGACGGCGTGCTGTTCGGCTCCGAACCCAAGGCGATCCTCGCCAACCCGCTGGCCCGCCGCTCGGTCGGCCCCGACGGACTGCGCGAACTCTTCGTCAACGTCCGCACCCCCGGCCGGGCCGTCTGGGACGGCATGCGGGAGGTCGAGCCCGGCACCGTCGTCACCGTCGACCGGAGCGGCCCGCGCCGGCGCGTCTACTGGCGGCTGGAGACCCGCCCGCACCCCGACGGCCGTGCCGCCACCGTACGGCGGGTGCGGTCGCTGCTCGACGACATCGTGCGGCGCCAGCTCGTCGCCGACGTGCCGCGCTGCGTCCTGCTCTCCGGCGGGCTCGACTCCTCGGCGCTCACCGCGCTCGCCGCCCGGCGCCTGGCCGCCTCCGGCGAACGGGTGCGCAGCTTCTCCGTCGACTTCGCGGGCCGGACCGAGAACTTCGTGGCCGACGAGCTGCGCCCCACCCCCGACAGCCCCTACGCCCACGACGTGGCCCGCAGCGCCGGGACCCGGCACCGGGACATCGTCATCGACCCGCACGCCCTGGCCGCGCCGGAGCTGCGCGCCCGGGTGATCCGCGCCCGCGACGTGCCCACCGGGCTCGGCGACCTGGACACCTCGCTGCACCTGCTGTTCCAGGCCGTCCGCGAACACTCCACGGTCGCGCTCTCCGGCGAGTCCGCCGACGAGGTCTTCGGCGGCTACCGGCAGTTCTTCGACGAGGAGGCGCGCACCGCCCGCACCTTCCCCTGGCTGGTCCGCCACGACCGGGACTTCGGCAGCGGCACCACCGTGCTGCGCCGCGAGGTGCTCGACGCGCTGGACCTGCCGTCCTTCACCCGCGACAGCTACGACACGGCCGTCGCCGCGATCGAACACCTCGACGGGGAGGGCGAGTCGGAGCGCCGGATGCGGGTGATGAGCCATCTGCACCTGACCCGCTTCGTCCGGATGCTGCTCGACCGCAAGGACCGCGCGAGCATGGCCGTCGGCCTGGAGGTGCGGGTGCCGTTCTGCGACCACCGGCTGGTCGAGTACGTGTACAACGCGCCCTGGTCGCTCAAGTCGTTCGACGGGCGCGAGAAGAGCCTGCTGCGGGAGGCCACCGCGGACGTGCTGCCCACCTCGGTGTACGAACGGGTGAAGAGCCCCTACCCCGCCACCCAGGACCCCAAGTACGCCGTCGAACTCCAGCAGCAGGGAAAGGAGTTGCTCGCCCGGCGCGGGCACCCGGTCTTCCAGCTCGTGGACCCCGGGCGGCTCTCGGCGGCGGTGCACCACACGGCTCCGCAGACCACCCCGGCCGCCCGCAGCGGCCTGGAGCACGCGCTGGACCTGGCGCTCTGGTTCGACATCTACGCACCGGCCGTTAGGCTCGGCTGAACGGAATCCGGTGCGGGGGGCGGCGACGGGCGATGATCATCGATGACGACGCGGCGCTGCAACTCGTGATCTCGCTCCACCGGTTGCTGCGCGGGCTGCGCCGGGCCGCCCCCGCCGACGGCATCCAGCCCACCCAGATCGTGCTGCTCTCGCTGCTCGCCGAGAGCGGGCCCGCCCGGATCGGGGCGCTCGCGGCCCGGGTGCCGTGCTCCCAGCCGACCGCCACGGCCGCCGTCACGGGGCTGGCGGCGGCCGGACTGGTGCTGCGCGAGCCGGACCCCACGGACGGCCGGGCCTCCCGGATCGTGCTCACCGAGAAGGGCGTACGGGCGCTGGTGGAGGCCGCCCGCGCCGAGGCCGAGGTACTGGCCTGGCGGCTGGGCGCCCTCGCCGACGAGGAGGCACGCGCGGTGGTCGCGCTCGGCCCGCTCCTGCGCCGCCTGGCCGAGACGGCCCCGGACGGCACGGACCCGGTCGGCCGGGTCTAGGGCAGGGTCCGGGCGCCGCCGCCCGGGGGCTGGGGAAGGGCCCCCTCAAGACCCCAGCTGTGGATCTTGCGCGGGTGGATGCGGATCAGCTCCTCGCTGAAGTGCGGGCCCAGCTCGTGCGGCCCGGTGAGCAGCTCGGCCTCGCCGCGGATCTCGACGCCGCGCACCTGCCAGGGCCGTACGCTCACCACGTCGTCCACGACCAGCGCGACCCTCGGGTTGGCCAGCAGGTTGCGCCACTTCTTGGTCGTTCCCAGGGCGTGTCCGCCGATCAGGAGGGTGCCGTCCTCCTGCGGGAAGAACCCGACCGGGTTCGCCTGCGGCTGGCCCTTGGGGTCCACGGTGGCGAGCCGCCCCAGCCGCTGGGTGGTGAGGTAGGCGCGCTCGGCCGCGCTGAATTCGCTCATGGCCCCAGCCTCACACGCGCCGCAGCGCGAGAACACCGCCTCGCGGCCCCCGTCCGCCCCGGACCACCGGCCCCCGTCCCGGGACGGGCAGCGGACGGCATCCGGGCGAACGGCGGGGTGGGGCGCGGCCCTCACCCCGCCACCACCACGCCCACCCAGGTCCCCACCACCAGCAGGCACGAGAACAGCTCCGCCAGCACCGAGTACCCGCCCGCCCGCAGGGCCGTGCGCGTCGCCGTCCAGGCCGCGCCGTGGCTGCCGAGCCGGGCGCGCTCCGCGCCGTAAAGCCCGCCCAGGAACCCCGCGACCCCGCCGACGACCGGCAGCAGGAAGAACCCGGCGATCGCCGCGGCCCCGCCGGTCAGCAGCGCGCGGCCGGGCACGCCCGCCTCCTTGAGGCGCCGGGGCGGCAGCACCAGCTTCAGGGACTGGCCGAGCAGCAGCAGCCCGGTCGCCCCGGCCAGCACCGCCCAGGCGGCGCCGGTGGTGTCGGTCAGGGCCCACCACGCCACCGCGGCCCACACGATCGCCTGCCCCGGCACCCCGGGCACCAGTACGCCGAGGAGGCCGAGCAGCATCACCAGGCCCACCTCTAGGAGCTGCCACACGCCCACTCGCCCAGCGTGCCGGAAACGGAACGTTTCCGCAGGACCGTGCGCCCCGCCCGGCACTCCTACCGCGCCACCCAGCCCCGCTCGTACGCGTGCCAGCCCAGCTGGAGCCGGGTCGTGACGCCGGTCAGCTCCATCAGGCCCTTCACCCGGCGCTGCACGGTCCGCAGCCCCAGCTCCAGCTGCTTGGCCACGCTCGCGTCCGTCATCCCGGCCAGCAGCAGCGACAGGATCTCCAGGTCGGTGGCGTCCGGGCCGGCCGACTCCGTCCGTACGGCCGTGCCCGCGAGCCGCAGCGGCAGCGCGTCCCGCCACACCGCCTCGAAGAGGCCCATCAGCGACTCCAGCAGCCCGCTGGCGTGCACCACCAGCGCGGCGGGCTCCGCGTCCCGGCCGGTCAGCGGCACCATCGCCAGGCTGCGGTCGGCCACCACCAGCTTGGTCGGCACCCGGTCGACCGTGCGCACCTGCTCGTCGCGGCCCAGCGCCGCCGTCACCTCGGTCAGCCCGGCGGGCAGGGCCAGCACCTCGCGCTCGATCACCACCCGGTAGGCCACGCCCCGGGTCGCGGCGCGCTCCTCGGACTCGTTGTCCATGCCGGTCACCGCGACCGGGTTGCCGGTGACCAGGGCGCACACCTCCTCGGCCGCGCCCAGCTGGAGCTGGTGGAAGCGGTGGGCGACCGCGGAGGCGCCGGTCACCACCTCGACCAGGTCGTGCACGGCGGGCTCGGTGGCCTCCGCCCGGTACTCCTCGGCCAGCAGCGCCGCCGCCAGCTCGGCCTGCTCCAGCTCGTGGCGCTGCTGGGTGAGCAGGGCGCCGAGCGCCACCCCGGGCGGCGCCGCCACCCACCGGCCGGTGCGGGCCGAGGACTGGGCGGCCAGGCCCTGGCGCTCCAGGCGCCGCAGCGCGCGCTCCGTGTCGTTCTCGGGCAGGGCGAGCCGGTGCGCCAGGTCCGCGACCTCCGCCGCGCCCAGCGCGACCAGCGTCCGGTACGCCGACTCCTGCGTCTCGTCGAGACCTATCGCTCCCAGCACCGGTGTCCGCCCCTCGTCGCCCCTCGCGGGCCGGTCCACGCGTGGCGGGAAACGGCCACGGCGCAAACCCGCCTCACAACATCATCCCCGCACCTTCCGCCGCTCTGCCAAGGTGGCGCAACCGCAGCACCAACAGCCGTCGGCAACAAGGCATTTGCGCGCTTTGCGCGCGGACTGTTTTGTTCCGGATTCACCTGGGGAGAGCGATGCGTCCGATATCGCGTACGGCTCTGGGGGTGGCGACCGCCACCGCCCTCGCCGTCGGTGTGGCCGTGCCGTCCGTGGCCGCGCCACCGGCCGCCAAGGCGGCCGAAAGACCGCTCACCGGCAGCGCCGCCGCCCGGCAGCAGGGGCGGCCCGTCACCGTCACCCTCGTCACCGGCGACCGCGTCCTGGTCGCCCGCGACGCCGCCGGAAAGGCCGTGGGGGCCACCGCGCTGCCCCGCCCGGACGGCACCGTCGCGCTGACGCAGACCCGGCGCTCGGGCGACGACCTGTACGTCTACCCGGAGGGCGCCACCACCGCCCTCGCCGCCCGCACCGTCGACGAGCAGCTGTTCAACGTCTCCGGCCTGATCCGCCAGGGCTACGACGACGCCCACACCACGACGCTTCCGCTGATCGCCGTCTACGGCGCCCCCGGCGCCCGCTCCCTCGCCCCCGCCCCGCGCGGCGCCGCCCGCTCCCTCGCCCTGCCGGCCGTCGGCGGCGTCGCCCTGAAGGCCGACAAGACGAAGGCCGCCGACTTCTGGGCGGACATCACCGCGAGCCGCGCCCGCGCCGCCGCGCCGCTGAAGAAGCTGTGGCTGGACCGCAAGGTGACGGCGAGTCTCGACCGTTCCACCAAGCAGGTCCGCGCCGACCTCGCCTGGGCCGCCGGGTACGACGGCACCGGCACCAAGGTCGCCGTCCTGGACACCGGCGTCGACGCCGGACACCCCGACCTCAAGGGCCGGATCGCCGGGACGCGCAACTTCACCGACTCCGACACCACCGACGACCGCCAGGGCCACGGCACCCACACCATCTCCACCGTCGGCGGCTCCGGCGCGGCCAGCGGCGGCAAGAAGAAGGGCGTCGCCCCCGGCGCCGCCCTGCTCGCCGGGAAGGTCCTCGACGACAGCGGCTCCGGCGCCGAGTCGTGGATCATCGCCGGAATGCAGTGGGCCGTCGACAGCGAGGCGGACGTCGTCTCGATGAGCCTGGGCAGCCCCGAACCCACCGACTGCACCGACCCGATGAGCACGGCGGCCGAGCAACTCGCCCACACCAAGGGCACGTTGTTCGTGGTGGCGGCCGGGAACTCCGGCCCGCGCCAGAACACCGTCTCCTCGCCCGGCTGCGCCCCCGGCGTCCTCACCGTCGGCGCCGTCGACCGGGACGACTCCACCGCGTACTTCTCCAGCCGCGGCCCGGCCCCCTTCTCGCACACCCTCAAGCCGGAGATCACGGCGCCCGGCGTCGACATCTCGGCGGCCAGCGCGGGCGGGCGCGGCGTCTACGCGTACCGGACCATGAGCGGTACGTCCATGGCCACCCCGCACGTCGCGGGCGCGGCGGCGATCGTCAAGCAGCGCCACCCCGACTGGAGCGCGCAGCGGATCAAGGCGGCGCTGGTCTCCTCGGCCGACGCGGCCATCCCCGGCGACGTGCGCGAGACCGGCGGCGGGCGCCTCGACGTGAAGGCCGCGATCGACGAGACGGTCCTGGGCGCCCCGGCGGTCCAGGGCGGCTCCTTCAACTGGCCCCAGGACAAGAGCGACCGCACCACCGTCTCCGTCCCGTACACCAACACCGCGGCCCGGCCCGTCACCCTCTCGCTCGCCGTCGAGGGCGTCACCGGCAACGACGGCTCGCGCGTGCGCTCCGGCGTCGCCGCGCTGGAGCGGCGCACCGTCACCGTGCCCGCCGGAGCCACCGCCGAGGTCCCGCTGCGGCTGGACCCGGCCGCGCGCCTGACCGCCGCCCAGTACGGCGACGTCACCGGCCGGGTGCTGGCCACCGGGCCCGGGGTGCGGGTCTCCACGCCGTTCTCGCTCTACGTGCAGCCGAAGACCGTCACCCTGCGGGTCAAGCTCGTCGACCGGCTCGGCCGCCCGGCGAACGGCCCGTCCTCGCTCGACGTCATCGGCACCGACGACGCCACCGGCGAGCGCCGCTACAACGAGGGCGCCGCCGACCAGCTCTACACCCTGCGCCCCGGCGCCTACTTCCTCTCCGCCTACGTCGCCACCCCCGACGCGGGCGAGGGCGCCACGCTCAACGACTCCCTCACCTATCTCGGGCGCCCCCAGCTGGAGTTGACCAAGGACACCACCGTCGTCCTCGACGCCCGCACCGCGCACCGGCTGCGCGTGGAGACCGGCCGCCCCAGCGAGGCCCGCGCCACCACGCTCGCCTTCTCCCGCGCCTGGGACGGCTACTGGCTGCACGCCGGCACCGCCACCGGCGGCTCCTCGGTCAAGGGGTACTACGCCTCGGTCGAAGGCCGCGCCAAGGACGGCACGTTCGAGTTCGGCAGCTACTGGCGGACGTACGCGCCCCTCGTCTCCCGGCTGCGCAGCTCCGGCGGGAGAGAGCTGCACCCGGTCACCGCGGGCGCCGGCTCCGTCAACCTCGACGGCGCCGGGAGCGCCCGCCTGGTGGACGCCGGAACCGGCACGCCCGAGGAGCTGAAGGCCGCCGGAGCGCGCGGCGCGATCGCCCTGGTCCGGCTCGCGGACGACACCACCTCGGTCGCCGGGGCGGCCCGGGACGCGAAGGCGGCCGGAGCGGTCGCCGTGCTCGCCCATCGCGCGGACCCCGCCCGCTGGGTGCCCTCCGGCGGCTTCACCGGCCCCGTGCTCCCGGTCCTCGCGATCGGGCGGACCGAGGCGTCGGCGCTGCTCGGCGAGGTGGGCGCGGGCCCGGTCACCCTGCGCTGGCAGGCCACCGCCAAGAGCCCGTACGTCTACAACCTCGCCTTCCCGGAGTCCGGGCCGATCGGCTCGGACCGCACCTACCGGGTCCGCGACGACCGGCTCGGCGCCGTCACCGCCACCTATCGGGCGATGGGCGTGGCCACCGACTACATCGACAGCACCGCCGCCCACCGGCCCTCCGGCGCGGCCGTCTACCCGGGCACCATCGACCTCGTCCCGGCCCCCGGCACCCGGACCGAGTACTACACGCCCGGCGACACCGCCTGGGACCACCTCACCTCCAGCAGCTTCCCGTTCGGCGAGGCCATGGTCGACCGGCGCCGCCAGTACGCGGCGGGCGGCACCCGCGCGGAGAGCTGGTACGACGGGGCCGTCACCCCGGTCGCCCCGCGCGACACCGACGGCGCGCCGCTGCTCGCCGCCGAGCGGCAGGGCAATCTGATCGGCTTCGCCGACGCGATGTGGGGCGACGGCGGGCACTACGCCGAGGCGGGCTCGTTCGGCGACATCGGCAATCTGGTGCTGCGCCGCGACGGCGAGGTCCTCGGCGAGAGCGGCTGGCCGTCCGGGGTCTTCGAAGTGCCCGCCGCGGAAGGCGGGTACGAGCTGGAGCAGAACGTCACCAAGATCGGCTCCCCGGCCCAGGTCTGGCAGCGCTCCACCGACGTCCGCACGGTCTGGTCGTTCCGCTCGAAGCTCGACGAGAACGTCTACTCGCAGGGCCTGGGCATCCTCTTCCCGCGCTACGCCCTGCCCGAGGACGGCCTCAAGACCCTCCCGGCCGCCGACGGCCTGCGCATCGGCCTCTCGGTGACCGGCCACGCGGGCTACACCCCGGCCCGGCTCACCTCGGCCGCGCTGTCGTACTCCTACGACGGCGGCGCGACCTGGACCGAGGCCAAAACGGTCCACCGGGGCGACGACTGGTCGGCCATCGTCGACCACCGGGGCGCGGCCGGCCGCCAGGTCACGCTGAAGGCCCGTCTGACGGACGCGGGCGGCAACTCCGTCACCCAGACCGTGACCCGCGCGTACGACGTGCGGTAGTCACGAGCGGTTCCGGGGGCGGCCCTGTCTCGTGGGGGGAAGGGCCGCCCGCCGGAAGCGCGTCGGGCTCGCGCCCGCGTGCGGCGGGCGGATTTGTGTGCTGACCACTTTTACCCGATGCACCGTTTTCGTACGGCCCGTGCGGTGGACAATAAGGGCATGAGTCAGCAGGGGGAGAGGCGCACCTCGGACGACGACTGGTGGACTCGGCTGTACGACGAGACCGCCCCGGACCACTCGCCCGCCAACGCGGGCGACACCCTCGACGACCGTTTCGACTCCGTCGCCCGGACGGTGAGCCCGACCGTGCCGGACCCGAGGTCACCGGTCCCGGAGCCGGTCCGCCGGGCGCCGGACCCGCCCCCGCCGTCGGACCGAATCGATCCTGCGGACGGCGGCCCCCGGGCCCCCTGGCAGCCGCCCGGCGGCTCGCCGCCACCGGATCCCCTCCACCGCCGCACGGCGTCCTGGTGGGAACCGGCGGACGCACTGCCCCCACCGCCCGAGTACGAGCCGGGGCCACTGCCCCCACCCCCACCCGAGCCGCCCGAACCGACCCCGGCGGCCACGGCGCCGCCGCCGGTGACACGGCTCCCGGAGGCCACGGAGCCTCCGACGACGACACCGCCCCCGACGGTGACCGTGCCTTCGGCGGCCACGGCGCCTCCAGCGGTGACACCGCGCCCGGCGGCCCCACCACCCCCGACGGGGACGGCGCCTCCAGCGGCCACACCGTCCCCGGCGGCCACGGCGTCGCCGCCGGTGACACCGCGTCCGGCGGCCACACCACCCCCGGCGGTCGCCCCGCCCGAACCACCGCCCCCGCCGCGCTCCCGCCCCTCGGCCGACCCGCCGCCCCCGCCCCGGGCCGCCGCCGCCCCGCCGGAGCCGCCCGCCGGGCCGTCCGGGGCGGCACCCCGTCCCCCCGCCCCGCCCGCGCGGTCCGCCGTGCCGCCCGCGCCCGCCGAGCCGGCCCCGGCCCCGCCGCCCCCGGCCGACCGGACCCGGGTCGGCCATGTGGGGGACCGGCCGCCGACCTACGACGCCGAGCCGACCGCCCTGCCCACCGCGCTCCCCGACACGCTCTCCGCGCTCGTCGCCGACACCGTGCTCGACGGCGCGCGCTACGGCGCCTACGTCCTGCGGGCCGCCTCCGTGCGCGGCGACTCGGCGCGCTACCGGGGCGAGCCGCGCCGGGACGCGCTGCTCACCGCCCGGTTCGGCAACGGCGAGGACGCGCTGGTCCTGGTGGCCCTCGCCAGCGGCGTACGGGCCTTCGAGGAGGCGCACCTCGCCGCCGCCGACGCCTGCCGCTGGATCGGCGGCGCCATCGGCCGCAGCCACCTCCGGCTCGCCGACGACATCAGGGCCGGGCGGCGCGGCGATCTGAAGTCCGGGCTGCACCGGCTCACCGACCGCAGCTACGGACGGCTGCGCGCCCGCGCCGCCGAACTCGGCGCGCGGCCCGAGGAGTACACGGCCGGACTGCGCTGTCTGCTCCTCTCCGCCGACCCCAGCTGCCGCACCCGGGTCTTCTTCGGGGTCGGGCCCGGCGGGCTGTTCCGGCTGCGCGGCGGGGTGTGGCAGGACATCGAGCCCGCCGTGCCCGCACCCGGCGAGGTCTCGGGCGAGCCGGTGGTGGGATACGGCTCGGCGCCCGCCGAGTCCGCCGAGGGCGACCGGCTCACCATGGACCTGCACACCGTGGAGCCGGCCCGGCCCTACATCGACCCGCCGGCCCCGCCCGCCGAGCCGTTCCGCTTCCGCGCCTCGGTCGCCCGGCCCGGGGACACCCTGCTGCTGTGCAGCGGCGGGCTGGCCGAGCCGATGCGGGGCGAGCCCGCGCTGGCCGCGGAGCTGGCCGGACGCTGGGCCGGGGAGGAGCCGCCGGGGCTGGCCGCCTTCCTCGCGGACACCCAGCTCAGGGTGAAGGGGTACGCCGACGACCGTACGGCGGTCGCCGTCTGGGAGGCGTAACCCGGGCGGCCGTGGATGAATGGGGCCCATGGCCAAACAGAATGTGGCAGAGCAGTTCGTGGACATCCTCGCCCGCGCCGGGGTGCGGCGGATGTACGGCGTGGTCGGCGACAGCCTCAACCCCGTCGTCGACGCCATCCGCCGCAACTCCGCCATCGACTGGATCCAGGTCCGCCACGAGGAGGCCGCCGCGTTCGCGGCCGGTGCGGAGGCCCAGCTCACCGGCACCCTGGCGGCCTGCGCGGGCTCCTGCGGGCCGGGCAACCTCCACCTCATCAACGGGCTCTACGACGCGCACCGCTCGATGGCCCCGGTGCTCGCCCTCGCCTCGCACATCCCCTCGTCCGAGATCGGCCTCGGCTACTTCCAGGAGACCCACCCCGACCAGCTGTTCCGCGAGTGCTCGCACTACAGCGAGATGATCTCCAGCCCCCAGCAGATGCCCCGGCTGCTCCAGACGGCGATCCAGCACGCGGTGGGCCGGGGCGGGGTGAGCGTGGTGGCGCTGCCGGGCGATGTGGCCGCCGAGGCCGCCCCGGACCGCGCCGTCGAGCACGCCCTGGTCACCGCGCGGCCCTCGGTGCGCCCCGGCGACGCGGAGATCGACAAGCTGGCCCGGCTGGTGGACGGGGCGCGCCGGGTCACCCTCTTCTGCGGCAGCGGCACCGCCGGGGCGCACGCCGAGGTGATGGAGTTCGCCGAGCGCGTCAAGGCCCCGGTGGGGCACGCGCTGCGCGGCAAGGAGTGGATCCAGTACGACAATCCCTACGACGTCGGCATGAGCGGGCTGCTCGGATACGGCGCCGCCTACGAGGCGACCCACGAGTGCGACCTGCTGATCCTGCTGGGCACGGACTTCCCGTACAACGCGTTCCTGCCCGACGACGTCAAGATCGTGCAGGTCGACGTGCGGCCCGAGCACCTGGGACGCCGCTCCCAGCTGGACCTCGCGGTGTGGGGCGACGTCCGCGAGACGCTGCGGTGCCTCATCCCACGGGTGCGGGTCAAGACCGACCGGCGCTTCCTGGACAAGATGCTGAAGAAGCACGCGGACGCGCTGGAAGGGGTGGTCAAGGCGTACACCCGCAAGGTGGAGAAGCACGTGCCGATCCACCCCGAGTACGTGGCGTCCGTGCTGGACGAACTCGCCGCCGACGACGCCGTGTTCACGGTCGACACCGGGATGTGCAACGTCTGGGCGGCCCGCTACATCTCGCCCAACGGCAGGCGCCGCGTCATCGGTTCCTTCAGCCACGGCTCGATGGCCAACGCGCTGCCGCAGGCGATCGGCGCCCAGTTCCTCGACCGCGACCGCCAGGTGGTCTCGATGTCCGGCGACGGCGGATTCACCATGCTGATGGGGGACTTCCTCACCCTGGTCCAGTACGACCTGCCGGTGAAGGTCGTCCTCTTCAACAACTCCTCGCTCGGCATGGTGGAGCTGGAGATGCTGGTGGCCGGGCTGCCCTCGTACGGAACCACCAACCGCAACCCGGACTTCGCCGCGATCGCCCGCGCCGCCGGTGCCTACGGCGTACGGGTCGAGAAGCCCAAGCACCTCGCGGGCGCGCTCAAGGACGCGTTCAAGCACAAGGGCCCGGCCCTGGTCGACGTGGTCACCGACCCCAACGCGCTCTCCATCCCGCCGAAGATCAGCGCGGAGATGGTGACCGGGTTCGCGCTCTCCGCGAGCAAGATCGTGCTGGACGGCGGAGTCGGCCGGATGCTCCAGATGGCCCGTTCCAATCTGCGCAACGTGCCGCGCCCGTAAGGAAGTCGTCCACCCGTGCGTAGGCAGTTGGGGCGATCTCCTCTGGTGCGCGTGTCTGTCGCCGCGGTGGCCGGAAGGCGTGTGGAACTCCAGGGGATTTCGGCCGTCCACCGCTGATTCCGGGGCCCGCGCCCGCCCCGGACCTGTGAGCCGCCCCCGGGTAAGGAGTGCGGCGCGTTGCGCTCTCCCGCCCGGGACGGGAAGCGGAACACGGCCTCGCGGAGCGTGGAACCGCTCCCGCGCGGATCCCGTCGGTTGTTGCGGAATCACCATGCGTGACGGGGGGGCGGTGGGGCATGCATCCCGTGAGGGTGTTCGAGACGGAAAGGGACGTAGCGACGTGCGGGTGGGGGCTATGACAGGGCGTCAGAAGGGGGCGGGGCCCGCGGTGGACGGGCCGTTCCGGGGGACGGGTGCGCACGCGGTGCTCCACGGGCAGCTGCGGCGCAGGCTGGGGCGGTCGGACCTGACCGCGGTGCCGGAAGTCCGGCGCGCGCTACGGGAGTTGCTCGGCCACTGGGGGCACGGCGAGCCGGTCGACGTGGCCGAGCTGCTGATCTGCGAGCTGGTGACCAACGCGCTCGTCCACACCGACCACGGCGCCGTGGTCACGGCGACGCTGGCCCCGGCGGGGCTGCGGGTGGAGGTGCACGACTTCACGCCGGTACTGCCCGAACCGCACGTACCGTCCGCCGACGACGGTACGCACGGCCGGGGGCTGCTGCTCGTGCAGGCGCTCGCGGACGCCTGGGGCGTGCGCGCGCACGAGGCGGGCAAGGTGGTCTGGTTCGAGCTCGCGCACGGGGCGGCCTGACGGCCCCCGTCCGGCTCAGCCGAACTGCTGCTCAAGGTCCTTCAGTTTGCGCTCCAGATGGTCGAGCCGGGGCAGGGTCTGGGTGTCGTCCTCGGCGGTCAGATCGACGGTCCGGGGTGCCGTGCCGTCAGCGTCGGTTACGGCTTGCAGGGAGGGCCGGTGGCGCAGGGGCAGCTGTCCCGGCTCTATGGCGGGCTCCGCGACAGCCTTCGGCTGCCCGGAGCCCCCACTCGCACCCATGCCCGGCACCTCGACCTGACGGCCGCCGGGCCGGACCCGGGGGGAGCGGCCCTGTCGGCTGAGCGCCTTCAGGTGTGCCCGCTCCAGCTTCTCCTGCTCGCGCCTGCGCAGCCGGTTCTGCTCCTTGTCCCGCCGGTCCTCGCGCACCTCCTCGACCGCCTCGTCCAGCGTGCGCACGCCCTCCAGGAGCATCAGCGACCAGGCGCCGAAGGTCTCCCGGGGCGCCCGCAGCCAGCGGACGATGCGGATCTGCGGCAGCGGGCGGGGCACCAGGCCCTGCTCGCGCAGCGCCGCCCGGCGGGTCTGCTTCAGCGCGCGGTCGAAGAGCACCGCGGCCGAGAGCGACATCCCGGCGAAGAACTGCGGGGCGCCCGCGTGGGCCATCCCGCGCGGCGCGTGCACCCAGTTGAACCAGGCCGCCGCGCCCGCGAACGTCCACACCAGCAGCCGCGAGCCGAGCGCCGCGTCGCCGTGGCTGGCCTCGCGCACCGCCAGCACCGAGCAGAACATCGCGGCGCCGTCGAGGCCGAACGGGACGAGGTACTCCCAGCCGTCGGTGAGGCTGAGGTTCTGCCGGCCGAAGCCGACCAGACCGTGGAAGGAGAGCGCGGCGGCGACGGCGGCGCAGCAGAAGAGCAGGACGTAGGAGGCCGTGCCGTAGACCGCTTCCTTGCGGCGGCGGCGCTCCTCGCTGCGCTCCCAGCTGTCGTCGCCGGAGGTCTTCTCGCCCGCGCGCCTGCCGCGTGCCACGACCACCGACGCCACGACGACCCCCGCGATCATCACGCCGCCCGGAAGCAGCCAGTCCAGAGATATGTCGGTCAGTCGCATGCGGTGTCCCTTGAAATCACGTAAGGCGTTCCGGGCGCCATACTGCTCCTGCCGCGCGGGGCCGCAGGGGTTTTCGGGGCAAGAGAACGCCATGAGGGCGTCAGGGCATACGGATAGGTGCGATCTGCTCGAACTGGCGTCGCGGCAAACCGAGTTGTGTGCGAACGCGGCTCACTCGGACGGGTGGCGTGGACTCCCCGCCGGGCCGTGCGGGGTCAGGACGCGGCGGCGAGCCGGGCCACGCGCTCCGCGTCGCAGGTCCGGGGGCAGGTGACGCAGGTGTCCTCGGGGCGCAGCGTGTAGTAGAGGCAGCAGCTGGCCCGGTCGCGGGTCGGCAGCGGCTCGCCCGCGGGCCCGGTCAGCTCCCGGAACCCGGCGGCGCCCACGTACGGCTTGGTCGAGCCCGGCAGCAGCAGCTCCAGCTCGGCCATCGCGCGGCGCTCCTCGCCGAGCAGCGCCGCCACGTACCAGAGGCCCTCGACGATCTCGTCCGTCGCCATGCCCCACAGCGCCCGGCGCCCGCGCCGCATCCGGGGGCCGAAGCCGTCGAGCACCGGGCCGATGTGCTCGGCCACCGCCGCGCGCACCTCGCCCCGCAGCGCCTCCTCGTCCGGGACGACCCGGGCCCCGGGGTGCCCGGCGGCCGGGTCGCCCGGCAGACAGGCGAACTCGCGCGCCCGCACGTTGAGCCGTCCGAGTGCCCGCTGGAACGTCACGTCCTCGACCGGCAGCCGGGGGACCCGCCGGTGCAGGAACCAGGGGACCGTGATCAGCAGGCAGACCGGCCAGGCGTACCGGTGGAAGCCGAAGGAGGCGATGACGTCGGGGCGGGCCCGCTGCCCGTAGTCGCGCAGGACCTGCTCGTCGTCCCAGGCCAGGAAGTCGTCGAGGGCGTCGGCGCCCTCCGCGAGGCGGTGCGCGCCGAACCATCCGGGGCTCTCGGGGGCCCGTTCGCCATCCGCGAGCTCGTCGACCCGGAGGCCGGGGTACGCCTCGGCGAGGCGCGCGTAGGACGCCGCCAGGGGACTCGGGAGCAGCGTGGACACAGTCATGCAGGGACCACCGAATCACGATCGTTTGCAGGTAAGGCTTACCTTAGCGGATGCGCGCGAGGTTTGAACTGTCGCTTTGTCCGCCTATGGTGCTGGGGGAGTACCGAGCGGTAGGAGGGCCTGGGTGGAGCAGGGCAGAGCGCGCGAAGCGGCGGCGGCGCCGTTCGGGGCCGCCCGCGTGCCCGCGCAGGTCCGCCCCGGACAGGCGCCGTTCGCGGCCGTACCGGACGGGGCGGGGCGCGCCGAGGCGCGCGGCGAGCACACGCACAGCGAACCCGCGCCGCCCCAGGTGCGGCGGCACTCCGTGCGCGGCCAGATCCTGGAGGCGCTGCGGGCCGCGCTGGTCGACGGCGAACTGGTGCCGGGCGAGGTCTACTCGGCGCCGGCGCTCGGCGAGCGCTTCGGCGTCTCGGCCACGCCGGTGCGCGAGGCCATGCAGCGCCTCGCCTCCGAGGGCGCCGTCGAGGTCGTGCCCAACCGGGGCTTCCGGGTCACCGAGCGCAGCGCCCGGGAGCTCGCGGAGCTCGCGGAGGTGCGGGCGCTCATCGAGGTGCCGGTGATGCTGCGGCTCGCGCGGTCGGTGCCGGCCGCGCGGTGGGCCGAGCTGCGCCCGCTCGCCGAGGCCACCACCCACGCGGCGGCCGTCGGCGACCGGGCCGGGTACGCGGAGTCCGACCGGGCCTTCCACCGGGCGGTGCTGGCGCTCGCCGGGAACCAGCAGCTGCTTCAGGTGGCGGAGGATCTGCACCGGCGTTCGCAGTGGCCGCTGACCGCCGCGCCCGTCGCCCGCCGCGCCGAACTCGTCGCCGACGCGGCGGAGCACCTGGCTCTGCTGGACGCGCTGAGCGCCCAGGATCTGGCCGTGGTCCAGTCCCTGGTGCGGGAGCATTTCACGGGGTCGACGCTGTAGCGCGGCGCGGCGGGTCGGTTTCGTCCCCCACTGTGGCAGCTCTCTGCGCAGTTCCCCGCGCCGCTGGAAAACCCTCGTTCGTCCGCGGGCCGTGCTCGCTTCTCGCGCAGTTCCCCGCGCCCCTTGAAAACCCGACTTCGTCCGCGGACCGTGCTCGCTTCTCGCGCAGTTCCCCGCGCCCCTAAAAGCGGGTGGCCGAGCTGGACTCTCTGGCTGCCGGGCACCCCCTAGGGGCGCGGGGAACTGCGCGAGCAGCCCCCACCGGCCCGCAGATGAGGTCCGGGCGTACAAGGGGCGCGGGGAACTGCGCGATCGGCCACGCACGGTCCGCAGACGGGGCACGGGCGGATGGGGCCCGGCCCTGCCAGGCCGCACGTGGGGGTGGCGTCAGGTCGTCGCCGGGGACGGGGCCAGGTGGGAGGCCAGCCACGTGGGGACCCCGCCCAGGAGGCGGAACAGCCGCGCCGCCTCCGTCCGCAGCCGCGCGGCCTCCGGCTCCGGCTCGGCCTGGGCCAGCGCGGCGAGGGCGGGTGCCGTACCGACCAGATACCCCAGCTCCTCCCGGATCCGCAGCGACTCCGCGAACCCGTGCCGCGCCTCCGCCAACTCCCCGTCCCGCAGGGCGAGTCCGGCCAGATGGCGCCAGGTGAAGGAGAGCAGCAGCGTGTCCCCGTGCGCGGTGGCGCCCGCGTGGGCGCGGCGGTAGGCGGCGCGGGCCGCCTGCGGCGCGTCCGCGACGTTCTCGGCGAGCAGCCCCCGCCGGAAGTCGAGCAGGGCCCGCCCCCGCGCCGCCGGGGCGATCAGCGCGGCGGCCCGCCCCAGCGCCGAGCGCGCCTCGTCGGCACGGTCGCGCACCCCGAGCAGCGTCGAGGCGTACGCCAGCTGGCCGCGCTCGCACGCCGCCGCGCCGCGCTCCTCGTCGTCCCCCGCCACGGCTTCCGCGCCGCGCAGCGCCTCCTCGGCCTCCGCCCAGCCGTCCCCGGTGTACAGGCAGCGCTCGGTGAGGAGCGCGGCCCGCTGGAGCGCTGCGGCGGGCTCGGCGGCGTGTGGTTCCAGCAGGGCCGCCGCGTCCGTCCAGCAGCCGCGCGAGCGCAGCCGCCATACCGCGATCTGGAGCGGATGGAGCGGATCCCCGTTCTCTGCAGTCGTTCCGGAATCAGACATGGCGGAGTACGCCACGTTGCCCTCCCCGAGCGCGCCATTGAGCCGTTGAGTCCGAGCTGTGGAGCCGTGGGCGAATCTCAGCACGGATTGGCACGCGGGGCCAAGGCCCGCGCGTGAATTGGTTCACAAACGGCGGGTTGCGCGCGACGGGGTGGTGCCGGGGCCCTTTCGCGCCCTCGGCGCGCTCCCCTCAGCTCATCCGCAGGGCCAGGAAGAAGTCCAGCTTGTCCTCCAGGCGCGAAAGGTCACGGCCCGTCAGTTGCTCGATCCGGCCCACCCGGTAGCGCAAGGTGTTGACGTGCAGATGCAGCCGTGTGGCGCACCGGGTCCAGGAGCCGTCGCAGTCGAGGAACGCCTCCAGGGTCGGGATCAGCTCGGCCCGGTGGCGCCGGTCGTAGTCGCGCAGCGGGTCCAGCAGCCGGGCCGTGAACGCGCGCCGCACGTCGTCCGGCACGAACGGCAGCAGCAGCACGTGCGAGGCCAGCTCGTGGTGGCCGGCCGCGCAGACCCGGCCGGGCCGGGCCGCGGCGACCCGGCGCGCGTGCCGGGCCTCCTCCAGGGCGCCGCGCAGCCCCTCCGCCGAGTGCACGGCGGCGCTGACACCCAGTGTCAGCCGGCCGTCGTCGGCGAGCCCCGCCGACAGGGGCGCCTGGACCGAGGCGAGCAGCGCGTCCGCGTGCAGCCCGCCCTCCGTGCCCTCGCCGACGGCGGGCAGCGGCACCAGCGCGATCGCCTCGTCGCCCGCGTGGGCCACCGCGATCCGGTCGGAGGACTCCGGTCCGGTGACGGCCGGGTCGACCAGGATCTCCTCCAGCAGCGCCTGGGCGACCGGGCCCGCCGCGACCTCGGCCCCGCTGGCCGCCGTCGGGGTCCAGTCGACCCGGGCCACGATCACCTGCCAGTGCGGCGCCGAGCCGAGGCCGGGCAGCAGGACGGGGGCGGCGACCCGCAGCCGGGCGGCGATCTCGGCGGGCGCGGCCCCGGTCTGCACCAGCTCCAGCACCTCCTGGGCGAGCCTGCGCCGTACCGTACGGGCCGCGTCGCGGCGGTCGCGCTCCACGGCGATCAGTTGGGTGACGCCCTGGAGCAGGTCGAGCCGGGCGGCGGGCCAGTCGCCCGCGTCCGCCTCCACGGCGAGCAGCCAGTCCGAGAGCACCGTCTCGCGCACGTCGCGGCCGGCCGGGGCCGCCCCGCGCCCGCTGTGCCGGATCGGGAAGAGCGAGTACGTGGTGCCGCCGATCAGGGCCCGGTGCGGGCCCCGGCGGCCGGTGCGGGTGGCGCCGAGATGTTCACCCGCGAGAGTGGCGCCGACGGCCGGGGCGAGGGGTTCGCCCGCGCCCGCGATCTGCCGTCCGGTGGGCGAGAGCACCCAGGCGCGCAGGTCCAGGTCGGAGCCGAGCAGGTCGAGGACGACCTCCGGTCCGCCGCCCGCCGGGCCCGAGGTCATCAGCCGCCGGTGGCGGTCGACCACGGCCGCGAGGTCCCCGGCCCGCTCGCCGGAGACCTGGCGCACCACGTGCTCGGTGATGGTGGCGAAGGCGACCGACTCGTTGACCGCGAACAGCGGCAGCCGGTGCTGTGCGCAAGCACGGATCAGGTCATCCGGGATCGCGCCCAGCTCGGCCTCGCCCGCCGCCAGGCCCACCACCCCGGCTCCGGCCAGGATGCGTACGAATGGCTCGGAATCGTCGGCGTCGCGGCGCCAGGCGAGGCCGGTGAGGACCAGCTCGCCGCCGGAGAGATAGCGGCTCGGATCGCGCAGGTCAGTGGTCATCACACCGCGTACGGTGCGGTCCAGCTCGTCCTCGCCGCCGAGCAGCCGCAGCCCCAGCGCGTCGGTCTCCAGAAGTGCGCGCAGCCGCATCGCGTGTCGCCGCCGATCTGTCTTGTTGTTGCCGGTGGAAAGCGGTGGGGTTCCTGAGCACCGCCTTTCATACGAATCTACAAGACGTAGATGGAGACCAGCCAACTCCTTCATGGTTTCGGTGACTGCACCCGGCGGAGTGAGGCTTGTGTACTGGGGCCACACAGCGTTAACAGCACATGAACGACTTCAAAGCCGAGGGCCGGCCGTCCCCGGGACCCGCGCGAACGACCCCGATTGAGAAGAAGAGAGCCACTCATGGACTTCCTTCGCCCCGCCAGCTGGGAGGAGGCGCTCGCCGCCAAGGCCGAGCACCCCACGGCTGTGCCCATTGCGGGTGGCACCGATGTGATGGTCGAGATCAACTTCGACCACCGGCGGCCGGAGTACCTGCTGGACCTGAACCGCATCGAGCTGCTGCGCGCGTGGGAGGTCGGCGAGGAGACCGTACGGCTCGGCGCGTCCGTGCCGTACACCCGGATCATGGAGGAGCTGCGGGCCGAGCTGCCGGGCCTGGCGCTCGCCTCGCACACCGTCGCCTCGCCGCAGATCCGCAACCGCGGCGGTGTCGGCGGCAACCTGGGCACCGCCTCCCCGGCCGGTGACGCCCACCCGGCGCTGCTCGCCGCGGGCGCCGAGGTCGAGGTGGAGTCGGTGCGCGGCTCCCGGCTGATCCCGATCGACGAGTTCTACACCGGTGTGAAGCGCAACGCGATGGCGCCGGACGAGCTCATCAAGACCGTCCACATCAAGAAGGCGGACGGCCCCCAGCAGTACTCCAAGGTCGGCACCCGCAACGCGATGGTCATCGCGGTCTGCGCCTTCGGCCTCGCGCTGCACCCCGAGACCCGCACGGTCCGCACCGGCATCGGCTCGGCCGCCCCGACCCCGGTCCGGGCCAAGGCCGCCGAGGAGTTCCTGAACGCCGCGCTCGACGAGGGCGGGTTCTGGGAGAGCGGCAAGATCATCACTCCTTCGATCGCCAAGCAGTTCGCGGAGCTCGCCTCCGCCTCCTGCAACCCGATCGACGACGTACGAGGCACCGCCAAGTACCGGCGGCACGCCGTGGGCATCATGGCCCGCCGCACGCTCGGCTGGACCTGGGAGCAGTACCGCGGCACCGGCCGCTCGCTTGAAGGAGCTGCATAACCATGCGCGTCAATTTCACGGTCAACGGCCGCAAGCAGGAAGCCGACGACGTATGGGAGGGCGAGAGCCTGCTGTACGTCCTGCGCGAGCGCATGGGCCTGCCGGGTTCGAAGAACGCCTGCGAGCAGGGCGAGTGCGGCTCCTGCACGGTCCGCCTGGACGGCGTGCCGGTCTGTTCGTGCCTGGTCGCGGCCGGTCAGGTGGAGGGCCGCGAGGTCGTCACCGTGGAGGGCCTGGCCGACTACGCCCAGCACCGCCAGGACGCCCACCCCGGCGGCGGCTGCGCCTCCGGCGCCTGCGGCACCTCCCTGGACGCGGCCCAGCGCTGGCAGGCCAAGCCCGCCGACGGCCGGACCGGAGAGGCGGGCGCGCTCTCCCCGATCCAGCAGGCGTTCATCGACGCCGGCGCCGTGCAGTGCGGCTTCTGCACCCCCGGCCTCCTGGTCGCCGCCGACGAGCTCCTGGAGCGCAACGCCTCCCCGTCCGACCAGGACATCCGCGAGGCACTCTCCGGCAACCTCTGCCGCTGCACCGGTTACGAGAAGATCCTCGACGCGGTCCGCCTCGCGGCCGCCCGTCAGGAAGAGGCGGTCTGACGATCATGGCCACCACCGGCACCCCCACCAACATCACCCAGGGCTCCAAGACCAAGGGCGGCATCGGCGAGTCGACGCTGCGCCCGGACGGCACCCTCAAGGTCACCGGCGAGTTCGCGTACTCCTCGGACATGTGGCACGAGGACATGCTCTGGGGCCAGACCCTGCGCTCCACGGTCGCCCACGCCGAGATCAGGTCGATCGACATCTCCGAGGCCGTCGCGATGCCCGGCGTCTACGCCGTGCTGACCTACGACGACCTGCCGACCGAGGTGAAGAACTACGGCCTGGAGATCCAGGACACCCCGGTCCTGGCCCACGGCAAGGTCCGCCACCACGGCGAGCCGGTGGCGCTGGTCGCCGCCGACCACCCGGAGACCGCGCGCCGCGCCGCCGCCAAGATCAAGATCGACTACGCCGAGCTGCCGGTCATCACGGACGAGGCGTCCGCGACCGCCCCCGACGCGGTCCTGGTCCACGAGGGCCGCGACGACCACCACATCGGCCATGTGCCGCACCCGAACATCGTGCACCGCCAGCCGATCGTGCGCGGCGACGCCGACGAGGCCGCCAAGCGCGCCGACGTCATCGTCAAGGGCGAGTACACCTTCGGCATGCAGGACCAGGCGTTCCTCGGCCCCGAGTCCGGCCTCGCCGTACCGTCCGAGGACGGCGGCGTCGAGCTGTACGTCGCCACCCAGTGGCTGCACTCCGACCTCAAGCAGATCGCCCCCGTCCTCGGCCTGCCCGAGGAGAAGGTCCGGATGACGCTCTCCGGCGTCGGCGGCGCCTTCGGCGGTCGCGAGGACATCTCGATGCAGATCCACGCCTGTCTGCTGGCGCTGCGCACCGGCAAGCCGGTCAAGATCGTCTACAACCGGTTCGAGTCCTTCTTCGGCCACGTCCACCGCCACCCGGCGAAGCTCTACTACGAGCACGGCGCCACCAAGGACGGCAAGCTCACGCACATGAAGTGCAAGATCGTCCTGGACGGCGGCGCCTACGCGTCGGCCTCCCCGGCGGTCGTCGGCAACGCCTCCTCGCTGAGCGTCGGCCCGTACGTGATCGACGACGTCGACATCGAGGCCATCGCGCTCTACTCCAACAACCCGCCCTGCGGCGCCATGCGCGGCTTCGGCGCGGTCCAGGCGTGCTTCGCCTACGAGGCCCAGATGGACAAGCTGGCGGCGAAGCTGGGCATGGACCCGGTGGAGTTCCGTCAGCTCAACGCCATGGAGCAGGGCACGATCATGCCGACCGGCCAGCCGGTCGACTCCCCGGCCCCGGTCGCCGAGCTGCTGCGCCGCATCAAGGCCCGTCCGCTGCCGCCCGAGCAGCAGTGGGCGACCGCGGGCGAGGCGGCCGACGTCCGCGCGCTGCCCGGCGGCCTCTCCAACACCACGCACGGCGAGGGCGTCGTACGGGGCGTGGGCTACGCGGTCGGCATCAAGAACGTCGGCTTCTCCGAGGGCTTCGACGACTACTCCACCGCCAAGGTCCGCATGGAGGTCGTCGGCGGCGAGCCGGTGGCCACCGTGCACACCGCGATGGCGGAGGTCGGCCAGGGCGGTGTCACCGTCCACGCGCAGATCGCCCGCACCGAGCTCGGTGTCACCCAGGTGACCATCCACCCGGCCGACACCCAGGTCGGCTCGGCCGGTTCCACCTCGGCCTCGCGCCAGACGTACGTCACCGGCGGCGCGGTCAAGAACACCTGCGAGCACGTCCGCGAGGCCGTGCTGGAGATCGGCCGCCGCAAGTTCGGCTCCTACCACCCGGCGTGGGCGACCGCCGAACTCCTCCTGGAGGGCGGCAAGGTCGTCACCGACGGCGGCGAGGTCCTCGCGGACATCGCGGAGGTCCTGGAGGACGAGTCGGTGGAGCTGGAGCTGGAGTGGCGCCACCGGCCCACCGAGGCGTTCGACCTGCGCACCGGCCAGGGCAACGGCCACGTCCAGTACTCCTTCGCCGCGCACCGCGCGGTCGTCGAGGTGGACACCGAGCTCGGCCTGGTCAAGGTCGTCGAGCTGGCCGTCGCCCAGGACGTCGGCAAGGCGCTCAACCCGCTGTCCGTCGTCGGCCAGATCCAGGGTGGCACCACCCAGGGCCTGGGCGTGGCGGTCATGGAGGAGATCATCGTCGACCCGAAGACCGCGAAGGTGCGCAACCCCTCCTTCACGGACTACCTCATCCCCACGATCCTCGACACGCCGACCATCCCCGTCGACGTGCTCGAACTCGCCGACGAGCACGCCCCGTACGGGCTGCGCGGCATCGGCGAGGCCCCGACCCTGTCGTCCACCCCGGCCGTCCTCGCGGCGATCCGGAACGCGACGGGTCTGGAGCTCAACAGGACCCCGGTCCGCCCCGAACACCTCACGGGCACCGAGTCGTCCTGACCCCCTGAACCCTCCGGGCGGTGCGCCGCGCCCAGGAACGTCACACTTCCCCGCCCGCACCGCCCGGAGCACAGGAGTACCGCACCGCTCGCGGTCCTTCACCCCCACCACCGGCACCACCCGCACCATCACCGGCACCACCAGGCAGTACCCGAATGACCAGCACCAACCCCGTACCGCGGTACCGCCACCGGTACCCCCGCGCTACGCGGAAACGTTCGTCTCGGGCCGTCCCCCGGGTCGTGCAGCCCACGCACCATCCCAAATCCCGCAGCTTGTCCGACTGAGATCTCAAGTCTTATGCGGGTGCCCCTTTGAACCTTGGGAGTAGGCACCATGACCCAGCAGTCTGTGGAGCCCAAGACCACCGCCGAGGAGGCGGGCCCCGGCTCGCGCGTCCCCGCCGGAAGGTCCTGGCTCGACCGGTACTTTCACATAACGGACAGAGGATCCACGGTCGCGCAGGAGGTGCGCGGCGGCATCACCACCTTCATGGCGATGTGTTACATCCTCCTGCTCAACCCGCTGATCCTCTCGACGCCCGACGTCGACAAGCACACCCTGGGCCACGCCGGCCTGGTCACCGCCACCGCCCTCGCGGCGGCGGCCAGCACGCTCCTGATGGGCTTCATCGGGAAGGTGCCCCTCGCGCTCGCCGCCGGCCTGAACGTCTCCGCGGCCCTGACCACCCAGGTGGTCCCCAACATGACCTGGCCGCAGGCCATGGGCATGTGCGTCATGTACGGCGTGGTCATCATGCTGCTGGTCGTCACCGGCCTCCGCGAGATGATCATGAACGCCATCCCGCTGCCCCTCAAGCACGCGATCACCATGGGCATCGGCATGTTCGTCGCCCTGCTCGGCCTGGTGAAGGCCGGGTTCGTCGGCAAGGGCCAGGGCGGCCCCGTCACCCTCGGCGCCACGGGCGAGCTGGTCGGCTGGCCGGTCCTCTTCTTCGCGGTGACCCTGCTCCTGATCTTCGCCCTCCAGGCGCGCAACATCCCCGGCGCGATCCTGATCGGCATCGTGACCGGCACGGTCCTCTCGCTCGTGGTCACCAAGGCCGCCGGTCTGACCGACAAGGACTGGGGCGGTCTCGCCCCCGGTCTGAAGGGCAGCGCGGTCGCCAAGCCCGACTTCGGCCTCTTCGGGGACGTCGAGTTCGGCGGCTGGGGCCAGATCGGCGCCATCAGCGTCGGCATGATCGTCTTCACCCTGGTGCTGGCCGGTTTCTTCGACGCGATGGCCACCATCATCGGCGTCGGCCAGGAGGCCAAGCTGGCCGACGACAAGGGCCGGATGCCGGGCCTGTCCAAGGCGCTGTTCATCGACGGCGCGGGCGGCGCGATCGGCGGCGTCTCCGGCGCCTCCGGCCAGACCGTCTTCATCGAGTCCGCGACCGGCGCCGGCGAGGGCGCGCGCACCGGCCTCTCCTCGGTCGTCACCGGCCTCTTCTTCGCGGCCTGTCTCTTCTTCACCCCGCTCACCCAGCTGGTTCCGGCCCAGGTGGCCGCCGCCGCGCTGGTCGTGATCGGCTCCATGATGATGAGCGCGGCCAAGCACGTGGACTGGAACGACCGCTCGGTGTCGATCCCGGTGTTCCTCACCGTGGCCCTGATGCCGTTCACGTACAACATCACCGCCGGTGTCGGCGCGGGAGTCATCTCCTACACCGTCATCAAGGCGTCGCAGGGCAAGTGGCGGGAGATCGGCGGGTTCATGTGGGCCCTGTCCGGCATCTTCCTCGTCTACTTCGCGCTCAGCCCCATCGAGAGCTGGCTGGGCGTCAAGTAGGCCACGACAGGGCGTACGACCGGACGCCCTCCATCATCCGCTCGTGAAGGAGACCGAACATGCTGGACATCGCCGAAGAGCTCAACCGGTGGGTCGAGCAGGGCCGTGCCTTCGCCGTCGCCACCGTGGTGGCCGTCGGCGGCAGCGCGCCCCGGCAGCCGGGTGCGGCCCTCGCCGTCGACGACGAGGGCACGGCGATCGGTTCGGTCTCCGGCGGATGCGTGGAGGGCGCGGTCTACGAGCTGTGCCAGCAGGCCCTGGCGGACGGCGAGCCCGTCCTCGAACGCTTCGGCTACAGCGACGAGGACGCCTTCGCGGTCGGTCTGACCTGCGGCGGAATCATCGACATCCTGGTCACCCCGGTGCCCGTCGACTCCCCGTCCCGGGAGGTGTTCGCGGGCGCGCTGCGGGCGGCGGCCAAGGACGGGGCCGCGGCGCTGGCCCGGATCACCGAGGGCCCGGCCGAACTGGTCGGACGCCCGCTCCTGGTCCACCCCGACGGTACGTACGAGGGCGCCCTCGGCGGCCACCCCGAGCTGGACCGGACGGTGGCGGGCGAGGCCGGCGCCATGCTGGACGCGGGCCGCACCGGCACCCTGACGCTCGGCGCCGACGGCCGGCTGTGCGGCCGGCCGATCACGGTCCTGGTCGAGTCGAGCGTCCCGCCCCCGCGCATGATCGTCTTCGGCGCGATCGACTTCGCGTCCGCGCTGGTGCGGGTGGGCAAGTTCCTCGGCTACCGCGTCACGGTCTGCGACGCGCGCCCCGTGTTCGCCACCGCGACCCGCTTCCCCGAGGCGGACGAGATCGTGGTGGAGTGGCCGCACCGCTATCTGGCCTCGACGCAGGTCGACTCCCGTACGGTGCTGTGCGTCCTCACCCACGACGCCAAGTTCGACGTGCCCCTCCTGGAACTCGCCCTGCGGCTGCCGGTCGCCTACGTGGGCGCGATGGGCTCGCGCCGTACGCACGAGGACCGCAACGCACGGCTGCGCGAGACCGGCGTGAGCGAGCTCGAACTGGCCCGCCTGCGCTCCCCGATCGGCCTCGACCTGGGCGCCCGTACGCCGGAGGAGACGGCCCTGTCGATCGCGGCGGAGATCGTGGCGAACCGGCGCGGGGGGAGCGGGGTCTCGCTCACGGGCGCGCACACCCCGATCCACCACGACGGGCCCGAGGGCACGGTCGGGCGCATAGGGTCGGTGGCCTAGCCCGCGGACCGCGCCCGCGGACCGCGCCCGCGGTCCCCGACGGTGGTCACGCCTGCGGGGACGTCGGCGCGTCGCCCAGCCCCGTTCGCGCGTACAGCACCACCCGGCCGCCGGACAGGCGATCGTCGGCGGCTCGTCCGGTCCGACGGGGCTGACGGCGTGCGTGGCGAACGGCGTCGGCACCAGCCAGAACCCGCGCCCCCGCACCGCCGCCCCCAGATGCAGATCGCGGTGGACGAAGAGGGTGAGCTCGCCGTCGCGCCACACCGCCGTCGGATCGAGCGAGGTCAGCAGGGCGGCGGTGCCCTGCTGGGCGAGGAGCCGCGCCCGGTGGACCATGTCGGCCTCCAGGACGGCCCGCATCCTGGGCCAGTGCGGGGCCACCGCCACCTCCCAGTACCCCTCCACCGCCTCCGCGACCGCGTCCCGCAACGCGCGCGGAGCCGGGGCGAGTTCGGCAAGGCGCGGCGGCAGCGCACGGCCCGCGTACGCCGTGCGCACGTCGGACAGGGCCTTCTCCGGCGGGGTTTCGCGCACCCGCCGCAGCTCGTCGCGCACGTCCGGCAGCGGCGAGGCGGGGCGCGGGGTGATGAAGTCCGGTATCCAGCCGGTGTCCTCCACCGCCGGATCGGCCAGGAGCGCGGTGTCCAGGCCGTCGGCCGCGGCCGGCGCGGCCCGCGCCCGCCGCACCCACGGCAGGTGCGGCGCGTACTGGTCGGCGCGCCGCAGCGCCCACAGGCTCGTCGCCGTCTCCAGCAGCGGTGAGCAGGCGAAACGCATGTCGGCGAGGTCGTCCACGCCGAGTCGGTAGCTGAGCGTTGAGCCCCGGCCTAAATGTCTCCCCCCGCGCGCCGGAAGGGCGTTGGCTGGGGACATGTCCTCCACCTCTTCCGGGGTGGCAGCCCTGCTGCCGCCCCGCGGTCCGCTGCGCGCGTACGCCCTCACCACCCTCGTCGACTGGATCGGCAACGGCCTCTTCCACACCGGCGCCGCCCTCTTCTTCACCCGGGTCGTCGGCCTCGGCGCCGCCCAGGTCGGCCTCGGCCTCACCCTCGCCGCCCTGCTCGGCCCGGCCGTCGCGGTACCGGCCGGGCGGCTCGGCGACCGGTTCGGCCACCGCCGGGTGTATCTGGCCACCGTGCTCGTACGGGCCGTCGCCTTCGCGGGCTATCTGCTGGTCGACGGCTTCGCCGCGTTCCTCGCCGTGGTCTGCGCGATCGCCCTGGCCGAGAGCGCCTCGCGGCCGGTGCGCAGCGCCTATCTGGCCCGGATCGCCGACAGCACGGCGCTGGTCGCGGCCAGCGCGTACACCAGGGTGATGCTCAACATCGGCTTCTCGCTGGGCAGTCTGGGCGCGGGCGCCGCCCTCGCCGTCGACTCCCGCGCCGGGTACGCGGCGCTGGTCCTCGGCAACTGCGCCTCGTACGCGATCGTCGCCGCCGTCGTGCTCCGCATGCCCGAAGGGGCCGAGCCGCGGACCGGCCCGGCGGCGCCCGCCCGGCCCGCCGCCCGCCGCGGCGCGCTGCGCGACCGCCGCTTCCTCGCCCTGGCCGCCCTCTCCGGGCTGCTCTACGTCAACGCCGACCTCCTCAACCTCGGCCTGCCGCTGTGGATTTCGGCCCGTACGCAGGCGCCCGCCTGGTCGGTCGCGGCGCTCATGCTGCTCAACACCGCGCTGGCGATCCTGCTCCAGGTGCGGGCCGCGCGCGGCAGCGACACCGTCGCCGGGGCGGCCGGGGCGGGCCGCCGCGCGGGCTGGGCGCTGCTCGCCGCCTGCGCGGTGACCGCCTCCACGGCCGCGCTCCCGCCGGTGGCCGCCGTCCTGGTCCTGGCGGTCGGGGTGGCCCTGCTCACGGCGGGCGAACTGCTCGCCTCGGCGAGCGGCTGGGGCCTGTCGTACGGCCTGGCCGACCCGCGCCGCCAGGGCGAGTACCTGGGCGCCTGGAGCCTCGGCTCCGACCTGGCGCGGGCGGGCGGCCCGCTGCTCGTGGCCACCCTGGTCACCAGCGGGGGCGCGCCGGGCTGGCTGCTCCTGGGCACCCTGTTCCTGGCGGCGGGCACCCTGACGGTCCCGGTGGCGGCCCGGGCGGCGCACCGGCCGGCCGGGGCCGCGGCGGTGGCGGATCCGGTGGGATGAGACGGGGTCGGGGGCCGGACGCGGCGGGCCGTGCGCGGCCCGCCGACCGGCTCGTCCAGCGGCGTTGGTCCTGCTCGAAATAGGGATGACCGCCCGATTCGGCCGGGTTAGTGTCGTGGAATGGATCAACTGCGATTCCGCGATGTTCCCGATGCCCACGTCGACCGCGCCCTCGACCTCGGCTATCTGGCCTTCCACGAGCAGCCCGCCGACGAGGCGATGCGCAAGTACCACCGCGAGGCCCTGCTCGACTGCGACCGGGTCGGCGCCTACGACGGGGAGACCCTCGTCGGCTTCGTCGCCGCCTTCCGCTTCGGCCTCACCGTGCCCGGTGGCGAACTGCCCTGCCCCGGGCTCACGTTCGTCTGCGTCGCCCCCACCCACCGCCGCCGGGGCGTCCTCACCGGCATGGTCCAGGAGCTCTTCCGGCGTCTGGCGGCCCTGGGCCGCCCGATCGCCGCGCTGTGGGCCTCCGAGGCCGTCATCTACGGGCGCTTCGGCTTCGGCGCGGCCACCCACGGCACGGTCGTGGAGATCGACTCCACCCGTCCGCTCGCCCTGCGCATCGACCCCGACGAGGGCCCGCTGCGCCTGGTCGACGCGGCGGACGTGCCCGCGCTGATCGGCCCGTACTACGAGCGGTCCCGCTCCCGCCGGGCCGGGCGGATCGGCCGGGACGAGATCCGCTGGCGCAAGGAGTGGCTGGCCGAAAAGGACGAGGACGACGAGGAGCTGGGCCCGCCCAGAACCGTGGTGCTGGGCGCCGCGGACGGCTCGCCCGCCGGATACGCGATCTACCGCACCAAGGGCGGCGACGGCGTCCCCGGCGTGGTCCGCGTCGACGACCTGGACGCCGACACCCCGGCCGGGGCGGCGGCGCTGTGGCGGTATCTGGCCGCCATCGACCTCACCGGCCGGGTCCGCCGCTGGGGCGGCGCCCCGGACGACCCGCTGCTCCACTTCGCCGCCGACCGCGACCAGGTCAAGGTGGTCCAGCACTACCCGGCGCTGTGGCTGCGCCTGCTCGACGTCCGGGCCGCGCTCACGGCCCGCGCCTGGGCGGCCCCGGTCGACCTGGTGGTCGAGGTGCGGGACGCGACCGTCCCGGCCAACGCGGGCCGCTTCCGGCTCACCGTGGCACCGGGCGCGGACACCGCCTCGTACGAACCGGCCGACGCGCCCGCCGACCTCGCGCTGGACGTGCGCGACCTGGCCGCCTGCTACCTGGGCGGCACCGACCCGGCCGTGCTCGTGGAGGCGGGGCTGGTCACCGAGCACACGCCGGGCGCGGCCGGGGCCCTGGCGGCGGCGCTGCGCACCGGCCGGCTGCCGCACACGGTCGACGGTTTCTGAGGCGGGGCGGCCGGGCCCCGGCCGGCGGGGCTACGCGTCGGGGTCCGGGGGAGTGTCGGACGTCGTCGAGTACGGCTTGATGTCGAGGACCGGGGTGCCGTTCACCAGGTCGACGCCGTCGAAGTGCAGCTCGTTTCCGGTCACTTCGCGGATGCGGACCAGGCTCAGGCCGATGCGGTTGTGCCGGTTGGGCGTACGGGTGGCGTAGACGCCGGTCGTGCGCCCGCTCTTCTCCCAGCCGCGCGGCACCACCTGGAGCGGTGCGGTCTCCTCGTCGGTCTGGTCGTGCAGCCAGGTGAGCAGCCAGACGTACCCGCCCGGGGCGAGACCGTCGAGGCCGCCCGCGTACGGCTCGAACACCGTGACGCGGCCCTGGTCACCGTAGGCCAGGGTCGCCTGCGGGGGTGTCTCCTGGGGGCGGGCGAAACCGGTGACGACATAGCCGATCGGCGACAGCGGCACGACCGCGTCGGCGGCGAGGTGGGCGGGCGGGTGGGACACCGGACATCTCCTCGGACTCGGGACCACGGCGATCCGGGCGGGCCGTGACAACCAATGCTGACCCGGCGCGGGCCGTGCGAAACGCGCCGGTCGTGCGCGAAAGCATCAAGACAGATGCCTGACAATCAATAACGCTGACAATATAGTGGGCAGCCGGGAAGTACGGCCCGGGTCGACGGGCCGGTACGAGGAGGCAGCCCCGTGAGACTGAGCCCGCCGTTACCCGAACCCCCGGGCATAGCCGCCGCCGTGCTGTGGCTGCCCACCCGCCGCCTGGACGCCGAGGAGGCGGTCACGGCCGGGCGCCTCGACCGGGAGACCGCCGACCGGCTCGGCTACCGGTCGCTGACCGAGAGCCCCGACCGGGCGGCCCCCGAGATGGCGGTGCTCGCCGCCCAGAAGGCGCTCGCCGACGCGGGCTGGTCCGCCGACGACCTCGGCCTGGTCGTCCACTCCTGGATCTACCACCAGGGCCACGACTTCTGGTCCGCGCCGCACTACGTGGCCCGGGCCGTCGGCGCCCGCCGCGCCACCCCGCTCGGTGTGCAGCAGACCTCCAACGGGGGCGTGGCCGCCCTGGAGACCGCCGCCGCCCGCCTCGCCCTCGACCCGTCGGTCGACCGCTGTCTGATCACCACCGCCGACCGGTTCGTGGAGCCCGGCTTCGACCGCTGGTCCGGCGACATCGACGTGGCGTACGGGGACGCGGCCACCGCCCTGCTCCTGGACCGCGACGCCGGCCCGTACCGGCTGCTCGCCGTCTCCTCGGTGAGCGCCCCCGAGTACGAGGTGCTCTACCGGGGCGACGACGCCTTCACCCCCGCCCCGCGCAGCGCGTACGGAACGGTCAGCGCCCGCCGCACCAAGCTGGCCTTCCGGGCGGGCGGCGGCTGGCCGAAGTTCGTGGCCGTACTGCGCCGCTCGGTGCAGCGCGTGGTGCTCGACGCCATCGCCGACGCCGGACTCACCCCCGCCGACCCCCGGCTGCGCCACCTCGTCCTGCCGCGCCTGAGCACCGGCGCGCTCACCCAGTTCTACGGGCCCTCCGTCGAGGAGCTGGCCCTGCCGCACGCGGAGATCCTCGACCTGGGCCGCGAGACCGGGCACCTCGGCGCCGGGGACCCGGTGGCCAACCTCGCCGCCCTCCAGGCGGACGACCGGCTCGCACCGGGCGAGGTGGCGCTGTTCCTGAGCGCGGGCAACGGCTTCACCTGGTCGTGCGTCGCGATATCCCACGAGTAGATCGTCCGCGTCACACCTTCCGGGCGCGGAACGTCTTCCTTTTCCGAACGTCTTCCACAGTGAGAGGTGCAGTCGCGTGACGATGCGAAACGAGGCCCTGGTCATCGGCGCCGGAGTGGCCGGGCTGACCACGGCCGTATGCCTGGCGGAGCAGGGGTACACGGTCCGGGTCGTCGCCGAGCGGGCGCCCCGGCAGACGACCTCGGCGGTGGCCGGGGCCATCATCGGCGGCCCGGCGATCGCCGACGCGGCCGAGGCCGAGGCCAAGTTCGCCCCCACGGCGATCACCCGGCCCTGGCACCTGGCGAGCCTGGCCGAGTTCACGGCGCTGGCCAAGCAGCCGGACACCGGCGTGCACCTCACCCGGGGCCGCCTGGTCAACCGGCGCCCCGAGGGCGGCCACGAGTGGGCCGCGCACCTGCCCGGGTACGAGCCGTGCGGGGAGGCGGACAGCGCGGGCTTCCCGGTGGCCTTCCGGGTCGACCTGCCGACCGTCGACATGCCCGTCTACCTGGAGTACCTGGCCGCCCGGGTGATCGCCGCCGGGGGCAGCGTCGAGACGGGCCAGGTGGCCTCCCTGGAGGCCGCCGCCGCCGAGGCGCCGCTGGTGGTCAACTGCACCGGCGTGGGGGCGCGCGCGCTCGCCAACGACCCGAAGGTCTTCCCGGTCCGGGGCCAGCACGTGATCGTGGAGAACCCGGGCATCGAGGAGTTCTTCTTCGAGCAGAACCCGGGCCCCGACTCGACCGGCTTCTTCCCGCACGGGCGGCGCCTGGTGTGCGGCGGCACGGCCGAGCGCGAGGTGTGGAGCATGGACCCGGACCCCGCGCAGACCGAGGAGATCCTGGCGCGCTGCATCGCCGTGGAGCCCCGGATCGCCGGGGCCGAGGTCACCGGCGTCGAGATCGGCCTGCGCGCCTCCCGGCCGCAGACCCGCCTCGAAGTGGAGCCGCTCGGCTCCGCCCGAGTGATCCACAACTACGGGCACGGCGGCATCGCCGTCGGCCTGTCCTGGGGCTGCGCCCAGGACGTCCTGCGGCTGGCGGTCGGCGGTGCCACCGCGGAAGTCGTGTCATGAAACCGGCCCCGGCCGACGGCCCCGGCCTGGAGACCCTCTCCCCGGGCGCGACGGCCCTGCTGCGGAAGCTGGACGCCCTCTTCGAGGGCTGGGGGACGGACACCGGCGCGGCGCCCATGATCATGCCACCGCTGCTGCCGGTCGCCGCGCTCGCCCGCCTCGACGTGTACGACAACTTCCCGCACCAGGCGCTGGTGGTCAGCACGCTCGACCTGACGGACCATCAAGAAGGCTTGCGTCCGGAGGAGTTCGGCCCAAAGCGGCTGGAGCCCGCGCGCTTCGGTCTGCCGTCCGCCGCCTGCTTCGCGGTCTATCTGCACCACGAGGGCCGCGCGCTGCCCGACGGCACCACGGTGACCGTGCTGGGCCGCTGCTTCCGCAAGGAGGAGCGGTACGAGGGGCTGCGCCGGCTGCTCGGCTTCCACATGCGCGAGGTCGTGGCGCTCGGCTCGCAGGAGTTCACCCAGGAGCACCTGCTCCGGTTCGAGGAGCGCGTCCTGGAGCTGGCGCGCGGGCTCGGTCTGAAGATGACCAAGGAGGCGGCCACCGACCCGTTCTACGACCGGGGCGGCCAGCGGGCGCTGCTCCAGCGGCTCTCGCCGGTCAAGCACGAGTTCCTGGTCGACGGCCTCGCCGTCGCCTCGGTCAACGTCCACCGCAACTTCTTCGGCGAGCGCTGCCGCATCACCCTGGCCGACACCGGGCAGGCCGTGCACACCAGTTGCGCCGCGTTCGGCCTGGAGCGCTGGCTGTCGGTCCTGTACGCGCGCCACGGCGGCTGGGACGCGGCGGTGGAGGCCGTGGCCGAGGCGGGCGCGGCGCTGGGCGGGGGAGTCCGGTGAGCGCCCGGTCCGCGGGGCTCGCGGAGGTCGTCGCCTGGATCGGCAGGCGGCACCCGGAGGCGGCCGGGATCGGCCCGGAGGACGACCTCATCGAGAGCCGGCTGATCGACTCCCTGGGGTTCTTGGAGTTCATCGTCCTGATCGAGCGGCTCAGCGGGCGGCCCGTCGACATCGAGACCCTCGACCTCGACGACTTCCGCTCGCTGAACCAGATCGACCAGGTCTTCTTCAGCGGGCCGTCGGGTCGTAGCTCGGCGGACTGATCAGCGGGTACACCTCGAAGTCCAGATGCAGCCCGGCGGGGCTGCGGTAGAGCAGCTGCATCAGCTGCTCGTGCGACTCCACGTCGTAGACGTTGAGCCCCGCCGAGGCGCCCACCAGGATCCAGCGGTGTTTGATCAGCCCCTTCTCCTCCAGCTCCTGGGTGTACTGGAAGCCCTCGGCCAGCTTCTGCTGGAACTCCTCGATGCTGATCCCGACCGGGGCGCGCTTGGCTATCACCGCGAACAGTGCCATCGACATCTCCTTGGACGTGGAACCTTGAACGGGCAACGGATGACGGACATCGGGGTGGTGGCGGCGCTCGACCGGCCTGTCGGACAGGTCAGTTGAGCGAGTGGGGCGCTTCCTGGTCCACCGGCGGCCCCGGCATCCGCATGGCCCGGTCGGAGCGGGCGAACCGGGCCCGCGCCACGGTGCCGACGAGGGCCACCGGCACGGTCGCCGCCGCCGCGATGCCGAACAGCAGCCCGAAGTCGCCGCGCCCCGCGAGCGGGCCGACGGCGGCCGTGCTGATGGCCGCGCCGGTGAACACCGAGCAGGCGATGAGCGCGGTGGCGCTGCCGCGCACCTCGGGCGCCGCCGCCTCCAGGATCCACGCCTGGAGCGCCGACTGGCCGACCGCCAGGGCGAGTCCGGCGAGCGCGCTGGCGACCAGGATGCCCGCCACCGACTGGGTGAACGCGGCCGTGAGATAGCCGACGAAGAGCAGCCCGGTGCCCCAGCCGAACATGCCGGCGCCCGTCGCCCGCGCGTCGACGGCCCGCACCACCACACTGCCGCCGATGGCCGCCACGCCGTACGCACTGGTCACCAGGCCCGACATCAGGACGCTGGAACCGTGCTTCTGCAGGGCCGCGTTGAAGAAGTTGAACAGGCCCATCATCGCCGCGCCCTCGACGAAGGTGAACGGGATGAAGAAGCGGAACCAGCCGTCGCCGAGCACCTGCGCGAACCGCTCGCGCACGCTCGGGCCCGCCGCCGCCTTCACCCGGCGCTCCTCCGGCAGGCGGGCGTACACCAGCGACAGCAGTGGCGCCGCCACGGCCGGGATCAGCAGGGGGGAGCGCCAGTTCAGCAGATCGGCGAGGATGCCGGCGACGACGGTCGCCGAGGCCGCGCCGACCGCGCTGGAGGACATCAGGGCCGCCATCGTGCGCTGGCGGCGCTCCATCGGGATGTGGTCGCCCACATAGGCGACGGTCACCGGGATGAGGGCCGCGGCGAAGCCGCCCGCGAGCGCGCGGCCCGCGATCAGCAGGGCGGCGTTGGGGGCGAGGGCCGCCGCCAGGTCCGCGAGGCCGAGGCCGAGCAGCGCGGTGCGCAGCACCCGCACCCGGCCCACCCGGTCCGAGACGGTCCCGTGCACCGGCTGCATGATGCCGACCATCGCCAGATAGCCGGTGAGGGCGAACGTGACGGTGCCCAGGCCGACGCCGAAGTCCTTGGAGACCGGGACGAGCACGGGGTTGATGACGACGAGGTCGAAGTCGAGCAGGAAGAACCCGGTGCACAGGACGGCCACCACGCCCCGGTCCGAGAGTCCGTGCCGCCCGGCCGCCGAGAGGCCGCGGCCCGTCACCGGGCGACCGCCCGCACGGCCACGCACGACCAGCTGAACCCGCCGCCCAGGCTGAGCAGCAGGGCCACCTCGCCCTCGGCGAGCCGCTTGTCGGCGTCGAGGACGGCGAGGTTGGCGGCGGAGTCCCCGGCGCCCAGATGGCCGGTGCCGCCGCCCAGGTTGAGGATCTCGGCGTGGCGCAGCCCGAGCCGCTCGACCGCCGGGTGGAAGAACTCCTCCAGCGGGCCCGCGCCCAGCCGGGGCAGCGCCAGGAACCGCACGCGGGGGTCGTCGGGGGCCAGCCCGGCCTCGGTGAGCGCGGTGTGCACGGCTTCCAGGACCGCCTCCACGAGCGTCGCGGCGAACCGGGGCTCGGCGCCCGAGGCGACGAACGCCCGCTTGGTGCGCCGTACGTCCACCCGCGGCAGGGTGCGCGGCATGCTGCTGAACTCGTCGTCGCCGCGGTGCATCGTCTCGTACTCCGAGCGGGCGACCGTCGCGACCGAGAGCAGCTCGTACGGGCCGTGCTCGCGGTCGAGGAGCAGGGCCGTGCCCGCGTCGCCGTAGACCAGCTCGTAGTCGCCGAGCCAGCGGTCGAAGGCGGGCGGCAGGAAGCGGTCCGCGGTGGTGACGGCGGCCCGTGCCACGCCGGGGTCCGCGATCATCCGGGCGGCGGCCACTTCGAGTGCGGCGGCTCCGCCGTTGCACATCTGCTGGATGCCGATGGCGGTGGCGGTGGAGGCCCCGATGTGGTGGGCCACGTAGTTGGCGGGGGACCAGAAGTCGTGGCCCTGGTGGTAGGTCCAGGCGTGCGTCACCAGATCGACGTCCGCGCCGCTCCAGCCCGCCGCCGCCAGCGCGTCGGCGGCCGCGAGGACGGCCATCTCCGGCGGCGCGTGGTCGGGGCTGACGGTGACCTCGCGGTAGCCGAGCCGGGTGGCCGTCTCCTCGTCGACCCGCCCGGCCGCGAGCGCGGCCTCGGTGGTGTCGCGCCGGTCCGGGAGCCAGAGCGCCGCGGCCGAGATCCGCAGGGGCGTGGATAAGGGTGGGGACAGACGCACGGGTCCTCCCGGATGGGCCCCGGAGGGCATCGTCAGTGATGCGGATTATCAGCGTGAGTCTTCTCCACCCCGGGATGCCGCGTCAAGGGCCGAAAGGCGCAAGTCGCGCCCGGTTCCGGCGCCGCCGCGCGCCCCCGTCCCGGCCCGTCCGGGCGGTACGGGCGCCCGCCGTGAGCGGAGTGCGAGCGGCCCGGCGGGCGCGGCGTACATCATGGGCCCGTCATCTCCGGTTATGGACGGGTATGCCGGAACCCCGCGCCGGCGGCCGATTGTGCGCGGTCCCGGCGGCGGCCCCCGCCCCGGACCGGCCGCCCCCGCCCCGTGATCGGGTCGGCCGCCCCGGCGCGCCCAGGGCCTCCCACCCGCACGGGGGCCGCCGCCCGGCGGGCAAGTGTGCAACTCCGGGGAATAGGAGCTTCCGGCGGGACTCCTGTGTTACACAGGTCACAACTCGCCCCGTACTGGCGAGAGTTGACCGGAACAGCACGCATTTACCCGTCCGCCGCCACGGCGGAGTGTCGATTACACAGAGGTGATGCATGGAAGACCTGGCCGGCACCAAGAAGACCGACTTCGCCCTGAGCGCCCAGGAGATCGAACAGTTCCACCGGGACGGCTACATCGGCCCGTTCGACCTGTACGAGCCCGGCGAGATGGAACAGAACCTGCGCGCCCTGCGCCCCAAGCTGCTCAACACCCGGCGTGCGATCTACGGCCAGGAGAAGGCCGTCTCGGGCGTCACCAACCTCGCCAACTACGACCGCCACCTCGACGTCGACTTCCTGGCCGGCCACATCACCCGCCCCGAGATCGTCCACCGGGTCGCCAGTCTGCTCGGGCCCGACGTGCTCTGCTGGCGCACCGAGTTCTTCCCCAAGTACCCCGGCGACGAGGGCACCGACTGGCACCAGGCCGACAACTTCTCCAACGTCGCGGGCTCCAAGCACCCCCAGATCGTCTGGCCCGAGGACTCCGAGTTCGGCGGCACCATCACCGTCTGGTCGGCGTTCACCGACGCCAGCGTGGAGATGGGCTGCCTCCAGTTCATCCCCGGCTCGCACCGGACCATGAACTACGACGAGTCCAAGGTCATGACGTACGACGCGGACTCCATCGGCAAACTGGAGAAGTCCGGAGTGCGCCGCGGCTTCTTCGGCTACGACTACCGCCAGCTCCAGAAGGACCCGAACTGGAGCCCCGACGAGTCCAAGGCCAAGTCGATGGTGCTCAAGCAGGGCCAGTTCATCGTCTTCTGGTCCACGCTGATGCACGCCTCGCACCCGCACGCGGGCCTCACCGACGACATGCGCCTCGGCTACGCGGCCCGCTATCTGCCCACCCAGGTGCAGGTCTACCCGTTCTCCGACGCCCTCCAGGAGTTCGGCGGCGAGGCCAGCCTCGACAAGTTCGGCTGCGTCATGGTCAGCGGCGAGGACACCCACGGGCACAACCGCTTCGTCGACCGGACCGTCAACGGCACCCCCTTCCTGGCCGACCGCTGACCGCCGCCGCGGCCCGGCCGCGCACGGCGCCGACCCGCACCGAGGGGTGGCTGTGCTGGAACGACCGACCAGGATCCGACTCACCGGCACCGACGAGGCCCTGGCCCTGCACCGCCGGATCAACCGCACGGCCGACGCGTATCCGCGCGACGCCTCCGTGCCCGCGCTCTTCGCCGAGAGCGTGGCGCGCGCACCGGACGCGCCCGCCGTGGCGCAGGGCGGACGCACGTACACCTACCGCGAGCTCGATCTGCTCTCCAACGGGCTCGCCCGGCGGCTCCTCGCCGAGGGCTTCGCCCCGGGCGCGGCCGTCGGGGTGTGCGTGGCGCGCTCGCCCGAGCTGATCGTCACCCTGCTGGCGGTGCTGAAGTGCGGCGGGGTCTATCTGCCGTTCGACGCGGGCTGGCCCGACGAGCGGCTGCGCACCCTGTTCACCGACGCCGACTGCCGCTGGGTGCTGACCGACCGTCACGATCTGTTGTCCCGGCGGCTCGACCACTGCCAAGTGCTTTCGGTGGAAGCGGAGTTGACGCCGTACGCGTTCGCGCCCGCCATCCAGGTGACGGGTGATCAACTCGCGTACATCAACTTCACCTCGGGCTCCACCGGCAGGCCCAAGGGGGTGCCCATCCGGCACCGGGGCATCGCCCGGCTGGTCCTGGGCGCCCGGTTCGCGCCCCTGGACGCCCACAGCCGGCTGCTCCAGCTCGCACCCGTCACCTTCGACGCGGCGACCTTCGAGATCTGGGGCGCGCTGCTCAACGGCGGTACGTGCGTGCTCTACCCGGAGGGACTGGTACGGCTCTCCCGGCTCGGCCGGGTCCTGCACGAACACGGCGTGACGGTCGTCTTCCTCACCACCGCCCTGTTCAACGCGGTGATCGACGAGGCACCCGACGCGCTCGCCGGCACCCGGACCGTCCTCATGGGCGGCGAGCTCCACTCGATGCCGCACGTGGCCGCCGCGCTGCGGGCGTACGGACCGGGCCGCCTGGTCCACGTCTACGGCCCGACCGAGGCCACCACCTTCGCCACCCACCACCCCGTCGACCACCTGGACGAGGGCTCCGGGCTGCTGCCCATCGGCCGCCCGATCCAGAACACCCGGCTCTACGTGGTCGACGGCGACACCCTGTGCGAGCCGGGCCGCACCGGCGAGATCTGGCTGGCGGGCGACGGCCTCTCGCCCGGCTACCTGGGCGATCCCCGGCTGACCGCCGACCGGTTCGTCGAGCGCGTGATCGACGGGACGGCCGAACGGCTCTACCGCACCGGCGACCACGGCTACCTGCTCCCCGACGGCTCGCTGGTCTTCCAGGGCCGCGAGGACGACCAGGTCAAGATCAACGGGTTCCGGGTGGAGCTCGGCGAGGTCGCCCACCACCTCGACCGCCACCCCGGCGTCCGGCGCAGCCACGTCACCGTGAGCACCGCGCGCGGCGAGAAGGCGCTGGTCGCGTTCGTGGTCACCGACGACCCGGCCGTCACCCCGCTCGCCCTGCGCCACCACCTGCGGACCCGGCTCCCCGCGTACCTGGTCCCGGCCCGCATCCATCTGTGCGAGGCGCTGCCGCTGACCGCCACCGGAAAGGTCGACGGCCGCGCGCTGCTCATCGCGTACGACAGCCACACCCCACCGCCCGCCACCCCGGCCGCACCGCGGCCGGTGGGCTCGCGGGACTGACCAGAGGAGAAGAGGACGATGAGTTCCCAGGACGTGCAGGCGGCGCCGGGCACCCCGCCCATGACCGCGACCGAGGAGGCGATCGCCGAGATCTGGCGCGGTCTGTTCGGCATCACCGAGGTCGGTGTCGGCGACGACTTCTTCGAGCTCGGCGGCAACTCGCTCACCGCCATCAAGTTCCTGTCCCGGGTCGAGGAGCGCTTCGCCGTGGACGTGCTCCTGCCCGAGACGCTGTACGAGGACGCCAGGCTGAGCAGTCTGGCCAAGGCCGTCGACGAGGCGATGGCGTAGGCCCGGCGTGCGCCCCCCGCCCCGCTCCGCCGCGCCGCCCGGCAGCGGCCGGCCCCCGGGCCCGCTGTTCGCCCGGTTCTCCGGCGCGGCCCCGGACGGCACCCGGCTCTACTGCTTCCCGTACGCGGGCGGCGGCACCCAGATGTTCCGGGGCTGGAGCTCGCGCGTGCCGCCCGGCGTTGGGGTGACCGGCATCCGGCTGCCCGGCCGCGAACAGCGCTTCCGGGAACCGGCGCTGGACTCCTGGCCCGACGCGCTCGCCGTGCTGGTCGAGGCGCTGGCCCAGGAGACTGGCGACGGGCCGTACGCCTTCTTCGGCCACAGCCTGGGCGCCCGCCTCGCCTACGAGGTCGCCCACCGGCTGGCCGGAGCCGGGCGGCGCCCGCCCGAACTGCTGGTCGTCTCGGCCTGCCGGGCGCCGGGCGTGGAGCCGCGCACCGCGCCCATGCACACCATGGACGGCCCGACCCTGCGCCGACGGCTGCGCGAGATGGACGGCGTGCCCGCCGAAGTCCTGGCCGACCGCGCCCTGATGGCCGTACTCGAACCGACCCTGCGCGCCGATCTCCGGCTCGCCGAGACCTGGCGGCCGTCACCGGGCCGGATCGACGCGCCGATCCTCGCCCTGTGCGGGGACGACGACGACATCGACCCGTACGAGGACATGATCCCCTGGAAGAACCACACCACCGCGGGCTTCACCATCCAGGCGTTCCCCGCCGGGCACTTCTTCCCGCGCGACGAGGAGGAGGCCGTCCTCGCGGCGATCTCCGCCGGGCTCACGGCGAAAGGCGCGCGATGACCGGTCCGCTGGACGGCGCTTCCCCCTACTTCACCCCCGAGCACGAGGCGTTCCGCGCGTCCGTGCGGCTCTTCCTCCACAAGGAGGTCGTGCCGTACGCGGCGGAGTGGGAGCGGCGGCGCTCGATGCCCCGCTCGGCCTGGCACGCCTTCGCCGCCGAGGGCCTGCTCGGCCTCAACCACCCCGTCTCGGCGGGCGGTTCGGGCCTCGACTTCTTCCACTCGGTCGTCTTCCTGGAGGAACTGGGCCGGATCGGCTTCGGCGGGGTGCGCTTCGCCGTCGCGCTCCACGCCTACATGGGCACCAGCTACCTCGCCACCAACGGCTCGCCCGAACTGCGCGAGCGCTATCTGCGTCCGGCCGTCGCCGGTGACCTGATCGCCGGACTGGCGATCACCGAACCGCAGGCGGGCTCGGACCTCTCCCGCCTGGCGGCGACGGCCGTGGACGACGGCGACGAGCTGGTGGTCGACGGCGAGAAGCGGTTCGTCGTCAACGGCTCCTTCGCCGACTTCTTCGTCACGGCCGTCCGCACGCCCGGACCCCAAGTCCGCTCCAGCCAGGGAGACTTGAGCCTGGTCGTGATCGACCGCTCGGCCGCGGGCGTCCACGTACGGCCCAACGACTCGATCGCCTGGCGCGCCTGCGGCATGGCCGACGTCGGTCTGCGCCAGGTGCGCGTACCGAAGGCCAACGTGATCGGGCGCCGCAACTCCGGCTTCGTCCAGATCATGCGGAACATGCAGCTCGAACGGCTCGCGGCGGGCATCTCGGCGGTCGGCGACGCGGCCCACTGCCTGGAGCTCACCTGGCGCCACCTCAAGGGCCGGGGCATGTTCGAGTCGACGCTCAGCGCCAAACAGGCGGTCCGCCACACCATGGCCGACCTGCTCACCGAGGTGGAGGCCACCCGCCGGCTCACCCACCACGCGGCCTGGAGCTACGCCCGCGACCCGCTGGCCATCACGGAGTGCTCGATGGCCAAGCTGAAGGCCACCGAAGTCGCCCGGACCGTCGCCGAGGAGTGCCGCCATCTGCACGGCTCCGAAGGCTTCCGCGAGGGTTCGGCCATCGTCCAGATCGTGCACGACGCCCAGGCCGCGACCGTCGCCGCCGGGGCGAGCGAGGTCATGCGCGACATCGTCGTACAGAGCGGATACGAGGAGTTCTCTTGACCACTTCGGAGGCCGAGGCGGAGAGCGCGGGCAATCCGCCGAAGGGGCCGGAGCCCGGCGCCGCCCCCGATCTGCTGCGGGCCGGGACGGCGGGCCTGATCGCCGCGTTCGTGGGCTTCTCCAGCTCCTTCGCGATCGTCCTCGAAGGGCTCACCCGCGTCGGGGCGAGCCGCGCCGAGGCCGCCTCCGGCCTGATGGCGCTCTCGGTCTCCATGGGCCTGTGCGCGATCTTCCTCAGCTTCCGGCTGCGGATGCCGATCAGCATCGCCTGGTCCACGCCCGGCGCGGCCCTCCTCGCCGGCGCGGCCGGGACCGACGGCGGTTTCGCCGCGGCGGTCGGGGCGTTCCTGGTGACGGGCGCGCTGATCGTGCTGACCGGGCTGTGGAAGCCGCTCGGCCGCTGGGTCTCGGCCATCCCGAAACCGCTGGCCAACGCCATGCTCGCGGGAATCCTGCTGCCCCTCTGCCTGGCCCCCGCCAAGGCCGTCCAGGAGAGACCGGCGGTGGGTCTCGCGATCGTCGGCGTCTGGGCGGTGGTCGGCGCCTTCAAGAAGCTGTACGCGGTACCGGCCGCGGTCGTCGTGGCGATCGTCCTGATCACCGCGACCACCCACCTCTCCGCCGCCGACCTCGGCCCGCTGTGGCCCCGGCCGGTCCTGGTCGCCCCCGAGTTCACCGCCGCGGCCGTGATCGGCATCGCCCTGCCGCTGTACGTGGTGACGATGGCCTCCCAGAACATCCCCGGCATCGCCGTCCTCAACGTCAACGGCTACGAGCCCGAGCCGGGCCCGCTCTTCGGCTGGACCGGGGCGTTCGGCCTCGCCTCGGCGCCCTTCGGCGGCCACGCCGTCAACCTCGCGGCGATCACCGCGGCCCTGTGCGCGGACGAGAACGCCGGACCCGACCCGCGCAAGCGGTACCGGGCGGCGGCCGTCGGCGGCGCCACCTATGTGCTGCTCGGCCTGGGCGCGGGCGCGGCGGTCGCCTTCGTCGGCGCGGCCCCGCCCACCCTGATCGAGGCGGTCGCGGGGCTCGCGCTGCTGGGCGCGCTGGGGAACTCGCTGGTGGGCGCGGTGGCCGATCCCGGCGACCGGGAGGCGGCGGTGGTGACCTTGGTGGTGGCGGTCTCGGGGGTGGAGTTCTTCGGGATCAGCGGGGCGTTCTGGGGCCTGGTCGCGGGCGGCGCGCTGTACGCGGGCAAGCGGTGGCGCGAGTCGCACCGGGCCGCACCGGCCGAGGTCACTCCTCCCCGGTGAAGAGGTGCGCCTCGATGGCCTCGTTGTACTTCTGGAGCGCGAACTCCTGCGTACCGAAGCAGTGTTCGTCGTTGGCGCCGCTGGTCAGCCCGAGCTGGATCTCCCGGTAGATCTCCAGGTCCTCGTACTGCACCTGATAGGTCAGTTTCCGGTTCTCCTCCCACTGCTCGACGCTGCCCTCGCCGACCGAGCCCTTCGGCACGATCAGCCGCAGCTTCACCAGGGTCCGGGTGGGGCCGAGCGGATGGCTGGTGATCCACAGGAAGTGGTCCGACTGGTGCAGCACGGTCTCATTGGGAAAGATCGTGTGGATCACATTGGCCACGGAAAGCAGCCGCCGCTCGCTGCGCTCGGTCTTCGCAATGAAGTTAATCGACCGCTTCGGCAGGATCGACCGCAGATGCGGCCCGAACGTGTCGAAGAAGAACGTGCTGTTCTCAAAGAGCGGGTTCGCGCTCTTCGCGTGCAGGAACGGGAAGTGGTAACCCTCCAGAGTGCCTTCCACGACCAGCTTCCAATTGATCTCCCACTCCTGGCTCTCGGCCCCGTAGATCTCGTACGAGGAAAGATCCAGATCGGCGATGTCCGGCTGGAAGTCACCGAGAAAGGAATTGAGCCCGGCAAGGCCCGGCCGGTCCCTGGGCATCAGCCACACGAAGCCGTACGCCTCCACCGAGGGAAGCTCCACCAGATTGCGCCCGCCCCGCTCGACACCGGGGAAGCAGTGCGGGCTGGGAATGGCGGCGAGCGTGCCGTCCAGGTCATAGCGCCAGGCGTGATAACCGCAGGTGAACTGCTTGCGCTGCCCCGAGGGCGCACTCTCGACCCGGGCCCCGCGGTGCCGGCAGGCGTTCAGGAACACATGCGCCGCGCCCCGGTCGTCCCGGCTCACCAGCAGGGGCCGCCCGAAATGCTCCAGCGTGGCGAACGAACCCGGCTCCGGAATCTCCGAGCCGTGCACGAGCATCGACGGCAACTTGCTGAAAATTCGGTCGAGTTCCGCCCGGTACCACTCCGTCGAGCGGTACCGTTCCACACCCACGCGGGTGTCCTTGTCGGTCAGCGGGAGTCGCTTGTCGCGAAGGTGTTCCAAGGCGCGGTCCAAGAGTCGGAGTTCCTCGTCGCGATCCATTCGCCAACTCCCTCCAGACAAAGGTGATCGCATCGATTCTAGAACGCCCGCGATCCCTCTTCAATGCTTGTTCAATGTCAAATAAGGCGCGGTTGAACGCGGTTGTGGCATTCGGGGAATGCGCGCTAGAACAGCGGGACACCCTGCGGCGCGGACGGGAGTGAGGCGGAAGTGGCGACACATCTCCTACGGGCGGCGCCCACCGCGCCGGACGCGCTGGCCGCAGCCGCCGCTCCCTCCACGGGCCGCTTCCTCCTCGCCCTCGCCCTGATCGTGACCGTGGCCTTCGCCCTGGCCCGACTGGCCCGCAAGGTGCGCCAGCCCGCGGTGATGGGCGAGATCATCGGCGGCATCCTCCTCGGACCGAGCCTGCTCTCCCTCTTCCCGGGGAACGTGCAGGACCACCTGATCCCACCGTCGTCGCTCCCGTACCTCCAGCTGCTCTCCCAACTGGGCCTGGTCCTCTTCATGTTCGGCGTCGGCTACCAGTTCGACGTGGGTCATCTGCGCACCCCCACCGCGAAACGCCAGGTGGCGGCGGTCTCGCTCAGCTCGGTGGCGCTGCCGTTCGGCCTCGGCGCGGGCCTCGCGGTCTGGCTCCACCCCTGGCTCAGCAGATCCGAACTGAAGGTGGACGGGCGGCTCGGCCCGGCGCTCTTCCTCGGCACGGCCATGTCCATCACCGCCTTCCCGGTGCTCGCCCGCATTCTGGCCGAACGCGGTCTGTACAAGGACAGGCTGGGCTCGATCTCCCTCGCCTGCGCGGCCGTCCAGGACTTCCTCGCCTGGTGCGTCCTGGCCGCCGTGGTCGTCGTGGTCCGCGCGAGCGGTCCCTGGCCGCTGGCCCGGATGGCCCTGGAGTCCGCGCTGCTGCTGGCCGCGCTGGTCCTCCTCGTACGGCCGGGTCTGACCTGGCTGCTCGACCCGGCCCGGCCGTGGGCGGGCGGCTCGGCGCTCAGCCACGCCGTACTGGTCGTCGGGGTCCTGCTGAGCGCGGCGGCCACCGACGCCATCGGCCTGCACGCGGTCTTCGGCGCGTTCGCCTTCGGCGCGGTCGTGCCGCACCGCCCCATCGACGAGTTCGCCCCCGAGGTCCCCGAACGCATCGAACAGACCAGCCTGCTCCTGCTCCCCGTCTTCTTCACGGTGACCGGACTGTCGGTGGACGTCTCGGGCCTCGGCGGCCGGGGCCTGCTGATGACGGCGGCGGTCCTGCTGGTCGCGTGCACGGGCAAGTTCGTCGGCGCGTACACCGCGGCCCGACTGACCGCCGCACCCCCGCGCGAGGCCGCGGCCCTCGGCGTCCTCCTCAACGCCCGGGGCCTGACGGAACTGGTCATCCTCAACGTCGGCCTGGGCCTGGGAGTCATCGACACGAGACTCTTCACGGCGATGGTGCTGATGGCGGTGGGCACGACACTGATGACGGGCCCACTGCTGGAACGCTGGTGGAATCCGCCGGCTTCGGTGGAGCGGGTGGGGGCGGGGGCGCGGGGGACGGGGACGGCGTAACCGGCTCTGGGGGGCCTGCGCGGGGCGGGCCCCAAGGTTGTCCGCCCCGGCCCGACCAGTGCCGCCGTACGGGTGGACGCATCCTCGCACTGCGTGCGCGGCCTGCGAACCCGCCACGGGCGACGTGACGGTCGGGAGTTCGGCCGGGGGCGTGGCTTTGAGGATCATGGCTGTGCGAGCGACGAGCGAAGGGCTTGGACACCATGGCAGAGAAGACTTCCCGCACCCCTGACGGCGACGGCGTCACCGGCCCGGCCGACGCACATGACGCCCCGGTCATCTTGGGCAACCGGCCCGGCTCGTTCGCCCGGGGCGTTCTGGCCAAGCGGCATCCCGCCCTGATCCAGCAGGTGCGGGACGCCTTCCCGTACGGCCGTCGCCAGCATGAGGCCCTGGACGCCCTGCTGGAAGAGATCATCCACGGTGTCGTCGAACCGCTGGCTCCGTCGGAGCACGATCACGTGCGGTGGGCGGACTGGGGGCGGGAGTATGTCGGGCGACCGTGGTTCGACGCCCCGTTCCTGTGGGCGGAGAGCTACTTCTACCGCAGGCTCCTCGGCGCTGTTGAGTACTTCGGTACGGGCCCGTGGCAGGGTGTCGATCCCTTCGCCCCCTTCAAGCGGGCCGAACTGCGCGGCGCGGCGGTGGACGAGGAACTGCGGGCGCTGGACGCGCTCGCCGATGCGCCGGCCGAGGAGCGGGCCAGGGCTCTGCTCCTCGCCTCGCTCTGGGGCAACCGCGCGGACCTAGGCTTCCGCGTCACGGAGGGGGAGCAGGCAACCGGCGACGTTACCGGCGGCCTGGTGGCCGATGACAGCGCCGTGCTGTGGCAGTTGCTGCCCGCCGGAGCCGGTACGACGGTCGCCGTGGTGGCGGACAACGCGGGGCGGGAGCTGATCCCGGACCTGATCCTCATCGACCACCTCCTCCTGCACCGGCACGCCGAACGGGTCGTGCTCCACGTCAAGCCGCACCCGTACTTCGTCTCCGACGCGATGACGGCGGACGTCGTCGACTGCCTCCGCCGCCTGGCCGAGGCACCCGGCGAGGCCGGCCGGATCGGCGGGCGCCTGTGGGATGCCATGGCGGCCGGGCGCCTGGAGGTCCGCACCCATCCGTTCTTCTGCGCCCCACTCCCGTACGAGGAGATGCCGGAGGACCTGCGGGAGGAGTTCGCGGCCGTCTCGCTGACCATCCTGAAGGGCGACCTCAACTACCGTCGGCTGGTGGGCGATTGCATGTGGTATCCGACGACGCCGTTCGCTGCCGTGACGGCGTACTTCCCCGGTGCTGTCGCGGCGCTGCGCACGTTGAAGTGCGATGTGATCGTGGGGCTGGAGCGGAAGGTGCTGGACGCTTTGGAAGAAGAGGGCGACGGGGCTTGGCGTACGAGCGGTACGCATGCTCTGGTCCAGGTGCGACGGTAGACCTGGGCTCCGCGCAGTACCTCGCGCATCGCGGCATCCTCGCCCCGGCCCGATGCCGGCCCGCGGTGGCGAGGTCGCGGGCGGCGCGGCGCAGGCGTCCGTTGGAGTTGGAGGGCGTTTGTGCGAGCGGGAGCCGGTCACGCGCCCTGAACGTGACGCCTACAGCCAATCCCGCCGCTTGAAGATGAAGTACAGGCTCACGCACACCCCTGCCATCAGCAGGATCGCGAACGGGTACCCGTACGCCCACCCCAGCTCGGGCATCCGCTCGAAGTTCATCCCGTAGATCGTCCCCACCAACGTGGGAGCAAACAGAATCGCCGCCCACGACGAGATCTTCTTGAAGTTGTCGCTCTCGGGGCGCTGACCTGCCACAATCTGATGGTTGGACACCCTGACCTGCGCCGATGATCGTTTCCGGTGCTTTCGTCGTCATGCCGGTTTGCGCGGTCGAGTCTCCCCAGACGCTCCCCCAGCGGGTCGCGTTCTCCCCAGATTCTCCCCAGGGGAGCGGCGGCCAGTGGGACCGGGAGAGCGATACGGAGGCCGCTCGGAGAGAGCTCAGCCGTCCCCCAATGTATCGGCGATGCTGTCGAGTCACGGGGGCGAGAAAGGCTCGACGCGCGGCTGGTCCGGGGGAGAGCGGGAGCCCGTAGTAGCTGAACGTGCAGCCGAGCGTTTGACGCAATGTTGGCGCATGCAGGACGCGGTGTCAGTAGGGTGCCAGTAGTCGTCGGCGACCTGGGCGGGGGATCCGTGATCGAGCTGTCGGAGATGATTCGCGAGCTGCGTCGTGAGTTCACGACGGCCCTCTCCGAGGGGAACAGAGAGCAGGTGCGGTTCGAGCTGGGTCCCGTCGAGGTGGAGGCATCCGTGACGGTGTCTAAGGAGGCGAGTGGCAACGCGCGGCTGCGCTTTCTGGTGGTCGAGGGTGGAGGCACGGCCAAGGTGGCACAGGCCGAGACGCAGCGGATCACCTTTACCCTGCAACCGCGCATCGCGGATTCTGGTGCGGCCGTTCTGATCTCCGGCGATGATGTGGCCGGCGAGCGCTGACGCTCTCACGAGGGTGTCCATCGGTTTAGAGGTGTGCCGGGCGGCGGAAGTCATCGTCTCCGTAGACGATGGAAAGGGGCGGCGGGGGTCCGGCTATCTGGTCGCCGTCGGGCGGGTGCTCACCGCCGCACATGTGGTGCGGGGCGCCTGCACGGTCACAGTGAGATTCGACGCTGACCTGGCAACTGAGAGTATTCATCGTGCTGAGGTTCTCTGGGAAGACCAGGCCATCGATGTCGCCGTACTCGCCATCGAAGGCGATCAACAGGCCGTCGTATGGACCGATTTCGGCTCTGTACCTGACCGGGATGTCGTGCTGCCATGCAGCTCCGTCGGCTTCCCGAGCTTCAAGATGCGTACGGATCGGGATGGTTCGCGGTATCGGGACTCGTGTCACGTGCACGGCTCGTGTGCGGTGTGGTCCAACCGCCGTGAAGGGACGCTGGATCTCAGGGTCGCGGCGAGCCCCACGAAGGCGGCCGCGGATGAATCTCCGTGGGACGGGATGTCCGGTGCCGCCGTCTTCAGTGGTGCGGGCCTCATCGGCATCGTGGGACGCCACCATCTGTCTGATGGCTCTGATCACTTGGCTGTTCTCCGCGTGGACGGCTGGCACAGTCGATTGCCGCCTGAAGCCGCGCGGTGCTTGGAGGACGCGATCGGTGCCCCGCTGTCGGCAAGCCGGCTCATCAAGGTACGTCCCGAATTCGAGAGCGCGGGGATGGACAAGGGCGAGCCACCGTTGGGCCGTCGGCTGAGTTCCTTGCCGCCCGAGCATGCGCTGGCGCTGGAGGTCCACCCGGCCATCGAGCTACGCGAACCTGGTCAGCCGCTCGAAGTCCTGCCCCCGTACCTCCGGCGCGCGTCAGTGGACGACGAGTTACGGAGAGTTGTGGCCAATGCCGAAAACGGCAGCAGACTGCTGATGCTTGTCGGAGGATCCTCCACGGGGAAGACTCGGGCTGCTTGGGAGTCGGTGCGTGCCTGCCTGTCGGACGGCTGGCGGCTGTGGCACCCCCTCGCCCCGGAGCGCCCCATCTCGGTGCTGGAGGCGCTGAGCTCGCGCCGTATCGCTCCGCGCACCGTTCTATGGCTGAACGAAACACAGCTCTACCTGACCCCGAGTCCTCACGGTGAGCGCGTTGCCGCAGCGCTCCATGAGCTGCTAGCCGACGAGCGCGCCGGGCCGCTGCTCGTCCTGGGGTCCCTCTGGCCCAGGTACTGGGACGAGCTCACGGCGGAGCCTGCGAGAGGTAGATCCGCGTCGGACCCCCGTGCTGCCGCGCGCTCACTGCTCCAGCTCGCCACGGTGGTACATGTCCCTGATAGCTTCAGCGAGTACGAGCTGCTGTGCCACAAGCAGGTGCTCGACGCAGATCCGCGACTCGTGCAGGCCGCTGACTCTGCCGGTGGGCGAGTCACTCAATTCCTTGCCGGAGCACCAGAGTTGATTCGTCGCTACAGGCGGGCCTCGCCGGCCGCTCGCGCGGTTCTCTGGGCGGCTATGGACGCACGGAGGCTCGGGCACGGTGCATTACTGCCCCGGGCATTTCTGGAACGGGCCGCACCGGGATATCTCAGCGACGACGAATGGGACGTGCTGGAAGACGACTGGTTCGACCGGGCGCTCACGTATCTTGCCGAGCCATGCCGTGGCGCGCGAGGACCGCTAAGCCGGGCCCGCCCCCGCCCCGGTTCCTCCGATGGCGGCGGTAGACGTGGATACCGGCTCGCCGACTATCTCGAACAACATGGCAGTACCGAACGCTGGCAAATTAGTCCTCCGGCCGGTTTCTGGGAGGCGGCAGCTCATGCGGCAACACCGCGGGACATCTCGCTGCTCGCCCACGCCGCCCGGCAGCGCTGGAGGCTTCGACACGCGGCCAGGCTGTATCAGCAGGCCGCCGCGCAGCAGGACGCCGCAGCCCTTAAGGGCTTTGCACTGCTGTGCAGCCACACCGGCAACGCCTCGGGGAACCTGAACGCAGTCGATGCGGCAGACCCCGGAGGCGTGGTGGTTGCCGAGTCCGACATTCGCTGGAGTCTGCGGCAGAGCGTCGTGCGTGAACGGCTGGCTGAAAGATACGAGGTGGCGCGGCTGAAGCAGGGGGAGGAAGGCGAGTTCGCACCTCCTTGGGAACGTAGCGAGACGGCCGATGCTCGGTTGTGGCGTGAGATGGCTCCGCTGAGAGAGGCCGCCCCGCATATGGGCGCCACCGAGGACCTGATGACTCAGGCAGTGGCGCAGGGGAACACTCGGCTCCTGTTCAGCCTGGCCTTGATCAGAGAGCTGGCCGGTGACTGTGATGGAGCGGAAGTAGCCCTGCAACAGGCTGCTCGGGCCGGTCATCCACGGGCACTGAGCGACCTTGGACGGCTGCGGGAACTGGCCGGCGACCGTGAGGCTGCTAGTCGTTATGCGCTCGATGCAGCCGCACAGGGAGACACCGGGTTTCTCACGTCCTTGGTCGAGTACCGCGAACAGCACGACCTGCGGCCTGCACGACAACTGGCGCACCGTGCGGCCGACGCCGGACATGCGGACATCTTGACGGGCTTGGCAATCCGCCGCACGTTGGCAGAGGGCTTGGAGAGTCCTTGGGTGCGGCTCTGGCGGTATGGGCTGACAGCTGAGGGGGAAATCAGTTGCCCGTGGTAACACCAGCTGTGCGGGGCCGCGTCATGCCTTCCCCTCTTGCCGCCTCCCTTCGAGGCGAGATCAGGGACAGCCCGTTGGACCTCTGCGGCCGTCGACAAAGCCCTCGACGGCATCGCGCGGACCCCTTCCATGAAGTTGACGAACCACGCGGACAGGGGTTGTTTTGCGGGCCCCGCGTTCAGCCCTGCTGCGGCCAGCGGTTGCGACTCTGGAAATACTCAAGAGCCGTGGGTTCCTCTGTGAACTCGAGTAGGCCGCCCACCTTGTCCGCCAGGAGTGCCCGGACTTCGGACGGTGTGGCGAAGAAGAACTCGCGCCGCTGGTTGACGAAGTTGACGCGTCGGCTGGCGAACGCCTTGTGGAGTTGCGACTCCAGAGTCACGGCGTCCTCGGAGAAGAACAAGGCGTGGACGTCGTATCGGAACGGTACGGAAGCGTCGCCGAGTTCCCGGACGCGGTCCATCGGATCAAGGCGGCGGGTCATGCCGATCTTGACGATGTTCGGGCCAAACGCACCGATGTTGGAGATGACGTACACGTAACCGGCACGGATGTTCGCGATGCGGTAGTCGTTGGCTGCGATGGCCTTCTCGATGTCAGCTAGGCGGCTGGAGAGTTCCGTGACGGCGGCGTCGTCACCCTTGGCGCGGAGTGATGCCAGGGCGCTGACGTAGTGCACTCGTTCCTTCTCAAGCCGCTCCTTCTCGGCGGCCAACTCCTGCGCGGCGCGGCGCTGTTCACGGAGAAGCTGACGTTCGTGGCGGGCATGTTCACGCTCTTCCTGCATCTTTATCTGGAAATCGGCGGTCAGTTCGAGCTCAGTGACACGCAACGCGTGATACTCGGGGTTGATCCGCATCTCCATGATCGCCCCGAGTCTCTCGATCGCGGTGACCGCTGACTCCAGCCGCTTCAGCGCAGTGCGCACGTTCCCCGACCGCAGCGAGCGAACGCAGTTGTCGGCTTCGGCGTTGTAGGCCCGCAGCATCAGCTTGGACAGATCGCTGACCAGTTTCCGTCCCCGTGCCAGAGAACCGTCGAAGGTGAACATGTCGGCTGCGAGGATCGCGCGACTGCTCTTGACGACTTCGTCGATCTTCCCTTCGAGACTATGCAACCGGTCCTTGTAGGCCGCCGCGGTCTCCAAGGGGTGGTGGTAGCGATAGATGCCGACATCTTGGAGGGCACGCTGATCGCTGAGATCGATCAGGTCGGCGCCACCTTGCGCGGCGGCGAGCGCTGCTTCGAGGTCGGCGATACGGGCCAGCAGCGGCGCGGGGTCGACTTCTCGGAGCAGTGGCGGAGCCGGTGGGACGGCTGATGTGGTGTCCTGCCGCGTTCCCGGTGACCCCTGCGCCGGGTCTGTGGGAGGAGCCCCGGTGGTCTGTCCGGTGACGGACTTGTCGGGGTTGACGTCCGGTTCGGACCCGTCGTCGGGCACAAAGAGGTGCCAGCCAGGTGGTAGGGCCGGCCAGGACGGGTCAGGGTTCCATCCGGGCGGGGGCATCCAGCCCTCGGGCGGTGTGGGCCACCCTGGCGGTGGGTTGAACCGCATGGTCACTGCCCCCGAACGCGGACACCGCGACTGGTGTCCGCCGGGAGCAAGTCAAATGGCGACTTCGACATCGCGGCACCGAGGTGCTGCAACGTGGCCTGAGGGACCACTTTGGCCAGATCGAAGCTGTTGAAGGTCTCACGGTCCGCCGCCACGATAACCAGCGGAACGGTGGTCGGGCGGCCGGTGGCAGGGTCGTCCGTCTCGACGCCGACCGCCAGCGCGATCGAATGGATTTTGCCGGCACGGTCGGCTTCGAAGACCTCGTGCAGACTGCGAACCGCTACCTGCCAGACCGCGTTCGCGTACCGCTCCTTCTTTTCGCGAACGGGCAGGTTGGTCGAAGCGATCTCATCCTTCACCTTCACGTATCGGTACGCCTTCACCGAGGGTACGGATGAAGGCTCCGGAACGCTGACTTCGAGCGAGAGTTCGCGGGACGCGAGGTTGAACACATGATCGTGCTCGACCGGGAAGACCTCGGGGTAGACCGACTTGGACAGGACGATGCCGACGTACTCCTGGATGGCGGATTCGACATCGAAGGCAAGAGCGTTGATGAGCTTGTCGACCTCAGCGTTGTGAGCCGATGCCTCAGCCTCGCGCTTCTCGCATTCCAGCTCGTACTTCTTCTCGGCAGCCGACAGTTCCGCCACGCGCTTGGCTTCTGACTCCTCGCGCTGGGCCGCCTTCTTGACGTAGCTGCTGTGGGCGGCGTCCCTGGCGCGCTCCCAGTGACGATGCGCGTCCGCAAAGGCGGTCCGAGCCGCCTCAACAGCCTGTTGGTGCCGTTTCTTGCCGCCGAGTACGGCGGAAAGCCCGCTGGGTGCGGCTGGCTCCTCGTACACGGGCTCAGGCGCGTAGTCCGGCTGCGCAACTATGGGGATCGAGATGGCCATGCGACCAGGTGCGAACGGAGGATGCTCGACCGTCGAGATCTTCAGGGATTCGAGATCGACGTAGTCGTCCATGTCCAGAGTCCACGCGAGCAGACCGCCGATGTCGGCGAGATCGCCGGCCAGACTGGCGTTCATCGACTCGACCTCGGCGAGTCTGGACTCCACGTGGAGCCGCGCGGCCTCACGCTCTGCGGCCTTTCTCTCCGCGGCAGAGGATCGCGCCGCTTCCTTCTGCGCGCGCTCGTACGCCTTCGTGGCTCGTTCTGCTTGGCGCTGCGCCGCAAGATGAGCACGATGGGCGGCGGCCTCCTGCTGGCGTCGGCGCTTCTCCGCTTGCTGCGTCTGGTAGGTCAGCTCTGCGAAAAAGCCGCGACGTTTCCCCATGACATCCCCCACAGAAGCCGGAACCCGAGGATCTGAGCGTAGGATGTTAACGGTATCCATGATCGTTGTCGCTGGCAGGGTGAACCCGGTATTACGGGCGTAGGTTCTCGCCGGTCCCAGGCGGGTAACCAGGCGAACGAAGTCGGTGCTGTGGCACCGGCCGTGCGCCCGGTGGTACCCGTCGCCGGCGCGGTGCCTCTCGCGAAGGACCGTCTGCCCTCGGTTTACGGGCACGGGTGCCGGGAGGCGGCCCCCGTGAGGGGCGTGCCCGGACGTACGACGAAGCGCATGACGGTCGGCTCCAGGATGCCGGACATGCCCACCGTCCCGGTTGCGGCCGGTCCTCGGTACCCCGCATGGTCATGGACGTGATCGGGAGCCGGGGACCGGGATTCCTGGCGGGGGGCCGTGTCGCCTGTTGAGAGGCTGGCGGAGGACACGAGATTCGAATTCGTGAGGGGTTGCCCCCAACACGCTTTCCAAATGTTCGTCCAGGGGTACGTGGAAAGTCGGGAACGTTCTGACCTGGGGTAGAGCCGTCGACCGGTGGGCTCCTGAACGGTCCCGGACGTACGTGAATGGGACCAGAACTGAGACTACGACGCGGTTGATCAGGATGCGCCGAGCTTCACGCTGAGGCAGTCATTCGAGTCCACCGCCATCCCGAATGGGGTGAATGCGATGACGCCATGCTTGGGCCCGGCCAGAGCCCTCATGGCTATGCAGTGCTGACCGGCGTCGCCGGTGGTGAACTCGATCACCACTGAGTCCCTGCGGTCGGCTGAGTCTGCTTCCTCGGGGTTGCCAGCCTGGATGTACGCCGCCTTCACATCCTGGAGGCGTTCCACCCATGCGGGCACTCCGGCCCCATAGCTGGGGGTCACGGTTGGAGCGGAGCCGGTACTCGACCGTGGGGGCGCTGCAGTGGGTGGTGCGACCTCTGAAGGGCTCAGCGGCGCCGTGGGTGCTGACGACTCCTGCGGGGCAGCCGGAGCGGCCTCGCTGGAGGGTTTGCTGTCAGGGTCGAGGAGGAATACCAAGGCAATTACGGCAACAAACCCGGCCCCGGCGAACAGTACGGCTCGGGGGAACCGTCGCTCCGCCACGGCGGGCGTGAGAGAGGTCAGTTTGTCCAGAGGGACGGATAACTCGCTCCCTGTGTTGAGCATTCGTATCTCAGCGTTGCCGTTGGCTGCGTAGCCAGTCACATTGGCACGGTTCCCGAGGTAGAAGACGATCGAGCCGATCGGAATCCTCTGAGGCGCTGGTGTCAAAGCGGAACCTTTCACAAGTGATCTTGTACGGGTGATCTGGTCCGTCAGCGGCACGCCACGGTTCCCCTACTCGACCTCACGGACGGTCGGCACCCTGGCTTCGGGTCAGCAGGTGGCCGAGGCATCGACCGATTCTGACCGGCCGTGGTGCAGCCCGAGTGCTACTTGCCACAGGGGGATGCAAGGCGGCCAGACGTCAGGTACGGGGTGAACCTCCAGTCCGGAGTGCGTGCTCCACAGTGGTGGCAGTGCTGTTGAGTGACTCGCGCAGTTGCCGGAGTTCTTTCGCTCTGCCGCACCTGAGGTCCACGCGAGCGTGGAGCTGGTGCGGATGATGGTGAACGAACTGGGCTTGGTGCTCTGACCTTCTTATCCCAGGTAGGGGTATGCGCCTGCGACGAAGTCGCCGATTTGTTGGCGCATGCTTGGGTGGATGTCGTAGTCGTCGAGATTGGCGGGCTGGACGAAGCGGACGCCGTCGGCTTCGTCGTTGATGGTGGGCTCGCCGCCGATGGGGCGGCCGATGTAGGTGGTTTCGTACTGCTGGCGGATCTCGCCGTCGGTGTAAGCGACGATGTGGTGCGGGTTGGTGTAGACGCCGAGGAATCCGGTGATCTCTGCGACGATTCCGGTCTCTTCCACGCATTCGCGGACGGCGCACTGAGCGGCGGTCTCGCCAATGTCCTGGGCGCCTCCGGGCAGGGCCCACTGGCCGGTGTCGCGGCGTCGTTGCAGGAGGATTGCGCCCTCCTTGTCCACGACGAGCAAGTTGCTGGCGGGGATCAGGGTGTTGGCCTTGGGGGCCTTGGGGTCGTTGTAGTACTCAGTCCTGCCCACTGCAGTGCTGCTCCTGCCTGTTGGGCGCTCGGGGGAGCGTTGTCATCCAGACTGCTTCGAGGTTCTCCTCGTGCCGGGCGAATCATGCGGCTTTGGCGAAGTCCATGTTCGCCCCACGCGCGGACAGACTCGAACTCGGTCATGACCTCACAGTCGATCGTCGTCGCGCAGCCCATCGTGGCACCCGTGTTGCCTGCTGAGGGGCGTACTCGGTCTCGATGCGCAGCGCGTTCCCTGGCGCGCTGGCGACGGGCCATGCTGCCCTCGCTTTCGGTGGTGGTTGTGCGCGTCTGGGACACACGATCTTCGAGTTGTCCTAGGGTTGGGCGGGTTCCCGGTGGCGGTCTGCTGCTGGGGATTTCGTGTTTTCTGGGCGGAGAAGGATCTTGCGGTTCGTACGCCAGCCCGCGCGGCGCGGTACCACCGACCGGTCTGCCCGCCTCCGTGATGCTGTCGCGCCCCTCGGTGTGCGGCAGTTCCGGCTCCACTTCATGGCCCGCCTGTTGTCGTGGACAGGGTCGGCCGTAGCCCCGATCGCATTGGCGTTCGCGACGCTCCACCTGGGTGGTGGCGCGGGAAGTCTCGGCTTGGTGCTGGCGGCCGGGATGGGCCCGCAGATCGTGTTGTTGCTGGTGGGTGGGGTGGTCGCGGACCGGTGGTCCAGGGCCCGTGTGATGGTGTGGACGAACGTGGTGTCGGCGGCGGCCGAGGGCCTGGCCGCGCTGCTGCTGTGGTTCGGGTCGGCCACGGTGTGGCACCTGGTGGTCATGTCAGCGGTGTGCGGGGCCGCGTCGGCGTTCTTCACCCCGGCCGCCGGAGGCGTCGTTGTGGAGGTGGTCCCCAAGCCGTGGCGGCACTCGGCGAACGCTTTGCTGAAGATCGGGCAGAACACAGTAAAGGTCGCGGGCCCCGCGCTGGGCGGAGTCTTGGTGGCCGCTATCGGCCCGGCCTGGGTGATCGGCTGGGACGCGGCCACGTTCGCGGCGGCGGCCTTCCTGTGCGCCCGGATAGACCTCAATGCGGCCCGGGTGAAGGTCCGTACCGGGTTCCTGGCCGACCTGCGCGAGGGCTGGGTGGACTTCCGTTCCCGGCGCTGGCTGTGGGTCATGGTCGTCCAGGCGTCCGTGGTGGTGCCGGTATGGCTGGTCGGCTACCAACTGCTCGGCCCGGTCTACGGCCTGGAAGTTCTGGGCGGCGCTGCGCCGTGGGGCTGGGTCGTCTCCGGTTTCACCGCCGGGCTGGTGGCCGGGGCCGCGCTCGCGCTGCTGTGGAAGCCCCGACTGGTCGGGGTCGTGGTGTGCATGGGTACCGGCTCGCTGGGCCTGCCGCTGGCGGCGATGGCGGCCACCGCCCCGCTGCCGGTCCTGGTCGTCGCCACGGCGGCGGCCGGCACGGGGCTGGCTGTCAGCATGACCACGTGGGCCTCCCTGGTCCAGGAACGCATCCCGGCCCAGAAGTTGAGCCGGACGATGTCGTACTCGACGCTGGGACAGATCCTCCCGGTCCCGGTCGGATACTTGATCGCCGGTCCGCTGTCGCGGCACCTTGGGCTGCGGCCGACTCTCGCCGCCGGGGCCGTGGTGATCGCGGCAGCTGCGGTCGTGCCGCTCGCCATCGGTCAGGTGCGGCGGCTGTCGCTGGCAGAGGAGGTGACTCCGGCTGCGGAGACGGCGGCCAGGTAGTACGCGCGGGCGACCTCCACGGCCCCCGCGAAGTCCCGGAAGGCTCGGTCGCGCGCCGCCGCGTCACGCTCGGCCTGATCGGCGCTCGGCGGGAGCTTCCACTGCTCGGCGAGGTGTCGGGAGATCCGGCGAGTGTCCAGGTGGGCGATGGAGTGACGGGCGTCGGCCGCCTCGGCCCGCGCGTTCACCTTGAATGCGGCCGTCACGGATTCCGCCGCAGCTACCGGGTCACTGAGGAGGCCGGCGGCTTCTTCCCACGTGGAGGGCCACACGGTCCAGGCGCCGTCCCAGCGGGCGCAGCGGACCATGATCCGTGCCAGGGTGTCCGCACGGGTGAGATCTCTTTGTTCGGCCGGAGTGAGCCAGAACGCCAGTTGCTCGGGCGTCATGTCGGCAGTGTTGACGCCGCAGGCTTGGGCCACCGCGAGGGCGCCCGCCTTGGGCGTCGCTGCCCGCCCGGCAATCGCCGTAAGGACACGGTGGCGCCAACGGGCTGGGAAGCCGGGGTCGTAGAGCTGCTGGTGGTTCAGGGCCGCGAGCAGCGGCACTCGGCCGGGTCCGGGCCGGAACGCGGCGTCCCAGTACCGCACGAAGCTCGTCGACCACGGCTGCCCAGTCCAGTCTTCGGCGTCCGCCGGGCCGGTCCGCTCGGCCGCGCTGTCGATGGTGGCGTGCAATATCGGGTTGGCCCAGGTGCTGGCGGTGACCTGGGCGGGGTCGGCGGCGATCAGGGTGAGAGCCTCTTCGGCGTCCTCACGCTTCAGGTCGTACGGGTGGGTGCGCCGCCACTGGTCCAGGCGGCCGAGCGCGTCCGCCAGGGTCTCGTCCTGGGTGGCAGCCCGGCGGAGCCTGGTCCAGGTGCGGCGGGCGTACGGGATGGCGCGGGCGAGCCGTAGCAGCGCCACCGCCTCGGCATGGGTGACCTGCTGGTCGGCGTGGGCGCGTTCCAGTGCGGCCCGCACGTTGACCAGAGCCAACGTCAGCGCTCGGCCGTCGCTGTCCTGGAGGATGGCCACTTCGTCGTCGGCGTCCAGGGTGCCGGTCCGGTAGGCGTCGAAGATCCGGCCGACGCCGGTCATCCCGTACGGGGCGAGTTCGGCGGCCCGGAGGGCGCCCATGCTGGCGGCGCCGATCACGCGCACGCCGTCGGCGAGCAGCGCCAGGATCTCCTTATGCCTGATGGGGGCGCTCTGGTGCCACAGTCCGTCGATGATCAGCACCGTGTCGCCGGGCTTCGGGTCGAGACGGAGGAGATCTCCGTGGCGGACAGGCGGATGTGCGACCGCATGCGGGCACAGCTCGCGGATGCGGGACTGGGGCAGGGTGGGCCCGGCGAAGACGTGGACGCTCATGCCGCGACTCCTGGGCCGCCAGGGCGGGCGATGGTGTGGCGGGAGTTGTACCGCAGGTGCGGTGCGAGGATCTTGACGACAGTGAACTCCTCGCGGGCGTAGGGCCCGTGGGTGAGGTCGACGGCCAGGGGAGGGATGCCGGTCACGGTGGTGACGGTGGTGGCCAGGTGCGCGGCTTCCTCGTCATCCTTGTCGAACGCGGCCTCGTACTGTTGGGTGACCGCCGCCCATGCCACCCTCTCGCCCGGAGTAGGGGCGGGACCCTTGTGGGGGCCGGTCCGGTAGACGGCTGGCGGAGTGTCCTCGCGCGATCCGGTGATGTGGGTGAGTCGCGACTGCGCGGCCTCTGTGATCGCCCGGGACAAGGCGATGCACGGGTCCAGGTGGGCGCCGGAGCCGGAGACCAGGAGCGCGGGCTGGTCCTCGCGCCACAGGTAGCAGGCCGCCACGGGCACCCGGAACCGATTGGGCAGATGCCACAGCTCCGTCCAGGCCCCGGCTGCCGACAGTCGGCTGATCAGCTCCGCGCAGTGCGGATCGTCGATGCTCTGTGCGTCGAGCCGTTCGGCGTCGGACGGGAGGTCGCTGAGGACGTCCCGCTCGATGATCTCGCACAGGCCGTGTGCCATGGCCTCCGCGCGGGTGTTGCCGGAGGCGAGGCCGTTGGTGGAGGCGCTGGGCAGGTGCAGCCGCCATTCGTGGTGTGTCTCCCGTCCGAGCGCCACGCAGGCTGCGGGTACCGGGACCGGCGTGCCGTCCATGGTGCACTCCGCGGTGATCCAGTCCAGGCGGGTCTGGTCGGTCACCAGATGGCCGGGGTGCAGCTCCAGTGCCGTCACTGGATACGGCAGCGCCATCTCCCGCGCCGGCACGTGGATCGCCGTGGCAGCGGGAACGGCGTGCTCGGCGTGCCATGCCTCGATGGCTTCCATGGCACCGGAGACGCGGGCCGCGTCCAGGCTCGCTCCCTTGCCCTGCGCGACCGACAGGGTGCGGGCGAGTGGGCGCACGGCCATGGTCACTGGGATACCGAGATCGTCCAGGCCGGTCACGTCTGCGACCCGCGTGATCCCGTAGGTGGGGAGCAACGGGCGGAGGGCCTGCCAGGTCTGGGCAGGGTGACGGGTGCGGTGCGTGCCGTCGAAGTAGACCTTGTGCACGGGGACCCTCCTGGTCGAGGTGGCGTCGTGGGGCACACCCGCCGGCCAGGCCCCTTTTGGGCACCTGCTGCGGCGAGCTGGTGTGGGGGCGCCCGGCCGCCGAACCCTGAGGAGGGCGAGCGGCCGGACGCCTTGATACCCGGATCCGGTCAGACCGCAGCGAGAGCGGGCTGCTCGTACACATGGGTGTCAGGGAACGCGGAGTCAGGCACGGCCGGGTCGCCGCCGACGTTCTGCGGCAGCGAGCCCTCGGCGTGCAGCTCGGCCACGAACTCGGCCGGGTCCACTACCAGCGTCTCCACCGGGCTGACGGGCTCGGTCGGCGTCTCCACCTTGATCTCTGCGGGCATGGTTCCTCCTTTGATCGAGAGGGGCTGCTACGCCGAGAGGTCGGCGAAGCAGATGGTGATCAGTACCTCGCGCGACACGGAGCCGAGCGGGGTACGCCAGTGGGGGATGCGACGCCCGTCGAATCCCGTGAGCTGCCGCGAAAGGATCGGGAACCCGTCCCCGCAGGTGGGGAACGGAGTGTCGGCGAACTGTTCGGCGACTTGGTCGCTGGTCAGCCATCGCAGGCGTGGCAGCCAGCCCATCGGGGCCAGGCCCTCCCGGAGTCCACACGAGAACGTGATGTCGCACTTTCCGTCGTCGCGGTGTACGTGCATGAAGTCGCCGGGACCGTAGAACTTGAACCCGAACCGGATCGGCGTCATCCGACCGTGGCCGGTGGCCTCGCCCGCGATCTCGGCAAGGCCCTTGGACAGGGCGAGCTCCTTCAGGGCCGCCCCGCCGGGGTGGACGGTGCAGCGCTGCGGCGAGGTGATCGACCCGTCTCGCATCACCAGCAGCCCCGGCCGCTGGTTGTGCCGCACGACCGCGTGCTGTTGGCAACGCCCGGCCTCCTCGGCGAGGTCGTCCCACAGCCCCGCCTCAACCACATCGGCCGGGACATCCACCCGGCCCTCCGCAAGCCACGCCTGGCGCAGCATCACGGCCTCACAGGTCGAGGTAGGAGAACGTCGCCAGCAAGCCCAGCTCGCCCGGATACGGGGGCCGCCAGTGCGGGATGTTGTAGCCGGCGAACGCCCGCAGCGAACCGCTGCCGAACTCGTGGTTCAGCGTCTGGAAGGCGTCTCCCTCGGGGAACAGGCCCTGGTCGGCGCACAGCAGTGCGAGGGCGTCGGGGTGGGCATCGCGCAGGTGCGGTGCCCACCCCATCGGCGGCAGGCCCTCGGTGAGCGCGACGCCGATCGTCACCGAGGCCCGCACGCTGTCGAAGTGGACGCCCTGGAAGTCGCCCTTGCGGTAGACGACGACCGCGCCGCCACGCGGCACCAGTCGCGGCAGGCCGGTGGCCTCCCGTACTGCAGCCCACAGCGTCCTGTCGTACGCCAGGGCCTCCAGGACCGGTCCCGCCGGAACGAACGCGCAGTGGAACGGCGCCGCGAACGAGCCGTCGCGATGGGCGCTCATCTCGTCGCGCACGTGCGGGGTCGCCAGGCCGATCCGGTCGTGGGCCTCCTTCACCAGCTCTTCGAACCGGGCCGGCTCCAGGGCGTCGGGGACGAGGACGGTTCCGGTCTCCTCCCACGCCGTGCGGGCCGCTGAACGCTCGATGACGGGCTGTCCGGTATTCATGTTGATCTCCTGTTCCACGAAGGGGCCTCACCGGGGTGGAGCCGTTCCCGCCCCGCGGCCCGAGCCGATGGGCGCGGGGGCGGGAACGGCGGGGCGGCCGGGCAGGGGCCGCCCGCGCCGCCCGCAAGGGCGGCGGTGTGTGCTCCGGCGCCCGGGGGCACATCCCCAGGGCCGGGCGCCGGAGCGGTCTAGGTGCCGGTGCCGCCGCCACCGTCCGGGGCGGGGACCGCGTCCGGGACGGTCACAGCGGCCCGTCCGTCGGACAGGTCATGGCGAAGCTCATGGTCGGCGGAGAGGCCGACCAGCACGAGGCCGGTGAGGATCGCGCCCCACCAGCCGACAGCGGCCACCACGTCGCTGTCGACCTGTAACCGGTGTCGGCCCATCACCGACTGCCGACCGAGCGGGCGGCCTCGCGAGCCCGGACGGCCCGGTCCAACCGCGCGGATGCCGCGTACATCTGGGGCGGGTTCAGGACGAGTTCGGCCCGCTGGCTGTCACCGTCGGCGAGTACGATATCCACTCCGATCCGGGCCTGCCCCGCCCCGTGGTCGTAGGCGATGTCCCGCTCCAGCAAGACCACCATGGCCACGGGCACTCGCATCACCCGACCCGAGGTGACCTGGACCGCCGGGCAGGCGGCGGTGCTCTCGATCACTTTCGGGGCGACGTTGGTGCTTCCTGTTCCTGCGGCGTGCATCGCGGGGTCACCGGCTCTCGGTTTCGGGACGGCCGAACAAGGCAACGAGGGGTTTTCGGCCGCCTGACCAACAGGGCACCCAGATCTAGACGTTCGACGTCGTGTAGACCGGGCAAGCACGTTCAGTTAAGGACGGCACCAGAGGCGCGGTAACCCCATGTAAGGGCCCCCGCGATGGGTACATTCCGTGGGGGTGTCGCCAACCGAAGGGGTAGGCATGGCACTTCGGAACCCGCCGGGAGCACTGCCCGCAGCCCTGCGACGTGATCCCCGGTTCGCCGAGGCCCTGGCACGGCGCGACATCAGCATGGTCTTCGCCCTGGCCCACAGCGAGGGCGGGCTCAGCTTCAACAAGATCAGCGAAGCGTGCGGCATCCGCGCCGAGCGGGTCAGCCAGATCGCGCGCGGAAACGCCGACGTCATGTCCCTGCCGGTGCTGGAGCGGATCGCGGACGGACTCAGGATTCCGGGTGCGGACTTAGGCTTGGCCGCAAGACCATGGGAGTCCGGGAACCGGGTAACTCCCGTACAAGATCATGGAGATGGAGACGATCCGATGAAGCGCCGCGATGTGATGCGCGGCGCGCTCGCTGCCGGTCTGGCAGGTACCGGGCTCGCCGCTTTAACGTCCACCCGCACCGACATCGACGCAGCCCTTGCCGCCGACCACACCCATCCCGATCTCGGCTACTGGGAGTCGACCGCCGAGCGATACGGCTACGGCTATCACGGCCAAGCCCCGGCCGACGTTCTGGCGAACCTCCAGGACGACCTGGAGGAGATGAAGCCCCTCCTCTTCCAAGCCCAGACCGACAAGAGCCGCAGCCAGCTGTGCCACGTCACCGGGCAGATGGCTGGCATGCTCGCCATCGTCCTGCACGATCTCGGCAACCACCGCGAAGCCCACCGCTGGTTCGCCACCGCCGGACGGGCCGCCCAGCAGTCCGGAGACCAGCTCCTGCACGCCTGGGTTCTGGGCCGCGAGGCCATGGTGCCGCTGAACTACGGCGCCCCGGCCGCCGCCGCGAAACTCGCCGACCAGGCCCGGCACCTGGCCGGCGAGAGCCCCAGCGCGGCTGCCGCCCTCGCGGCCGCCGTCGCCTCACGCGCGTACGCGATCGGCGGCGACCGCGACAAGGCCCTCGGCGCCGTCGCGGATGTCGAGCGCCTCGCCGACCGGCTCAGCCCCCAGCAACGTGCCGACACCTGGTTCGGCTACCCGATGCAGAAGCATCAGGTCCACATGAGTCAGGCCCTGACCCACTTGGGCGAGACCCGCCGCGCGTACGAAGCACAGGCCGCCGCCCTGCACCTTTCACGAGCGCCCTCACTGATGACACGGGCACTGATCGCGATCGACCAGGCTTCCTGCCTCGTTCATGACGGCGACCGGGAAGCCGCTGCTCACGTCGCTGCCCAGGCATACGGCGGGCTCCCAACCTCCTACCGCAACGGACTGACCCAAACCCGGGCCTTGGCCTTGTGCCGGGCACTCCCGGACGACACCCCCGGCCGTGACGGTCTGGCCGAACTCCTGAACGTCGCCTGAGCGGCTCCCACCCTGGTCGCTTTGGGGATGCCCTCGCTGCCACGAGTAGCGAGGGCATCCGGGTGCGCCGCCATTGTGGAGAAGTTCAGCGCCGTCGGGCCTGCGGCGGCTGTTGAACCGGTGTGACCGGCAGCGGGTGGATCGGGGCGTCGGCTCGTGGTGCGGTGCTGCGGGCCTTGGCTGCCTGGGCGCGGGGGCCGGGTGCGTGGCGTTGGCCGAGGCGGTGGATGCGCCAGGTCAGCGCGCGGGCGGGGTGGCGGGCGTCGTTCAGGGAACGCTGGCCGAGTGCCTGGTCGAGGATGGTGGCGGCGTTGTGGCCGGTCGCTTCTGCCTCGGCGAGGACGGTGGCGAGGGCGTCGAAGGCGGGGTCCTGGAGGATGCGTTCGGCGTGTTCCGGGGCGGCCTGCTGGAGGTGGCGGGCGTAGCGCTGCTTGGTCTGGATGCCGGGGGTACGGCGGGCGAGGTCGTTCAGAGCCGGAGCGGCGACGTGGGCGTACGCGGCCTGGAGGTGAACGAGGGCCTGTTCGGCTGCCGCTTCCTGTTGGGCGTGCTGGTGTTGGCGGTGCCAGTGCCTGGCGAACGCCACGGCGATGAGGGCGGCGTCCAGCAGCATCGCCAGCCCGGCCCCGTCGCCGGTCGCGGAGGGGGTGCGCAGGATCGTCTGGACGCTGTGGCGCAGGACGCGGGCGCTGTCGAGGTCGGCGGTGATGCGGGAACGGGTGGCGCGTTCGAAGGCGGCGGCGGCCTGTTCGAGTTCGGTCCTTGCCGCAGCTGGTGCGGTGAGCGTTAGCAAGTCGAGGGTTCCGCCGAGCGCGACGAGCTGGCCTTGGGCCATGTGCTCGTCGCCGTGGGTGAGGTGGTCCGGGATACGCTCGGTGGCGGCGGTGGCCTGGTGCCAGGGGTTGGCCGACCGGGCGACGACCGGCTCGGGTCCGTAGCCGTCGAGGCGCCGGCGAATCTTGGGCAGGGAGAGGTCGCCGGCAAGGGTGGAGCCGGAGAACCACACCGGCTCGTCGTGCCGGTTGAGGTCGCCGGGCAGGGCGACGCTGTACCCGAGTACGTCGCCGGACGGCCCGGTCTTGGGCCGCACGCTCACGCCGGTCGCCTCCAGCAGCGCGAAGAACTCAGGTTCGCTGGACGCTGCGGCCACCGCGCGGCGCACGCGCATGCGCAGGATCTCGCGGGCTGTGGTGTCCTGGCCCTGGCGCTTGGCCTTGAAGTGCTCCTTGCTGGTGGGGCGTTTGGCGGCGGTGCCGTCGCCGGGCTTGAGCCGCCGGAGTCCGAGGTCGGCCTCGATCTTGCGGGCTTCGCGCTGGACGGCGCGCATGTCGTGGTCGCGGCGCGGTCGACGGCCGTCCTGGCGTACGAGAGTGGCGGCGATGTGGATGTGGTCGTCCGCGTGCCGGACCGCCACCCACCGGCACGCTTCCTCATCGCCTTCGGGAGCGATGCCGGCGGCGGCCACGATCCGGCGGGCGATGTCAGCCCACTGGGCATCGGTGAGGATCGGGTCCTCGGGCGCGGCCCGGACCGGGCAGTGCCACACCGTGGTCTCCGGGGCCTTGTCGCCCAGCATCTTCATGGGCTGATCCAGCTGCGCGGCGAGCTGGTCCTCGACGTCTTTCGGGTTGCGGTGGGGGCTGCGGCCCGGGTCGGGGGCGAAGCCGTTCCAGGACGACACGAGGTGGGGGTCGGTGTGCTCGTTGGCGCTGCCCGGCCCGTAGAGATAGCCGATCAGACGACGCGTGGCGCGCTGACCCTTGCCAAGGATGATCTTTGGTATCAACAGGTCACCGCTCCGAGGTCACCTGGGCGACGGCCACGTCCACGTCGTCGATCGACGCCTCGACCCGGCTCAGCAGCCGCCACACCACGTCCGGTGCGGGCCAGGCGCCGTCCTTGTTGAGGTGCCAGGTGAGCTGGTTGAGGTTGTTGCCGATCTGGGCGAGCCGTCCGTTGGCAGCCATCAGTGCCTTGACCATGGCGCGGTAGTCGGCGACGGCCGCCGTGGGGTCGTCGGCGCGGGCGGCAGCGAGGGAGCATTCGGCGACGTAGCCGCCTGGCGCCATATCGCTCAGGGCAGCGGCGTTCTTGACGAGGGCGAACTCATCGTCGTTGTAGCGAGGGTGGAAGCGGCGCTTACGGAGCTGCTTGTCACGCAGACGGCGGCGCTGCACACGCTTCTGCGGCACGGTTGACGACGGCTTGCTGGTCCCCGTCCCGGTCGGCTCCCCAGGGCCGGCCGACCCCGGTGCCCCCTGGCGGCCGGGTGCCTCCGGCCCCTGTGGGGCGGGGGCCGGGTAAGGACTCCTTACCCGACAACTTGCTGCGCCTGGGGCTGGAGTGGTGTTGATCTTCTGCTGGGTAGTGGGGGATCCGTGGTGCGGGTGTGTCATCGATCAGCGGACCTCGGGGTGTGGGTGGGGTCGGTGTGAGTGTTGAGGCGCTGAAGGACCGTTGCCATGCGGTCATTGCGCAGGGGGATGTTGTGGGCGCGTAGGAGTTCGCGGAGTTGGGCGCGGGTGAGGTGCGGATTGCCGTCACGGGTCAGGCGGGCCTGCGCATGGGGACGCAGCCGCTCGGCGATCTCGTCGTCGCTCAGCCGTGGTCGGGGCCTGGCCGGTCCGCCAGGGCTATGAGGGGACTGGTTCTCGGGGACATCCGTCCCCATCGGCTGGTCCCCGAGGGGGAGAGGGTGGGGGCGGGGACCGTCGGCGGGGTCCCCGCCGGAGTGGGTTGGGGACCGGTCCCCGCTTGATCTGACTCCCGGCCGCGCACTGGGACCGTCCCCGTCATCGCGGTCCCCATTGCTGGTGCGGTCCCACTGGGAGTTGTGGGGTTCATCGATTCTGGTGGGGGCGGTCCCTGATTCGGCGGTCGGGACCGTTCCTGGGTTTGCTGCCGGGGTTTCGGGGACCACGGCCTGTTCGCCTTCGGGACTGCCCGTCCCTGGGGCACGGTCCCCGCTGGTGTGCGGAGGGGTGGGGACGGGCGGTTGGTGCGGGGTCGGTCCGGGAGCGTTGTGGCCGGTAGTGGACTGGACGGTGTTCGCGCCGGCGGGGTGGTGGCGGGTGATGAGGATGTACAGGTGGACGGCGCCTGCCAGGGCGAGTGGGGCGAGGGTGGACAGGGTGGCGACGACGGTGTCACCCAGGTGCAGCCCGCTGTCGGGTGTCTGCTGGTTGAGGCGGACGGCGTGCAGAGCGTTGGCCCAGATGCTGGCGGCGGTGGCGGTGCCGAAGAGGGTCCACACGTACAGGCGGGCTGGCAACGGGGCGGTGGACAAGACGAGCAGCGCGCGGACGCCGTAGGCGATGAACCCGTCGATGACGAGGGGGAAGAGGTAGGTGAGCGGGCCGCGGACGTGGATGGCGACGGCCATCTGCTGCAGGGCGTCGTAGGACAGGGCGCAGCCGGCACTGCCGAGCGCGATGACGGCGGCGCGGTCCCAGCCGGTGACGGACCGGGCAGACGTCGAGAGGGTGCGTGCGGGCAGGGAGGGGTGGGGCATGCAGGGCTCTCCGGAGGGTCCGCCGCGCCTGTGGGCAGGGGCGGGCGCGGACGGAAGGGGGAAGCGGAAGGGGTGCCGAAGGCCGTAGGGCCTGTTACTACGCGGCGGGGCGTCGCCTGCGGTCGGGGCCGTCGAGGATGACGCGGTGGGTCATCTCTGCGAGGCGGGAGGCGACGCGGTCGCCGACGGCGGTGCGCAGGTCGGCGATGGGGACGTTGGTAGTGATGAGGGTGGGGAGCTCGTGGACGTACCGGTGGTCGATGAGCCGGTAGGTCAGCTCCTCGGTCCACTCCGATGCTTTGGCGGCGCCGAGGTCGTCGAGGAGCAGCAGCGGACTGCGGGCCAGTTCCTGGAAGCGGCGTTCGCCGTCGTGGCCCTGGCGGGGGCGCAGGTTGGCGTGCAGTTCGGCGGTGGTGGTGGCCGCCCAGCGCAGTCGGACCCCGGCGGCGAGGAGTGAGCGTATGGCGCCGTACGCCTGGTAGGTCTTGCCGGTGCCGGTGGGACCCGCGATCAGCAGCGAGGGACCGTGGGCGATGCCCGGTGCGCCGCCCGGTCCGGGGCGTCCGGCAGCCGCGATCTCCTCGGCCCAGGCCGATACGTGGGGGTGGCCGGCCAGGGCGTCGCGGTAGCGGCGCGGGATGCGGGCGTCGGCCAGCTCCAGCGCGGTGACGGGTTCCGGCGGCGGTTCGGCGGCGAGCACGGTGGTGAGGTCCAGGTTGTGGTCGGCCATGATCGCTCCCAACCTGGCCATCAAGCGGCCGTCCCGTTGGCGTGGTTCGCGGGCAGGGGCCTGTGTGGTCACAGGTCACCCCCGTAGGCGGCTTCGACGTCGGCGGGGTTCGTCCACGGCCGGTGGGCAGCGGCACCGGTGGCAGTCCGGGGGGTGTTCATGGCTTCGTTGACCAGGCTCGGCAGCAGGCCCACGGACAGGCCCTTGGCGCGCATGCGGTCCATTCCGGCGCGGATGTGGTCGGGGGCGATGCCTTCGGCCAGCAGCTTGCTGACCTGTCGGCCGAGGTGGCCGAGTACGTCGTTGGGCGGGCGGTGTTCGCATGCGGCGATGTACTCGCCCACCAGGTCCTTGGCCGAGACCGAAGCTGTGGCGGTCTGGGGCGCGGGGGCGCTTGCGCCCCCCACCAGAGGTGATCCTAGATCCAGGATCCTAGGTCCTAGATCCGGACACGGAGGGCTCACCGAGTCCTCCGTGAGCCCTCCTGGAATCCTCCGTGATGCCTCATTGAAACGCCCCTGAGCTGCAGGTTCTCCGTCCGTCACCGAAGGCTCCCGTGCAGGGCGGGAGTCCTCGGTGAGGACTCCGGGAGGGCTCACTGAAAGCTCCGTGAGTCCTCCGCGATGGCTCCCGGCGGGCTGCGCGGGGCGTCCGCCCTGGTGGTGGGGGCAGGCCGGGCAGCGGCTGCCGCTGGGCCGGTTGATCTTCTGGTGCCGGGCGAAGGAGACGATGTGCAGGTACCGCTTGCCGTCCTCGCCCTCGTAGCGGCAGAGCAGACCGGCCGTGTGGAGCTGGTTGAGGTCGTCCTCGACGTCCATGGGGCCGTGTTCGGGGCGCAGCGACCACAGCAGTCCGGCGATGACGGCGGCCTGGTCGCGGAAGCGGCCGTGGTCGTCGGCCTGGGTGAGCAGCCCGAAGAAGGTCCGCTCGGCGGACAGGGAGACCGCAGCGAGGGACTCGGACGCGAACGCCTCGGGCTTGATGGTGCGGATTCGGGCGATGTCGATCGACCGCCTTTCGGAAACGGTGGCAGGGAAACCGGCGGGGCCGGGGTGGATGGACAACACAGCCACACCCGGTGCGCGAAAGTCCAGACCTAGCTCTGGAATTCAGTAAAAGCCGTTCGCCGGTCCGGTGACTGTAGACCCGAAACCCCGGTCGCCGAAATCACCCCGAAAACCGCCGAGGTTCGGGTCATCGCTCACGGCAGACAGGAATGCCTTCCCAAGCGTCCGGCGCGCAAGCTACAACACACCCATGCCGCCACGCCCCCTCGAAATCGGACCCGCCGGAAAGGCCGCCGCCCAGGCCATCGAACGCACCCGCGTCGCCTGTGGCTACTCCCAGCGCCAGCTCGCCACCCGCGTCACCGCACTCGGCCGACCCATGACCTTCACCGCACTGTCCCGCATCGAACGCACGGTCCGACGCTGCGACATTGACGACCTCGTTGCCATCGCCGCCGCCCTCGGAACCCCTCCGCAAACCCTCCTCGCGGAGCTTCCCGTACGGCCCGAGTCGGTCGGGGTGGGCGCAACATAGCCGACGATCCCCGGTTTCCCAAACCGGGGATTCTCCGCAGCATTGGTGGTCCCCGACAGTGGCCACGCCCCGTGCGTGGTGGGCTGCTTCCTATCCCCTCTTCTGCTTAAGGATCCTCGCTTGTCTGCAGTTCCCTCGATTTCCTCCGGTGGTCACTCCGCATTCCGAGGCGGCGGCCTCGCCGTCGACCGCGCGTTCCTTGGAGTGAAAGAAGCGGCCGCATATCTCGGCCTTTCGCCCAGGACGCTGTACGTCTGGCGTCACCGGCGGCAGGGGCCTCCCAGTTTCCGCATGGGTGCCCACGGGCGCGTGACCTACCGCCTCGATGCCCTTGAAGCCTGGATACGCGAACAGGAGCAGGCGGACTCCCGCTCCAACCCCGCCCTCGCCCCCGTGAACGCCGCCCCGCAGCGGCGTGCCGCGTACTCGGCAACCGTCTGACGCCTCCCGGCCGACCGTCCCCACCCCCTACCTGCAAGGAAGCACTTGGCCGGCTACATCGAAGACCGCTGGATCAACAAGAAGAAGGACCCCGCCAGCGGCAAGCGGGAGCGCACCACCCGCTATGGGAAGGGCTCGCGGTACCGCGTCGCTGGGATCCCGGGCGTACGGAACATGTCGTTCGACACGCTGGAGGACGCGAAGGCGTGGCTGCGCAGGGCCGGGACCGACAGCGAACGCGGCGAGTTCGTCGACCCGCGCGACGGCTCCATCCCGCTGGCCGACTACGTCACGCGCTTCTGGAAGGAGGGCGTACGGGGGGCGCCGGGCACGGTCAAGCGTGTCGACGAGCGCGTACGCCTCCATATCCTTCCGCACCTCGGCACGGTGGGGCTGAGGGACATCTCCGCGACCGTCCTGCGTGGCTACGTCGCCACGCTCGAAGGTGAGTGCGCGCCGCGCTACGCCCGGCAGATCCTGACGACCCTCTCGAACATCTTCGAGACGGCCATCGACGACAAGCGCCTGGTACGCAACCCGATGCGCGCGAAGTCGGTGCGCTGGCCCAAGGTGCCGGAGGACCAGCGCGAAGCATGGCCACTGGAGACCGCGCAGCGCGTACGGGACTCGATCAAAGCGCGGTACCGCATCGCGGTCGTGGTCGCGCTCGGCTGCGGACTGCGGCAGGGGGAAGCCTTCGGTCTCTCGCCGGAAGACATCGACTTCCAGCGCGGGATCATCCGCGTACGCAGGCAGGTCCAGCTGCTCAACGGCCGCTTGTACTTCACCCTGCCCAAGGGCGGGAAGACGCGTATCGTCGACATGCCCCGGTCCGTCGCCGCCGAACTGGCCGCGCACTTCCTCCAGCACCCTGCCGTCGAGGTCGAGTTGCCGTGGGGCGGGCCGGAGCCGGAGCGGGAGAAGCGGACGTTCCCGCTCGTGCTGACGACGACGTACGGCAACGCGCTGCGGGCGAACATCTTCAACGACGAGGTCTGGAAGCCCGCCCTCGCGGCAGCCGGGGTCATCCCCATGCGGGAGAAGGGAAAGCGCTGGAAGGCGTCCCGCAAGGACGGATTCCACGTGCTCCGGCATACCTTCGCCTCGGTCATCCTCGAAGCGGGCGAGTCGGTCGTCACCCTGGCCCGCTGGCTCGGCCACTCCAGCCCGACGATCACCCTCGACCACTACGCCCACTTCATGCCGGAGGCAGGTGGTAAGGGGCGTGCCGCAGTCGACGTACTGCTCGGCCCGGTGGCCGAGTACGTCTCTGAGGACTTGGCCGTGGCCTGAACAACGGGTGGCACAGCGCGCGCCGTGCCACCCGTTCTGGTGTGCGGGTACTAGGCCGCAGGGGTTGCCCGATGGAGGGCGTCGTGAGTGTCGTGAGTGACGGTGCTGAGAGAGAGAACTGGGTGGGGCAGCTGAGGGCGACGTCGGGCACTGGGGCGGCGGGCGACGGCTGGACAGTAAGGACGTATGTGGTGTCGAGCAGCGTCGACGCATGGCACTGGGCGTGGATGTGGGTCCTTGCCCAGACTGTCGGCGGCACCTAGCGGAGGCTGTTTGGCGGTGGGAGCTGGAAGAGTTGAGGGTTGCACTTGGAGCGCTGTGACGTCATTGCCGCCTTTTGCGAACCAGTTGCCTTGTGCTAGCCGATCAGCGACACGATGTACCGACGCGTATCGGGACGGGGACGGGCGGGGATAGGGTCGCGCTAGTTGTTGGGCTCCCTGAGAGCCCGGGAGTCTACTGTCGTGTCCTGGGGGAAGTGGTGTGCGATGGGACTGCCGGGCGGAACAGCCGACAAGGCAGGCAACCGGTACGAGAACTGGTGGACTGCGCTGAGAGTGGCAGAAATTCTGCGCGGCGAAGCTTCCCGGATTCGCCTTGAGCCTCCAGGGCAGGCTGGCGAGGGCATTGAGTTTGAGCTCGAGGCCAACGACGGCACCTGGTGCGATCAGGTGAAGGACGTACCTTCCCGAGGACCGTGGAATCTGCGTGCGGTGGGTAGGATCCTCCAAGCGGTCGCCGGTCACCTTGCGGACGGCAAGAAGATGCGTCTCGTTCTCTCGACTGGATCGCCCGAACTGCAAGGACTCGCCGAGCGCGCCAGGGCTGCTGTCACGCTTGCCGAGTTCGAGGAGATCCTCACCCAGGCCCAGGAGCCTCACTTCACAACAATACTCGGGCACTGGACTGTGGACGGCGAACCCGTCACCCGGGAAGTTGCCTGGCGGTATTTGCAGGCTGTGTATGTGGAGCAGTATTCGCCGGAGAACCTGCAGCGGCTGGTACACCTCACCTATGAGCACTTGTTCGTAGGCTCGCCCGAAGCCATCGTCAGACAGCTGAGTGGATACCTGGATAGCCGCCTGCACCAGTGGCTCACGGCTTCGGAGATCCGTAGTTACCTGCTGTCTCTGGACGGAGTCCGGCCCCGTTTGCTGGCGGGAGACAGTAACACCCTGACTGCCTTGGCAGACACTGCCAACAGGTTCTTGCGACGCGTCCACCGCAGCAGGCCCGCCGTCGGGATGGCCGCGCGCCCCCATGCTGAGCAACTGTACGACCGGCTGGCGGCAGATGATGGTCCGCAAATCGTGCTGTGTGAGGGGCGGGCTGGCTCGGGCAAGTCGACAGTCGTTGCGGATGTACTGGTGCGCTTTACAGAACGGGGATGGCCGGCCGCTGCTGTCCGCATGGACGGAGCCGACCCGACAGTACAGACTGCGGGTGACCTCGGAGCCAGGATGAATCTGCCGGATTCCCCGGGGGTTCTGCTGCCCGGAGTCGCGAGCGGAGGGCCAGCGCTCCTCCTCATCGATCAACTGGATGCCGTCAGCCTGTACAGCGGCCGGATGTCCGACGCCTTTGAGGCTGTGGAGGACCTTCTCGCGCAACTATCTGTCACGCCGAACGTCAAAGTGCTCCTAGTCGCCCGCACCGTTGACATCGACCAAGACAGCAGACTCACGCGACTGGCTGCCGACACTGCCCGGGTGTTGAGGTTTCCCATCGGAGAACTGGCCGAGGAGACGGTGCGGACGGTCCTCGCTGCCGGTGGGAATGATCCTGAGCGTCTGGGCCCCATGACCCTGGAGCTGCTGCGCACCCCCCTGCACCTTGCCGTCTTCGGCAGCCTTTCACCTGTAGCCCGAGCAGTGTCCTACCGGACGTTGCAGCAGCTCTACGACCGGTACACCAAGGACCTGCGTGAACGCATCGAGCTGCAGCTCGGAAGCCTCGACTGGAAGGGGATCACGGGCACCCTGTGTGCCTTCATGAGTGAGCGCGAGACCCTGCAGGCACCCTTCGCCCTCCTTGACGGCTTCGCCAGCAAGGAGATTCGGGCCCTGGAGTCACACGGTGTCCTGGTGGGCGACGAAGAAGGCACCGGATTCTTCCACGAGACCTACTTCGACTATCTCTTCGCCCGGTCTTTCCTAACCACGGGAAAGGACGTCCACGACTTCCTGGCCGACTCCGGACAGCACTTGTTCAGGAGAGCCCAGACCCGTCAGATTCTCGAGCACCTTGCCGGGACAGACCGTGACCGCTTCCGTACCACCACAGTGCAGCTGCTCGATTCTACCCGGATCCGCTCACACCTACACGACGTGATCACGGCCGTACTCGGGCAGCTTGACGCCACCCGTGCGGACTGGCATGCCGTCGAACCGATCGCCTGGGGCCCGACCTCAGCAGCCACTAAGGTACGTCGCCTACTGGCGCGACCCGCTTGGTTCGATGCCGCCGACCACGACGGCAGGTGGGAACGCTGGCTGGGCGCCGCCGAGACCGTCGACGCCGCGTTTGCCGAACTGCTAGTTGCGGCACGGCACAGGTCGCAAAGAGCCACAGAACTGGTGCGTCCTCACATCGGCACCACGCCCCAGTGGCGACAGCGCCTGCTGGCGCTGGTGGAGTGGTCACTCACTTCTGAACTCGCGGACTTGACTGTCGAATTGATCCATAGCGGTCACGTCGATGAGGTCCGTGGCCGTATCGCAGTCAACAGTGACTTCTGGTCTCTGCTCTACACCCTTGCCGAGACGGATCCCGCTTCATCAGCCCGACTCGTCGGCGCCTACCTCGATCGGCAACTGACCCGAGCACACGACGACGGCCTCGACGATCCGTTCACCGGTCCGTACCTGTCGAATCATTCGCAGACCGCCTCCACTGTTCTGTCCAAGATCGCCGGAGGTGCACCCAAGGCGTACGTGGACCACGTCCTGCCCTTCGTCATTGGCATCGCCGAACCCGGCAACGTCCCTGACCGGCAGCCGGGCAGACCTTGGGGATATCGCCGCTTGGGTGGCAGTAGTGTCGATGCTGAGCTCCTCTCCGCCCTCGACGCCGCATTGCGCGCATTGCCCGCCGCAGACCCGGCCGCGGCCGCCAGCATCCTTCGGAAGCTGAGCGACTCCACGACTGAGATCTCACGCTTCCTCACCTGCCGCCTACTCACCGTCGATGGCGTAGCCGACGAGGCGATCACCTGGCTGTGTGACGATGAACGGAACCTCAGCCTGGGCTGGGTGGACAGCCCCCGCTGGGCCTCCCGTGAACTCATCGAGGCCGCTACACCCCACTGCAGCGCCGGCGCACTCGACCGTCTGACAGCCACGCTGCTTGCCTACTACCCTCCATGGGAGCACCGGAGGGGGAAGGGCCAGCCCAGCCGGTGGGGCTTGGCCCAGTACGAGCTACTGTCAGCGGTCTGCTCTCCGCGCCACAGCGACGAGGTCCGACGGAGGCTTGCTGAGCTGAAACGGAAGTTCCCCGGATTCACTGCATCCCCACCTTCTGAGATCTTCACCGCATGGGTCGCTTCTCCGATCAGCGACCACGCAGCCCAACACATGACCGATGAGCAATGGCACCGGGCCCTCGACAAGTACGCTCGCCCCCAGCCCGATCGGTTCTGGCCGCCGCAGGGCGGTGTACACGAGCTCGCCGGCACACTCGGCTCACGCGCACAACAAGAGCCCTCCCGCTTCGCCGCCTTCGGTCTTACCCTCGGCCCCGACGCGCCCGGAGCGTATCTGTGCGCGATCGTGGACGCAGTCGCAACCCACCTGGACACTGACCAATGGGAGCAGCTGGTCGTCCATGCTCACCGGAACCTCGGCCAAGAAGCTGCCTTCACGCTCTGCCGGGCCCTGCAATCGGCCCCGGATCACTGCACGCCCGCCCTGCTTCCCATCCTCGAGACCTACACGACGGCCGCCCAACCCGAGAGGGAAACATGCGAGCTGGACGAGGAAGGCACGCGCACTGATCTGCTGACGGCCGGCCTCAATTCCACCCGTGGCCAAGCCGCCCTCACCTGCGCAGCCCTTCTCTTCCGCGATGCTCGGCACCTGTCCGCGCTCAGACCACTCCTCCTCCGGCTGGCGACCGACCCCGTAATCGCCGTCCGTGTCTGCGCCGCCGAGGCCGTACGCGCCCTGATGAACCACGATCCGCAAGCTGCCCTGGAGACAGCAAGCCAGCTGATGACACATCAGGACCTCAACGTCCACAACGCACAGACCACCCAGCAGTTGCTCATCCACGCTTTGGCCCGCGACCCAGCTCGATTCGCCCCCCACCTTGCCCAGGCGCTCGATGGTCCTCGACAGACCGCGGAACTCGCAGGTCAAACCTGGGCTGTGGCCGCCCTCCAAGGCAACCTCACGGCAGATCTGCCCGTCACCGCACAACAACTGAACACCATCGCCCGGCGTGGTGCTGCCGCTGTCCTCGCCCGCAACCCCGAGCACTACCCGCGTCTGCTGCCCCTGTTCAACGACTCCGACGAAGGCGTCCGCAACAACGCTTCCGCCGTCATGAGGTACGCCTTCGATTTGCTTCCGTCCCAGGCCGAGGAGCTCGTGCAGACCTTCCTCACCAGTCAGGCGTTCCCAGACAACCTCGGGCACCTTGCCTTCGCGCTCCACGATCCGGCCGGCCCACTGCCGCAGACGGCATTGGACGCTTGCGAGCACATCATCTGGCAGGCGGGTAGTAGCCTGTCCGACATCCGGAACAGTCATGCAGCTTACGGGCACTACGTGGTCACGGCGGTCCTGCGCCTGTACCGACAGAGTCCACCCGCCATGCGTACCCGCTGTCTTGACATCATTGACAGCCTCTCCCGAGCTGATGCTCCAGGTCTCGACACGGCTTTGGAAGGCGAACGCTGATACTCCTTCCCGCAGACTCGGTACCTCTAGGCTGTCTGCACCGGTTGACCGCGTTCAGGAGAAGTGCTACCTGCGAACCACGGTTCGTACAGTCGTCTCCCCCGTCGTGGTGTAGCCGATCACGGTCTGCCACCTCCGCTTCGGAGCCGTTCGGTACGTGCTGCTGCGGGCAGCCTGGCGATCACTACTGGTCCCGGCTCGGTGAGTCCCAACGGTGCCACCGGCGAAGGCGATTGGGAACGGGACCTGGGCTTTCGCCAGCTTGATCGGCTACACCACGAGAAGGGACGCCATCGTTCGTACGGCAGAGCAGAAGGAGCAAGGCCGTGCAGTAGACGTCGAGCGCCGGAGCCAGCGCGACGACCCGCTCCCCAGTGCAGCGCATTCTCCCCAGATTCTCCCCAGGCCGTCGAAGCAGGCCACAAGAGTAGTTCGCCACTGCGAACTTCAATGACCTGAGCGACTTGCTCTCTATAGCCAGTCCCGCCGCTTGAAAATGAAGTACAAGCTCACACAAACCCCCGCCATCAGCAGAATTGCGAACGGATACCCAGCCGCCCACTGCAACTCCGGCATGTTCTCGAAGTTCATCCCATAGATCGTTCCCACCAACGTGGGAGCAAACAAAATGGCCGCCCAAGACGAGATCTTCTTGATCTCCTCGTTCTGTTCGAAGCCCGCCTCCGCCAGTGCTCGCATCTCCGCGTTCTGTTGCTGGGTGACCAGGGTCGCGTTGACCGTGAGGATTTCCGTCAGGGCCTGGCGGAAGCCGTCCACGCGTTCGCTGGTGTGGGTGACGTGGTCGGCCACGTCGCGGAGGTAGCGCTGGAGTTCCTCGTCCGTGCCGTACTTCGCGAAGCCCGCCATCAGGGCGTGGAGCATGCCCACCAGGGGGCGGGTCGCGCGTTGGAACTCGACCATCTCGCGGGAGAGTTCGTAGATGCGGCGCGAGACCTCGGGGTCGCCCCGGAACACCTCGGTCTCGATCTCGTCGATGTCGTTCTGGACGCCGGAGACGACCGGGACGTAGCCGTCGACCACCGCGTCCAGGATCGCGTACAGCACCGCCTCCGGGCCCAGTGCCAGGAGCTCCGGGGACTCCTCCATGCGGCGGCGCACGGCCGACAGGTCGGGGGCGGCGCCGTGGCGGACGGTGATGAGGAAGTCGCGGCCGACGAATACGTGGAGTTCGCCGAAGTCGACCTCCTCCGGCGCGTCGAGGTAGCGGGCCGCGCGCAGGACCACGAAGAGGGTCTCCCCGTACCGTTCCAGCTTGGGGCGCTGGTGGGCCTCCAGCGCGTCCTCCACCGCGAGCGGGTGGAGGTCGAACTCCTCGGCCAGGGAGTGCAGTTCGTCCTCGGTCGGCCGGTGCAGGCCGATCCACGCCATGCCGTCGGGCGTCTCGCGCAGCCTGCGGAACGTCTCCGCGAGCGTGTCGGGGGAGGAGACGCGGCGGCCGTCGCGGTACAGCGCGCTCTCCACGACGCTGCGGTGGTCGTGGGGTACGGGCCCGGGCGCCGTCGGCGCGTTCGTCGCCCGGGGCGTGGGCGCCGGGGGGTCCGGCGGCGCCCCGGGCTGGCGTCGCCAGGCGTGCTTCCTCGCCGGCTGTGCCGGGCGGTCGGGACGCGCCCCGCGTTCGGACATTGACCTCACCTCCCGCTCCCGCAGATCGTTCGTCGCCGGGCCGTTCGTCGCCGGGCCGTTCGTCGCCGGGCCGTTCGTGGGGGCCGCCCTCGGCCCTCCGGTGGGACAGCCCGCCGGGTGGCCGCTGGATGCTGTCGGGCAGCCAGCCGCCGGGCGGCCCGCCACTCGGACGACGCCGTGGCAGCCGCCTGACGCCGATGAGCGGTGGCCCGGACACCCGCCCAGCCACTCGCCGGGCAGCCGCCGAACGCCCATGAACGGTGGCCCGGGCACCTGCCCAGCCGCTCGCCGGGCAGTGGCCCGGACAGCCGCCGGCCGCCGGTGAGCGGCAACCCGGGCACCCGCCCAGCCACTCGCCGGGCAGTGGCCCGGACAGCCGCCGGCCGCCATGAGCCGCACTCCGGACACCCGCCCAGCCACTCGCCGGACAGCCGCCGAACGCCGCCTCCGCCCGTACTCGTACAGTCCCGCAGCAGGATATACGCCCCAAATGCCCCCGGCTCGGTGTCCGGCGACCGGGGCATGGGCGGACCTCGCCCCCCCCGGAGCCCCGGGACTGCCGACCCGCCTCCCCAACGGCACCGGTCGGCATCCGGCCAGGGGCGCATGGACGGCCCCTCCCATGAATTTCCGGACCGCCCCCAACCCCCCCCACCCCGCTACCGTGCCCCCATGGCCCCGCACCCCACTTCCAGCCCCACCCCCACCCTCCTCCACCCCCGTGACCTCAACCGCGCCACCCTTGCCCGACAGCTCCTGCTGCGGCGGGCATCCGGGTTTGCGCCGGGGGAGGCCGTCGCGTGGCTGGTGGGGTTGCAGGGGCAGAACGTGAAGCCGCCCTACTTCGCGCTCTGGTCCCGGCTCGAAGGGTTCCGGCCGCAGGCGCTCTCCGCGCTCATCGAGGCGCGCGAGCTCGTACGGATCGTGACCATGCGCTCCACCCTCCACCTTCACACCGCCGACGACGCGCTGACCCTGCGGCCCCTGGTGCAGGCCGCCCGGGACCGGGAGCTCAAGCAGTTCCGGGCGCAGCTGGCGGGGGTGGACCTGGACCGGCTCGGTACGGCCGTACGGGCGATGGTCGAGGAGCGGCCGTACACCATGGGGGAGCTCCGCGAGGCGCTGAGCCGTGAGTGGCCCGGGGCCACCCCCGCCGCGCTGGCCGTCGCCGCCCGCTGCCGCCTGCCGCTGGTGCAGGTGACCCCGCGCGGGCTGTGGGGGCGGTCCGGGCAGGTCGCGCTCACCACCGTCGAGCAGTGGCTGGGGCGGGCGCCGGGGCCGGTTCCCGCGCCCGACGCCACCGTGCTGCGCTATCTCGGCGCGTTCGGGCCCGCCTCGGTCAAGGACATGCAGACCTGGGCGGGACTGACCCGACTGGGTGAGGTCTTCGAGCGGCTGCGGCCGGAGCTCGTCACCTTCCGTGACGAGAACGGGGCCGAACTCTTCGACCTGCCCGACGCCCCGCGCCCCGCCCCCGACACCCCGGCCCCGCCGCGCTTCCTGCCCGAGTTCGACAACCTGCTCCTGTCGCACGCCGACCGCGGCCGGGTGGTCCCGCCCGCCCACCGGGGCCGCGCCTGGAAGGGCAACCAGGCGTTCCGCACCCTCCTCGTGGACGGCTTCCTCGCCGGGGTCTGGCGGATCGACGAGGGGGAGGGAGGGAAGGCGGGGAAGGATCGGAAGGGTGGCAAAGCGGGCGGGGGCACGACGTCGGGCGCCGGCGGGGCCGCCGTCCTCACCGTCGAGCCCTTCGGTCCCCTCACCCCCGGCGTACGCGACCAGATCGTCGCCGAGGGCGAGCGGCTGCTCGTCGAGATGGCCGGTGCCACCTCGTACGACATCCGGTTCGGGAACGTGACGAGTTGACGCCCGGGGAGCGTCTCCCGGCGGACGGGCGACCCCCGGCCTCCCCGGCGGCCTCACCCCCCTACAACCCCACGTCCCGCCCCCTCTGATCCTCGAACGTCTCGCGTCGCAGCAGCAGCCGTGACCGGCCGTCCGCCACCGCCACCACCGGCGGGCGGCCCGTCATGTTGTAGCCGGACGCCATCGAGACCTGGTACGCGCCGGACGCCGGTACGGCGAGGATGTCCCCGGGGCGTACGTCCTGGGGGAGTTCGACGTCCTGCGCCAGCACGTCGCCCGCCTCGCAGTGGCGTCCGACCACCGTCGCCGTGCGCATCGGGGCCGCCGTCGCGCGCCCGACCATGCGGACCGTGTAGCGGGCCCCGTACAGCGCGGGCCGGGGGTTGTCGCTCATGCCGCCGTCGACCGCGACGAACACCCGCTCGCCGGTCCGCTTGACCGCCAGCACCCGGTACAGTGCGACCCCGGCGGGAGCCGCCACCGCGCGGCCCGGCTCGACGGTGAGGCGCGGCGCCGGGTAGCCGAACTCGGCGCAGGCGCGGGCCAGTTCGGCCGTGATGCGGCGGCCGTAGGCGTCCGGTTGCGGCGCGGTGTCGCCCGGCAGGTAGGCCGCCGCGAAGCCACCGCCGAGGTCGAGCTCGGGCAGGGTCACGCCGTGGCGGTCGCGGAGCCGGGCGAGGAACGCCACCATCGTGCGCACGGCCCGCGCGTACGGCTCGGTGGAGGCGATCTGGGAGCCCAGGTGGCAGTGGAGGCCGGCCAGGCTCAGGCGCGGCTGGCCCAGCACGCGCAGCACCGCGTCCTCCGCGTCGCCGCCCGCCAGCGAGAGGCCGAACTTCTGGCCCTCGGTCCCCGTCCGGACCTTCGGGTGCGCGCCCGCCTCGATGCCGGGCAGCACCCGGACGAGGACCTTCTGCGGCGGCGCCGTGGGCGGCACCTGGGCGGCGATCCGGGCTATCTCGCAGTCCGAGTCGATGACGATCCGGCCGACGCCGAGCCGCAGGCCGGTGCGCAGGTCGCGGGGCGACTTGGCGTTGCCGTGCAGCACGATCCGCTCGGGCGGGAAGCCGCGGGTCGCGGCGAGCTCCAGTTCGCCCGCCGAGCACACGTCGAGGCCCAGGCCCTCCTCGGCCACCCAGTCGACGACCGCGCGGCACAGGAACGCCTTGGCCGCGTAGACGACGTCCGCGTCCGGCAGTGCCCGCCGCCAGGCCCGGGCCCGGGCCCGTACCTCCGTCTCGTCGAGCACGTAGACGGGTGTGCCGTGCCGTTCGGCCAGCTCGGCGAGGGAGACCCCGGCGACCGACACATCGCCGCCGGGCGCGCTCACGGCGGAGGCCGGCCACACGGCGGGGGAGTCCAACGACCGTACGAGGAGGTCGGGTTCGGTGGTCATACGGGGAAACCTCCGCGGTGGTCGACGAGCGCGGGGACGGCCGTGAGCCTGGCGGCCCGGTGCACGGGGGCGAGCGCGGGCACCGGCTCCGGCTCGGGCGCGGCGGGCAGCGGCTCCGGCGGCGCCGACCGGCGGGCGCACGGGTGCGCGGCCGGTGTCCGGCGGGCCCCCGACGGGGCCGGGGCCATCAGCTGGGGGTCGAGCGTCAGCGTGGTCACGCCGAGCGGTGCGGCGAGGGCGCGCAGGGCGGGCTCGGCGAGCCTGATCCAGCACTGGCCGGCCCCGAGCACCGCGTGCAGCCGGGCGGCGCTGGTGAAGCCGACGGCGGACCGTACGCCCAGCGGGGTGCGCACGAAGCGCAGCTGCTGTCCTCCGGCAGAGCCGAGCCGAACCGGCACGTACAGGGGCCCTGCCGGGCGGCGTTCGTCGGGGTCCGCGTCGTCGACGGTGAGAATGTCCATGGTGGTGCCCTCCGATGGGGGGCCCGGCCGTCGCGGCCGGGCCGTCCTGGGTGACGCCGCTGCGGGCGACGCTTCGACGTTATGCCCGCGCGCCGGACCGGGCGTCCCGTCCTGACGCGCTGTTGACCCGGGTCCGCCCGTCCTTGACGGTCTTCTAGCGCGCCCCCGGGGGCAGGCGGACGGTCTCTCAGCGCCCCCGGGGGGCAGGCGCGGGGGCCGCCGGGGAACGCGGCGCCGCTGTCGTGCGGCGCACCCCGAGGGCGGGTGCCGGGCCGCTCATGGCCGGGGATCCGGCCCCGCTGCCGAGCGGCGGCACCCCGCGGGCGGGCGCGGGCCGCTGGCTACAGTCGCCGCATGGAACTGCGCCAGCTCAGCTACTTCGTGACCGTCGCCGAGGAACTGCACTTCGGGCGGGCCGCCGAGCGGCTGCACATCGTCCAGTCGGCGGTCAGCCAGCAGGTGCGGCGGCTGGAGCGCGAGGTGGGCGCGGATCTGTTCGACCGGTCATCGCGGCACGTCCGGCTGACCGGCGCCGGGGAGCGGCTGCTGCCCGAGGGGCGGGCGGTGCTGGCGGCGGCCGACCGGGCCCGGCTGGCCGTGCGCGGCCCCTCGGCGCTGCGGCTCGGCACCAGTACGGGTCTGGGCGCCCACCTCGACCGGGTGCTGGCGCGGTTCGCCGAGCTCGCCCCGGACACCCCGGTCGAGCTGGTGTCGGCGGCTGCCGAGGGCCGCCTCGAACAGGTCGCCGACGGCCGTCTGGACGCGGCCTTCGTCCGCTCGCTCGCCCCGGTGGCGGGGCTGCGGATCGAGCCGCTGTGGGAGGAGCCGTTGGTCGCGGCCGTCCCGGCGGCGCACCCGCTGGCCGGGGCGGCGGACATCGCCGTCGGCGACCTGCGTGACCTGGGGCTGTGCATCACGGCCCGGCGCAACCACCCGGCCCTGGTGGACCTGGTCGTCGGCGCCTGTCACAGCGTCGGTTTCGAGCCATTGCCGGGCCCGGTGAGCGGCTCCCTCCAGGACACGCTGGCGACCATCGGCGCGGGCTCCCGGCCGCTGTGGACGGTGGTGTACGCGTCCCACGCGCGCGTGCTGCACAGCCCCCGGATCGCCTTCCGCCCGTTCCGCGCGCCGGGTCTCGCGCTGTCGACCGGTCTCGCGGTGCGCGGCGGGGCGCCGTCGACGGGGCTGGAGCTCCTGCTGCGGGCGTGCGGCGCCTCCTGACCGGTTGTGCGGACCTACACCGTGGCCCGCCTAGGAGACCCGCCCCGGAATCCCACCCCGGAACCTCGGTCGAACCCACTCCGACCTGCGTCGATCACGAAAACTGATCGCTGTGGTCGCCGTCCGGCCCTTGGTCGGCGCCCGTCGGCGGTATGGACTGAGGTCATGCCGGTGAGCGGCCCGGAAGAGCCGGGAAGCCGCCGGGGACAGGGGAGTTGACCGTCATGCCGATCGTCACCATCCAGCAGGGTCCGCGCGATGTCGCGCTCAAGCGGGAGCTCGTGAAGCGGGTCACCGACGCGTTCGTGGACGCGTACCGGATCCCGGCCGAGACCGTACAGGTCTGGATCCACGAGGTGCCCACCGACAGCTGGGGCGCCGCCGGGAAGCTCACCGCGGACAAGTGAGGCCCGCCGGGGGCGGGCGCGCCGCGTGCCACCGGCCCGGACCTCGGGGTGACGGGGAGCGGGGGGTTTCGGCCGGAGAGGCTTCCCCCGCACCCCCGTCCGAGGGTAAAGATGCCTGGTCACGGAGTACCGGATGGTAGAGAGTGGCCAGGCAACGAGGAGGGCACATGGAAGCACACGGCGCCACGCGGGAGTTCCGCTCCGCACGGGATTTCCTGCTGGAGCACCGGGAGGACTACGCGACGGCCTCCCGCGGCTTCAGCTGGCCGCGCCCCGAGCGGTTCAACTGGGCGCTCGACTGGTTCGACGTCATCGCCGAGGGCAATGACGCCGCCGCGCTGCACATCGTCGAGGAGGACGGCGCCGAGGTCCGGATCTCCTACGCCGAGATGTCCGCGTACTCCGACCGCGTCGCCAACTGGCTGCGGGACCAGGGGGTACGCGCCGGGGACCGGGTCGTCGTCATGCTCGGCAACCAGCGCGAGCTGTGGATGACCGCGCTCGCGGCGATGAAGCTGCGGGCGGTCGTCATCCCGGCGACCCCGCTGCTCGGGCCCCTCGACCTGCGCGACCGGATCGAGCGCGGCCGGGCCCGGCACGTGATCGTACGGGCCGAGGACACCGGCAAGTTCGCCGAGGTGCCCGGGGAGTACACGCGGATCGCCGTCGGCGCGCCCGTCCCCGGGTGGCTGGACTTCGCGCAGGCGCTGGAGGCGCGGGCCGGGTTCGAGCCGGACGGGGAGACCCTGGCCGACGATCCGCTGATGCTCTACTTCACCTCGGGCACGACGGCCCGGCCCAAACTGGTGGAGCACACCCATGTGTCGTACCCGGTCGGGCACTTGGCGACCATGTACTGGATCGGGCTGAAGCCCGGCGACGTACACCTGAACATCTCCTCGCCCGGCTGGGCCAAGCACGCCTGGTCGAACCTGTTCGCGCCGTGGAACGCCGAGGCCACCGTCTTCCTCTACAACTACACGCGCTTCGACGCGGCCCGGCTGATGGCGGCGATGGACGCGGCGGGCGTGACCAGCTTCTGCGCGCCGCCCACGGTGTGGCGGATGCTGATCCAGGCGGACCTGAGCGCCCTCAAGACCCCGCCCCGCGAGGTGGTGGCGGCCGGCGAACCGCTCAACCCGGAGGTCATCGAGACGGTCCGGCGCCAGTGGGGCCGGGTGATCCGGGACGGCTTCGGGCAGACCGAGACGGCCGTCCAAGTCGCCAACACGCCAGGCCAGTTGCTCAAGACGGGGTCGATGGGCCGCCCGAGCCCCGGCTACCGCGTGGAGCTCCTGGACCCGGTGACCGGCGAGCCCGGCGCGAGCGAGGGCGAGATCGCCCTGGACCTCTCGGCCCGCCCGGTCGGCCTGATGACCGGCTACCACGGCGACCCGGAGCGCACCGCCGAGGCGATGGCCGGCGGCTACTACCGCACCGGCGACATCGGCTCCCGCGACGAGGACGGCTACATCACCTACGTCGGCCGCGCCGACGACGTCTTCAAGGCGTCCGACTACAAGATCTCCCCGTTCGAGCTGGAGAGCGCGCTGCTGGAGCACGAGGCGGTGGCCGAGGCGGCCGTCGTCCCGGCGCCGGATCCGCTGCGGCTGGCCGTGCCGAAGGCGTACATCGTGCTCGCGGCGGGCTGGGAGCCAGGCCCGGACACCGCCAAGGTGCTGTTCGAGCACTCGCGCGCGGTCCTCGCCCCGTACAAGCGGATCCGCCGGATCGAGTTCGGCGAGCTGCCCAAGACGGTCTCCGGGAAGATCCGCCGCATCGAGCTGCGCGAGGCGACGGCGGCGGGCTCCGCGGCCGAGTACGACGAGGGGGACCTGCGGTGACGGACCTCTCGTACACGCACGGCACCGGCGCGACGCCGCTGCTCGGCGACACCATCGGCCGCGACCTGGACCGGGCGATCGCCGCCCACCCGGACCGCGAGGTGCTGGTCGACCTGGAGTCGGGGCGGCGCTGGACGTACACGGAGTTCGGCGCGGCCGTCGACGAGCTGGCGCGCGGTCTGCTCGGCAGCGGGGTCGGCAAGGGCGACCGCGTCGGCATCTGGGCGGTGAACTGCCCGGAGTGGGTGCTGGTGCAGTACGCGACCGCCCGGATCGGCGCGATCATGGTCAACATCAACCCCGCCTACCGGGCGCACGAACTCGCGTACGTCCTGGAGCAGGCCGGGATCTCGCTGCTGGTGGCCTCGCCGGGGCACCGCGGCAGCGACTACCGGGCGCTGGTGGAGCAGGTCCGCGGCGACTGCCCGGGGCTGCGGGCGGTGCACTACATCGGGGACCCGTCCTGGGACGCGCTGGTGGCGGCGGGCGGGGCGGTGGGGCCGGAGGAGCTCGCGGTGGCCGCGGCCGGGCTGTCCTGCGACGACCCGGTCAACATCCAGTACACCTCGGGCACCACCGGCTTCCCCAAGGGTGCCACGCTCTCGCACCACAACATCCTCAACAACGGTTATTTCGTGGGGGAGTTGCTCGGCTACACCGAGCGGGACCGGATCTGCGTCCCGGTGCCCTTCTACCACTGCTTCGGCATGGTCATGGGCAACCTGGCGGCCACCTCGCACGGCGCGTGCGTGGTGATCCCGGCGCCCTCGTTCGATCCGGCGGCGACGCTGCGGGCGGTGGAGTCGGAGCGCTGCACCTCGCTGTACGGGGTGCCCACGATGTTCATCGCCGAGCTCGACCTGCCGGACTTCTCCGCCTACGACCTCTCCTCGCTGCGGACCGGGATCATGGCCGGATCGCCGTGCCCGGTGGAGGTGATGAAGCGGGTCGTCGCCGAGATGAACATGGCCGAGGTGTCCATCTGCTACGGCATGACCGAGACCTCGCCGGTCTCCACCCAGACCCGCCGCGACGACGACCTGGAGCGCCGCACGGGAACGGTGGGGCGGGTGATGCCGCACGTGGAGGTGAAGGTGATCGACCCGGCCACCGGCGTCACCCTGCCGCGCGGCGAGGCGGGCGAGCTGTGCACCCGGGGCTACAGCGTGATGCTCGGCTACTGGGGCGAGCCCGAGCGCACCGCCGAGGCGATCGACGCGGGCCGCTGGATGCACACGGGCGATCTGGCGGTGCTGCGCGAGGACGGGTACGTACAGATCGTCGGCCGGAGCAAGGACATGATCATCCGGGGCGGTGAGAACGTCTACCCGCGCGAGATCGAGGAGTTCCTCCACACCCACCCGAAGATCGCCGACGTCCAGGTGGTCGGCGTGCCCGACGAGCGGTACGGCGAGGAGGTCCTGGCCTGCGTCATCCCGCGCGACCCGGCCGACCCGCCCACGCTCGACGACCTCACCGCGTTCTGCCGCGACCGCCTCGCCCACTACAAGGTCCCGAGGCGCCTGCGGATCCTGGCCGACTTCCCGATGACGGTCAGCGGCAAGGTGCGGAAGGTGGAGCTGCGGGAGGGGTACGGGGAGTAGCGCCGCGGGGTCCCGCCCCGGCCGTCGACTTGGCCGCCGGCCTCGCTGCCGCCCCGGCCGCGGACTTGGCCGTCGACCCGGCCGGGTTGCGGGTCAGACCGCCCGCCACGCCGAGCCCCCGGCCCGTCGGAGCGGCCGGGGGCAGCGGGGCCACCGGGGCGGCCGGATCCACCCGAGCGGCCGGGGGGAGTGGAGCCGCCGGGCGCGGCGGGGGCGTCGAGGGGAGCGGGGCGGGCGCAAGGAGCGGGGCCGTCGCGAGGTGCGGGGGTCCGGCGGTCCCGGCGCCGCCCCGGGCCAGGAGCCCGGCCGCCGCGGCGAACCGGGGCAGCAGCATCGTCAGGGCGCGGTCCCCGTGCACCGCCGTGAGCAGCAGGATCTCGTCGTCCGGCGGCCGGGGCCGGGTCATCGGCAGCGGATGCGCCGCGCGCAGCCCGGCCAGCAGCCGGTGCCCGGCCCGGGTGCGCCGGGGCAGGCAGAACAGCGCGGTCGCCGCCAGGAGCAGCGCGGCGACCGGCACGAGCTGCGGGGCGGTCGGCGGGCTGACCGGGACGCCCACCACCAGGGTGAGCGGCACCCCCGCGAGCAGCGGCTGCGCGGCCTTCCAGCGCCGGGGGCGGCGCAGCACGCCGTCCGCGGCGAGCCCGTCCACCAGATTGTCCACGGCCTGGCGCACCCGGGGCCGGGCCAGCAGCGGACGCACCCCGAGCGGGCGCTGGAGCGAGAGGGCCGCCGCCCGCTGGAGGGGGCACGGCGGCCGGTCGGGCGTCTCGCGCAGCCGTACGGTGCCCGGGGCGCCCGCCTCGACCGCGCCGCTCAGGTGCAGCCCGACGAGCGCGACGGTCAGGGCCGCCCGGGGCCCGCCCCGTACACAGGCCGCGGCGACCGGGTCCAGCGCGTGGCGGCGGGCCGGGGGCGGGCGCAGCAGAGCCGCCGCGACGATCAGTTGGACGCCCGCCGCCCCGATGAACCACCACATGCCCGTCCGCCTCCCCCGAGGGTCCCCTGCCGGGGGTCTCCCCGTTGCGGGTCGGGGCGAATCGGGCAACTGCCTTGTTCAGAGCTCGATTTGAGGTTCGGCGGCGGGTCGGTGGCTCAGGGGCCGCCGACGATCAGCTCGTCCGCCGCGTCGTTCACCGGCTGCGGGGTGCCCGTCAGGTCCATCACGAAGAGCGGGACGCCCAGCTCGTCGGCGCGCGCACGGGCCTCCTTGGTGTATCCGGCGAGCGAGAAGTAGACGCCGGTGGCCGAGCCGCTGAGCCCGTTCAGCCACAGGCACTCCACCGCGCGCAGCGAGGCGGGGCGGGTGCTCGGGTCGACCTGGGCGACCAGTCCGGGCCCGCGCAGGTCGATCCCGGCGACGGGGCGCGTCTCGGACTGGAGCACGTCCCGGAAGCCGAGCCACTTGAGGTAGAGCGCGGCGGCCGTCACCGCGTCCCGTGCGGTGCGGATGGTCACCGGGTGGAACGCGGGCCGCGGCGGGGCGGCCGTCGGCGGCACCGGGATGTGGGCGGGCAGCGGGGCGGGCGCCGAGCTGACCGGCCGCACCGGGATCCGCAGCACCGTGCCGCACGAGCAGCCCAGCTCCGGCTGCGGCCACTGGTCCTGCCGTCCGCACGCCTCGCAGCGCACCACCACCCAGTCCTCGCGCCAGGTGCGGTGGGTGATCGGCTCGGGCGCGGCCCCGGAGCGGAGCGGCGGCGCGAGCGGGGAGCCGCAGGGGCAGGGGTAGGCGGGCGGGCTGTAGCGGTGCTCGCGCCGGCAGGAGGGGCAGCGCACGGGGACGCTCTCGCGCGGGCGCCCGCTGACGCCCCCGACCCGGCCGGGCGCGCCGGGGCGCGCGGGCCGGTCGAAGGCGCCGGTGTACCCGGCCGGGCCGAAGGCCGCGGGGCGTCCGCTCCCGCCGTACTCCCCGGGCCCGCCGGAGCGGTCCGGTCCGCCGTGTCCGTACTTGTCGGTTCCGCCGATGCCGCTGTCGCCGCTCATACCGCCCACCCCGCGCTCGCCGCCCGTGGCCCCCATCGTCCCCCACCCCGGCCCGCGCGGGAGGCCACTTGGGCGATCCCTTGACGCGCCTGCGCACGCCCCTTATGTTTCTTCCATATAGTAGAACTAAACTTCCGCATTACGGAATCAAGGCTCTCAGGTGGCGCGACAGAGCCCGATCCGCCAGGCCGAAGCAGGAGCACTCCATGCCTCGTATGACCGCTGCCCGCGCGGCAGTCGAGATCCTCAAGCGCGAAGGCGTCACCAACGCGTTCGGCGTGCCGGGCGCGGCGATCAACCCCTTCTACGCGGCCCTCAAGGCCGGCGGCGGCATCAAGCACACGCTGGCCCGCCACGTCGAGGGCGCGTCCCACATGGCCGAGGGGTACACCCGCGCCAACGCGGGGAACATCGGTGTCTGCATCGGTACGTCCGGCCCCGCCGGCACCGACATGATCACCGGCCTGTACTCCGCGATCGCCGACTCCATCCCGATCCTCTGCATCACGGGCCAGGCGCCGGTCGCCAAGCTCCACAAGGAGGACTTCCAGGCGGTCGACATCGCGAGCATCGCGGGGCCCGTCACCAAGGCCGCGACCACGGTCCTGGAGGCCGCGCAGGTCCCCGGCGTGTTCCAGCAGGCGTTCCACCTGATGCGCTCCGGCCGCCCCGGCCCGGTCCTCATCGACCTGCCGATCGACGTCCAGCTCACCGAGATCGAGTTCGACCCGGAGACCTACGAGCCGCTGCCGGTCTACAAGCCGTCCGCGACCCGCGCCCAGGTCGAGAAGGCGATCCAGCTGCTGCTGGAGTCCGAGCGCCCGGTGATCGTCGCGGGCGGCGGCATCATCAACGCCGACGCCCCCGAACTGCTCGTCGAGTTCGCCGAGCTGACCGGCACCCCGGTCATCCCGACCCTGATGGGCTGGGGCATCCTCGCCGACGACCACCCGCTGAACGCCGGCATGGTCGGTCTGCAGACCTCGCACCGCTACGGCAACGCGAACTTCCTGGAGTCCGACTTCGTCCTCGGCATCGGCAACCGCTGGGCCAACCGCCACACCGGCGAGCTGGACGTCTACACCAAGGGCCGCAAGTTCGTCCACGTCGACATCGAGCCGACCCAGATCGGCAAGATCTTCGCGCCGGACTACGGCATCGCCTCCGACGCCAAGGCCGCGCTCACCCTCTTCGTCGAGGTGGCCAAGGAGCTGAAGGCCGCGGGCCGGCTGCCCGACCGCGCCGCCTGGGCGGCCTCCACGCAGGAGCGCAAGGCGCAGCTCCAGCGCCGTACGCACTTCGACAACGTGCCCCTGAAGCCGCAGCGCGTGTACGAGGAGATGAACCGCGCCTTCGGTCCCGAGACCCGGTACGTCACCACCATCGGCCTCTCCCAGATCGCCGGCGCGCAGATGCTGCACGTCTACAAGCCGCGCCACTGGATCAACTGCGGCCAGGCCGGTCCGCTCGGCTGGACCATCCCGGCCGCGCTCGGCGTCGCCACGGCCGACCCGGAGACCCCGGTGGTCGCGCTCTCCGGCGACTACGACTTCCAGTTCATGCTGGAGGAGCTGGCGGTCGGCGCGCAGCACAACATCCCGTACGTCCACGTCCTCGTGAACAACTCCTACCTGGGCCTGATCCGCCAGGCCCAGCGCGGTCTGGACATCAACTTCCAGGTCAACCTGGAGTTCGAGAACATCAACTCCCCGGAGCTGGGCGTCTACGGCGTCGACCACGTCAAGGTCGTCGAGGGCCTGGGCTGCAAGGCGATCCGGGTGACCGAGCCGGACCAGCTGCTGCCGGCCTTCGAGGAGGCCAAGAAGCTGGCCGCCGAGTACCGCGTCCCGGTCGTCGTCGAGGCGATCCTGGAACGGATCACCAACATCTCGATGGGCGTCAAGATCGACGCGATCAACGAGTTCGAGGAGCTCGCGACGGAGCCGGGCCACGCGCCCACCGCGATCCGCCCGCTCCAGGTCTCCTAGCGTCCGCAGGGCCGACGGCTCCGGCGCCACCCGTGGGGGGTGGCACCGGAGCCGTTGCCGTTCACCCGTTCGAGCGCCCGGTCCAATCGTGTCGAATCCGAGACGAGTGGAGGCCGGTGGGACAGGCGTCTACGGCGCATACTGGTAGGACCATGACGCAGCCGTCCGCGCCGAGGCGCCACCTGCCCACCAGTCCCTTCAAAGCTCCGGTCGACCCGCAGGCCAAGACGTTCGCCCTGGGCGACCGGGTTTCCCACGACCAGTTCGGCCTGGGACGGATCGTGGGCGTGGAGGACGGAGTCGCCATGCTGGTCGACTTCGGCTCCCGCCGCGCCCGGATCCCGAGCCCCTACACGCGCATGCACCGCCTCTGACGGGCCGCCCCTGAACCAGGAGCGGCCCCGTACCACCGGCAGGGCCCCGTCCGCCGATCACTCGATCGGGGGACGGGGCCCTGTTCGTGCGGTAGGGGCGGAGCGTGCGGGCGGAGCGGCGTACGGACAGAGCAAGGCCCCGCCTGACAGGACAGGCGGGGCCTTGATCGACGGGTGCTCGGTTCGGGACCGTAAACCGAACCCGGCACCCGGGCTTCGAGGTGTCGAAGTGGTGACCGCCCGACGGGGCGAGGCTGGCGCGACAGGACGTTCGCACCGCCGGGCGGAGTCGAGTGGGGGAGGTGCGGGATCGCGGCGGCGGGCGATTGGTGTGCCCCGGGGGGCCCTCCTTCAGGTCAGGAAGGGGCCGGGGCAGACCTTGACCACCGCACTGGCATCGACGCGCCGCCGCGATCACCGAGTCGTCCGAAGTCACCGGCCACCCCTCATCCGGGCCGGTTGTCCGGACTGCGCAGGGGAGCCGACCTCCCGTCAGATCCCCTGCGCGGTCTGTGAGTTGGTGCTGGAGACTAGTCCTCGCGCAGGGCGTGGACCGCCTCCTCCACGCGCTTGCCGTACTCGGCGTCCGCGGCGTGGAAGTGGGCCAGGTTCTTCTCGATCACGTCGTCGCGGGACACCTGGGACAGGCCGCCCGCGATGTTGGCGACCAGACGGGACTTCTCGTCGTCGGACATCAGGCGGTACAGCTCGCCCGCCTGGAAGAAGTCGTCGTCCTTGACGTGGGACGGGGCCGCGTGGGTGCCCGTCCAGCCGGTGACCGCCAGCGGGGCGGAGAGCGCCGCCTCCGTCTGGGCCGGACCGGCGTACGAGTTGGGCTCGTAGTTCTTGTCCGTGCGGCGGCCGTTGCGCGTGGCCATCAGGCCGTCCCGGCCGTAGTTGTCCGCGACCGTCGCCTTGGGCGCGTTCACCGCGAGCTGGGTGTGGTTGACGCCCAGCCGGTAGCGGTGCGCGTCGGCGTAGGCGAAGAGGCGGCCCTGGAGCATCTTGTCGGGCGAGGGGCCGATGCCCGGAACGAAGTTGTTCGGGGAGAACGCGGCCTGCTCGACCTCGGCGAAGACGTTGTCGGGGTTGCGGTCCAGGACGAGGCGGCCCACCCGCTGCAGCGGGTAGTCCGCGTGCGGCCACACCTTCGTCAGGTCGAAGGGGTTGAAGCGGTAGTCGGCCGCCTCGGAGGCCGGCATGACCTGCACGTACAGCGTCCAGGACGGGTTCACGCCGCGCTCGATCGCCTGGAGCAGGTCGGTCTGGTGCGAGTTCGCGTCCTTGCCGACGAGCTCGGCGGCCTGGTCGGACGAGAGGCTGCGGATGCCCTGGTTGGTCTTGAAGTGGTACTTGACGAAGAAGGCTTCGCCCGCCGCGTTGGTCCACTGGTAGGTGTGCGAGCCGTAGCCGTTCATGTGGCGGTAGGACGCCGGGATGCCGCGGTCGCCCATCAGCCAGGTGATCTGGTGCGTCGCCTCGGGGGCGTGCGCCCAGAAGTCCCAGACGTTGTCCGGCTCCTGCTTGCCCGTGAACGGGTCGCGCTTCTGGGAGTGGATGAAGTCGGGGAACTTGATCGGGTCCTTGATGAAGAACACCGGCGTGTTGTTGCCGACGAGGTCGTAGTTGCCGTCCTCGGTGTAGAACTTCAGCGCGAAGCCGCGCGGGTCCCGCACCGCGTCCGCGCCGCCGAGCGAGTCCGCCACCGTGGAGAAGCGGATGAACGTCTCGGTGCGCTTGCCGACCGCGGAGAGGAAGTCGGCCTTGGTGAAGCCGGTGACGTCGTCGGTCACCTCGAAGTAGCCGTACGCGCCGGAGCCGCGGGCGTGGACCACGCGCTCCGGGATCCGCTCACGGTTGAAGCGCGCGAGCTTCTCCAGCAGGTGCTGGTCCTGGAGGAGGATGGGGCCACCGACGCCGGCGGTGGCGGAGTTCTGGTTGTCGGCGACGGGGGCGCCGGACTCGGTCGTAAGCACGCGCTTCGACATCGTGACCTTCCGTACGGGAGCTGCACTGCTGAACGGTCTGCGGTGTCAGGAGCGTAGGTACGCCCCGAAGAGAACGTCAACAGTTTGTTGAAAATGAAGTGGGGTGTTCCGGGCGGCGGCGACGCCTGGGCGCGACAGGACAGGTGTCAGCGCCACCGCCGCCCGGAAGTCGAGGGGCCCGCACCGGCGGGCCGGGGGCCGGAAGGCCCGGATCAGGAGCCGCGGGGCTCGGAGCCGGGGAGCCGGAAGGCCCGGACGCGGTCGGCCGGAGGGGTCAGAGCCGGGCGCCGGAGAGGCGCTCGACCGCGCGCAGCAGCGCAGAGTGGTCGAGTCCGCCGTCGCCCTGGGCGCGCAGCGAGGCGACCAGCTGGGCCACGACCGCGCCGACCGGGAGGGCCGCACCCACGTTGCGGGCGGCGTCGGTGACGATGCCCATGTCCTTGTGGTGCAGGTCGATCCGGAAGCCCGGCGCGAAGTCGCGGTTGAGGAAGTTGTCCTTCTTGCGGGTCAGCACGGTCGAGCCGGCCAGGCCGCCGTTGAGGACGTCCAGGGCGGCGGCGAGGTCCACGCCGGACTTCTCCAGGAAGACCACGGCCTCGGCGCACGCCTGGATGTTGACCGCCACGATGAGCTGGTTGGCGGCCTTCACCGTCTGGCCGGAACCGTGCGGGCCGCAGAGCACGATGGTCTTGCCCAGCGCGTCGAAGATGCCCTTGGCCTCGTCGAAGTCGGCCTTCTCGCCGCCCACCATGATGGAGAGGACGGCCTCGATGGCGCCGGCCTCGCCGCCGGAGACGGGGGCGTCCAGGACGCGGATGCCCTTCTCCTTGGCGTTCGCGGCCAGGTCGACCGAGGTCTGCGGGGTGATCGAGGACATGTCGATCAGGAGGGCGCCCCGCTTCGCGTGGGCCAGGATGCCGGCCTCGCCGTAGGCGATCGCCTCGACCTGCGGGGACGCCGGGACCATGGTGATGACCACGTCCGCGTCCTTGACCGCGTCGGCGATCGAGGCGGCGGCGGTGCCGCCGGCGGTGGTCAGGCGGTCCAGCTTGTCCTGCTCCAGGGTGAAGCCGGTGACGGAGTAACCGGCCTTGATCAGGTTCTCGGACATGGGGGAGCCCATGATGCCGAGGCCGATCCATGCGATCTTGGGGAGGTTGCTCATTGGGGGCCTCTCTCAACTGCGGTGTTACGTCAGGAAGTTCAGGGGGGTGGCCCGGGGGCTCAGCGCGCCGCGCGGGCCCCGGCCGGGAGCCACTCGAAGGAGGCGGCGGCGTCGGCGGCCTTGTACTCCAGGCCGACCCAGCCCGCGTAACCGGCCTTCGCCAGCTGGTCGAGCAGGGCCTCCAGGGGCAGCGAGCCGGTGCCCGGCGCGCCGCGGCCCGGGTTGTCGGCGATCTGCACATGGCCGGTCTTGTCCGCGTACGCCTCGATGACCTGGGCGACGTCCTCGCCGTTCATCGACAGGTGGTAGATGTCGAGGAGGAACTTGGCGTTGCCGAGGCCGGTCGCCGCGTTCACCTTGTCGATGACCTCGATCGCGGCCGGGGCGCTCACCAGCGGGTAGAGCGGCGACTCCGGCTTGTTCAGGGTCTCGACCAGGAGGATCGCCCCGACCCGGTCGGCCGCGCGGGCGGCCAGCACCAGGTTCTCCAGCGCGAGCGCGTCCTGGACCTGCGGGTCGGCGCCCTCCACCCGGTTGCCGTAGAGCGCGTTGAGCGCCCCGCAGCCCACCGAGGCGGCGAAGTCGGCCGCGACCTCGATGTTGGCCCGGAAGCGGTCCGACTCCTCGCCGGGTACGGAAAGGGCTCCGCGGTCGGGGCCCGGCAGGGCGCCCGCGTAGAAGTTCAGCCCCACCAGCTGGGTGCCGGCGTCGTCGAGCGCCTTCTTCAGGGCGTCGAGCTCGGCCTGCGCCGGAGTGGGGGTTTCGATCCAGGGCCACCACAGCTCGACCGCGGTGAAGCCGGCCGCCGCCGCGGCGGCGGGGCGCTCCAGGAGCGGGAGTTCCGTGAAGAGGATCGAGAGGTTCACATCGAAGCGCTGGTCCGAATATCCCATGAGGGTCGGCGCTCCTTCCGTATTGCGGAAGTTATTTTCTGCTTGATGGAAGGTTGCAGGGCGAGCGGCGGGCTTGTCAAGGGGGCCCCTCCGATTGACCTCCCGGATCTCGCCATCCGGGCAGTAGGTTGTGCGCGTGCGATTGAGAGTGGAGTTCACGACCGAGCCCTTCGACCTGGACGAGGCGCCCCCGCACGCGGTGGCCGCCCGCGAGGTCCTGCAGACGGCGGCGCTGGACGCCGTGGACGTGGGCCCCTTCGGCAATACCGCCGAGGGCGGTGCCGACCAGGTGCTGACCGCCGTCGACGAGCTGCTGCGCAAGTCCCTGGCGGCCGGTGCCACCCGGGTCTCCCTCCAGGTCAATGTGGTGGGGGAGGGCGAGAAGTGACCGAACCCGCCGACCACCCGCTGGTCACCGCGGTCAAGCCGCTGGTGGACGCCATGGGGGCGGAGATACTCGGCCCCGACCAGGCGCAGGCCGACGACGTGGTGCTGAGCTGGGAGGGCGAGGACGTCATCGCGGTGCGGCTGCCCCAGCTCTCCGACTCCCTCGACCACATCCTGGCCGCCATGGAGCGCCGTCACGGCATGCCGCTGGCCGAGCTCGACCGCAAGGCCAAGCAGTCGGTCGTGCGGACCCTGGAGGCGCGCGGAGCCTTCTCCGTACGCCATGGGGTGGAGACCGTCGCGTCCGCGCTCGGGGTCAGCCGCTTCACCGTGTACAACTACCTGAACAGGGAAAACGCGGCCAAGAGCGACTGAAATCGCCCGCCCGCGAGCCGTCCTCGACGAGCCGCCGTCCGGAATCCCGGACGGCGGCTTTTTGTTGCTCCAAGTTTTCAACAAAGTGTTGACGGGATGTTTCCGAGGGCGTTAGCTATCCGCAGCCCGTCCAGCACCAAGGCCACGGAGGCCGTTCGTGACTTCGACCTCGACGCCGGGCCTCGCCCGGTTCAACACCTCCGACGACAGCACGGCGCTCGCCGCCCTCCACGAGGTGTGCGCCAGTTCGGTATGGGGGAGCAGGCTGCTCGCCCGGCGCCCGTACGCCACCGCCGACGAGCTCTTCACCGCCAGCGACGCCGCCATGGCCGAGCTGGACGTGCAGGACCTGGAAGAGGCGATGGCCGGGCACCCGCCGATCGGGCGGCCGAAGCCGGGCGATCCGACCTCCGCCCGCGAGCAGCGGGGGATGGCCGGCGCCACCGAGGAGCTCAAGGCCGAGATGCTCGAACTGAACCTGGCCTACCAGGACCGGTTCGGCCATGTCTTCCTGATCTGCGCCACCGGGGCCACCGGTGAGCAGATGCGCGACGCGATGAAGGCCAGGATCGGCAACACCGCCGAGGCGGAGCGCGAGATCGTGCGCACCGAACTCGGGAAGATCAACCGGATCCGGCTGACCCGTCTCGTGGAAACCGCAGAAGAAGAGGACAGCCACTGATGAGCACCGCGACCACCGCTTCGGTGTCCACGCACATCCTGGACACCAGCGTCGGACGCCCCGCCGAGGGCGTCGCCATCTCGCTCGCCGCCCGCTCGGGCCGCGACGCCGAGTGGGTGGCGCTCGGCGGCTCCGCGACCGACGCGGACGGGCGCTGCAAGGACCTCCCGGCGCTGCCGGAGGGGACGACCCACGTACGGCTCGACTTCGAGGTCGAGTCCTACTTCGAAAAGAAGCAAGCCGAGGCGCAGCAGGACGCCCCCCGCGTAAGGGACAGCGGTGCGTTCTTCCCGGAGGTGGCGATCACGTTCGCCGTCGTGCCGGGCGAGCACTACCACGTACCGCTGCTGCTCAACCCGTTCGGCTACTCCGTTTACCGAGGGAGCTAGCAGACATGCCCACGATTCTCGGCCAGAACCAGTACGGCAAAGCAGAGAACCGCGTCGTCAAGATCACGCGGGACGGCGACACGCACCACATCAAGGACCTGAACGTCTCGGTCGCCCTCTCCGGCGACATGGACGACGTCCACTACTCCGGCTCGAACGCGAACGTCCTGCCGACGGACACCACCAAGAACACGGTGTTCGCCTTCGCCAAGGAGTACGGCATCGAGTCCGCCGAGCAGTTCGGCATCCACCTGGCCCGTCACTTCGTGACGTCGCAGGAGCCGATCCACCGGGCGCGCATCCGTATAGAGGAGTACGCCTGGGAGCGGATCGCCACCTCCGACGCCAACTCCAAGTTCATCGGCTCGGACGAGGTGCGCCACTCCTTCGCCCGCAAGGGCCAGGAGCTGCGCACCACCCAGATCACCTTCGACGGTGAGAACTGGGAGGTCATCTCCGGTCTGAAGGACCTCACCGTCATGAACTCCACCAACTCGGAGTTCTGGGGCTACGTCAAGGACAGGTACACGACGCTGAAGGAGGCGTACGACCGCATCCTGTGCACCGACGTCTCCGCCGCCTGGCGCTACAACTGGACCAGCGACGACGACCGGATGCCCAACTGGGAGAAGTCGTACGAGCAGACCAAGAAGCACATGCTCCAGGCGTTCGCCGAGACGTACTCGCTCTCGCTCCAGCAGACCCTTTACCAGATGGGTTCGCGGGTCATCAACAGCCGCAGCGAGATCGACGAGATCCGCTTCTCGCTGCCGAACAACCACCACTTCCTGGTCGACCTGGAGCCGTTCGGGCTCAAGAACGACAACGAGGTCTACTTCGCGGCCGACCGGCCCTACGGTCTGATCGAGGCCACCATCCTGCGGGACGGCGTCGAGCCGCGCATCCCGGTCGACATGACCAACCTCTGACGCGGAGCGCCCCCGGTCCCCGCCGCCCGGGGGCGCACCCCTTACTCGGCACCCGTGGGCCAGCCGGCCCCGGCACTCAAATCCTCTAGGGTCCTGCCGTGCCCTCCCCCGAGCTCCCCGGGAGCTGGGGGAACCCCCATGTTGATGGAAAGAAGAGGAAGCACGATGGCACCATCGGCAGCCCAGCGCATCATCATCGAGAACTGCGCGATCGCGACCGTGGACGCGGACGACACCGAGTACGCCTCGGGGTACCTCGTCGTCGCGGACAACACGATCGAGTCGATCGGCGCGGGCAAGGCCCCGGAGGGCTTGGAGAACGTGGTCCGCCGCATCGACGGCACCGGCCACCTGGTGACCCCCGGTCTGGTCAACACGCACCACCACTTCTACCAGTGGATCACGCGCGGCCTGGCCACCGACCACAACCTCTTCAACTGGCTGGTGGCGCTCTACCCCACCTGGGCGCGGATCGACGAGCAGATGGGCCGGGTGGCCGCCCAGGGCTCGCTCGCCATGATGGCCCGCGGCGGTGTCACCACCGCGATGGACCACCACTACGTCTACCCGCGGAACTCGGGCGACCTCTCCGGCGCGATCATCGGCGCCGCCGCCGAGATGGGCGTCCGCTTCACCCTGGCCCGCGGCTCCATGGACCGCAGCCAGAAGGACGGCGGACTGCCGCCGGACTTCGCCGTGGAGACCCTGGAGGGCGCGCTCGCCGCGACCGCGGAGACCGTCGACCGCTTCCACGACGCCTCCTTCGGCGCCATGACCCATGTCGCGGTCGCCCCCTGCTCGCCGTTCTCGGTCTCCACCGAACTCCTCAAGCAGGGTGCCGAGTTGGCCCGCGCCAAGGGCGTACGGCTGCACACCCACGGCTCGGAGACCGTGGAGGAGGAGCAGTTCTGCAAGGAACTGTTCGGCATGGGCCCCACCGACTACTTCGAGTCGACCGGCTGGCTCGGCGAGGACGTGTGGATGGCGCACTGCGTCCACATGAACGACTCCGACATCGCCGCCTTCGCCCGCACCGGCACCGGCGTCGCCCACTGCCCGTCCTCCAACGCGCGCCTCGCCGCCGGCATCGCCCGGGTGCCCGACATGCTGAAGGCGGGTGTCCCGGTCGGTCTCGGTGTCGACGGCACCGCCTCCAACGAGTCCGGCGAACTCCACACCGAACTGCGCAACGCGCTCCTGATCAACCGGCTCGGCGCCCACCGCGAGGCCGCCCTCAACGCCCGCCAGGCGCTGCGGCTCGGCACCTACGGCGGCGCCCAGGTGCTCGGCCGCACGGCCGAGATCGGCTCCCTGGAGGCCGGCAAGCTCGCCGACTTCGTCCTCTGGAAGCTCGACACGCTGGCCCACGCCTCCATCGCCGACCCGGTCACCGCCCTGGTCTTCGGCGCCGCCGCCCCGGTGACGGCGTCGTTCGTCAACGGCAAGCAGATCGTCGAGGACAACCGCCTCCTCAACGTCGACGAGGACGCCATCGCCCGCGCCACGCGGGACGAGGCGCAGCGCCTCGCGCGGATCGCCGCGCAGGGCTGATCCCGCCCGGGATTCCCGCCCAGGAGTCCGGCCGAGGGGGACGGCCCTCGGCCGGTCGCCGTGGACCCGAGCGGGGTCCGCGGCAGCCGCGCCCGGGGGGTGCGCACCACATGGACGTGCGCACCTCCCGGGACGGTGACCCGTGCCCAATCCCCGCACGGAGCACCGCCGTTCGCCCCGCACTCCGTACGCGTACCCGACCCCGCCGTACGCCGTACGCGACATCGCCGCATCACGCACGCGTCACCCAGCACCACCTCCCTGACACCCGCGTCACCGCCGACGCGTAACCGACCGGAGGAACCGCCCGTGGCCCCGCAGCCCAGGTTTCGCAACGATGCAGTCGCTCCCGACACCGCCGGTGAGAAACACCCGGTCGACGAGACCCTGCCCCCACTGAAGATGTTCACCAGCGGCCTCCAGCACGTGGCCGCGATGTACGCGGGCGTGGTGGCCCCGCCCATGGTCGTCGGGCCCGCCGTAGGGCTCACCCCCAAGGAGACCGCGTTCCTGATCGGCGCGAGCCTCTTCACCGCCGGACTCGCCACCCTGCTCCAGACCCTCGGGTTCTGGCGGGTCGGCGCCCGCCTCCCGTTCGTCAACGGCGTCTCGTTCGCCGGCGTCACCCCGATGATCGCCATCGGCAAGGACCGCGGCCACGAGGGCATGGCGGTCATCTTCGGATCGGTGATCGTGGCGAGCGTGCTCGGGTTCGTGCTCGCCCCCTACTTCAGCAAGCTGCTCCGCTTCTTCCCGCCGGTGGTCACCGGGACGGTGATCACGCTGATCGGCGTCTCGCTGCTGCCGGTCGCCTTCCGCTGGGCGCAGGGCGGCGACGCCACCGCCCACGACTACGGCTCGATGAAGAACATAGGGATGGCCGCGCTCACCCTGGTGATCGTGCTGGCGCTGCGCCGGCTGCTGCGCGGCTTCCTCCAGCAGATCGCGATCCTGCTCGGCCTGGTCATCGGCAGCCTGGTCGCCGTGCCGTTCGGGATGACCAGTCTGGACGCGATCCGGGACGCGGACGCGGTCGGCTTCCCCACCCCGTTCCACTTCGGGGCCCCGCACTTCGAGGTCGCGGCCATCGTCTCGATGTGCATCGTGATGCTGGTCTGCATGACCGAGTCGACCGCCGACATGCTGGCGCTCGGCAGGATCGTCGGACGGCCGGCCGACGAGCGGACCATCGAGGGCGGACTGCGCGCCGACACCCTCGGCAGCGCCCTCAGCCCGCTCTTCAACGGCTTCATGGCCAGCGCCTTCGCCCAGAACATCGGTCTGGTGGCGATGACCAAGGTGCGCAGCCGGTTCGTGGTCGCCACCGGCGGCGGCATCCTGATCCTGCTGGGCCTGTGTCCGGTGGCCGCCTCGGTGATCGCGCTGGTCCCGCTGCCGGTGCTGGGCGGCGCGGGCATCGTGCTCTTCGGCTCGGTCGCGGCCAGCGGCATCCAGACGCTGTCGACGGCCGCCCTGGAGCAGGGCGAGAACGCGCTGATCGTGGCGGCGGCGCTGGGCGTCGGGCTGATCCCGATCGCCGCGCCGACGTTCTACCACGCCTTCCCGGAGAACGTCCGGGTCGTCCTGGACTCGGGCATCTCCACCGGCTGCGTGATCGCGATCGTCCTGAACCTGGCCTTCAACCACCTTGGCCACAGGGCGAGTTCGAAAGAACCGGCGGTGCTGCCCGAGCCCGCGGTGGCCGCCCACTGACCCGCCCCGGGCCGGCCGGCCCCGCCGGCCTCGGACGTGGAGACGGCGCGTACGACACCTACCCCGTGTCGTACGCGCCGCCGTGTGTGACGGGCCGGCTCAGCCGATGTGGTACGGGTCGCCGTAGACCTTCCAGTCGAGCGGTGTGTTGAGGTCGAGGTTGCCCTTCTTGAGGAACACCCGCTGCTCGGTGTCGACGCGGCTGGTGTCGCTGTGCGCCTCCTCCTGCTTCATCGCCCAGACGCGGGCGTCGAGGAAGGCGTTGAGGTACTTGGTCTCGTCGCCGCCCTGCGACGGCGGCTTCGCCTTGGCCAGCGCCTTCTTGCGGATGCTGCCGAAGCTGGTGGAGTCGTCGCCGTTGCCGTGCATGACGATGGCGTCGTAGTAGATGAACTGGCCGAGGGTGCCGACCCCGTCGGACTTGCCCTGCTTGACGGCGGGGTTGAAGTAGACCCGGTCCCGCTCGTCGTTCTGGGCGTTCTTGAAGGCGGTCTCGGAGGCGGCCGTCTTCCAGTCCTTGGTGAAGTTGGGGTCGAGCCCGGCGTGCGAGTCGCTCCCGTTCACCTTGCGTAGCGCGGGCAGGTACTTCTGGAGCACGTTCCCGGGCTCGCGGGCCGAGTAGAGCTCGACCAGGTCGAGCATGTCGCCGGTGCCGGAGCAGAATCCGATGATCCCGGCCGTGTAGCCCCGGCCGTCGTCGATGTCCTCGATGTACTTGTACTGGGCCTTCCAGTTCAGCGAGGAGTTCTCCGCGCTGGAGACGAGCTCCATCGCTATTTCCTTCTTGGCCGGGTCGTCGAGCCCGGTCGCCGCAGCTGCCATGGGGGCATTGTGGCTGGTCGCCGCGGTGGCGGTGGCCGCGGGTACGGCGATCACGGCGGCGCCGAGCACGGCGGTCGCGGTGATCCTGAGACGACGTGCGAGGGCGCTGCGGTGGGGGGTGAGCACCTGGACCTCCTGGGGGGAGTTCGTCGTTCGCTGTTTTGTTAGGAAACTTTCCTACCACTGCCGAGAGGTAGGCGTACACCCTTGTGGCAAAAGGAAGTTGAAGAATCCCGCCGGGTCGGGTTCAGTTCACCCGGTGACTGAATCAAGCCGGGTGGAGGCGTTCAGCGACGGCGTTTTCGCCATCGCGATCACCCTCCTGATCCTGGAAATCAAGGTGCCCGCACACGCGGGCGACCACCTGTGGAGCGAGCTGGCGCACCAGTGGCCCTCGTACGCCGCCTATGTGGTGAGCTTCCTGGTCATCGGCATCATGTGGGTCAACCATCACACGCTCTTCAGCTATGTGGTGCGCGTCGACCGCACGCTGATGTTCCTCAACCTGCTGCTGCTCATGACCGTGGCGGCGATCCCCTGGCCGGCCGGTCTGATGGCCGAATACCTACGGGAGGACAAGGCGTCGCACGTCGCTGCCGCCGTCTACAGCGGGCTCATGGTCGTCATGGCCCTCAACTACCAGTCGCTGTGGTGGCACTTGACCCGCACCGGCCACCTCTTCGCCGACCGGGTCGACGTCCGGGCCGCGCGGGCCACCCGCACCCGGTTCGCCCTCGGCTCGCTCGCCTATCCGGCGACGGTCGCGCTCGCCTTCGTCTCGGCCCCGGCGACGCTCGCCGCGCACGGGGTGCTCGCGCTGTACTACGGCTTCAACCAGCTCGACATCCCCACGAGGGAAACCGTGTGACGTGCCCAGGGGCCGCGCGCCCGGAGGGGCCGCGCGGCCTCCCGCCCGCCCGGCTCAGCGGGCCCAGCCCGGATCCCGCCCGCTGAGCCCGACCACCTCGTCGAGCAGCGGGGCTCCCTCGGGCACCTCCACGACCGGCCCGAACGCCGGGGCGCGCATCGCCTCGTCGCGGCTCGCCGCGAAGAAGCCGCGCACCGCCTCCAGGGTCGCGGTGTCCAGCTCGTACGGCTGGCCGGTGGCGCGGGCCAGGTCCCAGCCGTGCACGACCAGTTCATTGAGCGCGACCACGCCCGCGATCGCGGCCGGGAAGGTGAAGCCGCCCGCCCGGGTGTCCCCGTCCCAGGCGTCCGGCGCCCGCCACGCCCCGGCCAGCGAGGCCAGCCGCCCGGGCAGCCCGGTGCGCCAGTCCTCGGGCAGTACGGGGGTCACCGACCCGGGGTCGGTGGAGGTCGAGGGGCCGAGGTCCTTGCGGGCGGCGGCGTCGAAGGCGGTGGTGAGCCCGTCGACGTGTCCGAGGAGCTCGCGCACGGAGTAGGCGGGGCAGGGCGTCGGCGCGGCGAGCTGCTCGTCCCGCACGCCGGCCAGCAGGCGCGCCATGGCGGCGGTGGCGGGGCCGAGGTCGGGCCGGGGAGTCCGCGGTGGTGTCGTCATACCTGTGCAGACCGGCGGGGCGGGCGGAACTCATCGCGACCGGGGAACTTTCCCCGCGGCCGGCCGGACCGGATGCGTCCGCCCCCTTGCCGTGCGCCCCCGGCTGTGCGATATAGGTCTGGACCATCTCGTGTGGAGGCCGTACGGAGAGAGGGCAGACCATGCAACGCCCCACCGGATACGCCCTGTTGGCCTGCGCCGTGCTCACCCTGGCGGCCTGCTCGGCCACCGCCGACGAGCGCGACGGCCGGGCGCCCACCGTGCCCGCCTCGGTCACCGCGCAGGCGAGCAGCGCCACCTCCGTGCACGTCATGTGGGAGGCATCGGGCGACGACAAGGGCGTCACCGGGTACGAGGTCCTCCAGCACGGCACCCGGGTCAAGGCGGTGCCGGGCGAGAAGCACATGATCGACGTCGACGGGCTCGCCCCGGCCACCGCCTACAGCTTCACCGTGCGCGCCCGCGACGCCGCCGGGAACTTCTCCGCCCCCAGCGCCCCGGTGGCCGTCACCACACCGCCGCGCGGACCCGCCGACCACGGCCCGCCGACCGCGCCCGGCGCGCCGCGCGGCCGGGTCGAGGGGAGCCGGGCGGTGACCCTGTCGTGGCGGCGCTCCACCGACGACGTGGGCGTCACCTCGTACGACGTCTACCAGGAGGACGTCCGGGTGCACAGCGTGCCCGGCAGCGCGACCGGTGCGCGGATCACCGGGCTGCGGCCCGGGACCGTCTACACCTTCACCGTGCGGGCGCGCGACGCCGCCGACAACTCCTCGCCGGACAGCGCCGCCGTCGACCTCACCACCGCGCCGGAGCCGGGCGCGCCCGCCAGTACGGCCCCGACGGAGCTGGCCGCCCGCTACCTCTCGGCGGCGGGCGTGCCCACGGTCGAGCTGACCTGGCGGGCGCCGGACACGGGCGGGCCGGTCACCTCGTACCAGCTCTTCCTCGACGGGCGGCTGACCACCACCATCGTGTTCGGGGCCGAGCCGCCGCCCGGCCCGTCCTCCTACCGGCTGACCGTCTCCGCGGAGAAGCCCGGCACCCGCTACAGCGTCAAGATCCGGGCCCGGCTGCCCGACGGGAAGTGGGGCGACTTCTCGGCGCAGCGCACGGTGGTCATCGGCAAGTGAGGCCCGGATGCCCGAAATTGACGAGCCGTCAAGTCAGCTTGCGGCCACCGAACGCGCCCGAGCCGTCCGCCTGCTGCCACCACCGCTCCAGACCGCCCTGGTCCATCGCGCTCCAGTCGGGCGTCTCGTGCACCAGGGCGGCTCCCAGCCGTCGCCCCAGCTCCACCATGACCCGCCCGCTCGCGGCCCGCTCCTCGTCGTACGCGCGCAGCGCCGCCCGCCAGTCCGGCTCGGCCGTCAGGCAGCGCTCCAGGGCGGTGGCGTCCTGGAGCGCCTTGACCGCGCCGCCGCCGGTATGCGGACGGGCCACCGTCGCCGCGTCGCCCGCCAGGACCAGGCGGCCGTTGGTGTAGTGGGGCGCGGTGAAGTCGTACAGCGGCTGGACGAACAGCTCCTCGGCGGTCGTCGTGCGCACCAACTGCGCCCAGTAGGGCGCCAGCCGGGACTCCGCGAGCTCGGCGAGGTGGTCGTGCAGGGTGGCGGCGAGGGTGCCGGGCGGCAGGCTCGTCGGGTTGTCGAAGCGCGGGCCGAGCCCCTCGGGGGGCGCGCTGTAGAGCACCCAGTTGACCCGCGCCCCGCCGTCGCCGTCCGGGATGCGGTAGATGATGACGTGCCCGCCGGGGAACACCGCGTACACGCAGTCCTCGTCGGGCCACAGCTCCGGGGCCATCAGGCGCTCCGCCGGGAACGCGCCGCGCCAGGCCAGGCAGTCCGCGTACCGGGGGGCCACCTCGGGCCAGGCGGCGGTGCGCACCGCCGAGCGGTAGCCGTCGGCGCCGATCACCAGGTCGAAGCGGTGCGTCGTGCCGTCCGCCGCCAGCTCCACCCCGTCCGGGTCGGCGGTCGGCGCGCCCACCGCCGCGCCCGCCCGGAACTCGGTCGACCCGGGCACCCGCGCGCGCAACTCCCGCCAGAGCGGGCCCCAGTTGTAGGTGCGGAAGGGGAACGGGAGCAGGCCGATGCGGCGGCCCAGCGGCGCCGAGCCGTCACGGACGTAGTAGCAGCGCCGACCGAGCTGGAGCCACGGCATCTTCGCGTCCACGTATCCGGCCGCCTCCAGCTCGGCGTACCGGTCGTTGTGCATGGCCAGTCCCACGCCCCGGTCGGCGAGGGCGCCCGGCGCCCGCTCGAACACGGTGATCTCCGCGGCCCCGCCCCGGTGTGCGGCGAGCGCCGCCGCGCAGCCGGCGACGCTGCCGCCGACCACGGCGATCCTGCCTCCACGTAACATCCGCTCATGATGACAGGCCGCGGGGCCGCAGGGGGGCGAACCGCCCGCCCTACGGCCCCGGTTGGAGCCGGATCCGGTCAGCCGACCAGCTGCTCGTACGCCGGGAGCGTGAGGAAGTCGGCGTAGTCCGCGTCCAGCGAGACGGTCAGCAGCAGGTCGTGGGCCTGCTGCCACTTCCCGGCCGCGAACGCCTCCTCGCCGATCTCGGCGCGGATCGCGGCCAGCTCCTGGGCGGCGACCTCGCGGGCGAGGTCGGCGGTGGCGGTCTCGCCGTTCTCGAACACCACGCCCGCGTTGATCCACTGCCAGATCTGGGAGCGGGAGATCTCGGCGGTGGCCGCGTCCTCCATCAGGTTGAAGATGGCGACGGCGCCCAGGCCCCGCAGCCACGCCTCGATGTAGCGGATGCCGACCTGGACCGCGTTGCGCAGACCGTCGTAGGTGGGGGCGGCGTCCAGCGAGTCGATGGCGATCAGGTCGCCGGGCGCCACCGACACGTCCTCGCGCAGCCGGTCCTTCTGGTTCGGCTTCTCGCCGAGGACCGCGTCGAAGGAGGCCATCGCGATCGGCACCAGGTCCGGGTGGGCGACCCAGGAGCCGTCGAAGCCGTCGCCCGCCTCGCGGTCCTTGTCGGCCTTGACCTTCTCGAAGGCGACCTTGTTGACCTCGGCGTCCTTGCGGGAGGGGATGAAGGCCGCCATGCCGCCGATGGCGTGGGCGCCGCGCTTGTGGCAGGTGCGCACCAGCAGTTCGGTGTACGCCCGCATGAAGGGGGCGGTCATCGTCACCGCGTTGCGGTCCGGCAGGACGAACTTGGCGCCGCCGTCGCGGAAGTTCTTGACGATCGAGAAGAGGTAGTCCCAGCGGCCCGCGTTGAGCCCGGCCGCGTGGTCGCGGAGCTCGTAGAGGATCTCGTCCATCTCGTACGCGGCCGTGATCGTCTCGATCAGGACGGTCGCGCGGACGGTGCCCTGCGGGATGCCGACGTAGTCCTGGGCGAAGACGAAGACGTCGTTCCAGAGGCGGGCCTCCAGGTACGACTCGGTCTTGGGGAGGTAGAAGTACGGGCCCTTGCCGAGCTCGATCAGGCGCTTGGCGTTGTGGAAGAAGTAGAGGCCGAAGTCGACCAGGGCGCCGGGGACCGGGCGGCCGTCGAAGCGCAGGTGGCGCTCCTCCAGGTGCCAGCCGCGCGGGCGCATCACGACGGTGGCGAGCTCGCCCGCGTCCTTGAGGGCGTACGACTTGCCGGACCTCGGGTCGGTGAAGTCGATCCGGCGCTCGTAGGCGTCCATCAGGTTGAGCTGGCCGAGGACCACGTTCTCCCAGGTGGGCGCGGAGGCGTCCTCGAAGTCGGCGAGCCAGACGCGGGCGCCGGAGTTCAGCGCGTTGATGGTCATCTTGCGGTCGGTCGGGCCGGTGATCTCGACCCGGCGGTCGTTGAGCGCGGCCGGGGCCGGGGCGACCTTCCAGTCGCCCTCGCGCACGGCGGCGGTCTCGGGGCGGAAGTCCAGCGTGGAGGTGCGGGCGATCTCGGCGCGGCGGTCCTGGCGGCGGAGCAGGAGCTCGTCACGGCGGGGCGTGAACAGCCGGTGCAGCTCGGCCACGAAGGCGAGGGCCGCGTCGGTGAGGACCTCGTCCTGCCGGGGCAGGGGTTCGGCGTCGACGATGGCCAGCGGGGACGGCGCTGGTGCGGACATGTGCTGTCACTCCTTCGCGGGCGGTGCCCTCACCGGCCGCCGGAAGTCAGAGCTGGCACTCGGTGCCAGGACCCCGGAATGCGACTGGGGGCGCCGTCTCAATCAATCGGGCGCTTCTGAACAGTGGATACTAGTTTCCTCATGGTGGAAGTTCAATGGTTTGTTGATATCGAGATTCTCCGGGTCGACAGACCATGGCGCTCGGTGCCACCCCGCTCACTCAAGGTGTACCGGACGAGGGGTCGAGCCGCCCGAGATCGGCCTCGGTGTCGATGTCGTACGGCTCCGCCACGTCCCCGCACTCGACCAGCGTGATCGCCGACTCGTGCGCCTTCAGATACGCCCGCGCCCCCCGGTCGCCCTCCGCGCTCGCCGCGACCGGAGCCCACCGCTCGGCCCCCAGCAGTACGGGATGGCCGCGCCGCCCGTCGTACGCGGCGGAGGCGAGCGAGGCGGGGGAGCGGTAGGCGGCCCGGACGCGGGCGATCGCCGCCGCGCCGATGCCCGGCTGGTCCACCAGGCTCACCAGGGCCGCCGCCACGCCCGTGCCGGCCAGGGACTCCAGCCCCGCCCGCAGCGAGGAGCCCATGCCCTCGGCCCAGCCCGGATTGTCGACCAGCACGCACCCGTCGAGCCGGGCGCGCTCGCGCACCACCTCCGCCGAGGCGCCCAGTACCACGTGCACCTCGGTGCAGCCGCCCTCGCGCAGCACCCGTACGGCGTGCTCCACCAGCGGGCGCCCCCGGTGCGTCAGCAGCGCCTTGGGGCGCCCGCCGAGGCGCCGGCCCCCGCCCGCCGCCAGCAGCAGACCCACGACCTGCGGTTCGTCCTCGATTGGCTGTGTCATGGCCCCACGTATACCGAATGCACCCGCCGAATTCCGTCCACACGGTGGCGCGCGCCGGGCGCGATGGCGTTAACTGGCCCGCAACTCCCGTCAGTTGACCTTCGCTGACGGGCTGTGAGCGCCAGCACGACGACGTGCGTGGGGAAGGACTTTTGTTGCGACGCGTGGAGCAGAGGCCCGTGACCGGCAGTGGAGAGGATCCCAGGGTGACCGAGCTGCGGGTGGCCGTGGCCCGGCTGCGCCGGGAGCTGGCCGGGCACCCGGCCGAATTCCCCGACCGGGCGGTCGCCGAGGACGAGCTGGCCGCGCTGCACGCGATGGCCCTCACCGGGAACCCCGAGATCGCCCGGCTGCGGCGCTCCTTGCTGCTGATCGCCGGGTCCATCGGCTCGGTCAGCGCGCTGGCCCTCGCGGTGAAGGGGGTGCGGGAGGCGGTCGACCTGTTCGGGGAGGCGCCACGGTGACACCGGCCGCCCGCCCGGCCGCGCGCGCCACCACGGACCCGGCCGCCCGCGCTGCCGGTCCCTAGGCCACCCAGTGCGGCCGGTCCAGCTCCCTCGCCGTGGCGGGCAGCCCCGCGTCCAGCGTCGCGGCCAGGCGCCGTACCGCCTCCCGGGCCACCTCCGGCGGCAGGCAGTACGGGATCCGCAGCCGGTGCTCGTGGGTGCCCGGGTCGGCCGCGAACCGGGCCCCGGCCTGGAGCCGCACCCCGTGTGACAGCGCCGCCTCGCACAGCGCGCCCGCGATCGGGCGGCCCAGGTCCACCCAGAGCGTCAGCCCGCCCGGCGGCAGCTGCCAGCGCCACTCGGGGAAGCTGCTCGTCAGCTCGTCCACCAGTGCCGCCCGCCGCTCCCGCAGTTGGCCGAGCCGGACCTTCAGCACGTCGTCCATGCCCGGCATCAGCTCGATCGCGACCAGCTGGTCCAGGACCGAGGACGCCATGTCCCGGTGGACGCGGTCCCCGGCCAGTTCGGTGATCAGCCGCGATCCGGCCCGCACCCAGCCGATCCGCAACCCGCCCCAGTGCGACTTGCTGAGCGAGCCGACCGTCACGATCTGCTCGGCCTCGCCCCGGTGCGCCAGCGAGGCGAACGGCGCCGGCGCCGCCACGTCCAGCGCCATCTCCACCAGCGTCTCGTCGATCACCAGCCAGGTGCCGGTGGCCCGCGCCGAGCGGAGCAGCCGCCCGCGCTGCTCGGTGCCCATCAGCGCGCCGGTCGGATTGTGGAAGTCCGGGATCAGATACGCGAGCCGGGGCGCGGTCTGGCGCAGCGCGCACTCCATCAGCTCGCCGTCCCAGCCGTCGTCGGTGACCGGCACCGGGGTGATCCGCAGCCCCGCGTGCCGGATGGCGTCCAGGCCGTTGGCGTACGAGGGGCTCTCCACCAGGACCCGGTCGCCGGGCCGGGCGAGCAGCCCCACCACCAGGGACATCGCCTGCTGGGCGCCCGTGGTGACCAGGATCTGCTCGGGCAGCGTCGGCAGCCCGCGCCGGGTGTAGCGCTCGGCGACGGCCGCCCGCAGCTCGGGCAGGCCCAGCGGGTGGTAGCCCGGGGTGCGCAGATGGGCCGGGAGCCGGGCCGAGGCGCGCGCCAGCGCCTCGGTGTACTCGGCCTCGGGCGCGGCCGGGGCCGCCATGGCCAGGTCGATGGTGTCCGCCCCGTCCGGGAAGCTGGCCACATTGGCCGGGCGTTGGCCGGCCGGGAGTTCGGTCCAGGTGCCCGCGCCCCTGCGGCTCACCGCGTATCCGCCCTCGCGCAGCAGGTCGTAGGCGGCCGTCACGGTGGCCCGGCTCACCGCGAGCGCCCCGGCCAGTTCGCGCTCGGCGGGCAGCCTGGTGTGCAGCGGGATCCGCCCGTCGAGCAGCAGGGTGCGCACGCCCTGCGCGAGCGCGCGATAGCCCGGCCGCTCCCCGGTGGTGGCCGCGACCAGGGTGGCCAGCTGGCGGCTGCCCATGGTCCGGCTGCTGTCCGCCGTACCGCCCACGGAGTGGACCATCCGCATCTCCGCCATACCAACTCCCTTGGATTGGCCCTGCTGTGCAGGCCAATCAGCGTACAGACTCGGGACACATCAGCGAAGTGGTCCGGACGGCCGGAGAGGACGGCAACCATGTACGGCGGAACGACGGTCACGGGCACCTCCACGGGCTCGATGACCGACCGGTTCGAGCGGGAGATGCAGCGGCGCCGCGAGGAGCAGCCGAGCGCCCTGTCGCTCGGCCCCCTGTGGCTGCGGTGGCGGGACGCGCGCAAGGGGCGCGCCTCATGAGCGGGGCGGCGGGGAGGGTGGTCGTCGGCGTCGGCGGCTCGCTCGGCTCCCTCGCCGCGCTGCGCGCGGGCGCCGAGGAGGCCCGGCGCGGCGGGCGCCGGCTGGTCGCGGTGATCGCGTGGGAGCCGCCCGAGGGCGAGTACCTGTATCTGCGCCACCCCGACCGGGCCTGGGCCGCGCACTGGCAGGACGATGCCCGGCGCCGTCTCGACGAGGCGTTCGCGGAGGCGTTCGGCGGGGTGCCCGAGGGCGTCGAGGTGCGGTGCGCGGCGGTGCGCGGCAGGCCCGGCCCGGCGCTGTGCGCGCTGGCGCACCGCCCCGGGGACCTGCTGGTGGTGGGCGCGCGCCGGGGCGCCCGGTGGGCACCGGTGCGCCGTTACGTCCGGCGCTGCGCCGTCTGCGCGGTGCTGACCGTACCGGCGCCCCGGCCCCCGAAGGGCGCGGCCCGCGAGCTGCGCCGGGCGCGGGCCGCCGACTTCGCGCTCAGGGTGTGAGCGCCGGGGCGCCCGGAGCGTGTCTCCCGGGCCTTGTCGGCCGAGCCCCGGGCAGGATCCGAACGGCATGCCCCGGCGGTCACCGGGGCGCCGCACGGTCGGCGGGGCGCGGTGCTCAGCCGCCGCCCCTGTCGTCCTCCAGCCCCGGCAGCGCCTGCCCCGGCGCGTCCCGGGCGATCAGCGCGAACAGCTCCGCCGCCGGATACGCCCGGTCCGGCTCGACGCCCGGGGGCGCCGGGGCCGCCGGAACCAGCGTGTCGCCGGTCGGGGCGTGCAGCCAGACGGCGATCAGATGGACCGCCGGAAGGTGCAGCAGCCGCGCCTCCGCGTCGCCCGCCCGCTCCGCGGCGGCGGCCAGCGCGGCGGCCGTACCGGCCACGAACGGGCCGTAGTTGAGCTGGCTGAAGACATGGCCGCCCGCCGCGTCCCGCACCGTCTCGGCGAGGGCCACCGGGCCGGAGCCGTGCTGGACGAGATAGCGCCAGGCGACCGGCCGCGCCCGGCCGAGGCCCGCCGCGAGGTCGCCGAGCCCGATCACGTACATCTGGAGCGGATGGGCGAGCCGGAGTTCGTCGGCCGCGGCGGGCAGCAGCTCCGCCGTGCGGACCCGGCCGAGGCCCGCGAGGAGCTCGACCCCGGCCTCGGCGGCCGAGCGCGACTCCTGGGGTGGCTGCGGTACTTGAAGCGCCATGGTCCGTCCCTATGCCCGGGTGTAGTAGCTGTGGGTCCAGGTTCCACTGCCCTGGTAGCTGGTCGCGAGCGTGTTGTAGACCTGGTCGGAGCGGCCGTAGATCGGGTCGTCCACGGCCACGATCGCGTCCGAGCCGCTGAGCGGCGCGTCCACGCCCATCGCGGTCAGGAAGTGCCCGCCGCCGGTGGACCAGCCGATCCGGACGCAGAGCGGACGGCCCGCCTTGATCTCGGACTCCACGGTCGCGAAGTCCACCCGGTTGCTGACCATCCGGTCGAAGTGGCCGACGATCCGCAGCGGATTGTCCAGCGGCTGCTGGGAGTTGCAGCCCGCGCCGCTCGCCCCGCCGCCGCAGCAGTCGGTGCGCCCGGTCTGCGAGTTGGCTACCGCGCACTGGGTCCAGGTGCTCCCCGCGTTGTAGTAGAGCGCGATGCTGGTCGCCACCGCCGCCCAGCACCAGTTGGTCTGCTGCTGGGCCTGCATGGCGAAGGCGAGCCGCCCGCCGTCCCACAGCCGGTAGACCGGCTTGTCGTCGAGGACCGTGATGTCGGTGACGATGTGCAGCGGGGCGCCCCAGTCGACGGTGACGACGAACCCCACCCCGTGGTTGGGGTCGTACGGCGGGGAGTGCGGGCTGATGTTGCTGACCCGCACCGGCGCCGCGCCCACGAAGCGGGGGCTGTGCTTGAGGTCGTTCGGGTCGACGCTGAACTCCGAGACGGTGACGATCACCGTGGAGTCGTGGTCGATGATGCCCCAGTTGAAGTTGAGCGCGGTACGGCCCTGGAGACCGGCCCAGTACTGGCGTGCGGTACGCGGCATCGGCCCCCCTCAGCCGTTCTGGTACTCGATGGCGACCGGCGGCCCGTCCAGGACGGTGATGTCGGTGACGATGTGCAGCGGCGAGCCCCACTCCACGTTGACCGTGAACGTGACCCCGTGGTTCGGGTCGTAGGGCGGCGAGTGCGGGCTGATGTTCTCCACCGTGATCGTGGCGGCGCCGATGAACCGGGGGCTGTGCCGGGGGTCGTTGTTGTCCACGCTGTACTCGGACGCGGTGACGATCACCGTGGAGTCGTGGTTGATGATGCCCCAGTTGAAGTTGAGCCTGGTGCGTCCTTGCAGGTTCCACCAGTACTGGCGGGCTGTCTGTGGCATACGGGCCTCCGCGCGGGTAGGGCCGGACACATGCCGCTTGCATTCCCGTCCGGTGGCGCGGTGACGCGTGGACGTAGGGGAAATCAGCCCGGCCGGCGGATGAGCCTGCGGGCCCCCGCGACGGCCACCGCGGCCGTGCGCGAGTCGACGCCCAGCTTGGCGTAGATGTGCACCAGATGGGACTTGACGGTGGCCTGGCTGAGGAAGAGCCGCTTGCTGATCCCGAGGTTGGAGAGCCCGTCCCCGACCAGTTGCAGCACCTCCAGCTCGCGCCGGGTCAGCGCCTCGGCCGGGGTCCGCATCCGGCCCATCAGCCGGTGCGCCACCGCCGGGGCCAGCGCCGACTGCCCGGCCGCCGCCGTCCGTACGGCCGCCGACAGCTCGTCCGGCGGCGCGTCCTTCAGCAGATAGCCGGCCGCCCCCGCCTCCACCGCCGCCAGGATGTCGGCGTCCGTGTCGTACGTGGTGAGCACCAGCACCCGGGGCGCGCCCGGCCGCGCGGTGATCTCGGCGGTCGCGGCCGAGCCGTGCATCCCGGCGCCGAACTGGAGGTCCATCAGCACCACGTCGAAGCCGCCCGAGGCCGCCAGCTCCACCGCGCGCTCGGCGGTCGCGGCCTCCCCGGCCACCGTGAAGTCCGGCTCGGTGTCGAGGACGGCCCGCAGCCCCGCCCGGACGATCGGATGGTCGTCGGCGAGCAGCAGCCTGATCGGTACGGAGCTCATGCCGCGCCCCGCTCGCCCGCGGGCAGCGGCAGGGTGATCGCGACCGCCGTGCCCTGGCCCGGCGCCGACTCCACGCTCAGGGTGCCGCCGAGCGAACGCGCCCGCGACCGCATCGCCGGGAGCCCGAAGCCACCGGTCCCCGCGGGGCGCTCCCGCCCCGGCTCGAAGCCCCTGCCGTCGTCGACGACATCCAGTGCCACCGAGGTGTCCATGAAGCTCAGGGTGATCTCCGCGCGCTCCGCCGCCGCGTGCTGGACCGTGTTGGCGAGCGCCGACTGGGCGATCCGCAGCAGCGCCACCTCGTACGGGGTGGGTAGCTCGACCGGGGTCCCGCTGACCCCGAACCGCACGGCCGGGCCGGGCGTGGCCGCGCACAGCCGCTCCAGCGCGCCCGGCAGCGAGGCCCGCTCCAGACCGGGCGGGGTCAGCGCCCGCACGAACCGGCGGGCCTCCGCCAGATTGTCCTGGGCGGCCGAGCGGGCCCGCTCCACGTGCGCGCGGGCCGGGTCGTCCGGCGCCAGCGCGCGCTCGGCGGCCCGCAGCAGCAGCTGGATGGAGGACAGTCCCTGGGCCAGGGTGTCGTGGATCTCGCGGGCCAGGCGTTCGCGCTCGGCCAGGGTGCCCGCCGCGCGCTCCGCCTCGGCGAGCTCGGCCCGGGTGGAGACCAGCTCCTCGATCAGCTCGCGCCGCCGCTCGCTCTCGCGGTACAGCGCGTCGTACCCGAACACGGTGGCCACCGCCACGGCCGCGCCGAGGACCGGGCCGATGAACGCGCCGGGGGTGACCTCTTCGCCGTGGAGCAGGAAGCTCGCGATGGCCGCGCCCGCCGTGGCGGCCACGGTGGGCAGCGCCCAGCGGGTCGTCAGCAGGTGCAGCTGGAGGAAGTAGAGCGGGAAGGCGACCCACAGCGCGTCCGGCGACAGCGTCAGCAGCACCAGCCAGACCGCGCAGAGCGCCCCGAGCCACCCGGCGCCCGCCCCGGTGCGGGGCCGCACGGCCGGGGCCAGCGCCCCCGCCGCGTACACCGCCGCCGTCCCGCCCGCCGCCGCGAGCACCCCGGCGTCGCCCGGCGAGCGGGCCGCGACCAGCGCGAGCAGCCCGATGAGCAGCGCGTGCAGACACAGGCGCAGCAGTCGGGTGACCGGGGTGTGGGGGCGGGGGTCCATAGGACTTCCAGCGTAAGCGGGCCCGGCTCCGGCCCGGTCAACCGAAAGTTTGATGTGCGGATACCTCCTTCGATCCGGCTGGGGCGTGCTGTGGCGCGATGTCCGGCGGGCCCCGGCCCGCGAGGCTGGAGCCATGTTCGTCGCCTGGAGAGATCTCCGGTTCGCCAAGGGCCGGTTCGCACTGATGGGCACGGTGGTGGTGCTCATCACCCTGCTGGTCGGGCTGTTGTCGGGACTCACCGCCGGGCTCGCCCGGGACAACACCTCGGCCGTGCTCGCGCTGCCCGCCGACCGGCTCGCCTTCGCGGCGCCGCCGGGCGGCCGTGCGGTGTCGTTCACCAGCTCGGTCCTGGCGCCGTCCGTCCGGGACGGCTGGGCCCGGGTGCCCGGTGTGCGCGGCGCGGAGCCGGTCGCGATCTCCACGGTGAACGCGAAGGCGGGGGAGCGCACCGAGGCGGTGTCGGTCTTCGCCGTCCGGCCCGGCTCCGGCCCGGCTCCCGTACGGGAGGGGGCCGTCGTCCTGTCGCGGGGCGCGGCGGACAAGCTGCGGGCGGCCGAGGGGGACACGGTCGTCGTCGCAGGACGGGCCCTGACGGTCTCGGCGGTGCGCGGCGAGGACGCGTACAGCCACACCCCCGTCGTCTGGACGGCGCTGGCACCCGGGGCGCCCGCCACGGTGGTGGCGCTGACCCTCGGCGACGGCGTCGACCTGACGGCGGCGGACCGGGCGCTCGGCACCACCACCCGCACCCTGGACGGCGCGCTGTCGGCCCTGCCGTCCTACCGGGCCGAGAACGGCTCGCTCCAGCTGATGCGCGGCTTCCTCTTCGTCATCTCGGCGCTGGTCGTCGGGGCGTTCTTCACGGTGTGGACGATCCAGCGCAGCGGGGACATCGCCGTGCTGAAGGCGCTGGGCGCGTCCACGCCGTACCTCCTGGGGGACGCGCTGGGCCAGGCCGTGCTGATGCTGTGCGCCGGGACCGCGGCCGGTTCCGGGCTCGCGGCGCTGGCCGGAGGGCTCATCGACGGGGCCGTGCCGTTCGTCCTCGACCTCCGCACCACGCTGGTCCCCGCGCTCGTCCTGATCGTCCTCGGCGTGCTCGGCGCCGCCCTGTCCGTCCGGCGGATCACCGCCGTCGACCCGCTGACCGCGCTGGGGAGTGCCCGATGACCGTGCCGCTGCTGCTCGACGGAGTGACGCTGACGTATCCCGACGGGGACGGGCGGCTCACCGCCCTGGACGAGGTGTCCCTGGCGGTGCCCGCCGGGACGGTGACGGCGTGCGTGGGCCCGTCGGGCTCGGGCAAGTCCAGTCTGCTCGCCGTGGCGGCGACGCTGATCGCGCCCGACCGGGGCCGGGTGGTGGTCGCCGGGGCGGAGACGGGGCAGCTGCGCGCGGCCGAGCGGGCCGCGCTGCGGCGGGAACGGGTGGGGATCGTCTTCCAGCAGCCGAACCTGCTGCCGTCGCTGACGGCCGCCGAGCAGCTGGAGGTGATGGCCCGGCTGGCGGGTACGCCGCCGCGCGCGGCGCGGGCGCGGGCGCTCGAACTGCTCGACGCGGTCGGGCTCGCGGACCGTGCGGGGCGGCGTCCGCACCAGCTGTCCGGGGGGCAGCGGCAGCGGGTCAACATCGCTCGGGCGCTGATGAACTCACCGGCGGTGCTGCTGGTGGACGAGCCGACCAGCGCGCTCGATCACGCGCGGGGCGCGGCCGTGCTCGATCTGCTGATCCGGCTCACCCGTGAGCGGGGTACCGCGACGGTGCTGGTCACGCATGACGTCGGTCAGTTGGGGCGGGTGGACGAGGTGGTGGAGGTGCGGGACGGTCGTCTGGCGGCCCTGGAAGCCCCGCCGCGGGCAGCCGTGCCCGCGCACCTCGGCCTGCGGCCCGCCGGGACCTAGCCGCGCAGTTCCCCGCGCCACTTTTTGACCGGGTCTTCGTCTGCGGGCCGGTGGGGGTCGCGCAGTTCCCCGCGCCCCTTTCGGGCCGGTCTTCGTCCGCGGGCCGTGGTCGCTCCTCGCGCAGTTCCCCGCGCCCCTGGAAACCCTCGGTCGGCTGCGGGGCGTGGTCGCTTCTCGCGCAGTTCCCCGCGCCCCTGGAGATGGGCCCGGAGGGCCCTCCTAGGGGCGCGGGGAACTGCGCGCTCAGGCCCCGCCGGGCCGCAAAGGGATGGCCGGCGCAGCCACCCACCGTCCTAGGGGCGCGGGGAACTGCGCGACCAGCACGCCACGGCCCGCAGACGAAGCACCGCACTCGGAGAGGCTCCCGCCGGGCCGCAGGTGCGAGGCACTCAGTCGGAGGGAGCCCCGCGCCGCGGGCGAACGGCCGTGTCGGGAAGGGGTCCCGGGCCGCAGGCGAAAGTGCGTGCCCGGAGGGGGCCCGGGCCGTCGGCGCGGGAGCTGCCCCGGGCGGGGGCAGGGGCGCGTTCGGAGGGGGGGCCGGGCCGCCCTCCGGGTGGCGGTCTCGCGTCGAGGGCTTCCTCAGACCTGCCCCGTGCTCGCCAGCGCCGCGGACAGCTCCTCCGCCACCCCCTGCAGGATCGGCACGATCTTCTCCGTCGCCGCCTCCGTCACCCGTCCGGCCGGGCCGGAGATGGAGATGGCGGCGGCCGTCGGGGAGTTCGGCACCGACACCGCGAGGCACCGGACTCCTATTTCCTGCTCGTTGTCGTCCACCGCGTACCCCGCCCGCCGCACCTGCTCCAGCGCGTCGAGGAACCCCTCGGGCGTGGTGATGGTCTTCTCGGTCGCCGCGGGCATGCCGGTACGGGCGAGCAGGGCCCGTACCTCCTCCGGCGGGGTGTGGGCGAGGAGCGCCTTGCCCACGCCGGTGGAGTGCGGCAGCACCCGCCGCCCCACCTCCGTGAACATCCGCATGGAGTGCTTGGAGGGCACCTGCGCCACATAGACGATCTCGTCGCCGTCGAGCAGCGCCATGTTGGCCGTCTCGCCGGTCTCCTCGACGAGCCGGGCGAGGTACGGCCGCGCCCAGGTGCCGAGGAGTCGCGACGCGGACTCGCCGAGGCGGATCAGGCGCGGGCCGAGCGCGTACCGCCGGTTGGCCTGCTGGCGGACATAGCCGCAGGCCACGAGCGTACGCATCAGCCGGTGGATGGTCGGGAGCGGCAGACCGCTGCTCGCGGAGAGCTCGCTGAGGCCGACCTCGCCCCCGGCGTCGGCCATCCGCTCCAGAAGGTCGAAGGCGCGCTCCAGGGACTGGACGCCACCGCTCGCGGCGGATGGCTTGGAGGCGTCGGTGGTGCTGGCGCTGGACGTCGGCACGGCGCGGTCCTTTCAGCTGGCAGGCGAGGCAGCAGCCTACCTGTGTGTTCTTCGCCGTACAGTGCGTACGTGGGGCGTCCTGGCCGGTCAGAGCGGGATTGTCCGTTCCGTGGGGACACCCGGTGGCGATAGCTACATTCTGGGAAGTGAAAGTCTAATTCCATTCTGTGGAAACCTCCAAGACCCGCGCCGTTGGCCGTTCCCGGACCCGGGACACCCTTGACGGCTCCCTGATCGGCGTGAAGACTCCTTCAACAGTTCGTTGAATTCTGCTCGTCGCACTCCGCCGGGGCCCTCGCCACCGCGGACGTGCACTCCATCGCGGAAGTGAGGGCTCGGGTGTCCGACGTCAACCTGGTACTGCGCTCCACGCGCGTCATCACCCCCGAGGGCACCCGCCCCGCCTCGGTCGCCGTCGCGGGCGAAGTGATCGCGGCCGTGCTGCCGTACGACGCCGAGGTGCCCGCCGGGGCGCGCCTTGAGGACTTCGGCGACGACGTGCTCCTGCCCGGTCTGGTCGACTGCCACGTGCACGTGAACGACCCGGGCCGCACCGAGTGGGAGGGCTTCTGGACCGCCACCCGGGCCGCCGCCGCGGGCGGCATCACCACCCTCGTCGACATGCCGCTCAACTCGCTGCCGCCGACCACCACGGTGGCGAACCTCCGCGTCAAGCAGGAGGTCGCCCGCGCCAAGGCGCACGTGGACGTCGGCTTCTGGGGCGGCGCGCTGCCCGACAACGTCAAGGACCTGCGTCCGCTCCACGACGCCGGCGTCTTCGGCTTCAAGGCGTTCCTGTCGCCCTCCGGCGTGGCGGAGTTCCCCGAGCTGGACCAGGACCAGCTGGCCCAGTCGCTCGCCGAGATCGCGGGCTTCGGCGGGCTGCTGATCGTGCACGCCGAGGACCCGCACGAGCTGGCCGCCGCGCCCAGCACGCCCGGCCCCAGGTACGCCGACTTCCTCGCCAGCCGCCCGCGCGTCTCCGAGAACACGGCCATCGAGTCGCTGATCGCCGCCGCCAAGCGGGTCGGCGCCCGGGTGCACATCCTGCACCTGTCCTCCTCCGACGCGCTGCCGGTGATCGCCGCCGCCAAGCGCGAGGGCGTCGAGCTCACCGTGGAGACCTGCCCGCACTACCTCACCCTCACCGCCGAGGAAGTCCCGGACGGGGCGAGCGAGTTCAAGTGCTGCCCGCCGATCCGCGAGGCCGCCAACCAGGACCTGCTGTGGGCCGCGCTCGCCGACGGCACCATCGACTGCGTCGTCACCGACCACTCGCCGTCCACCGCCGACCTCAAGACCGAGGACTTCGCCACCGCCTGGGGCGGCATCTCCGGCCTCCAGCTGAGCCTGTCGGCCGTCTGGACCGAGGCGCGCAGGCGCGGGCACACCCTCGACGACGTGGTCCGCTGGATGTCCTCCGCCACCGCCGGGCTGGTCGGCCTGGAGCGCAAGGGCGCCATCGAGGCGGGCCGCGACGCCGACTTCGCCGTCCTCGCCCCCGACGCGACCTTCACCGTCGACCCCGCCGCCCTCCAGCACCGCAACCGCGTCACCGCGTACGCGGGCAAGACCCTGCACGGTGTCGTCAAGTCGACCTGGCTGCGCGGCGAGCGCATCCAGCAGGACGGCACCCTCACCGAGCCCACCGGCCGCCTGCTCGAAAGGAACCACTGAAACCGTGAGCGAGATCCCTTCCTTCACCGGTGACGCCAGCCCGTACGGGGGCGGCGACCCGTACGCGGACTACCGCACGGCCGACTTCCCGTTCACGCACCACGCCGACCTCGCCGACCGCCGTCTGGGCGCGGGCGTCGTCGCCGCCAACGACGAGTTCTTCGCCGAGCGCGAGAACCTGCTGAAGCCCGGGGCCGCCGAGTTCGACCCCGAGCACTTCGGCCACAAGGGCAAGATCATGGACGGCTGGGAGACCCGCCGCCGGCGCGGTGTCTCGGCCGCCGTGCCGCACCCCACCGACGAGGACCACGACTGGGCGCTGGTGCGCCTCGGCGCCCCCGGCGTGGTGCGCGGCATCGTCGTCGACACCGCCCACTTCCGGGGCAACTACCCGCAGGCCGTCTCCGTCGAGGCCGCCTCGGTCGCGGGCTCCCCGTCGCCCGAGGACCTGCTGGCCGACGACGTGAAGTGGGTGACGCTGGTACCCCGTACGGCGGTCGGCGGCCACGCGGCCAACGGCTTCGCCGTCGACGTCGAGCAGCGCTTCACCCATCTGCGGGTCAACCAGCACCCCGACGGCGGCATCGCCCGGCTGCGCGTGTACGGCGAGGTCGCCCCGGACCCGGCGTGGCTCGCCGTCCTCGGCACCTTCGACCTCGCGGCGCTGGAGAACGGCGGCCGGGTCGAGGACGCCTCGGACCGCTTCTACTCGCCCGCCACCAACACCATCCAGCCGGGCCGCTCCCGCAAGATGGACGACGGCTGGGAGACCCGGCGCCGCCGCGACAAGGGCAACGACTGGATCCGCTACCAGCTGGCGGCGCAGTCCGAGATCCGCGCGGTCGAGATCGACACGGCCTACCTCAAGGGCAACTCGGCGGGCTGGGCGGCGCTCTCGGTCCGCGACGGGGAGTCCGGCGAGTGGCGCGAGGTCCTGCCCCGCACCCGGCTGCAGCCCGACACCAACCACCGGTTCGTGCTCGACGCCCCGGCGGTCGCCACGCACGTACGCATCGACATCTTCCCCGACGGCGGCATCTCCCGCCTGCGTCTGTTCGGCTCGCTGACGAGCGACGGCGCGGCCCGGCTGAACGCCCGCCACCAGGAGCTGGGCGGCTGACGACACCCGCCCCTGCGCGGGGCGCCCCGTCCGACAGCACCGGGGCGCCCCGCGATACAGCCGATACCGGGGCGCCCCGCGGTACAGCCGATGGGGGCGACCCGGCACGGTCCGCGGCCGAAAGCACCGCACCACCGGCGGAGCGCCCCGCGTCGGCCTTCGGGCCCGACCGCCGCGGCGAAAGTCTCGACCCGTGCGACTTTGGTAGCGCGCCCCGGCCGGAACCCGCCGCGCCGCCCCTGACCTGCGTAGCTTGGACGGCATGACACGTGCTGGTCCCGAGTACCGCTGGCTCCTGCCGTCCGCCGTCGTCGCCCCCGAACTGCCGGGCGACCGCTCCGACCGCGGCCGGCCGCGCCGTACCGTACGGGACTGGGCCGTCGACACCTGCGCCTTCCTCTGCGCCGTCCTGATCGGCATGCTCACCGCCGACGCCATGAGCCAGGCCGCCGACTACCCCGAGGCCCTCAAGGCGGCCGACCAGCTGGTGGGGGTGCTCGCCTGCTGCACCGTCTGGGTGCGCCGCCGGTGGCCCGTACAGCTCGCCTCGGTGCTCGTCGTCGTCACCGTCTTCGCCCCGGTCACCTCCGGGGCGCTGCTGGTGGCCCTGTTCAGCCTGGCCGTGCACCGGCCGCTCAAGCCCGCCGTCGCCGTGGTCGGCGCCGTCGCGGTGGTCAGCTCGGTGCTCCAGCCCGTGGTGCGCCCCGACCCGCACGCCAGTCTGCTGGCCAACGCGGTCACCGGCACGGTGCTGGTCCTGCTCGTCATGGGCTGGGGCATGCTGGTGCGCGCCCGGCGCCAGCTGGTGGTGGCGCTGCGCGAGCGGGCCGTGCGCGCCGAGGAGGAGGCCGCGCTGCGCGCCGAGAACGCCCAGCGCCTCGCCCGCGAGGCCATCGCCCGCGAGATGCACGACGTGCTGGCCCACCGGCTCACCCTGCTCAGCGTGCACGCGGGCGCGCTGGAGTTCCGCCCGGACGCGCCCCCGGCCGAGGTCGCGCGGGCCGCCGGGGTCATCCGCGACAGCGCCCACGAGGCCCTCCAGGACCTGCGCCAGATCATCGGTGTGCTGCGCAGCCCCGACGAGGGCGCCGAGGACCGGCCCCAGCCGACGCTGGCCACCCTGGACGCGCTGGTCGCCGAGTCCCGCGAGGCGGGGATGAAGGTCACCCTGGACAGCGCGGTCGGGGACCCCGGGACCGTCCCGGTGGCCACCGGGCGCAACGCCTACCGCATCGCGCAGGAGGCCCTCACCAACGCCCGCAAGCACGCCCCCGGCGCCGAGGTCACCGTCACCGTCACCGGCAGCCCGGGCGAGGGGCTCGCCGTGGAGGTGCGCAATCCGGCGCCGGTCGGGGAGGTGCCGAGGGTGCCCGGGTCGGGGCAGGGGCTGATCGGACTGACCGAGCGCGCCACCCTCGCGGGCGGGCGGCTGGCCCACGGGCCCACGCCCGGTGGCGGGTTCGAGGTCCGGGCCTGGCTACCGTGGCCCTCATGACCATCCGGCTCCTCGTCGTCGACGACGACCCCCTCGTCCGCGCGGGACTCAGCTTCATGCTCGGCGGCTCCGACGACCTGGAGATCGTGGGGGAGGCGTCCGACGGCTCCCAGGTCGCCGCGCTCGTCGACCGGCTCCGCCCGGACGTGGTGCTGATGGACATCCGGATGCCGACCGTGGACGGGCTCACCGCCACCGAGGCGCTGCGCGCCCGCCCCGACGCGCCCGAGGTCCTCGTCCTGACCACCTTCCACGCCGACGACCAGGTGGTACGGGCGCTGCGCGCCGGGGCCGCCGGGTTCGTCCTCAAGGACACCGCGCCCGCCGAGATCGTCGCCGCGGTGCGCCGGGTGGCGGCGGGCGAACCGGTGCTCTCCCCGGCCGTCACCCGCCAGCTGATGCGCCAGGTCGCCCACGCCCCGGAGGCGTCCGGCGCGGACCGGGGCGCCCGGGCCAGGGCGCGGATCGCGCAACTCGCCGAGCGCGAGCGGGAGGTGGCGGTGGCCGTCGGCCGGGGCCAGTCCAACGCGGAGATCTCCGCCGCGCTCTTCCTCAGCGTGCCCACCGTGAAGACGCACGTCTCGCGGGTCCTGGCCAAGCTCGGCCTGAACAACCGTGTCCAGATCGCACTCCTCGTCCATGACGCCGGGCTCCTCGACGAGGACGGCGACGTACGCTGAAGCCGACCACCGGAGGGGGAACACCGCCATGCCGTTCGTCGACCTGCGCGACCACGAGGACTTCACCGCCAACCCGTATCCGTACTACGCGAAGCTGCGCGCGGAAGGGCCGGTGCACCGCGTCCGCACCCACGAGATGGACGAGGTGTGGCTGATCGTCGGGTACGAGGAGGCGCGGGCCGCGCTCGCCGACGGCCGGTTCTCCAAGGACTGGCGGACGATCGCCGACCCCGACGACCTCACCGCCGTCAGCGCCAACATGCTCGACTCGGACCCGCCGCAGCACACCCGGCTGCGCAAGCTGGTGGCGCGGGAGTTCACCCCGCGCCGGATCGAGGCGCTGCGCCCGCGCGTCCAGGAGATCACCGACGGGCTGCTCGACGCCATGCTGGCCGCCCCGGGCCGCACGGCCGACCTGGTCGACTCGTTCGCCTTCCCGCTGCCCATGACCGTCATCTGCGAACTGCTCGGCGTGCCGGACCTGGACCGGGAGACCTTCCGCAGACTCTCCAACGAGGCCGTCGCGCCCACCGACGGCGACGGCAACGCCTCGGCCCTGGAGATGAGCGCCTATCTGGTCGGGCTCATCGAGGACAAGCGCGCCACCCGGCCCGCCGACGACCTGATGAGCGCGCTGATCCGCACCCACCACGAGGACGGCGACAAGCTCTCCACGGAAGAGCTCATCGGCATGGCCTTCCTGCTGCTGGTCGCGGGCCACGAGACCACCGTCAACCTCATCTCCAACGGCGTACGGACACTGCTCGGCCACCCGGACCAACTGGCCCTGCTGCGGGCCGACTTCGACGGGCGGATCGACGGCGCGATCGAGGAGATGCTGCGCTACGACGGCCCGGTGGAGACGGCCACGTACCGCTTCGCGCGCGAGGACGTCGCGTGCGGCGGGACCGTGATCCCGGCCGGGGCGCCGGTGCTGGTCGGTCTCGCCTCCGCCGGGCGCGACCCGGCCCGCTACCCCGACCCGGACCGCTTCGACATCCGGCGCGCCCCGCAGAGCCACCTCGGCTTCGGCCACGGCATCCACTTCTGCCTGGGCGCCCCGCTGGCCCGGATGGAGGGCCGGATCGCGGTGCGCACCCTGCTGGAGCGCGCCCCCGGGCTCGAACTCGCCGCGGGCCAGGGACCCTTGGAGTGGCTGCCCGGGATGCTGATCCGGGGCGTGCGGCATCTGCCCGTGCGCTGGTGAGGCGCCGCGCTCACGCCTTGCGGGCCGCCGCCGCCCTGCGGCGGTGCTCGCCGCGCAGCACCAGCGAGGGCCACTCGTCGCCGTAGGCGCCGCACACCGACACCGACCACAGCGACCACTGCTGCGGCACCGAGTAGTAGGGCACCAGCATCCGGGCGGTGCGCAGCCGCGACACCTTCACCGGCACCAGCGCGGGCAGCACGTCCGGCTGCTGGCCCGCCAGGATCGCCCGGCGGCACGACGGGCAGGCCGGACGGCGGTCGGCCGCCGCCTCGCGCGGCCCGGTCCGGCGCCGGGCCCGCTCGCGGTGCTGCTTGCGCGGCGGCGGGCCGGTGTGCTCGGCGGCGGCGTGCAGCGGGTTGTAGTAGCAGCGCTCCGGCGCCCGGGGCGCCTGCTGCCCGGCGCGGCGGGCGTGCAGGGCCGCGAACCGTACGAGCGCGCGCTCGGCCAGCACCGCCGCGGCGGCCAGGTCCGGCAGGTCCGCGGCCTCGTCGAGCAGCTTGCCCGCGGCCTGGAACGCGTCGAGGACCCAGCCGTAGTCGTGCTCGGCGGGCGCGTCCCAGCCGGGCCGGGGGCGCTGCGCCGGGTGCTCCAGCGGGAGTTCGGCGGCGCGCAGCACGTCGCCCACCGCCGTGACCCGGGCCGACACCAGCCGCTCCAGCCGCTCCCGGGCCGTCGCCCACTCGTCCAGGACCCGCTGCTGCTCCTCCTTGGACGGCTCCCACTTCCGCCCCGCGGGCGCGCCCGGGCGCACCATCCCCATGAACCACCAGCGCATCGGCACCGCACCTCCCCTCGCTGCCACCAGGGTAGAAGCCCGGCGGGCCCGGGGAGCGCCGAGGTGGGCCCGTCAGCCGGTGAACTCGGCCAGGGCGACCCGGCGGCGTTCGCGCCGGGAGCGTTCGCACGCCTCGGCGACGCGCAGCGCGTGCAGCGCCTCCCGGCCGTCGCACGGATTGGCGGCCTCGCCCCGCACCACGTCGACGAAGGCGGCGAGCTCGGCCCGGTAGGCGGGGGCGAACCGCTCCAGGAAGCCGGACCACGGCCGTCCGGCGGGCGCGGGCGCCCCCGGCTCGGCCGGGGTGAGCGGGGTGCGGTCGCCGAGCCCGACGGCGAACTGGTCGAGCTCCCCGGCCAGTTCCATCCGCACGTCGTAGCCCGCGCCGTTGCAGCGGGTCGCGGTCGCCGTCACCAGGGTGTCGTCGTCCAGGGTGAGCAGCGCGGCGGCCGTGTCGACGTCCCCCGCCGCGCGGAACATCGCGGGCCCGGCGTCCGACCCGGCCGCGTACACCTCGCGCACCTCGCGGCCGGTCACCCAGCGCAGCGCGTCGAAGTCGTGGACCAGGCAGTCCCGGTAGAGGCCGCCGGAGAGCGGCAGATAGCCGGCGGGCGGCGGCGCCGGGTCGCTCGTCACGGCCCGTACGGTGTGCAGCCGCCCCAGCCGGCCGGACCGCACCAGTGCGCGGGCCGCCGCGTACCCGGCGTCGAAGCGCCGCATGAACCCGATCTGCAGCACGGTCCCCGCGCTCTCCACCTCCTCCAGCGCCGCGAGCGTGCCCGCCAGGTCGAGGGCGATCGGCTTCTCGCAGAACGCGGGGAGCCCGGCGCGGGCCGCGCGGGCGACGAGCCCGGCGTGCGCGGCGGTCGCCGAGGCGATCACCACCGCGTCCGGGGCCGCCGTGAAGAGCCCGTCGACCGTGGTGGCGCGCGCCCCGGTCCGGGCGGCGGTCGCGGCGGCGCGCGCCGGGTCGGCGTCCGCCAGCACGAGCTCCGCGACCTCGGGGTGACCGGCGAGGACCTCCGCGTGGAAGGAACCGATGCGTCCCGTTCCGATGAGTCCGATGCGCATGGCCAAAAGGTGACGGCGGCGGCTCGTCCTGTCAACCGTTTGTCATGACAATCGAACTTCCGGACTTCCCGTCAACATGTTCCGCGCACTACGCTCGCCCCGTGTCCAAGCAGCCCAGAACCGTGCCGGAGCCCGCCGCGCCGCTCCAGCTCGGCGTGGACCGCACCAGCCCGGTCCCGCTCTACTTCCAGCTCTCCCAGCAGCTGGAGGCGGCCATCGAGCGCGGCGCCCTGACGCCCGGCAGCCTCCTCGGCAACGAGATCGAGCTGGCGGGCCGCCTCGGCCTGTCCCGCCCGACCGTCCGCCAGGCCATCCAGGCCCTGGTCGACAAGGGGCTCCTGGTCCGCCGCCGGGGCGTGGGCACCCAGGTGGTGCACAGCCAGGTCAAGCGCCCGCTGGAGCTGAGCAGCCTCTACGACGACCTGGAGGCGGCCGGGCAGAAGCCCGCCACCAAGGTGCTGCGCAACACCCTGGAACCGGCCACCGCCGAGGTGGCGGCGGCCCTCGGGGTGGCCGAGGGCGACGACGTCCACCTGGTGGAGCGGCTGCGCTACGCCCACGGCGAGCCGATGGCCCGGCTCCGCAACCACCTGCCGACCGGGCTGCTCGCCCTCGACACCGCGCAGCTGGAGGCCACCGGTCTGTACCGGCTGATGCGGGGCGCGGGCATCACCCTGCACAGCGCCCGCCAGTCGGTGGGGGCGCGGGCGGCGGACGCGGCGGAGGCGGAGCTGCTGGCCGAGGAGGCGGGCGCGCCGCTGCTGACCATGGAGCGCACCACGTTCGACGACACCGGCCGGGCCGTGGAGTTCGCCGCCCATGTCTACCGGGCCTCGCGGTACGCCTTCGAGTTCCAGCTGCTCGTACGGCCGTGACGGCCCGCGCCCCCGGCGTCCGCTGCGCCGGCCGCCCCGACGCGCGCGGCTTCGGCGGCCGATCTCCGCGTAAGAATGTTCGGACAAAGTATTGACGCCTTCACGGGCCACCGCTAGAACTCACGTGCCGCAACCCGGCGGCCGGGACGGAAGGCGGAACCCATGCGCATACCCCGCGGGGCGGCCACGGCGGCGGCGGTCGCCGGTGCGCTGGTGCTCACGGTCGCCGGATGCAGCTCCTCCGGCGGCAAGAACTCCGAGGAGGGGGCGAAGGACGCCGGGGGCGGTGGCAAGGGTGTCTCCACCCCCCGGCTGAAGATCGCGATGATCACCCACTCGGGCGAGGGCGACACCTTCTGGGACATCGTGCAGAGCGGCGCCAAGCAGGCCGCCGCCAAGGACAACGTCGACTTCCTCTACTCGGCGAACAAGGAGGGCCAGCAGCAGTCGCAGCTGGTCCAGGCGGCCATCGACCAGAAGGTCGACGGGATCGTGGTCACCCTGGCCAAGCCCGAGGCCGTCCGGGACGTGGTGAAGAAGGCGGTCGCGGCGGGCATCCCGGTCGTCACGATCAATTCCGGCGCCCAGTACTCCAAGGAGCTCGGCGCCCTCGGCCACATCGGCCAGGACGAGGGCGTCGCGGGCGAGGCGGTCGGCGAGCAGCTCAACGCGCGCGGCAAGAAGAACGCCGTCTGCGTCATCCACGAGCAGGGCAACGTGTCGCTGGAAGAGCGCTGCGCCGGGGTGAAGAAGACGTTCGGGGGATCGGTCGAGAACCTCAACGTCGACGGCACCAACACGCCCGCCGCCACGTCCTCCATCGAGGCGAAACTCCAGGCGGGCTCCCGGGGAGCGGCCATCGACGCGGTGGTCACGCTCGGCGCGCCGATGGCCGCCGCCGCGGTCAAGGCCAAGGGCGACGCGGGCAGCTCCGCCGAGGTCGACACCTTCGACCTCAACGCGGCCGTGATCAAGCAGTTCAAGGCCGAGGAGATCGGTTTCGCGGTCGACCAGCAGCCCTATCTCCAGGGGTATCTGGCGGTCGACGAACTGTGGCTCAACAAGACCAACGGCGATGTCGTCGGCGGCGGCAGGCCGGTCCTCACCGGGCCCGCGATCGTCACCGCGAAGGACGTGCCGACGCTGGAGAAGTACACCGCACGCGGTACCCGATGATCCGCCGCCGACCTCGCGTGACCCATACTTGGGCGGCCGGGGCAGGTCCACACCAGTCCCGGGCGCACCTGGGAGTACAGCAAGAGGAGCACGGCGTCGTGGCAAGGGTTCGGACAGGGGTACGCGCGATGGGCGCGGTGCTGGCGGCGGTGCTCGGTGCTTCCCTGGTGGGATGCAGCAGCACCGGGGGCAAGCGCGCCGAGGACGCGCGCAAGGCCGCCGCGGCGCAGGGCAAGGCGGCGGTGAACACCCCCCGCTGGAAGATCGCCATGATCACCCACTCGGGCGACGGCGACACCTTCTGGGACATCGTGCAGAACGGCGCCAAGCAGGCCGCCGTCAAGGACAACATCGACTTCCTCTACTCGCACAGCGACCAGGGACAGCAGCAGGCGCAGTTCGTGCAGACCGCCATCGACCAGCGCGTCGACGGCATCATCGTCACGCTCGCCAAGCCCGACGCCATGAAGGACGTCGTCGCCAAGGCCGAGAAGGCCGGGATCCCGGTCATCACGGTGAACTCGGGCTCGGAGAAGTCCAAGGAGTTCGGCGCGCTCACCCACATCGGCCAGGACGAGTCGATCGCGGGCGAGGCCGTCGGCGAGGAGCTCAACAAGCGGGGCCGCAAGAAGGCGCTCTGCGTCCTGCACGAGCAGGGCAACGTGGGCCACGAGCAGCGCTGCGCGGGCACCAAGAAGTCCTTCAAGGGCGAGGTCCAGAACCTCTACGTCACCGGCACCAACATGCCCGACGTCCAGTCCTCCATCGAGGCCAAGCTCCAGGCGGACAAGTCCATCGACGCCGTGGTGACGCTGGGCGCGCCGTTCGCCGACACCGCCGTCAAGGCGAGGAACTCCGCGGGCAGCTCCGCCGAGATCGACACCTTCGACCTGAACGCCAAGGTCGCCGCCGAGCTCAAGGACGGCACCCTCGGCTTCGCGGTCGACCAGCAGCCCTACCTCCAGGGGTACGAGGCGGTCGACCTGCTCTGGCTCTACAAGTACAACGCCGATGTGCTGGGCGGCGGCCTGCCGGTGCTGACCGGCCCCCAGATCATCACCAAGGACGCCGCCGCGAAGCTGGAGGAGTACACGAAGCGGGGGACCCGATGACCGCCACCACACCCGCGCCCGCCGCCCCCGCGGACGAGCGGCTGATCCGGCGGTCGGCGCTGCGCAAACTGCTCGGCCGCCCCGAGCTCGGCTCGGTCGTCGGCGCCTTCGCCGTCTTCGTCTTCTTCTCGGTCGTCGCCGACAGCTTCCTGCGCGCCTCCAGCCTCTCGACCGTGCTGTACGCGGCGTCCACCATCGGCATCATGGCGGTGCCGGTGGCGCTGCTGATGATCGGCGGCGAGTTCGACCTGTCGGCCGGCGTCCTGGTCACCACGTCCGCGCTGGTGTCGTCGATGTTCAGCTACCAGATGACGGCCAACGTCTGGGTCGGCGTCGGGGTCTCGCTGCTGACCACGCTGGCCGTCGGCGCCTTCAACGGCTTCATGCTGACCCGTACCAAACTGCCCAGCTTCATCATCACGCTCGGCACCTTCCTGATGCTGACCGGCCTCAACCTGGGCTTCACCAAGCTCATCAGCGGCACGGTCTCCACCAAGTCCATCGCCGACATGGAGGGCTTCTCCTCGGCGAAGAAGGTGTTCGCCTCCCAGCTGTCCATCGGCTCCGTCGACCTCAAGGTCACCATCCTGTGGTGGTTCGCCCTGGTGGCGCTCGCCACCTGGATCCTGCTGCGGACCCGGTTCGGCAACTGGATCTTCGCGGTGGGCGGCGGGGCCGACGCGGCCCGCGCGGTCGGCGTGCCGGTCTACAAGACCAAGATCGGGCTGTACATGGGGGTGGGCTTCGCCGCCTGGATCTCCGGCCAGCACCTGCTCTTCTCGTTCGACGTGGTCCAGTCCGGCGAGGGCGTCGGCAACGAGCTGATCTACATCATCGCGGCCGTCATCGGCGGCTGTCTGATCACCGGCGGCTACGGCTCGGCGATCGGCTCCGCGGTCGGTGCCTTCATCTTCGGCATGACCAGCAAGGGCATCGTGTACGCGGAGTGGAACCCGGACTGGTTCAAGTTCTTCCTGGGAGCGATGCTCCTGCTGGCCACCCTGCTCAACGCCTGGGTGCGCAAGCGGGCGGAGGCGACGGCATGACGGAAGCGACCGTGACCGAGAGCGCCCTGGTGCAGCTCGACGACGTCAGCAAGTACTACGGCAACATCCGCGCCCTCGAAGGCGTCTCCCTGGAGGTCCACGCGGGCGAGATCACCTGCGTACTGGGCGACAACGGCGCGGGCAAGTCCACCCTCATCAAGATCATCGCAGGGCTGCACCGCCATGACGCGGGCGCCTTCCGCATCGACGGCGAGGACGTCTCGTTCGGCAACCCGCGCGAGGCGCTGGACCGCGGCATCGCCACCGTCTACCAGGACCTCGCCGTCGTCCCGCTGATGCCGGTGTGGCGCAACTTCTTCCTCGGCTCCGAGCCCACCAGGGGCGCGGGCCCGTTCAAGCGCCTGGACGTCGAGCTGATGCGCCGCACCACCCGTGCGGAGCTGCTGCGCATGGGCATCGACCTGCGCGACGTGGACCAGCCCATCGGCACCCTGTCGGGCGGCGAGCGCCAGTGCGTGGCGATCGCCCGCGCCGTCCACTTCGGCGCCAAGGTCCTCGTCCTGGACGAGCCGACCGCGGCGCTCGGCGTGAAGCAGTCCGGGGTGGTGCTCAAGTACGTGGCCGCCGCCCGTGACGCGGGCCTCGGCGTGGTCCTGATCACCCACAACCCGCACCACGCCTATCTCGTCGGCGACCGTTTCGTCCTGCTCAAGCGCGGCACGATGACCGGCAGCCATCTGCGCAGCGGGATCACCCTGGACGAGCTCACCCGCCAGATGGCGGGCGGCAGCGAGCTGGAGGAGCTGAGCCACGAGCTCCAGCGCGCCCCCGGCACGCCGCCGGCCGAGGGCCCCGGCGCCGAGGCCCCGTAGCGGGCGGGGCGGCGGAGGCGCACGAGGTCCGGTCCGGGCCGGGGTGGCAGAATCGGGCACGGCGGGCGCCGTCCGCCGCCGGCCACCCCGGCTCCCCGAGACCTCCAGGGACGACTCCAGTCGTGCGAGCACTCCAGGACACCCCCCTCCCGACGCGAAGGGGTACGGCCCGATGAACAACTCCTACCGGGGCTCCGCCCGGGCCACCGTCCTGCGCACCGTCGGCACCCGCGAGCGCCGCTCCCATCTGACCGCGCCCCGGGTGCCCACCGTCGGCATCGACATCGGCGGCACCAAGGTGATGGCGGGCGTGGTCGACGCCGACGGGAACATCCTGGAGAAGATCCGCACCGAGACGCCGGACAAGTCCAAGAGCCCCAAGGTCGTCGAGGACACCATCACCGAGCTGGTCCTGGACCTCTCCGACCGGCACGACGTGCACGCCGTCGGCATCGGCGCGGCCGGCTGGGTCGACGCCGACCGCAGCACCATCCTCTTCGCCCCGCACCTCGCCTGGCGCAACGAGCCGCTGCGCGACGCCCTCCAGGCCCGCCTCGCGGTCCCGGTCATGGTCGACAACGACGCCAACACCGCCGCCTGGGCCGAGTGGCGCTTCGGCGCCGGGCGCGGCGAGGACCACCTCGTCATGATCACGCTGGGGACCGGCATCGGCGGCGCGATCCTGGAGGACGGCCGGGTCAAGCGCGGCAAGTACGGGGTGGCGGGCGAGTTCGGCCACATGCAGGTGGTGCCCGGCGGCCACCGCTGCCCGTGCGGCAACCGCGGCTGCTGGGAGCAGTACAGCTCGGGCAACGCGCTGGTCCGCGAGGCCCGTGAGCTCGCCGTGGCCGACTCCCCGGTCGCGTACAACATCCTGGAGCGGGTCAAGGGCAACATCCCCGACATCACCGGGCCCCTGATCACCGAGCTGGCCCGCGAGGGCGACGCCATGTGCGTGGAGCTGCTCCAGGACATCGGCCAGTGGCTGGGCGTCGGCATCGCCAATCTGGCCGCCGCCCTCGACCCGTCCTGCTTCGTGGTGGGCGGCGGCGTCAGCGCCGCCGACGACCTGCTGATCGGCCCGGCCCGGGACGCCTTCAAGCGCCAGCTGACCGGCCGCGGCTACCGGCCCGAGGCCCGGATCGCCAAGGCGCAGCTGGGTCCCGAGGCCGGCATGGTCGGCGCCGCCGACCTCGCCCGGCTGGTCGCCCGCCGCTTCCGCCGCGCCAACCGCCGCCGCGTCGAGCGCTACGAGCGGTACGCCCAGGTCGCCGAGGCCGTACGCCGCTCCGGCACCGCCCGCACCACCCCGGACGCCCCGTGATGGCCCCCGCGGAGCGGCCCGCCGTGCCGCGCCAGTCCCCGCCGCCGGACCACGGTCCGGCCCCGGAGGACCGCCGCCACATGCTGCGCCGCCGCTGGCTCACCGCGATCATCATCGTGCTGCTGATCGGCGTCCCGGCCGGATACCTGGCGATCTCCGCCGGGCAGAGCCGCGACAGCGGGCGCGACAAGGAGGCGGAAGCCTCGGCGACCGGCCTGCAGAACGACTGGCCGTCCAAGACCCAGCGCCGCATCTACGACGTGCCGGTCCCGTCCAACGCCACCGACGTCAAGTACTACGAGACCAACAGCTGGCGGGTCAGCAAGCTGTACGTGCAGTTCCGGACCAATGCGGCCGGGCTCGCGGAGTTCCTCAAGGAATCCGGCACCAGCACGGCGGCGCTGCGCCCCGGCGCCGTCTCCATCGGCGCCTCCGACGCCTCGGCGGTCGGCTGGTCCTTCCCCTCCGGCCACGACTGGGCGGGCACCCGCCACGCCCAGAAGGACCCCCTGCCCACGCAGGAGATCACGGTGGACGAGACCGACCCGGACAACCCGGCGGTGTTCGTGGTCTCCACGGCCACGCCCTGACGGTACGAGGGCCGATCGCGACCCCCTGACCGGAGCGTGGCGGTCCGCTCACTAGTCTGGAGCGAGTGAGCGATGCGACCGAGACACCACTGACCGAGACGCCCGAGCCCGCCGGGGCCCCGACCCTCCAGTACCGGATCGACGGTCCCGACGACGCCCCCGTGCTGGTCCTCGGACCCTCGCTGGGGACGACCTGGCACATGTGGGACCGCCAGATACCCGAGCTCGCCCAGAGCCGGCGCATCGTGCGGTTCGATCTGCCCGGGCACGGCGGCGCCCCCGCGCAGCCCGCCGCCTCCGTCGGCGAGCTCGCCGACCGGCTGGTCGCCACCCTGGACGGGCTGGGCGTGGGGCGGTTCGGATACGCGGGCAGCGCGATCGGCGCGGCCGTCGGCGCCGACCTGGCCCTGCGGCACCCGGGGCGGCTCGCCTCGCTGGCCCTGATCGCCGCCTCGCCCCGGTTCGGCACCGCCGACGAGTACCGCCAGCGCGGGGTCGTCGTCCGCAGCAACGGCATGGACCCGATGGCCCGCAGCGCCCCCGAGCGCTGGTTCACCCCCGCGTACGCCGCCGCCCAGCCCGCCATCGTCGACTGGGCCGTGCAGATGGTCCGCACCACCGACCCCGGCTGCTACATCGCCGCCTGCGAGGCGCTGGCCGCCTTCGACGTCCGCGCCGACCTCGGCCGCATCGGCGTCCCCACCCTGGTCCTGGCCGGGGCCGAGGACCGGGTCACCGGCCCCGGCGAGGCCCGCACCCTGGTCGCCGGGATCCCCGACGCCCGGCTCGCGGTGGTCCCCGGCGCCGCCCACCTCGCCCCGGTGGAACAGCCCGGGGCCGTCACCGACCTGCTGGTGCGGCACTTCTCCACCGCCTGGCAGGAGACCCCCCAGCCGGTTCCCGCGCCGCCCGCCGGACCGGTCGCTGCGCCCCCCGCGCCGCCGGTTCCGGCGCTCCGGGGCCCGCAGGCCGTGCAGGCGCCGGGGACCCTGCACGTGCCGGTCCCGCCGGCCGCCGTGGCCGCCGTGCCCGCCCCGGGGCCCGTGGAGCCCGCGCGCCCCGACCCGTACGAGACGGGCATGCGGCTGCGGCGCGAGGTCCTCGGGGACGCGCGCGTGGACGCCGAGACCGCCGGCGCCGACGGCTTCACCGGCGACTTCGACGAGCTCGCCACCCGTTACGCCTGGGGCGAGGTGTGGGCCCGGGACGGGCTCGACCGGCGCACCCGGGCCGTCGTCGCGCTCACCGCCCTGGTCGCGGGCGGCCACCGGGACGAGATCGGCGACCACACCCGGGCCGCCCTGCGGGCCGGGCTGACCCCCGAGGAGATCCGGGAGGTGCTGCTGCAGACCGCCGTGTACTGCGGCGTCCCGGCGGCGGGCGCGGCCTTCCGGGCGGCGGGCGCGGTGATCCGCGAGGAGACCACCCCGCAGCCCTGAGCCGGGCGTAGCAGGATGGGTGCATGAGCCTGAAGCTGACCAAGAAGAGCCACGCGTGCGTCCGGCTGGAGAAGGACGGCCGGACGCTGGTCATCGACCCGGGTGCCTTCAGCGAGGCCGACGCCGCGCTCGGCGCGGACGCCGTCCTCATCACCCACGAGCACCCGGACCACTTCGCCGAGGACCGGCTGCGGGCCGGGATGGAGGCGAACCCGGGCGCCGAGATCTGGACGCTGCGCAGCGTCGCCGAACGGATCTCGGCGGCCTTCCCGGGCCGCGTGCACACCGTGGGCCACGGCGACGCCTTCCGGGCCGCCGGGTTCGAGGTCCAGGTCCACGGCGAGCTGCACGCGGTGATCCACCCGGACATCCCGCGCATCACCAACGTCGGCTATCTGGTGGACGGTTCGGTCTTCCACCCCGGCGACGCGCTGACCGTCCCGGACCACCCGGTGGACACGCTGATGCTGCCGGTGATGGCGCCCTGGAGCAAGATCTCCGAGGTGATCGACTATGTGCGGGAGGTCCGGCCGCGCCGGGCGATCGACATCCACGACGCGCTCCTGACCGATCTCGCCCGGCCGATCTACGACCGCCAGATCGGCGGACTCGGCGGCTCGGAGCACGCCCGGATGACGCCCGGGGAGTCCGTGGAACTGTGACTGTCCGACCCCGCCGTTAGGCTGTCGGACATGCGCATCGCGACCTGGAACGTCAACTCGATCACCGCCCGGCTGCCCCGTCTCCTGGCCTGGCTGGAGAACAGCGGCACGGATGTGCTGTGCATCCAGGAGACCAAGACCACCGCCGAGGGCTTCCCCGCGGCCGAGCTGCGGGAGCTGGGCTACGAGTCCGCGGTGCACGCGACGGGCCGGTGGAACGGGGTGGCGCTGGTCTCCCGGGTGGGCCTGGCCGACGTGGTCACGGGCCTGCCCGGCGACCCGGGCTTCGAGGAGGTCCTGGAGCCCCGCGCCATCTCGGCGACCTGCGGCGGCGTCCGCCTGTGGTCGGTGTACGTGCCGAACGGCCGGGAGGTCGGCCACGGGCACTACGCGTACAAGCTGGCCTGGTTCGAGGCCCTGAAGGCGGCCGTCGCCGAGGACGCGGCGGGCGAGCGCCCGTTCGCGGTGCTCGGCGACTTCAACGTGGCCCCCACCGACGAGGACGTGTTCGACGTGACGGCGTTCGAGGGGCAGACCCATGTCACCCCGGCCGAGCGGGCGGCGCTCGCCGCGCTGCGCGGGGCGGGCCTGTCGGACGTGGTGCCCCGCCCCCTCAAGTACGACCGGCCGTACACCTACTGGGACTACCGCCAGCTCGCCTTCCCCAAGAACCGGGGCATGCGCATCGACCTGGTGTACGGCAACGCGCCGTTCGCCGAGGCGGTCAAGGACAGCTATGTGGACCGCGAGGAGCGCAAGGGCAAGGGCGCGTCCGACCACGCGCCCGTGGTCGTCGATCTGGAGATCTGATATCCGCGCGCCCAGTGGTGCGCGGCTCGCCGCCGGTGGGACGCTGGCGGCATGAACATCCTGGACAACTGGCGCAAGCGGCACGGCTCGCAGCGGACGGCGGCGCTCGCCGAGGCGGTGGAGACGGATCCGGAGGGTGTGGGGGAGCTGCTCGCGGAGTGCGAGCTGCTCCGGGTGCGGGCCCAGCAGGCCGGGCTCGAACTGGACGACACCCCGGCCTCGTTGGCCGCCCTCGACCAGCTGCCGCCGCGCTGGCGCGACGACCCGGAGGAGCTGCCCTGGCTGGGCAATGACGCGGGCCTCTACCTGGGTACGGTCCTGGTCCGCACGGTCGAGGGCGCCTCCTGGCAGGTGTGGCCGGGCGGGCAGCCGGTGGTGCGGCTCGCCTCCGGCCGCGAGGTCGACGTGGTGGACGCCGGGACGCAGTGGGCGGCGGGCGGGACGCCCGAACTCTCGCAGGTGTACGCGGAGGCGGCGGAGATCTGAGGGCCCGGCCGCCACCCGACCCAAAATACGGTTTATGTCCTGTTCGTGCGTGTCGAGGTGAAGTCCCTTTCCGGGCTGGATAGTTTGCGCTGACCTCGACACAGCGATGAGTGGGCAGGACAGCGTATGGCCGTCGATCCGTTGATCGAGCTGCGTGACGTCAACAAGTACTACGGGAAGCTGCACGTCCTCCAGGACATCGACCTGACCGTCGGACGCGGGGAGGTGGTGGTCGTCATCGGCCCGTCCGGCTCGGGCAAGTCCACCCTGTGCCGGACGATGAACCGGCTGGAGACCATCGAGTCGGGCACCATCTCCATCGACGGACAGCCCCTGCCCGAGGAGGGCAAGGGGCTCGCGGGGCTGCGCGCCGAGGTCGGCATGGTCTTCCAGTCGTTCAACCTCTTCGCGCACCGGACCGTCCTCGCCAACGTCTCGCTCGCGCAGATCAAGGTCCGCGGCCGCAAGAAGGACGAGGCCGACCGGCGCTCGCGCGAACTCCTGGACCGGGTCGGCCTCGCCGCCCACGCCGACAAGCTCCCCGCGCAGCTGTCCGGCGGCCAGCAGCAGCGCGTGGCCATCGCGCGCGCGTTGGCGATGGATCCGAAGGTCATGCTCTTCGACGAGCCGACCTCGGCGCTGGACCCGGAGATGATCAACGAGGTCCTGGAGGTCATGCAGCAGCTGGCGCGCGACGGCATGACCATGGTCGTCGTCACCCATGAGATGGGCTTCGCCCGCTCGGCCGCCAACCGCGTCGTGTTCATGGCGGACGGAAAGATCATCGAGGACCGCACCCCCGAAGAGTTCTTCACCAACCCGCGCAGCGACCGGGCCAAGGACTTCCTCTCCAAGATCCTCAAGCACTGAACGGGGAGTGGACGCAACGATGACGCGTACGCGACGCGCGCTGGCCGCGCTGGCGCTGGTCCTGGCCGCCGCCGGCTGCGGCAAGTCGGGCAGCCCGCCGGTCAAGGGCCCCAAGGCCGACCGGCTGCCCCGCTACCAGGTGATGACGGGCTTCACGCTGCCCGACTCCTCGGTGTGGCGGCGGGCCAAGAAGCGCGGGCACCTGGTCGTCGGCGCCAAGGAGGACCAGCCGTACATGGGCGAGAAGGATCCGGCCACCGGCGTCTACTCGGGCTTCGACATCGAGATCGCCAAGATGATGTCCGCCTCGCTCGGCTTCGACCCGGCGACCGTCGACTTCCGGACGATCGCCTCCGCCAACCGCGAGACCGCCCTGCAGAACGGCCAGGTCGACTACTACGTCGGCACCTACACCATCAACGACAACCGCAAGAAGCTGGTCGGCTTCGCCGGGCCCTACTACCTGGCCGGCCAGGGCCTGCTGGTGCGCACCGACGAGAACGACATCGACGGCCCCCAGGACCTCGACGGCAAGCGCGTCTGCTCGGCCGCGGGCTCCACCCCGTACCAGCGCATCCAGAAGGACTACCCGAAGGCCGAACTCGTCGCGTACGACACGTACTCCGTCTGTGTGGACAATCTGCTGACCTACCAGGTCGCCGCCGTCACCACCGACGACACCATCCTCAGCGGGTACGCGGCCAAGGTGCCCGACGAGCTCAAGGTGGTCGGCAAGCCGTTCTCCAAGGAGCCGTACGGCATCGGTGTGCCGCGCGGGGACAACGCCCTGCGCTTCGCCCTGGACGACGCCATCGCGGCCCACGAGAAGAACGGCGACTGGCAGAAGGCGTACGACGCCACGCTCGGCCTGTCGGGACGCAAGGCCGCGCCCGCCCCGCCCATCGACCGCTACCCGGCGAGCTGAGGCCCCGCATGGACGTACTGACCAAGAACTTCTCGCTGTACGGCAAGGGCTTCCTCGGCACCGTCGAGCTCACCGTCTACGCCTCGGCCCTCGCCCTGGCGCTCGGCTTCCTGATGGCCTCCTGCCGGGTCTCGCCGGTCGGCTCGTTCCGGCTGCTGGGCGCGGTCTGGGTGAACGTGCTGCGCAACACCCCGCTGACGCTGCTGTTCTTCGCGGTGCTGCTCGGGCTGCCGCGCTTCGGACTGGTGCTGCCCTTCAAGGTGTTCGCGGTCATCGCGCTCGGCTGCTACACCTCGGCGTTCATCTGCGAGGCGCTGCGCGCGGGCATCAACACCGTGCCCACCGGCCAGGGCGAGGCGGCCCGCAGCCTCGGGATGACGTTCGGCCAGACGCTCTCGGCGGTGGTGCTGCCGCAGGCGTTCCGCTCGGTGATCCCGCCGGTCGGCTCGACCCTGATCGCGCTGGCCAAGAACTCCGCCATCGCGGGCGCCTTCAGCGTCACCGAACTGCTCGGTACCTACAAGACGCTGAGCGAGCTGGGCTACGACATCGTCTGGTCCTTCCTCTGGATCGCCCTGGGCTACCTGATCATCACCCTCACCATCAGCGCCGTCTTCAACCTCCTGGAGAAGCACTGGGGAGTCGCCCGATGACCGCACAGCTGTCCACGGAGGCCACCGCCCTCTACGACATCCCGGGCCCGCGCACCCGCCGGCGGCACCTGGTGTACGGGCTGATCTCCACGGCCCTGATCCTCGCCCTGGTCGGCTGGGTCGTCTATCTCCTGTTCGACACCGACCAGTTCACCGCCGCCAAGTGGACCCCGTTCGAGTACAAGGGGATCCAGCGGCTGCTGCTGCGCGGGCTCGGCAACACGCTCAAGGCGTTCGGATACGCGGCGGTGTTCTCGCTGGCGCTGGGCGCGGTGCTGGCGACCGGGCGGCTCTCCGACCACCGGGCGGTGCGCTGGCTCGCCACGCTGCTCGTCGAGTTCTTCCGCGCCATGCCGGTCCTGGTCATGATCTTCTTCATCTTCGTGGCACTGAAGGTGCAGCCGTTGCCGGCGCTGGTGGCCGGTCTGACGCTCTACAACGGCTCGGTGCTCGCCGAGGTGTTCCGCTCCGGCGTCAACTCTGTGGAACGCGGCCAGAAGGAGGCGGCATTCTCGCTCGGGATGCGCAAGACGCAGGTCATGACGTACGTGCTGGTCCCGCAGGGGGTCCGGGCGATGCTGCCGACCATCATCAGCCAGCTGGTGGTCGCGCTGAAGGACACCTCGCTGGGCTATCTGATCACCTATGAGGAGTTCCTGCACGCGGGGAAGCTCATCGCATCGAATCTCGACTACGATTTGCCGTTCATCCCCGTGGTGATGGTGATCTCGCCGATCTACATCGGGATGTGCATGCTGCTCTCCTGGTTCGCCACCTGGATGGCCAGGAGACAGAAGCGCAATCCCAAGACGGAGGCCGTGGACGTCGCCCCGGCCGAACCAGGGACGCTGCTGCCGGGAGTGCAGTAGCTCAAGGGCCCATGCCCGTCCGGCAGCAGCCGGTGATCACTCCTCGCGGAGAGGGACCGTCAGATACGACGGGTCTGACGCGGGCGGGGAGAAGGTCAGCTGCGCGCCGGCCGGGTTGTGCTCGATGTGGAGCGGGTCGACGGTGTCCACCACCGGAGCCGGACGCCGTCCGGCCGTGGAAGGTGAAGGGGGCGTTGCTGACCAGCTCGCCGGGGCCGAGCGGGCCCCCGTCGTACAGTGACGACGGGGGCCCGCTCTCCTTGGTGGCGCGACCGCCGCCGCGCGGGCGGCGGCCGGACGGACCGTCAGCCGTTCGCGGTGCCGGCGGCGCCGTTCAGGGCGCTCTTCTGCTGCCACTGCTGCCAGCTCAGGTTCCACTCGCCGAAGCCGTTGTTGAGCGCCTGGGTGCCCTTGGCGTCGTCGCCGGTGATCTCGAACGGGTCGCCGACCTGCACCGTGTCGTACACCCACTTGGCGTTGGTGTCGCTCATGCCGATGCAGCCCGAGCTGTGGTTGGTGTTGCCGAAGTACTCGGCGTTCCAGGGCGCGGCGTGCGCGTACATGCCCGACCAGGTCAGCCGCATCGAGTAGTCGACCATCTTGTTGTAGGCGGAGCCCAGGCCGACCGTCTCGGAGTTCATGTTGATCGTGCCCTCCTTCGCCATCATGACGGCCTTGCCGCGCCAGGACGCCTTGTCGCCGCCGGGCGTGCCCGCGGACATCGGGATGTCCTTGACCTGCGCGCCGTCGCGGAAGAGCTTGAGGCGGTGGTTGTCGAGGTCGACCTTGACCACCTGGTTCTTGCCGATGGTCACATTGGTCGCGTAGTCGCGCACGAACCAGCCGCTGCCGGAGTCGATCCCGTTCAGGTCGGCGTTGAGCGTGACCTTGGTGCCGCTCTTCCAGTACTCCTTGGGGCGCCAGTCGACCCGCGTCTTGCCCGAGTAGTCCTCCATCCACCCCCAGGAGCCCTCGGTGTTGTTGGACGTGGTCACCTTCAGCTGCTTCTCGACCGCGGCCTTGTTCTTGACCGGGTGGTCGAAGACGATCGACAGCGGGTGGGCGACGCCGACCGTGGAGTTCTTGCCGGGGACCAGGGTCAGCTTGTTCACCTTGTCCGCCGCGGCGGTCGCGAACGCGGCCTTGGCGGTGGAGCCCTTGTCGTCCTTCGCCTCGACGGCGTAGCTGCTGCCGGGCGCGGCCACCCGGTCCGAGGTCCAGGTGCGGCCGTCGGCGCCGATCTTCCCGGCCAGCTGCCCGCCCTTGGTGTCGGTCACGGTGACCTGCTGCAGCTTCCCGGCGGCCAGCGAGACCTTGACGGGCTCACCGGCCTTCGCCTGCTGCCCCGTCAGATTGACGGTGATCTCCGCCTTCTTGTCACCCTTCATGGCGGCGCCGCCCTTGGCGTCGCCCGAGCCGCCGTCCGAGCCGCTCGAACAGGCGGTGAGAGCCGCGGCGAGGACCGCGGTGCCCGCGATCGCGGCAAGGCGGACCGGGCGGTGGCGGAGCGGTATGTGGCGGCGTATGCGGCTCAACTGGAAAACCTCCGTATCAATGCTTCTCCGTAGGAGAGAGTGGGTTCACCCGACTCTAGGTTGCGGAAAACCCCGAGAATCTCGGGAATTCCCATGTGACGAGGACCGCAGGGGAACGGTCACACTCCCGTCACATCTGCCGCGCCACCCGGTCATGGACCGCTGTGAGCATCCTGTGCATCCCCGGAGACCGACGCCGGGGCGCACTTGGGAGGCCACACACGTGACCGCTCTTCTCCTGACCGGTGCCCGCGACCAGGACCTGCGGCTGCGCGGTCTCTCCCTCGCCGAATACCGCTCCTTCCTCGCGACCCGGTCCGGGGTGAGCTTCCTGCAGCAGCCGTCCTGGGCGGATGTGAAGGACCAGTGGTCGTCGGAAACGGTGGGCTGGCACCGGGACTCGGGGGAATTGGCGGGCGCCGCGCTGGTCCTCTACCGGCAATTCCCGGGCACCCGGAAATACTTCGCCTATCTTCCCGAGGGCCCGGTCGCGGACTGGGCGGATCCGGAAATCGACCGCTGGCTGGGGCCGTTGCTGCGGCATCTGCGCCGGGCGGGCGCCTTCGCCGTGCGCATCGGGCCCTCGCCCGCCTACCGGCGCTGGAGCGCGCCCCTGCTGAAGTCGGCGACCGGCCCCGGCCGGCAGATCGGGGACGTGCTGGCGAGCGAGGTCGACCCGCTGGGCACCGCCGTCGCCGACCGGCTGCGCTCGCGCGGCTGGCGGCGCTGCGGGGGCGACGACGGGGACGCCGACGCCCAGCCGCGCCACGTCTTCCAGGTGTCGCTGGCCGGGCGGAGCGCCGACGAGCTGTGGTCCGGGCTCAACCAGGAGTGGCGCCGCAATGTGCGCGCCGCTAAGAAGGCGGGCGTCGAGGTGGTCATCGGCGGCGCGGCCGATCTGCCTGAATTCTATCGATTGCTGCGCATCACCGAGGAGCGCGACGGCTTCCGCCTCGGCCGCTCGCTGGCGTACTACGAGCGCCAGTACGCGGTCCTCAACGAGGAGCACCCCGGCCGGATGCGCCTCTACCTCGCCCTCCACCGGGGCGAGGTGCTGGCCGCCCACACCATGATCACCGTCGGCGACCGGGTCTGGTACCAGACCGGCGCCTCCGCCGACCACCGCCGCGAGGTGCGGCCCAGCAACGCCCTCCAGTGGCAGATGCTGCTGGACGCGCACGCCCTGGGCGCACAGGTGTACGACATGCGCGGGGTACCCTCCACTCTTGACCCGGACGACCGCCCGTTCGGCCTGCTGCGCTGGAAGCTCGGCACCGGCGGTCAGGTCGTCGAGACGCTGGGGGAGTGGGAAACACCGATGCAGGGAACCGCCAACCACGCGCTGTACCGCGCCTTCCAGGCATATCTGGCCCGCCGGTGACGGCCCCCGTCCACACCGGCCCCCGGCACGCGGCCAAGGCGTCCGTCGCCCGCAGCGGCGCGGTGATGGCGGCCGGCTCGCTCGTCTCCCGCGGCACCGGCTTCGTCCGCTCGGCGGTGGTGGCCGCGGCCCTGGGCACCGGGCTCGTCGGCGACGGCTTCGCGGTCGCCAACAACGTGCCGAACATCCTCTACACCCTGCTCATCGGCGGCACCCTGAACGCGGTGTTCGTGCCCGAACTGGTCCGCGCCGCCAAGGAGCACGCCGACGGCGGCAAGGCGTACACCGACCGGCTGCTCACCGCCTGCGTCGCGGCCCTGACCGTCCTCACCGCCGCCGCCGTGCTCGCCGCGCCGAAGATCGTCGGCCTGTACACCGACTACACCGGCGCCCAGGCCGACCTCACGGTCGCCTTCGCCCGCTACTGCCTGCCGCAGATCCTCTTCTACGGCCTGTTCACCCTCTTCGGGCAGGTGCTCAACGCCCGGGGGCGCTTCGGCGCCATGATGTGGACCCCGGTCCTCAACAACCTCGTCGTCATCGCCGTGTTCGGGCTCTACCTGTGGACCGCCGGAACCTCCGGCTCGACGCTGAGCGCGGGCGACACCCGCGTCCTGGGCTGGGGCACCACCGCCGGGATCGCCGTCCAGGCGCTGGCCCTGATCCCGGCGCTGGGCGCGGCCCGGTTCCGCTGGCGCCCGCGCTTCGACTGGCGCGGCAGCGGCATCACCCGCCCGCTGCGCTCGGCGGGCTGGCTGGTGCTGCTCGTCCTGACCAACCAGCTGGCGTACTGGGTGGTGACCCGGCTCTCCACCATCGCCGGACAGCACGCCCAGCAGCAGCACGTCGCGGGCGGCGCGGGCTACACCGCCTACACCAACGCGTACATGCTGTGGGTCGTCCCGCACGGCATCGTGACCGTCTCGCTGCTCACCGCGCTGATGCCGAGGATGAGCCGGGCGGCGGCCGAGGACGACCCGGCGGGGGTGCGGCGCGACCTCTCGTACGGGCTGCGCACCAGCGCCGCCATGATCGTGCCGGCCGCGTGCGCGCTGTTCGCGCTGGCGCCCTGGCTGATGGGCGCGGTCTTCGGCTACGGCCGGACCAGCCCCGGCGACGTCGAGGTGATGGCCGGGATGCTGATGGCGTTCGCGCCCGGCCTGATCGCCTTCTCCGGGCAGTACGTGCTCTCGCGCGGCTTCTACGCCCTGAGCGACACCCGCACCCCGTTCGTGCTGAACCTGGTCATCGCCGCGTGCAACGCCGGGTTCTCCGCGTTCGCCTATGTGCTGCTGCCCGCGCGCTGGGCGGTGACCGGGATGGCGGCGGCGTACTCGCTGGCGCTCTTCGCCGGCTGGGCCGTCACCGCGTACGTCCTGAACCGCAGGCTCGGCGGCAACGCCGGTCTGCTGCGCTCCCCGTCGCTCCTCGTCCATGTGCGGCTGCTGCTCGGCTGTGTGCCGGCGGCGCTGGCCGGATACGCGGCGGCCCGCGCCACCGACGGGCTCGGCGACCTCGCGGCGACCGGCGCGGGCGCCGCCGTCCTGCTCGTGGCGCTGGCCCTGCTGGCCCGCCCGCTGCGGCTGGACGGCATCAACGACATGCTCGGCAAGCTGCGCGGCGGCCGGGGCCGCTGACCGGCCCGGGCCCCGCCCGCCCGAGCTTCCGGGATCAGTGGGACCACTGATCCCGCTGAGACCTTTGTGACATCCGAGACCTCCGAGACTGCTGGGATACTGACGCTCATGCCACGCGTGCTGCTCATCGAGGACGACCCCTCCGTACGGGAAGGGGTCGAGCTCGGGCTGCGCAGGCGCGGCCACGAGGTGCGGGCGGCCGAGAGCGGCGAGGCGGGCCTCGCCGAGCTCAAGGCGTTCCAGCCCGAACTGGTGCTGCTCGATCTGATGCTGCCCGGCATCAACGGCGTCCAGGTCTGCCGCCGGATACGCGAGACCAGCCAGCTGCCCATCATCATGCTCACCGCGCGCGGCGACGACTTCGACGTGGTCATCGGCCTGGAGGCGGGCGCCGACGACTACATCGTCAAGCCCGCCCGCACCGAGGTCATCGAGGCCCGCATCCGGGCCGTCCTGCGCCGCCTCGCCGATCCCGGCGGGCGGCCCGGCCTGGAGTTCCACGGCGAACTGGCCCTGGACCGGGCCGGTCTGACCGCCGCCAAGTCCGGCGAGCGGCTGCCGCTGGCCCCCTCCGAGCTGAAGCTGCTGCTGCACCTGGCGGCCTCGCCCGAGCAGGTCTTCAGCCGCCAGCAGCTCCTGGAGTCGGTGTGGGAGCACAGCTACCACGGGGACGCGCGGCTGGTCGACGCCTGCGTACGGCGGCTGCGGCACAAGATCGAGGACGTGCCGGGCAGCCCCCGCTACATCCAGACCGTCCGCGGCTTCGGCTACCGCTTCGGCCCGCTGCGGTGATCCGCGCGCTGAAGCGGGTCCGCCGGCTCGGCCTGCGTGCCCGGCTGATCGCCGCGTTCCTGCTGGTCGCCGTGATCGCCGCCGGGACCACCGCCACCCTGATCTACCAGGAGGCCCGCTCGGCCATCCTCCAGCAGGCCCAGGACACCGCCGTCGCCCAGCTGCGCGACCAGATCGGCGCCCAGACCGTCACGCTGCCGATGACCCGCACCTCGCTCCACGAGCTCTGCACGGTCCTGGCCCGCCAGGGCAAGCCGCACCCCTGGACCGTCTTCGCCGAGTACGGCAGCCTGCGCGCCTCCAACGTCATGGCGACCACCTCCACCGTCGTCACCCAGGAGCTGCGCGGGCGCGCCGGGACCAATCCGCACGGCTCCTTCCAGCGGGTGGTCAAGGACGGCCAGCCCTGGCTGACCATCGGCATGCCGGTGCTGATCGGCTCCGACGACCCGCGCCGGGAGCAGCCCACCGGCATCATGGTCTACGCGGTGATGCCGCTCACCACCGAGGACGACAACGTCAAGGCCATGGTCAGCGCCGCCCGGGACGGCGCGCTGCCCGCGCTCGCCGTCGCCCTGGTGCCCGCGCTGCTCGCCGCGCGCAGCGTGCTGCGGCCGGTGCGCGATCTGCGGCGGGCCGCGAGCAGCATGGGCAAGGGCCGCCTCGACACCCGGATCGAGGTGAAGGGCTCCGACGAACTGGCCGATCTGGCCTGGACGTTCAACGAGTCGGCCGAGGCGCTCGAACGGTCCGTGGAGGAGCTCCAGAAGGCCGAGGCCAGGGCACGCCGGTTCGCCGCCGACGTCTCGCACGAGCTGCGCACCCCGCTGGCCGGGATGCTCGCCGTCACCGAGGTCCTCGACGAGGACGCCGACCGGCTCGACCCCGACACGGCCGCCGCCGTACGGCTGGTCTCCGCCGAGACCGGCAAGCTCGCCACCCTCGTCGAGGACCTGATGGAGATCTCCCGCTTCGACGCGCGGGCCGCCGAGCTCAACCTCGACGAGGTGGACGTCGCCGAAACCATCGCCAAGACCCTCCAGCGCAGGCGCTGGGAGGAGCAGGTCGCCGTCGAACTCCCCGTCGGCATCCGGGCGATGCTCGACCCCCGGCGCTTCGACATCGTCGTCGCCAACCTCGTCGGCAACGCGCTGCGGCACGGCGGCGCCCCCGTGCGGATCACGCTGCGCGCCGAGGAGCGGGCCGAGGGCGTCCGGGTGGTCACCGAGGTCCACGACGGCGGGCCCGGGATCGCCCCGGCCGTCCTGCCGCACATCTTCGACCGCTTCTTCAAGGCCGACGCGGCCCGTACCCGCTCGGCGGGCAGCGGCCTCGGACTCGCCATCACCCTGGAGAACGTGCGGCTGCACGGCGGCACGGTCCGGGCCGCCAACCGCCCCGAGGGCGGCGCGGTGTTCACCGTGGAGCTGCCGCTGCGACAGCCGGGCGGGGAGGACCGCTCGTGAGGGGGAGCCGCGCCACCGCGCTGGTGCTGTCCGCGCTGCTCCTGGCGACCGGGTGCGGCATCCAGGCGTCCGGCGTCGTCGAGGTGGGCGACGCCGCGACCGCCAAGGTGGTCCCGTCCGACAGCGACAGCACCACGCTCTACCTCAAGGGCCCGGCCGGGCTGCTCCCCGTCGTCCGCCCCGGAGTGACCCGCGCGGCGCCCGGCAACGCGCTCCTGCTGCTCCTGAAGGGCCCCACCGACAGCGAGCGGGCCGCGGGGCTGACCACCGAACTGCCCAACTACTACGGGTCGATCGTCGTCAACACCAACGGCGACGAGATCCGCGTCGTGATCCCGCGCGCCGTGCGCGACTTCTCCGCCCTCGCGCGCCGGCAGCTGGTGTGCACGGCGGCCCACGCGGCCCAGCGCGGCGGACGGATCCTGGTGACGGTCCAGGGCACCGACACCACGCACGGCCCCGAGCAGTGCCCCTTCTGACCCCACCCGCGTGAGGACCCGGGGCGGTCTTGCCGGGGACCCGAGGCAGCCGTCACCGTGGTGCGATGAGTGATCTGCCGGACGTCTTCGACCCGCGCCGGTACGCCGCCGGGCCGCCCCACGACGACTACCGGGAGCTGCGCGACCGGCACCCGGTGGCCTGGCAGGAGGAGTACGAGGTGCTCGGCTGGCCGGCCGGCCCCGGCTTCTGGGCGGTGACCCGGCACGCCGACGTGGTACGGGTGCTCAAGGACCCGGGCGCCTACTCCTCCGCGCTCGGCGCCACCCAGATCCGCGACCCGGACCCGGACGACCTGCCCTTCATCCGCCGCATGATGCTCAACCAGGACCCGGCCGGTGCGGGCGGCGGCGGCCACGACCACGGCAGACTGCGCCGCCTGGTCAGCCGCGCCTTCACGCCCCGCCGCACCGACCGGTTCGCGCAGGCGGTGCGGACCCGGGCGCGCACGCTCCTGGGCGCGGCCCGGGACGGCGCCGAGGGCGGGGTCCTCGACCTGGTCACCGAGGTCACCGACGACTACGCCCTGCTCAACCTCGCCGATCTGCTCGGGGTGCCCCGGAGCGACCGGGGGCTGCTCCTGGAGTGGACCGAGCGGGTCATCGGCTACCAGGACCCGGACGAGCCGCCGGTCCTGGGGCCGGACGGGCGGCCGGTGAACCCGCGCTCGCCCGCGATGCTGCGGGAGATGTTCGCGTACGCGCACGACCTGGCCGCGCACAAGCGGCGCGAGCCCGCCGACGACGTGATGACCGCGCTGGCCCACGGCGGGCTCGGCGACCCCGAACTGGAGATGTTCTTCTTCCTGCTGACCGTGGCGGGCAACGACACCGTGCGCAGCGCGGCGCCCGGCGGTTTCCTGGCGCTGGCCGAGGACCCGGACGCGCAGCGGCTGCTGCGCACGGGCGGGGCGGGCGTCGAGAGCGCGGTCGAGGAGCTGCTGCGGTGGCATCCGCCCGTGCTCACCTTCCGGCGCACCGCCGTACGGGACACCGAGCTCGCCGGGCAGCGCATCCGGGCGGGCGACAAGGTCGTCGTCTGCCACGCCTCGGCCAACCACGACGAGCGCGTCTTCAGCCGCCCGCACCGCCTCGACCTGGCCCGCACCCCCAATCCGCACGTCTCCTTCGGCGACGGCCCGCACGTCTGCCTCGGCGCCCACTTCGCCCGGCTCCAACTGCGCGTCCTGCACGAGGAGGCGCTGCGGCTGCTGGGGCCCTACGCGCTCGCCGGGCCGCCGCGCCGGCTGGTCTCCAACTTCGTCAACGGGATCAAGTCGCTGCCGCTGGAGCTGTCGGGGCCGCGAGGGCCGCGCGGGTGACGTCGGCGACGACCTCCACCACGTCCGGCCCGTAGGCGAGGGAGTTGACGACCTTCAGGAGCAGGCAGAAGGTGCCGTCGCCGTGCTTGCGGGCCAGCTTCTCGTGGTTGCGGGCGAGGTAGCGGGTGGCCGCCTGGTTGGTGATGGCGCGCTGGCCGCAGAAGAGGAACACGGGCCGCTGCCCCTGACCGGCGGTGACCCGCGCGAGTATCACGTACTCGACGACCCCGCCCTCCACCAGGTACCGCTCGCCGCCGATGGTGAACGCGCCCCGGTCCGCCACGGGTTCGGAGTCCACGTTCATGCTGACGCCCGGCAGCAGGGCGGAGAGATGGGCGGCCATACGGCGGTTCGAGTAGGGGCCGCCCAGGCAGAATTCGGTGCGCACCCCGAAGCCCTGCTGGGTCGCGTCGTGCTGGGCGATGCGCGCGTGCGCCCCGCAGTCCTTGATGAGCGAGGCGAGTTCGAGCAGCGCGAACACGTCGAAGCGGTGCACCGCGCCCTCGGCCCCCGCGTCCCGGTTGACGACGAGCAGGCACTCCGAGTGCGTCGGCAGCCCGAAGAACGCCTGCTTGCGCCGGAGTCCGCGCCGCCAGAGATAGGTGCGGGTGAGCCAGCCCAGGGTGGCGCTGATGCCCGCGGCGACCACTCCCAGCACGATGTTGCGCACGTCGTCGTTCATGGGCGCGCATGCTAGCGGGAGTCCGGGCCGCTGTTCGAGGCGGTGCCGGGGCCGTCCCGAGGCGCTCCTGACGCGGTGGGCGCGACGGCGTTACGCTGCGCGGACATTCGCCCCCAGGAGGTACGCATGCCTCGCCCAGCCGTCCGCAGTCTCTCGCTCCTGGCCGTCGCCGGGGCCGTGCTGGCCTCGGTCGCCGCCGCACCGCCATCCGCCGCGCCCCCGGCCGCCGCGTCCCCGCCGGCCAAGTCCCCGGAGGCGGTGGGGTACGGGGGAGCGGTGGCCAGCGTCGACGCGGACGCCACCGCCGCCGGGATCGAGGTGCTGCGCCACGGCGGCAACGCGGTGGACGCGGCGGTCGCCACGGCCGCCGCGCTCGGCGTCACCGAGCCGTACTCCTCGGGCATCGGCGGCGGCGGGTACTTCGTCTACTACGACGCCAAGTCCCGTACGGTGCACACGATCGACGGGCGCGAGACGGCCCCGGCGTCGGCGACCTCGTCGCTGTTCCTGGAGAACGGCAAGCCGCTGCCGTTCGCGGACGCGGTGACCAGCGGGCTCAGCGTGGGCACCCCCGGCACCGCGGGCACCTGGGACGCGGCGCTGCGCACCTGGGGCACCAGGCCGCTCGGCAAGCTGCTGAAGCCCGCAGAGAAGATCGCGCGCGACGGCTTCACCGTCGACGCCACCTTCCGCCAGCAGACCGCCGACAACCAGGCGAGATTCGCCGACTTCCCGGACACGGCCAAGCTGTTCCTGCCGGGCGGGCAGCCCCCGGCCGTCGGCTCCACGCTCAAGAACCCCGATCTGGCGCGCACCTACGAGGAGTTGGGGCGCAAGGGCATCGGCGCGCTCTACCGGGGGGACATCGGCCGCGACATCGTGCGGACCGTCCGCAAGCCCCCGCTCGCGGCGGGCTCCCCGCGCAACGCCCGCCCCGGCGACCTCACCGCCCGGGACCTGTCGGCGTACGGGGTCGAGCGCCAGGCGCCGACCAAGGTGGGCTACCGGGGCCTGGACGTCTACGGCATGGCGCCCTCCTCCTCGGGCGGCACCACGGTCGGGGAGGCGCTCAACATCCTGGAGCGCACCGATCTGTCGAAGGCGACCGAGGCCCAGTACCTGCACCGCTACATCGAGGCGAGCCGCGTCGCGTTCGCGGACCGGGGGCGCTGGGTGGGCGACCCGGCCTTCGAGGACGTGCCCACCAAGGGGCTGCTCTCCCAGCGCTTCGCGGACTCCCGGGCCTGCCTGATCAGCGACACCAAGGCGCTGACCAGCCCGCTCGCGCCCGGCGACCCGCGCCATCCGGCGGCCTGCGCCACGTCCGGCAAGGCGGCGCCCACCACGTACGAGGGCGAGAACACCACGCATCTGACGGTCGCGGACAAGTGGGGGAACATCGTCTCCTACACGCTGACCATCGAGCAGACCGGCGGCAGCGGCATCACCGTGCCCGGCCGGGGCTTCCTGCTCAACAACGAGCTCACAGACTTCTCCTTCGCCCCGGCCAGTCCGGCCGTCCACGACCCGAACCTGCCGGGCCCGGGCAAGCGGCCCCGCTCGTCCATGTCGCCGACGATCGTCCTCGACGGGCACGGCAGGCCGGTGCTGGCGCTCGGCTCGCCGGGCGGCGCGACCATCATCACCACGGTCCTGCAGTCGCTGGTCAACCGGCTCGACCGGGGAATGCCGCTGGTCGACGCGATCGCGGCGCCGCGGGCCAGCCAGCGCAACGCGGCGGCCACCGAGCTGGAGCCCGCGCTCTACAACAACAGCCCCTTGAAGGCCCAACTCCAGGCGCTGGGGCAGGCGTTCACGCTCAACCCGGAGATCGGCGCGGCCACCGGCGTGGAGCGGCTCGCCGACGGCCGCTGGGTCGCGGCGGCCGAGAAGGTGCGGCGCGGCGGCGGTTCGGCGATGGTGGTGCACCCGGCCGGGTGACCCTCCGTCAGGACCCGTCCGCCGGGCGGGTGAAGTGCGGCGCGGCCCCCGTCCCCACCGGGACGGGGGCCGCGCCCGTTCGGTGCAGTTCAAGTTGAGGCGCCCGGAGCGGCGGGGACAGATTGTTCCGGTCAGGCCGGACCCGTCCCCCACCGAAGGAACCCCCACGTGCCCACGCGAAAGCTCGCCCTTGCCGCCGCCTGCGGTGCCGCCCTGCTCGCGGCGGCGGTCCCGCCCGCGGCCCGCGCCGCCGACGGCCCCTCCGGCACGGACACCGGCCCGGTCGCCGCCGCCGACCTGCTGGCCCGGGTGAAGGGGTGCGACCAGGTCTCCCGGGGCAAGTACCGGACCGACCGCGACAGCGCCGCGACCGTGCCGGTGTGCGGCAAGAACGGGGCCGTGTTCTGGAAGGCGGACCTGGACATCGACTGCGACGGCCGGCCGGGCGCCGTCTGCAACCGCGCCACCGACCCCTGGTTCCAGAACGACACCGCCTTCCACCAGTCCGACGGCAGGCCGCTGAGCGCCGAGGAGCTCTCGTACGTGGTGGTGCCCGGTGCGAGTTCGCTCTGGAACTACGGCGCGGCCGGGATCAGGGGCGGCGGGGTGGCCGCCGTGATCTACCGGGACCGGGTGGAGTACGCGGTGGTCGGGGACACCGGCCCCTCGAAGGTCATCGGCGAGGCGTCCTACGCCACCGCCAAGGCGCTGGGGATGAACCCCGACCCCGTGTCCGGCGGCGCCGCGTCCGGGGTCACCTACATCCTGTTCAAGGACTCGCAGGCCAAGCCGATCGAGAGCCACCAGCAGGCGGTGGCCCTCGGTGACCGGCTCGCCCGGCGCTTCCTCGCCGAGAACTGACGGCCGCGGCGGTACGGGCCGCCCACCGGGGTGGACGGCCCGCGCGCACCCCTATGGGTGCGTCACCGCGGCGGGGCACTCCTTCCATGAGAAGTGGTAGACGGTGGTGATGCTGGCGTCGGTGGAGTCCATCGTGATGAAGCTGGTGGTGTTGACGGGGTCGGAGGTCCCGGCGCCCGCCCGCAGCTCGGTGTTGATGTTCAGATAGCGCTCCTCGCCGCACGGCTTGTAGACGAGGGCGGACACGTCCGTGGTGTCATTGGTCTGCCAGTCGTCGTCGAACGGCCCCTTGAAGGGGTGGGTGACGTAGGCCGTCTGGGACATGCCCTGGAAGTAGTAGTTCGCCCGCTCCTGCGCGGTGGCGCCCTTCTCCAGATGGGCGAAGCCGCGGTAGTCGGCCGAGGCGATGGCGTAGGTGAAGCCCTGCGGGACGTGCACGTTCAGGGCCAGCTGGCAGTTCTTCCTGAAGTCGGTGGGCGAGGAGCCCTTGCCGACCTGCGCCAGATAGCTGCTGTACGTGACGGTGAACGCGGTGTTGTCGGGCGAGACCGCGACGGCCGCCGTGCCGGCCGGGCAGCCCGAGCCGTTGACGGTGACGAGGTCGATCACGATCTTGTCGGGCGGCGGGGTGCCCCAGCCGCCCGGGTGCTGGGCCGTGCTGAGCGGGGCCGCCAGCAGGACGGCGGCGGCGCCGCCGATCGCCAGTGCGTTGAACATGACGCTCCCTTCGGTCATGTCGCCAGCCCGTTCTCCTGTGGGGGGTTGGCACGTACATGGCAGCAGAAGGTCACGTTCCGGGACAGGTACGGACCAGCCAGCGTGAGGCCGCCCGGGGCGCTCGCCGATGGCCCGAACCGGGCATCCGGTTTGGGCCATCCGGCTTCGGTGGAGCGCCGCCGGGCGGGGCCCGTCCGGGTCCGGTTCAGACCATGGTCAGGACGCGCGGTCCGGAGTCCGTGACGGCCACCGTGTGCTCGGTGTGCGCGGCCCGGGTGCCGGTCACCGTGCGCAGGGTCCAGCCGTCCGGAGCCGGGTAGTAGTCGTCGGTCCCGTCCGCGATCAGCATCGGTTCGATGGCGAGCACCATGCCGTGCCGCAGCTTCATGCCCCGGCCCGGCCGCCCCTCGTTGGGGACGCCCGGGTCCTCGTGCATCCGGCGCCCCACGCCGTGCCCGCCGAAGCCGTCGGGGATGCCGTAGCCCGCGCCCCGGCAGACCGAGCCGATCGCGTGCGCGATGTCGCCGACGCGGTTGCCCACCACGGCCGCCGCGATGCCCGCCTCCAGCGCCTCGTACGCCGTGGAGATCAGCCGGACGTCCTCGGGGCGGGCCCGGCCGACCGTGAAGCTGATCGCCGAGTCGCCCACCCAGCCGTCCAGGACCGCGCCGAAGTCCACGCTGACCAGGTCGCCGTCGCGCAGCCGGTAGCCGTCGGGGACGCCGTGCACGATGGCGTCGTTGACGGAGACGCAGGCGACGGCCGGGAACGGGGTCGGGGCGAACTCCGGGTGGTAGCCGAGGAACGGCGAGGAGGCCCCCGCCGCGCGCAGCACCTCGTGCGCCGCCCGGTCGAGGTCGAGCAGGCTGACCCCCACGGCCGCCGTGTCCCGCGCCGCCGCGAGCGCGCGGGCGACCACCCGCCCGGCCTCGCGCATCGCGTCCATCTGTGTGTCGGTCTTGATCTCTACCATTCCAATTACTATACCGGTCCGGTGGCAATTACTATACCGCCCCGGGGGTGCGCCGGGCCGTGGCCGCGGTCCGGCCGTCCGTGGTCGTGGCCGGTCAGAGGGCTTCCAGGACGGTGGCGTTGGCCAGGCCGCCCGCCTCGCACATGGTCTGCAGGCCGTAGCGCGCCCCGCGCGCCCGCATCGCGTGCACCAGCGTGGTCATCAGCCGGGTGCCGCTGGCGCCCAGGGGGTGGCCGAGCGCGATCGCGCCGCCGTGAGCGTTCACCTTGGCGAGGTCGGCCCCGGTCTCCTGCTGCCACGCCAGCACCACGCTCGCGAACGCCTCGTTGACCTCGAACAGATCGATGTCCGACAGGGTCAGACCCGACCCGCGCAGCACCTTCTCGGTGGCCGGGACCACGCCGGTGAGCATCAGCACCGGGTCGGAGCCGGTGACGGCGAAGCCGTGCAGCCGGGCGAGCGGGCGCAGCCCGAGCCGGGCGGCCGTCTCGCTGGAGGTGATCAGCACGGCGGAGGCCCCGTCGTTGACGGGGCTGCTGTTGCCGGCCGTCACCGACCAGTCGATCTGCGGGAACCGCTCGGCGAACCCCGGGTCCTCGAAGGCCGGCCGCAGCCCGGCGAGGACCTCCGGCGTGGTGGCCGGACGTATGGACTCGTCCCGGCGCAGCCCCGCAAGCGGCGCGGTCTCCGCGTCGAAGAGCCCGGCGTCCCAGGCCGCCGCGGCCCTGTGGTGCGAGGCGGCGGCGAACTCGTCCATCCGGGCCCGGCCGATCGACCACTTCGCCGCGATCAGCTCGGCGCTGATGCCCTGCGGGACCAGGCCCCCGGGGAAGCGGGCGGCGACCCCCGGGCCGAACGGATCCGCCCCGGCGGGCACGTTGGACCACATCGGCACCCGGCTCATCGACTCCACCCCGCACGCCACCACCAGGTCGTACGCCCCCGAGATGACGCCCTGCGCGGCGAAGTGCACGGCCTGCTGCGAGGAGCCGCACTGGCGGTCCACGGTGGTCGCCGGGACGCTGTCGGGGAACCCGGCGGAGAGCCAGGCGTACCGCGTGGTGTTCATCGCCTGCTCGCCCACCTGGTCGACGGTGCCGCCGATCACGTCGTCGATCAGCGCCGGGTCGACGCCGCTGCGCTCGACGAGGGCGCGCAGGGTGTGGGCGAGGAGCTCCACGGGGTGCGTCCCGGCGAGCGCTCCGCCGGGCTTGCCCTTCCCGATCGGCGTACGGACGGCTTCCACGATCACGGCGTCGCGCATGGCGTGCTCCTCGTCTCCGCCCGGTCTCCCCGGGGGGCTACCACTGAGTAAGTTGGAAAACTGGACTCACCATAACTTCGTGAGTTGGAAATTCCAATGCACTGCTGTTCCTGGCCTACCGTGGGTCCATGACGACGTCGCGGAAGAACGCCCGGCCCTGCTCGATCGCCGACGCGCTGGCGGTGGTGGGGGAGAAGTACGCCCTCCTGGTGCTGCGCGAGGTCTTCTTCGGCGTCCACCGCTTCGACGCGATCGCCCGCAACGTGGGGGCGCCCCGCGACATCCTCACCGCCCGGCTGCGGCGGCTCGTGGAGGCGGGGGTGCTGCGCAGGGTCCCCTACCAGGAGCGCCCGGTGCGGTACGAGTACCGCGCCACCGCGGCCGGGCAGGAGCTGCGGCCGGTCCTGCTGATGCTGATGAACTGGGGCGACCGCCATCTGGCCGAGGTGGCGCCCACGGTGTGGCGGCACTCCTGCGGCGCCGACCTCGACCCGGCCGTCATGTGCCGCGCGTGCGGCGGCGAGGTCCACCGCCGCGACGTCACCCCGCGCTTCCAGGTGCCGGGGTGGGGGATGGAGGGCGCCGAGGAGTGAGGAGCGGTACGGGGTGGTGGCCGCCGCGCCGTCGTGGGTACGGCCCGACGGCGGCCCCCGGTCCCGGACCCCGGCCCCCGTGGACCTCGCATCCCCGGCCCCCACACCCCCGGCCCCCACACCCCCGTACCCCCGGCCCGCACCGCGGCCGACCCGTTCCGGCGGACAGGGCCTAGACTCGGGGCATGGTCCGCACCCCTCTCACCCCCGAAGAGCGCGAGCGCGGCGAACGGCTGGGCCGGTTGCTGCGGACCGCGCGGGACGGGCGCAGCATGACCGAGGTCGCCGCGGCGGCGGGGCTCTCGGCCGAGACGCTGCGCAAGATCGAGACCGGACGGGCGCCGACCCCCGCGTTCTTCACCGTGGCCGCGCTGGCCGGGGTGCTGGGGCTCTCGCTGGACGAGGTCGCCGGGCACTGCGCGCTGCTGCCCGCCTGAGCGGGGCACGGGCTCCCCGGGCACGGGGCGGCGGCGGCCGTGCCCGGTCGGCGCAACAGAATCTGCGGGGCCGGGGCGGGCGCGGCACCGTGGGGGTGTGGTCAAGCCGTCCGCCTCCTCGACGAGGCCGTATCTCCGGCGGGCCGGTGCGTTCGCCGTCGGCGCCGCGCTGGTGCTCGCCGCCTGTGCCCCCGCGTCCCGGGTCTCCGCCTCCGAGGCCGACCAGGAGGCGGTGGTCACCTTCCACCACCCCGGGGTGGTGGTGGGCCGCAGCCAGCTCGACACCGTACGGGCCCGGGTGCGGGCCGCCCAGGAGCCCTGGCACTCGGCGTACGAGAAGATGCGCACCAGCCGCTACGGCTCGCTCGACTACGTCCCGCACCCCGCCGAGACCGTGCCCTGTCCGCCCAACGCCGGGCCGCCCGCCTGTCTGTCGGAGCGGGAGGACGCCCTCGCCGCCTACACCCAGGCCCTGCTGTGGACGGTCAACGGCAACGAGGCGCACGCCAGGAAGGCCGTCGCGATCATGGACGGCTGGTCGAAGGTGATGAAGGAGCACACCGAGGGCAACGCCGGGCTGCAGACCGCCTGGGCCGGGTCCTCCTGGGCGCGCGCCGCCGACATCGTGCACGCGAGCTACCCCGGCTGGGGGAGCGCGGCGGTCCAGCGGTTCAAATGGATGCTGCGCAAGGCGTATCTGCCCGCCGTGACGGCCAAGGTCCCCGACTACAACGGGAACTGGGAGCTGGCGATGACCGACGCGACCATCGGCATCGCGGTGTTCCTGGAGGACCGCGACCTCTTCAACGCCTCGCTGGAGCGCTACCGCGCCCGGGTCCCCGCGTACTTCTACCTGCGCGCCGACGGCAGCCTCCCCAAGGTGCCGCCCGGCGGGAGCATGAACACCCCGGAGAAGCTGGCCACCTACTGGTTCGGCCAGCGCGTCTACGCCGACGGCCTCGGCCAGGAGACCTGCCGCAACTTCATGCACATCGGCTACTCGCTGGCCGCCTCCTCGCACATCGCCGAGACCGCCTGGCAGCAGGGCGTGGACCTGTACGGGCCGTCGGCCGAGCGGCTGCGGGCCGCCCTGGAGTTCCACGCCCGCTACCAGCTGGGCGAGGCCGCGCCGCCCTGGCTGTGCGGCGGCAAGGTCGAGCGCACCATGGGCCCCGACGTCGAGGTCGGCCTCAACCACCTGCGCAACCGCATGCACCTGAAGTTGCCGCTGACCGAACGGCTGGCCGAGCGGCAGCGCCCGGCCGGCACGGACGACCTGTTCGTGGCCTGGGAGACGCTGACGCACGCGGGCAACCCGGGCCGCCCCGTCACCCGCTGACCCCACCGGGCCCCGGCCCGCGCACCCGGGGCCGGGGGGCGCCGCCGGGGGGCGCGCGACTTCTGCCGTCACCACGCCGTTCGGCGCGCCGTCATACAGCGGTATTGAGCCGAAGACCTCGGTGTAACACGGGCGCAATACGGCGGGTATCGAATGCCCGACGGACCGTTAGGGTTCGGTCAGCGCTTGGGGGGCGAGTGGGATGACGGTCAATCAACTCCCGGTGGACATCGGGGTTTTCGTCCAGTACATGGGCCGGATGGCGGCTCTGCTCGACCGGTACGACGGCTGGTACGGGGTCTTCTGGCAGCGCGATCCCGACGGCATGGCGGCCTGTTTCGACGGCAGCGAGATCCCGCCGTGGGACGTCGTCGAATCGCTGCTCCAGGACCTCGTGCCGACGCACGGCGCCGAAGCGGTGGGGCGGGAGACGGTACGGGCGCGCGCCCTGCACACCGCCGCCGCGGCGGTCCACGACACCCGGCCCGGCGGCCGTGAGGCCCTGCGCGAGCGGCTCACCGTGATGCTGCGCGAGCAGGCGCACGCGGCCGACCGGCTGCCGGGCGCGGCGCCGCGCGAGCTGCCGTGGATCCAGGACGACCTGGCCCGGGCCACCGCCCGCTGCGCCGAACTGCGCGCCCGGATCAGCGCGTTGGGCCCCGAGGTGCCCAAGGGCTGGTTCAGCGAGCGGGCCGTGGCGCGGCCGGGCCGGGCGGGCGACGGCCGGGAGGCGGTGGCCCAGCGGTCCGCGCCGCGCGTTCCGGTGCCGGTGCCGCCCGCGCGCCGCACCGCGCGCGGCGCCCGCTCCGCCGGGCTCGCGGACGGCCCGGCGGCCGGGGAACCGGGGCGGTTAGTGCCGCCGGTCGCCGCGACCGCGCCCACCGGGGCCCGGTTCGGCGGCCCCGAACACGCCCGGGGCCGGGCCGAGTCGCGCGGTGGCCGGGAGCGCAAGGGCCGGGAGCGGGCGGGCGCCGGACCGGGCGCCACCGCGCCGGACGGCGACGAGGCGCAGCGGGAGGTCCGCGAGACGGTGGCCGCGCTCGTCCGGCTGCGCGCCCAGCGCCGTACCGGCGAGGCGCACGCCGTGCTGTGCGAGGCGGCGGCCGGGCCCGCCGCGCACCTGTCCGTCTTCGCCGTCGAACTGCACCGGTCCGGACTCGCCGCCGACTGGGCCACCCTGCTGTGGGAGGCGGCCTCGCTGCCGCCCGAGCGGCTGGCCGCGGCGGCCGGGGCGCTCGCCGCCGCCGGGCACAGCGCGGACGCGCACCGGCTGCTGCGCCAGGGCGTGGCGCGCCCCGCCGGGCAGATCGCGGACGCGGTGCTCGCTCTCGGTGACGCCGGGCGGCGGCCGGAGGCGGACGCCCTGGTGAGCGCGTTCGTCCGGGCCCGTACGCCGGAGGACGCGGCGCAACTGGCGGCGTACGCGCCCCGCAAGCTCGCGCCGCTGCTGCTCGCGGCGGCCGGTGAGGTCTCCGAGGGGCGGCGACGAGACGTCGTGCACGCCTTCCGGGTGGCCAGAATTGCAACAGAACGTTGAAATTCCGGGATTGAGGTGAGGTCACGGCTGGGCAGGGTCCGTAGCAATGGACATGGACTCGCACATATACGGACCGGCCTCGGGTGGACCGGCCTCGGACAGTCCCGGCCCGGACAGCCCCGGCCCGGACAGCCCCGGCCCGGGCAGACCGGGGCCGGTCACGGCCGCCGCGTTCTTCGACGTCGAGGGCACGCTCCTCGCGGCGCCCGCGCTCGACGCGGACGGGCCGGGGCCCCCGCTGGGCCGGCTCTGGCACGCCCCGGTCCTCGCCGCCCTGCACGAACACGCCGCCCGGGGACACCTGCTGGTGCTGGTGACGCCGTCACCGGCCGAGGCGGTCACCGCGCTCGCCCGTGAACTGCGCGCCGACGCCGTGCTCTGCGCGCGCCCGGGCGCGCCGATGCGCGGCCAGGGCAAGGGGTACGCGGCCCGCGCCCTGCTGCGCGAGCGCGCGCTGCGGGCGGCCGACTGCTACGCGTACGCGGACGAGGCGGCGGACCTCCCGCTGCTCGCCGAGGTCGGCCACCCGGTGGTCGTCGGCACGGACCCGGTGCTGCTCCGGCACGCCCGGCGCGGCGCCTGGGCCCGGCTGCCCGCCCCCGTACCGCGGGAAATGTGATCGACTTCGTGGCGTGACGGCGATGGTCTTGCCACGGTGCGTGACGGGCTTTACGGTCTCATCCACACGCGGTCTACGCGTGTGGATGCCTGGCTGACGGCCCGTTTAAGGAGCAGCTCATGGCCGATGTCGTCCGCGCCGCACTGGTCCAGGCCACCTGGACCGGCGATACCGAATCCATGATCGCCAAACATGAGGAACACGCCCGTGAGGCCGCCCGGCAGGGGGCGAAGATCATTGGATTCCAGGAGGTCTTCAACGCCCCGTACTTCTGCCAGGTGCAGGAGGCCGAGCACTACCGGTGGGCGGAGCCGGTGCCGGACGGGCCGACCGTGCGGCGGATGCGGGAGCTCGCGCGCGAGACCGGGATGGTGGTCGTCGTCCCCGTCTTCGAGATCGAGGGCTCCGGCTTCTACTACAACACCGCGGCCGTCATCGACGCCGACGGCAGCTATCTCGGCAAGTACCGCAAGCACCACATCCCCCAGGTGAAGGGTTTCTGGGAGAAGTACTACTTCAAACCGGGCAACCTGGGATGGCCGGTCTTCGACACCGCCGTGGGCAAAGTCGGCGTCTACATCTGTTACGACCGTCACTTCCCGGAAGGCTGGCGGCAGTTGGGACTGGGCGGCGCCCAGCTCGTCTACAACCCGTCCGCCACCTCGCGCGGTCTTTCGGCCCACCTCTGGCAGCTGGAACAGCCCGCCTCGGCCGTCGCCAACGAGTACTTCGTCGCCGCCATCAACCGCGTCGGCCGCGAGGAGTACGGCGACAACGACTTCTACGGCACCAGCTACTTCGTGGACCCGCGCGGCCAGTTCGTCGGCGAGGTCGCCAGTGACAAGGAGGAGGAACTCCTGGTCCGCGACCTCGACTTCGGCCTCATCGACGAGGTGCGCCAGCAGTGGGCGTTCTACCGCGACCGGCGCCCGGACGCCTACCAGGGGCTGGTGCAGCCGTGACCGCTCTCTTCGACCGGCACCGAGCGGTCCTGCCCGAGTGGCTGGCGCTCTACTACCGCCACCCCATCGAGATCACCCACGGCGAGGGCCGGCACGTCTGGGACTCCGCGGGCAACCGCTACCTCGACTTCTTCGGCGGCATCCTCACCACCATGACCGCGCACGCCCTGCCCGAGGTCACCAAGGCCGTCGCCGAGCAGGCCGGGCGGATCATCCACTCCTCCACGCTCTACCTCAACCGCCCGATGGTGGAGCTCGCCGAGCGGATCGCCACCCTCTCCGGCATCCCCGACGCCCGCGTCTTCTTCACCACCTCGGGCACCGAGGCCAACGACACCGCGCTGCTGCTCGCCACCGCCCACCGCGGCTCCAACCAGATCCTGGCGATGCGCAACAGCTACCACGGCCGCTCGTTCAGCGCGGTCGGCATCACCGGCAACCACTCCTGGTCCCCGACCAGCCTCTCGCCGCTCCAGACGCTGTACGTGCACGGCGGCGTCCGCACCCGGGGCCCCTACGCGGAGTTGAGTGACCGTCAGTTCATCGCGGCCTGCGTCGCCGACCTCGAAGATCTGCTGGGCCACACCCGCGACGTCGCCGCGCTGATCGCCGAACCCGTCCAGGGCGTCGGCGGCTTCACCTCGCCGCCCGACGGGCTCTACGCGGCCTTCCGCGAAGTCCTCGACCGGCACGGGATCCTGTGGATCAGCGACGAGGTGCAGACCGGCTGGGGCCGCACCGGCGACCACTTCTGGGGCTGGCAGGCGCACGACCGCAACGGCCCGCCGGACATCCTCACCTTCGCCAAGGGCATCGGCAACGGCATGTCGATCGGCGGCGTGGTGGCGAGCGCCCACGTCATGAACTGCCTGGACGCCAACTCCATTTCGACCTTCGGCGGCTCCCCGGTCACCATGGCGGCCGGTCTCGCCAACCTCTCGTACCTGCTGGAGCACGACCTCCAGGGCAACGCCCGCCGGGTCGGCGGACTGCTCATCGAGCGGCTGCGGGCCGTCGGCGCCCAGCTCCCCCTCGTACGCGAGGTGCGCGGGCGGGGGCTGATGGCCGGCATCGAACTGGTGAAGCCGGGCACCGACGAAGCCCATCCCGAAGCCGCGGCGGCGGTCCTGGAGGCGGCCCGCGAGGGCGGTCTGCTCATCGGCAAGGGCGGCGGCCACAGCACCAGCGTGCTGCGGATCGCCCCGCCGCTCACCCTCACCGTCGCCGAGGCGGAGGAAGGCGCGGCCATCCTGGAACGAGCCCTGCGCCGCAGCGCTTGAGGGCCGACGGGCCGGGGCGCGGCGGCCCCGCCGCAGGGGCGGGGGCCGGCGAGGTGAGCGCCCCCGCAGGGGCGGGTCCAAGGCGCGCGGGCGCCCGCGCGCCCGCCCGACGACGGCCCGCAGCCGGACAACCGCGCCCCCGAGCGGAGCGCGTCGTGCACGAAGGGACCACCCCATGAGTACCCGCACACTGATCCGCGGCGGTCTGGTGATCACCGCGGCCGACGAGGTCCACGCCGACGTACTGATCGAGGACGGCCGGATCGCCGCCCTCGCCGCGCACGGCTGCGACACGGCGCGGAGCTGGAGCGCCGAGCGGACGATCGACGCGAGCGACAAGTACGTCATCCCGGGCGGAGTCGACGCCCACACCCACATGGAGCTCCCCTTCGGCGGGACCTTCGCCTCCGACACCTTCGAGACCGGCACCCGGGCCGCGGCCTGGGGCGGCACCACCACCATCGTGGACTTCGCCGTCCAGTCGCCGGGGCACGCCCTGCGCGAGGGCCTGGACGCCTGGTACGCCAAGGCGGACGGCCAGTGCGCCGTCGACTACGCCTTCCACATGATCCTCTCCGATGTGAACGAGCACTCGCTCAAGGAGATGGACCTCCTGGTGGAGGAGGGCATCACCTCCTTCAAGCTGTTCATGGCCTACCCGGGCGTCTTCTACAGCGACGACGGCCAGATCCTGCGGGCCATGCAGCGCGGCGCCGCCAACGGCGGACTGATCATGATGCACGCCGAGAACGGCATCGCCATCGACGTCCTCGTCGAGCAGGCGCTCGCCGCCGGCCGCACCGACCCCCGCCACCACGGCGAGGTGCGCCGCGCGCTGCTCGAAGCCGAGGCCACCCATCGCGCGATCCAGCTCGCCCGGGTCGCCGGGGCGCCGCTGTACGTGGTCCACGTCTCCGCCGAGGAGGCGGTCGCGGAGCTGGCCGCCGCCCGCGACAAGGGACTTCCGGTCTTCGGCGAGACCTGTCCGCAGTACCTCTTCCTCTCCACCGACAACCTGGCCGAGCCCGGCTTCGAGGGCGCCAAGTACGTCTGCTCCACCCCGCTGCGGCCCAAGGAGCACCAGGCCGCGCTCTGGCGGGGCCTGCGCACCAACGACCTCCAGGTGGTCTCCACCGACCACTGCCCGTTCTGCTTCGCCGGGCAGAAGGAGCTCGGCCGGGGCGACTTCTCCAAGATCCCCAACGGGCTGCCGGGCGTGGAGAACCGGATGGACCTGCTCCATCAGGCCGTGCTCGACGGCCACCTCACCCGGCGCCGCTGGATCGACATCGCCTGCGCCAGTCCGGCCCGGATGTTCGGGCTCTACCCGAAGAAGGGCACCATCGCGCCGGGCGCCGACGCCGATGTGGTCATCTACGATCCGCGCGCCGAGCAGACCATCTCCGCCGAGACCCACCACATGAACGTGGACTACTCGGCGTACGAGGGCAGGCGGATCACCGGACGGGTGGAGACGGTCCTCTCCCGCGGTGAACTCGTCGTCCACGAGCGGCAGTTCACCGGGCGCGCCGGACACGGCGTCTACACCCCGCGCGGCACCTCCCAGTACCTCGGCCAGTGACCAGGAGCAGCACCACATGGACTTCGGACTCGTCCTGCAGACCGACCCCCCTGCCTCGGCCGTCGTCGGCCTGATGCGACGCGCGGAACGCCAGGGCTTCCGCTACGGCTGGACCTTCGACTCGGCGGTGCTCTGGCAGGAGCCCTTCGTCATCTACAGCCGCATCCTGGAGCACACCCAGCACCTGCGGGTCGGCCCGATGGTCACCAACCCCGGCACCAGGACCTGGGAGGTCACCGCCTCCACCTTCGCCACCCTCAACGACATGTACGGCAACCGCACCGTGTGCGGCATCGGCCGGGGCGACTCGGCGATGCGGGTCGCCGGACGCAAGCCCAACACCCTCGCCCGGCTCGGGGAGGCCATCGGTGTCATCCGTGACCTGGCCGAGGGCCGGGAGGCCGAGGTCGACGGCCGGCCGCTGAAGCTGCCCTGGGTCAAGGACGGCAGGCTGCCCGTCTGGATGGCCGCGTACGGACCGAAGGCGCTGGCGCTGGCCGGCGCCAAGGCCGACGGCTTCATCCTCCAGCTCGCCGACCCGTTCCTCACCGAGTGGATGGTCAAGGCGGTCCGCACGGCCGCCTCCGACGCGGGCCGCGACCCCGCCTCGGTGACGATCTGCGTCGCCGCCCCCGCGTACGTCGGCGACGACCTCGGCCACGCGCGCGAACAGTGCCGCTGGTTCGGCGGGATGGTCGGCAACCACGTGGCCGACCTGGTCGAGCGGTACGGCGAGCACTCGGGCCTGGTCCCGGAGGCGCTCACCGAGTACATCAAGGCGCGCCAAGGCTACGACTACAGCCACCACGGCCGCACCGGCAACCCGGACACCGCCTTCGTGCCCGACGAGATCGTCGACCGCTTCTGCCTGCTGGGCCCGGCCGAGGCACACATCGAGAAGCTGAAGGCACTGCGGGAGCTGGGCGTCGACCAGTTCGCGGTGTACGCGATGCACGACGCGCGCGAGGCGGTCATCGACGCGTACGGGGAGCGGGTGATCCCGGCGCTGAGCTGAACGCTCCACGGGCGCCCGGAGTTCCCCGGGCGCCCCGGCCCCACCCCAGGGAGCCCCCGTTCCCGGGACCGGCCGGGTGAGTCCTCCCCGGCCCGTGGCCCGGCCGCCGGGAAGCCGCCCCGGGGCGCGCTACGGCACCCGCGCGGTCCACTCCGCACTGGAGAACTTCGTCTCGGCCAGCTCGCGGGCGCGGGCCATCTCCTCGTCGGTGACCTCGCCCCGGGCCAGGCCGTACCGCTCGCGGAAGGAGGCGATCATGCGGTCGATGACCGCCTCGCGGGGCAGCCCGGTCTGGCGGCGGAGCGGGTCGACGCGCTTCTTGGCGCTCTTGGTGCCCTTGTCGGAGAGCTTCTCGCGGCCGATGCGCAGCACCTCCAGCATCTTGTCGGCGTCGATGTCGTAGGCCATCGTCACGTGGTGCAGCACCGCGCCGCCGTCCGCGACGACCCGCTTCTGGGCGGCGCCCGCGATCTTCCCCGCCTCCGTGGCGATGTCGTTGAGCGGCTGGTACCAGGCTTTCACGCCCATGTCGCCGAGCGCGCCCAGCACCCAGTCGTCCAGATACGCGTACGAGTCGGCGAAGGAGAGCCCCGAGACCAGGGAGTCGGGCACGGACAGCGAGTACGTGATGGTGTTGCCGGGCTCGATGAACATGGCGCCGCCGCCCGAGACCCGGCGCACCACCGTCATCCCGTGGCGCTCGGCGCCCTCCGGGTCGACCTCGTTGCGCAGGGACTGGAAGCTGCCGATGACCACGGCGGGCGCGCCCCACTCCCACACGCGCAGCGTCGGCGGGCGCCGCCCGGCCGCCACCTCGGCGGTGATCACCTCGTCCAGCGCCATGTGCAGCGCGGGCGACTGCGGACCGTCGTGGATCAGCTGCCAGTCGTAGTCGGTCCAGTCGGTGGCGTGGGCCAGCGCGCGGCGGACCGCGACGCCGACGCCCTCCGACGTCAGTCCGTACATCGTCGTGCCCGGCGGCAGCGCCGCCTCGATCCGGGCCGCGAGCCCCGGGGCGTCGGTGTCGGCTGGGGCGCCCTCCAGCGCGGCGTTGATCGCCAGGATCGCCTCGTCGGGCTCCAGGAAGAAGTCGCCCGCCACCCGCACACCGCTCAGTGCGCCGTCCTCGACGTCGAGGTCCACCACCACGAGCTTGCCGCCCGGGACCTTGTACTCACCGTGCACCGCTGCTCCTCCGTCCGTTCCGGAAGGTCAACGGTAGGGGCCGGGTCGGACATTCCGGCGGTCCGGGGCCGGGGCCGTGCGCCGACGTCACCTCGATGACGCCCGGGGTTTGGCTCACGTTCGCAGATTGTCAGTGGGGCGTGTTTTGCTGGACGCATGATCGAAGGAACTCTCGCAGCATTTCTGGAAGACCGGTCGTCCGACGTCGACGAGGCGGTCCGCAAGGCGGCGGCCGTCGAAATCATGCCGCGCTTCCGTCAGCTGGCCACGCACGAGGTCCTGGAGAAGAGCGGCCCGCACGACCTGGTGACGGTCGCCGACCGCCGGGCCGAGGAGTTCCTGACCGGGGCACTGCCCGCGCTGCTGCCGGGCTCGGTCGTCGTCGGCGAGGAGGCGGTCTCCGCCGACCCGGCGGTGTACGAGGCGCTGGGCGGCGACGCCCCGGTGTGGATCGTCGACCCGGTCGACGGCACCCGCCAGTTCGTGCGCGGCGAGGAGGGCTTCTGCACCCTGGTCGCGCTCGCCCGGCACGGCGAGATCCTGGCGTCGTGGACGTACGCACCGGCGCTCGACGAGATGGCGGTGGCGGTCCGCGGCCGGGGAGCCACGCTCAACGGCGAGCCGCTGCAGGCGGGTTCGCCCCGGCCGGGCGCGGAGCTCGAAGTCGCCACCTCCCACCCGGACTACACCACGGGCGACCAGAAGCGGGCCCTGCTAGGGCTGCGCGCCGAGGGGGTGCGCCCGCGCCCGTGCGGCTCGGCCGGTCTGGAGTACCTGGCGGTGGCGCGCGGCGAGCTCGACGCGGTCGCCTTCTCGTGGGAGCTGGCCTGGGACCACGCGGCGGGCCTGCTGCTGGTGGCCGAGGCGGGCGGCGCGCACACGACGCTCACGAACGAGCCCTTCCGGATAACCGGCGGCAACGCACTGCCGTTCACGGCGGCCCGGGACGCGGCGACGGCCGAGCGGGTGCGGGGGTTGCTGGCGGGGGAGTGAGGCCGTTGGGCGGGGCCGCTGGGTGCCGGTTGGCCGGGCGGTGGTCCGGCGCGCACCGATTGGCCGGGTGCCGGGCCGGTGGGCGTGGATTGCCGCGCGCCGGTTGGCCGGGCTTTAGTTCGCCGCGCGCCGGTTGGTCGAGTGCCGGTTGGCCGGGGCACTGGTCCGCCGGGGTGCCGGTTGGCCGGGCGTCGGTTCGCCGGGCGTGGGTTGGTAGCGCACTGGTTTGCCGGGCGCTGGCCCGTCGGGTGTCGGTCAGCCGTGCACCGCGCCCGCCGGGCCGCGGGCGCGTCCCGGCTTGGCCGCCGTACGGGGCGCGACGGCGGCCACCCCGGGCCGGATCCCGGGTGGGCCGGAATATGCTGGGTGCCTTGGCCACAAGGGCGTGAGGAGTCCAAGGTGCCGTCGATGCTGGATGCCGTCGTCGTGGGGGCGGGGCCCAACGGACTGACCGCCGCGGTCGAACTGGCCAGGCGCGGTCTGCGCGTCGAGGTCTTCGAGGCCAAGGACACCGTCGGCGGCGGTGCCCGGACCGAGGAGCTCACCCTGCCGGGCTTCCGCCACGACCCCTGCTCGGCCGTGCACCCGCTGGGCGTCGGATCCCCGGCCTTCCGCGCGATGCCGCTGGAGCGGTACGGACTGGAGTGGCTCCACCCCGAGCTGCCCATGGCGCACCCGTTCGACGACGGCACGGCGGCCGTGCTCGCCCGCTCGGTCGCCGAGACCGCCGCCTCGTTCGGGCCCCGCGACGCGGGCACCTACCGCCGGCTGGTCGCGCCCCACCTCGGCAAGTGGGACGTGCTGGCACGCGACTTCATGTCGCTGCCCCTGACCGCCCTGCCCCGCGACCCGGTCGGCCTCGCCCGCTTCGGCCTCGACGGACTGCCGCCGTACAGCTGGATGATGCGCCGCTTCCGGGACGACCGGGCGCGCGCGCTGATCGCCGGGCTCGTCGGCCATGTCATCGCCCCGCTGAACGGGATCGCGACCTCCGCCGTCGGCCTCGTCTTCGCGCTCGCCGCGCACGCCAACGGCTGGCCGATGCCGCGCGGCGGCTCGCAGTCGATCGCGGACGCGCTGACGGCGTATCTGCGCGACTGCGGCGGCGTCGTCCACACCGGCTTCGAGGTGAAGCGCCTCGACGACCTGCCGCCCGCGCGTGCGTACGTCTTCGACACCTCGCCGACGGCGCTCGCCCGGATCGCGGGTCTGGGGCGGGCGTACCAGGGGTACCGCTACGGCGCCTCCGTCTTCAAGATCGACTACGCGCTGGACGGGCCCGTGCCGTGGACGGCGGCCGAGCCGCGCCGGGCCGGGACGGTGCAGATCGGGCCGTCCAGCGCGGAGATCGGCGCGGCGCTGAGCGAGGCGTCCGGCGGGACCGCGCCCGAGAAGCCGTTCCTGATCACCGCCCAGCCCAGCCTCGTCGACCCGTCGCGGGCGCCCGAGGGCAAGCACGTGTTCTGGGCGTACGGGCACGTGCCCAACGGGTGGGACGGGGATCTCACCGACGCCGTGGAGCGGCAGATCGAACGGTTCGCGCCCGGCTTCCGCGACCGCGTCCTCGCGCGCGCCACCGCCGGGCCGCCGCAGCTCGCCGCGCACAACGCGAACTATGTGGGCGGGGACATCGCGTGCGGCGCGGCGCGCGGGCTGCAACTGCTGCTGCGCCCCACGCTGTCGCTGTTCCCGTACACCACACGGCACCCGTCGGTGTTCCTGTGCTCGTCCGCGACCCCGCCGGGACCGGGGGTCCACGGGATGTCCGGGCACAACGCGGCCAAGGCCGTGTGGCGGGCGCTGCGGAAGGCGGACGCGAAGTGAGCGGGGGCCGCGGGGAGCGCGGTACGAGCGGGGCAGCGGCGGGGTCCGTGCCGATCGTGCTGGTCCGGGGCGACATCACCGAGCAGAGCGTGGACGCGATCGTGAACGCGGCGAACTCGTCGCTGCTGGGCGGGGGAGGGGTGGACGGGGCGATCCACCGGCGGGGCGGCCCGGAGATCCTCGCCGACTGCCGGCGGCTGCGGGCCTCCCACTACGGCAAGGGGCTGCCGGTCGGCCGGGCCGTCGCCACCACGGCGGGCCGCCTCGACGCCCGGTGGGTGATCCACACCGTCGGGCCGGTCTGGCAGCCCGACGAGGACCGCTCCGAGCTGCTCGCCTCGTGCTACCGGGAGTCGCTGCGGGTGGCGGGGGAGCTGGGGGCCCGGAGCGTGGCGTTCCCGGCGATCTCCACGGGGGTGTACCGGTGGCCCGTCGAGGACGGGGCACGGGTGGCCGTGCGGGCCGTACGGGAGGCTGCGGTGGCCCCCGTCGAAGAGGTGCGGTTCGTGCTGTTCGACGAGGCGGCGTACGGGGCGTTTGCGGCGGCGACGGCGAGGGCGTGACTCACGGGGTGCGGGTCGCCCCGTTCCGTTCCCCGGGCCCCTGACCGGCCCGGGGGCGACCGGCTCTCGTGGGCCCGCAGGCGGGCAGACCTGCCTCAGCGGCCCCCCGCCCCCCAGGGGCAGACCTGCCTCAGTGGCCCCCCGCCCCCCAGGCCGCCCCCAGGTTGATGTCGGATTTCTGCCAGCGACGCCCCTCCTCGTCGACGATCCTGGGTCCATGAGTCCAGCCGACAGCGCCCCCGCCCCCGCGGCCATGCACGCCGACACCGAGCGGTGTGTCCGGGCCGTTCAGTCCAAGGACGCCCGGTTCGACGGGTGGTTCTTCACGGCCGTGCTCACCACCCGGATCTACTGCCGGCCCAGTTGCCCCGCCGTGCCGCCCAAGGTCGAGAACATGACCTTCTACCCGAGCGCCGCCGCCTGCCAGCAGGCCGGGTTCCGGGCCTGCAAGCGGTGCCGCCCGGACACCACCCCCGGCTCGCCGGAGTGGAACGCGCGCGCCGACTCCGTCGCCCGCGCCATGCGGCTCATCCGGGACGGCGTCGTGGACCGCGAGGGCGTGCCCGGGCTCGCCGCGCGGCTCGGGTACAGCGCCCGCCAGATCGAGCGCCAGCTGCTGGCCGAGCTCGGCGCGGGGCCCCTCGCCCTGGCCCGCGCCCAGCGTGCCCAGACCGCCCGGATCCTGATCGAGACCACCGCGCTGGCGATGGCGGACGTGGCGTTCGCGGCGGGGTTCTCCTCGGTGCGGACCTTCAACGAGACGGTCCGCGAGGTCTTCGCGCTCGCCCCGACCGAGCTGCGCGCCCGGGCCGCCGGCGGCATCGCCCGCCAGACCCCCGGCACGATCGCCCTGCGGCTGCCCCACCGGGCCCCGCTCAACCCGGACAACCTCTTCGGGCACCTGGCCGCGACGGCGGTGCCGGGCGTGGAGGAGTGGCGGGGCGGCGCGTACCGCCGCACGCTGTCCCTCCCGTACGGGCACGGCATCGTCGAACTCACCCCGAACCCCGACCACATCGGGTGTCTGCTCTCGCTCACCGATCTGCGCGACCTCACCATCGCCATCAGCCGCTGCCGCTGGATGCTGGACCTGGACGCCGACCCCGTCGCCGTGGACGACCGGCTGCGCGCCGACCCGCTGCTCGCCCCGCTGGTCGACAAGGCCCCCGGACGCCGGGTGCCGCGTACGGTCGACGCGGCGGAGTTCGCCGTACGGGCGGTGCTCGGCCAGCAGGTGTCGACGGCCGCCGCCCGCACCCACGCGGCCCGGCTGGTGCGGGCGCACGGCGAGCCGGTGGCGGACCCCGGGGGCGGGCTGACCCATCTCTTCCCCACCTCACGGGCGCTGGCGGCGCTCGACCCGGAGACGCTGGCCCTGCCGCGCAGCCGCCGCACCACCCTGATCACCCTGGTCGGCGCCCTGGCCGACGGTTCGCTGAGCCTCGGCCTGGACAGCGACTGGGACCGGGTGCGGGCCCAGCTGCTCGCGCTTCCCGGCTTCGGACCGTGGACCGTGGAGGTGATCGCGATGCGGGCGCTCGGCGACCCGGACGCCTTCCTCCCCTCCGACCTGGGGGTGCGGCGCGCGGCGGCGGCGCTCGGGCTGCCCTCGTCCCCGGCCGCCCTCACCGCGAGCGCCGCGGCCTGGCGGCCCTGGCGGGCCTACGCGGTGCAGTATCTGTGGGCCACCGACGACCACCCCATCAACCACCTCCCCGTATGAGGACGTTCACGATGACCACCACCACGCACACCGTCACCGACAGCCCGTACGGCCCGCTCACCCTGGTGGCCGAGGACGGCGTCCTGAGCCGCCTGCACATGGAGGGGCAGCGGCACCGGCCGGACGAGGCGACCTTCGGGGAACGGGACGACGGCGGCCCGTTCCCGGAGGTGATCCGCCAGCTCGACGCGTACTTCGCGGGCGAACTCACCTCGTTCGACCTGGAGTTGGACCTGCGGGGCACCGAGTTCCAGCGCGCCGTCTGGGAGCAGCTGTGCCGGATCCCGTTCGGCGAGACGCGCTCCTACGGGGAACTCGCCGAGGCCCTCGGCAACCCCGGCGCCTCCCGCGCCGTCGGGCTCGCCAACGGCAAGAACCCGGTCGGGATCATCGTCCCCTGCCACCGGGTGATCGGCGCCTCCGGCAGCCTCACCGGCTACGGCGGCGGCCTCGACCGCAAGCAGCGCCTGCTGGCGTTCGAGCGCGGCACGGGGGAGCAGGCGCTGTTCTGAACAGCCCGTCCTTGATGGGCGGTTGGCGGCGCGCGGCGGCCCGAGGTCCGCGCCGCCGAGGAGCCGTCAACCTCAGAGCCCGTCGGGCAGCAGCATCGCCGCCAGCCGGAGATACGCCGTGTACGTCTCCCGGGCCAGCCAGGACAGTTCGACCGCACTGCCCGTCGTCAGATGGCCGTCGCGCGGCACCATGACCACGCCCCGCAGCCGCGATCCGAGCCCCCGCAGGGTCGCCGCGTCCAGCGCCCAGCCGGCCGCCGGGCGGCTGTGGTTGAGGACCAGCACGGCGTCCGACACCAGACCCGGCCGGCCCATCGCCACCAGGCGGTCCACGGCCCGCTGGGCCTGGGTCACCCCGGCCGGGTCGGCGCGGGAGACGATCACCACGCGGTTGGCGAGTTCCAGGACGCCCTGCGGGAACTTGTCGGTGTCGGCGATCGTCACCGGGAAGTACGGCTCGGTCACCTCCACGACCTGGCGGAACTGGCCGTCGGTGAACTGGTCGGCCGACGGCGGATGGGTCACCGAGTCATTGGCCAGCACCATCAGGCCGGAGCGGTGCTGGGAGAGGAACATCCGCAGGTCGTCGAAGTCCCCGATGTCCTGTCCTGACCTGGCCAGTTCGGTCAGCCGGGCCTCGGTGGCGCGGTAGACGCGCCGGGCGAGGTGGATGTGGGTGCCCGCGTGCCGGTCGGTGTCGATGGCCAGCACCGGCTCCTGGCGCTGCTCGGCGAGGACCGCGCCCAGGACCGTGGCGGTGGTGGTGCACCCGGCCCGGTCCTTGACGCCGACCACGGCGATCCGCAGCGGACGCGCGAGCGGCGCCCGGATCGTACGGATCCACTCGGCGCGGTCCTCCGCCGGATCCTCGGCCGGTTCGTCCGCCGTCTCGTCCGCCGTCTCGTCCTCCCACTCCTCCACCGGCATCGGCAGCAGCGCGCCGAACGCCTCGGCGAGCTCGCGGGCGGTCGGCCGGGCCTCCGGCTCCTCCTCCACCGCGCGCAGCAGCAGCTCCCGCAGGCTCTCGTCCAGACGGCGGAACTCCGGGTCGTGGGCGAGCAGTTCGAACTGGTAGCGGCGCCAGTGCCGCCCCGTCACGGCGTGCAGCAGGATCGCCCCGATCGAGTAGACGTCACCGGCCGTGATCCGCGACTCGCCCCACGACGTCACCTCGGGCGCCCGGTAGGGCGAGCTGGGCGGCACGGTGAGCAGCGAGGCGCTGGAGGCCCCGTCGATCCGTACCGAGGTCCAGCTGATGATGTGCAGGGTCCGCTCGGTGACCAGCACCGTGCCCGGCGTCAGGGCGCCGTGCACCAGGCCCTTGGCGTGGCAGCGGGCCACCGCGCGGGCCAGGCTCCAGCCCAGCCACGCCAGCAGCGGCGAGTCCCGCAGCGGCCCGGCCGCGTGCAGCACGGCCCGCAGGGTCGGCGCGGGCAGTCCGGTGCTGAGCGGGGTGAAGCGCAGGGCGATCCACGGGGTGGAGGTGGCCTCGTCGAGGTCGCTGGCGACCACGGCGGGCGCGTACACCCCGTCCATCCGGCGCAGGGCCCGCCGCTCGGTGTCCAGGAGCTCGCGCGCGGTGGGGGAGTCGGGCGAGCGGGCGATCCTGAGCAGCACCTGCTCGCCGTCGATGTCCTCGCCGATGTAGGCGACGGCCTTGCCGCCCGCCTCGTCGCGCATCCGCAGGGTGTACGGGCCGAGCGCGCGCAGGTCCAGCATCTGCAGCGGCTGCCAGGAGGGGGCCGCCTCCAGGACCGACGGCAGCCGGGTGTCCTCGTACTCGGCGGCGGGCAGCGGCGGGCGCAGCACCACCATCGGCCGCGCCCCCAGATGGGTCAGCAGCCGGTCCTCCAGCCAGGCGAACGGCCGGGTGCCGGGCAGGAGTTCACCGGTGCCCGACGGGTGGGCGAGCCAGGCCGGGAAGTCGGGGGAGCGGCCCACCAGGGTGGCCAGGCGCTCGGTCACCGCGCGGGTGGTGCGCAGCAGGTCGATCGGGGAGGCGGTGTCGAGCAGGATCTCCTGGACGCCGTCGAGGAAGCCGAACCGGCGGTGCTGGGCGGGCAGCCGGTCCTCGGCCGGGTCGGCCTGGCGCATCAGCCCGCCCAGGAACACCTCGGCCAGGTGCGCGGTGTCCGAGCGCCACGGCACGGACGCCTGCACCAGCCGCATCACCGGCACCGTCAGCGGCGAGATCGCGGCGAGGTGCGCGGCCAGCCGGTAGGCCCCCGGGGAGGCGGCGTCCCGGAACCGCAGCACCGCGTCCGGCACGTCCGGCCCCCGCGTCCCGGCCCGGCCCCGGGGCCCCGGGGTGCCCGCCGGTGCCAGCAGCGGCAGTTCGGCGCTGGCCCCGGGCGAGGCCACCAGCCGCGCCCACGCGGAGACCGCCGAGGGATCCGGCTCCAGTACGGGTACGGGCACACCGGGGAAGGCGACGCCGAGGCCGGGCGGCAGCAGCGGATCGGTCACCTCCCAGCTGCGGTTGGCCGCGCCGCGCCGCCGGGTGGTCACCGACCACTGCTCGCAGCGGATGCCGGAGCCGTCCCACATGTGCGCGGGCAGCGCGTGCAGCACGGCCGTGGGACCCTGCCGGGCCCAGCGCTGGAGGGTGGTGTGCATCCGGCCGTCCCGCCAGCAGGCCCCCACCCCGTCGCTGATCACCAGGACCAGGGTGCGGCCCGAGGGGTCGGCGGCCGAGGCGGGCGAGAGCGGCGGCAGCCCGGAGTCGAAGGGGCGCGCCCGCAGCGAGGGCGCGGCGGTCGTACGGGTGTCCAGGCCGTGCACCCGGACGTCCCGGAACGCCCCCAACCGCTCGAAGACGGACCGCAGTTCGGTGGCGAGCCGGCGCCACAGCAGCATCGACAGGCCGTCGTCGATGAGCAGGGTGAGATCGAGCCAGCGCCGGCGGGCCGGCCGCATCACCACGTCGGGCAGTCCGCTCTCGGCCATCGCCGAGGCCGTCGCGGTGTCGTCGAACTCCCAGGAGTACGCGTCGACATGGGGCTGCTTCAGCAGCCGCAGCGCCCGGCTCAGCCGCAGTTCGCCGTCGCCCAGCGCCTTCTCCTCCGGCACCCGCACCGGCATCGCCCCGGTCCCGCGCGCCGGGCGGGGCGGGGCGGCGGGGGCGTCGGAGAACTCGGGGGCGCTGCGCGAGGCGGCGGCGGCGTGCAGCGCGCCCAGGAGCTGGCTGGGCAGCGGCGGCTGGGAGCCCTCGCCGCGCTCCGGGCCGTCCCCGCGTGCCCCGCCGGACGGCGCCGCCGGGTCCCGGGGGGCCGCGCCGTCCCCGCCCCACGGCTCCTCCACGGGCCGCTGCGCACGGTCCGGGGCCAGGGCGCTCGCCAGCGGGGCGGACGCGCCCGCGGGCAGCCGGGCCGCCAGCCACAGCGTGTCCAGGAGCTCATGGGTGGAGAGCTCGTCCCCGACCGCGGCGGCGAACCGGGTGAGGGCGTCGGAGGGGTCGGCGCGCGGCACGCCTACACCGTCCCGCCGAGCCGGTGCAGCACCGCGTCCAGCAGGCCCTCGGCGTTGAGGTTCACCCCTCCCTTGCGCAGGAAGACCGCGTTGAGCAGCTGGTCGGTGGCGAGCTCGCCCGGCGCCCGGCGGTTCAGGAACGCGTACAGCAGGTCGTCCACGTTGCTCAGCGCCCCGTCGCCCAGGTGCGCGGCCACGATGTCGCGCAGCCGCTCCTCGTCCGGATCCGGCAGGTTGAGCCGGACGCAGCGCCGCAGGAACGCGGGCGGGAAGTCCCGCTCGCCATTGCTGGTGATCACCACCACCGGGAACTCCCGGCAGCGCACCAGCCCCCGGGTCACCGTGACCCGGCCGCCCTCGGGGTCGTGGGTGAGCACCTCCACCTCGGACTGCGCCTCGGGCAGCCGGGACAGCTCCGGGATCTCGAACTCGCCCTCCTCGAACACCGTCAGGAGGTCGTTGGGAAGGTCCACGTCGCCCTTGTCGAGCTCGTCGACCAGCAGGACGCGCGGCCGGGCGCGCGGCACCAGGGCGGTGCCCAGCGGCCCCAGGCGCACGAAGGTGCCGATGTCGGGCTCGGTGGCGTCGTGCTCCCGGCGCAGATGGGTCTCGCGCAGCCGCCCGATGGCGTCGTACCCGTAGAGCGCGTCCTTGAGGACCGAGCGGCTGTTGACCGGCCACTGGAGCACCGGGCCGAGCCGCAGCTCGTGCGCCACGGCGTGCGCCAGGGACGACTTGCCGGTCCCGGGGTGCCCGGTGACCAGCAGCGGGCGGCGCAGGTGCAGCGCGGCGCTCACCACGTCGGCCTCGGTGCGGCCGATCAGGTACGGGCGGTGGCGCACCCGGTGCCCGGCCGCGTCGGCGCCCGCGAACTGGCGCCACGGCGGCGCCTGGGGGAAGTCGACCTCCCGGGGCGTGCGGTCGCCGCGGAACAGCCGCCACCCGTCGTCCTGAGTCATATCGCCTGATCCGTTCCTTCCGAGGGGTGGGCGGTGCCCGCCGCCGGGTCGGCGAGCCGGAGCTCGTCGGGGAGCGGCAGCCCCGCGTCCTCCCACACCAGTGCGGGACGCGCGGGCACCTGGGGATCCATGTAGGCCCGGACCCTGAAGTGCCGTACCTTCTCCGGTAGTTCGTCGACCGGACCGTGCGGATCCGGGCCGTGCCGGGGGTCGCCCGGGGCCGCCTCGCCCCGCTCCCCGGCGGCGCGGTCCCACAGGACGATCGGCACCCCCATGGCCAGACAGAAGTGCACCAGCTGTCTGCGGCCCGCGGGAGGCCCCACCAACAGGACGCGGGCGGTGTCCCGATGGGTTGTCTTGAGGAGGGCGACGAGTTCGTTCTCGTCGCGGATCCGGTCGTCCGCGACGAGCGGTTCGCCCCGGTGGCGGGCGCTCCAGCGGCGCTTCAGGTCGCCCGCGCCGGTGCGCGAGCGGCGTCTGATCTGCGGGCAGCGCAGGACGAGGTGGAAGTCCTCGCCCAGCGGCGCCTGGACGTACTCGTCGGGGCCCGCCCCGTCCCACTCGTCCACCGGCAGGTGCAGCGCGTCCGGGGCGACCGAGACCGCGACCATCGCCACGCCCTGCCCGGCGGCCTCGCTGCCGCCCGCCACCTCCCGTACCAGCCGGGCGATCTCCCGTCCGGTGCGCGGCCGTTCGGCCTCCACGCCGGTGCGGGCGGCGGTGCCGTCGGCGCGCATCCGCCACACCGAGCAGCGGTAGTGCTCGGCCGGGTCCTTGGGGTGGCGGCTGAGCTCCACCAGGACCCGGGCGCCGGTCCCGGTCGACCGGTCCGACCAGCGGGCCGCGTCCGCCCGCCGCTCGCCGAGGGCCGAGGCGTGCACCCCGAGCCGGGCGGCGACCTGCGCGCTCCAGTCCTGGAGTGCCTGGCAGCCGATGCCGCCGGTCTCCGCCGCCACGTACTCGACGACCCGCAGCAGCGCGGGCAGCCGCGGTGTCTCGTCCGGCACCGGTGAGCAGTCGCCGGGCCACCCCTCCAGCGCGCGCACCGCCCCGGCCACGTCGTCGGGGGCCAGGCGCGCGGCGGCCAGCGGGCGCGGCAGGTCCACATAGGGCAGCGCCGCCGTCGCCGCCCTCGGCAGCAGCCCCGGGTCCGCGCCGGTCAGATGGTGCAACTTGGCCACCAGCGTGCGGTGTTCGGCCACCGACAGCAGCCCGGACGCCTCGGTGAGGCGGCCCAGGGTGAGCAGCCGGTCCAGCTGGGCGCGGCTGCGCGAGTCGGTCAGGGTGGCGGCGAGCGACTCGGCGAGCGTCGGCAGCGCGCGCTCGGCCGTGCACAGCAGCTGCGCCAGCTCCTCCACCGAGGGCGCGGTCCCGTCGGCCCGGGTGCGCAGCCCCAGGGCGGCGCCGAGCGCCGTGCAGTGGGCGGTGCGCACGGTCGGGTCGCCCAGCAGGGCGTGCAGCGGGCCCATCATCATGTCCCGCACCGAGTTGTCGTCCGCCGGGCCGCCGGGGCCCGCGCCCGGGTGCGGGTCGGCCCCGACCCGGGCCAGCTCCTGGCGGACCGACTGCCAGGTCAGGCCCCAGCTGCGGCGCAGGGTGTGCTGGGCGTCCAGCGGGCCGCCGGGCGCGGTGATCCGGCCCATCACCAGGCCCACCGCGGCCCCGTCGGCCGGTGACCACAGGGGGCCGCCGCTGTACCCCTCGTCGACGGCCGCGCCCGACAGCGGCCCGTCGAGATAGCCGATCCGGCCGTCGCAGAGCCCGACCTGGACGTCGGCGTAGCTGAACGGCTGCCCGCCGCCGTACCAGGCGCGCACCAGCTGGCCGGCCCGCATGTCCAGCCAGCGCACCGGGCGGACCGGGGGCGGCGGCGCCTCGTCGAGCTCCAGTACGGCCAGGTCGCCGCCCCACTCCAGGGAGCCGTCGGCCACCGGCCCCGGGTGGTGCGCGGCGCGCGGCGGCACCCAGGCCACCAGCCGGGCCTGCCGGGAGTCGGCGGTCAGCGCCGGGAAGGAGACGTCCAGGGTGACCGCGCCCGGGTCGCGCGGGCTCAGCATGCGGGTGCCGAGCGCCGCGTTGATGACGTGGGCGCAGGTGAGCAGCTTGCGGCCGGAGAGGTAGACGCCCGCGCCCGCGGTCCGTCCCCGGTCCGCGGAGAGCACGCGCACCAGTGAGCCCCGGGCGTCCCCCGACGCGCCGTCGTCCGGCGCCTTGAACCAGCCCACGGCTCAGTTGCCGCCGGGCCGCAGCTGCCAGGTGGCCGACACGGTCATGCTCGCCTGCCCGTTGGCCCCCACGATGCCGAGCTTGAGGTCCTGGCCGATCTGGAGGCCGAAGGCGACGGAGAGCGAGTCGGGCGGGTCGGGGATGGTCCGCACCGAGTCGTGCACCTGCTGGAGGACGGGCCCCAGCGGGCTCAGCACGGCCCGCAGGGCGTCGGTGGCGAGCGCGGAGACGCGCGCGCCGCGTCCGACGGGCGTGACCCCGCCGACCCCGCCCGGCAGATCGGGTGCGACTGCGCCCTCCGCCTCGGCGGCGGGTTCCGGCTCGCCGACGGGGGCGAGCTCGACTCTGACCCGGGCGCCGTCGGCCAGGGCGAATTCCATGAAGTCGTATGGCGGCACGGGGACATTGTGGTGCCAACGGGCCTGTCCGGCAGCAGAGTTGCCGGATTGGGATCCGGCCGGGGCGGGTCCGTGTCCCGGCCGGATCCCCGTGCGGGCGCGCGGGGGCTCAGCCCACCGGGCGCCCGCCCTCCAGCTCCACCGTGCCCGCGTTCATCGCCAGCACGTCGAGCGCGGCGAGGACGCGGTGGCCGAGCCCGCCCAGCAGGTACCGGGTGATCTCCTCGCGCGGCACCAGCCGCCAGGACAGCAGCTCCTCCTCCTGGAGGCGGATCTCCTTGAGCCGCCCCTCGCCGAGCACGCCCCCGTCGTACAGGTAGGCGGCCAGCGGCGGGCGGCCCGCGCCCGGCACCCAGTCGACCGCCAGCAGCCGTCCCGGCGCGAGGTCCAGCCCGATCTCCTCCAGGGTCTCGCGGCGGGCGGCCCCGCGCGGCGACTCGCCGTGGTCGGACTCCACCGTCCCGCCGGGCAGCGCCCAGCCCTCCCGGTAGTTCGGCTCGACGAGGAGCACCCGGCCCCGTTCGTCGCGCAGGAGCATCGCGGCGGCGGCGAGGACGCGGGGCAGGCCGGCGATGTAGCGCGCGTAGTCATCGGTCGTCACGCCCCACAGGGTACGGGCGGGATGCCCGTACCCTGTGGGACCGCGGCCGTCGCGGCTCATGCCTCCGGCGTGCCCGAACCGTCTTCCCCCGTACGGGACTTGGCGGCCCGCCGCAGCCGGTGGTGGCGGGCCGGGCCCTGCTCGGTGAGCGCGTCGCCCACCATCGCCCGCACCGCGTCGCGCACCCCGTGCAGCGCGTGACCGCGCGCGGGGCCCGCGCCCGGGTCCTCGCGCAGCTCCTTCAGGAGCGCCCAGCACAGCCCGAGCATCACCACCACGAACGGCAGCGCCACCAGGATCGTCGCGGTCTGGAGCGACTGGAGGCCGCCCGCGACCAGCAGCACCGCCGCCACCCCGGCCATCAGCACGCCCCACAGGACCACCAGCCAGGTCGGCGGGTGCAGCGCGCCCCGGCTGGTGAGCGAGCCCATCACCAGCGAGGCCGAGTCGGCGCTGGTGATGAAGTACGTCATGACCAGCGCCATCGCCAGGTACGAGGTGACCGTGCCGATCGGGAGCGCGTCCAGCATCGCGAAGAGGGAGGCTTCGGCGCCGTCCTTCACCTTGGCCGCGAGGTCCGCCGTGCCGGTGGAGTCCAGCCGGATCGCGGTCCCGCCCATCACGCAGAACCACAGCACGGTCGCCCCGCTCGGCACGAGCAGCACCCCGATCAGGAACTCCCGGACGGTCCGGCCGCGCGAGATGCGGGCGATGAAGGTGCCCACGAACGGGGCCCAGGACAGCCACCACGCCCAGTAGAAGATCGTCCAGGCGCCGAGCCAGACGCGGTCGGTGAAGGCGCCGGTGCGGCTGGCCATCGGCAGCAGCTCGTGCAGATAGCCGCCGACGGAGGCGGGGACCGTGTCCAGTACGTACACGGTCGGGCCGAGCAGGAAGACGAAGAGCATCAGGGCGGCGGCGAGCACGATGTTCAGCGTGGACAGCCACTTCACGCCCTTGTGCAGCCCGGAGAACGCGGACAGCACGAAGGCGGCGGAGAGCGAGGCGATGATGATCAGCTCGGTGGCCGTGGAGTCGTCGACGCCCGCCGTGATGTTCAGGCCCTTGGAGACCTGGAGCGCGCCCAGGCCCAGGCTGGTCGCGGTGCCGAAGACGGTCGCGAAGACCGCGAGCAGGTCGATGCAGCGCCCCGGCCAGCCGTCGGCGCGCCGGGCCCCGATCAGCGGGGTGAACGCGGCGGAGAGCCGGTTGCCGCGCGCCTTGCGGAAGCCCGAGTACGCGAGGGCCAGGCCCGCCATGCCGTAGATCGCCCAGGGGGTGAGCGTCCAGTGGAAGAACGAGTACTCCAGCGCCACCCGGGCCGCGTCGCCGGTGCGGGGGGCCGCGCCGCTCGCGGGCGGCGGGGCCAGATAGTGGGTGAGCGGCTCGCCCACCCCGTAGAACATCAGGCCGATGCCCATGCCCGCGCTGAACATCATCGCGATCCACGCGAGGTTGGTGAACTCGGGCTCGGAGTCGTCGGCGCCGAGCCTGATCCGCCCGTACCGGCTGATCGCCAGGACCACGCAGAGCACCAGGAAGGTGTCGGCGGCGATCACGAACAGCCAGGCGAAATTGGCGAGCACCCAGGCCAGGGCGGTGCTGGAGGCGCTGTCGAAGGAGTCCTTGCCGAGCGCGGCCCAGGCGACCACCGCCGCCACCGCGCCCACCCCGATCGCCACGACGGTCAGGTCGGGGGCCGGGTCCTGCGTGGCGGCGGGCGGGTCGCCGGGGCCGGAATGATCGATCGAATCCGTGCTCATGCCGCCCCACTATGGTGCGCGATATGGAGGTTTCGTGGGGTGGCACGCCGTCCCGCCGTGCATGACGCCTATGGGCAGGGGCCCGCGCGGCGGATAGGGTCGGCAGCGGCGCGACTGCCTGTTCGAAAGCAAGGGATTAGCAAGGTGACGGACGGAGCAGTTTTGGAGACCGCCCGCGTGCTCGTCGCGGCGGACAAGTTCAAGGGCTCGCTCACGGCCGTACAGGTCGCGGAGCGGGTGACGGCCGGGCTGCGACGGGTCGTCCCCGGTCTGCCGGTGGAGACCCTGCCGGTCGCCGACGGCGGCGACGGCACGGTCGCGGCGGCGATCGCGGCCGGGTTCGACCGCCGGGAGGCCCGGGTCACCGGCCCGCTCGGCACCCCGGTCGCCGCGGCCTTCGCGGTACGGGACGGGGTCGCCGTGGTGGAGATGGCGGAGGCGTCCGGCCTCCAGCACCTGCCCGCGGGCGTCTTCGCCCCGCTGACCGCCACCACGTACGGCTCCGGCGAGCTGCTGCTGGCCGCGCTGGACGCGGGGGCGCGCACGATCGTGTTCGGGGTGGGCGGCAGCGCCACCACCGACGGCGGCGCGGGCATGCTCGCGGCGCTGGGCGCGCGCTTCCTGGACGCGGCGGGCGAGCCCGTGGCGCCCGGCGGCGGCCCGCTGGCGGCGCTGGCGACGGCGGACCTCTCCGGCCTCGACCCCCGGTTCGCCTCGGTCGACCTGGTGCTCGCCAGCGACGTGGACAACCCGCTGACCGGGCCCAAGGGCGCGCCGGCGGTGTACGGGCCGCAGAAGGGCGCCACGCCCGAGGACGTGGCCGCCCTCGACCTCGCCCTCGGCCACTTCGCCGAGGTCCTGGAGGCGTCCCTGGGCGCCCCGGCCGCCGAGGCCGCCCTCGCCCCGGGCGCGGGCGCGGCGGGCGGCATCGGCTACGGCGCCCTGGTGGCCCTGGGCGCGCGGTTCCGGCCCGGCATCGAGGTCATGCTGGACGTGCTGGGCTTCGCGCCCGCGCTGGCCCGGGCGACGCTGGTGATCACCGGTGAGGGGTCGCTGGACGAGCAGACCCTGCACGGCAAGGCGCCGGCGGGCGTGGCCGCGGCGGCGCGCGCGGCCGGCATCGAGGTCGTCGCGGTCTGCGGCCGTCTCGCGCTGGCGCCGTCGGCGCTGGGGGCGGCCGGAATCCGCCGCGCGTACGCCCTTACGGACCTGGAGCCCGATCCCGCCCGTTGCATGGCCGGGGCGGGGCCGCTGCTGGAGCGCACGGCGGAGAGGATCGCCCGCGACTTCCTGTCCTGACCGGTCCCCGCACGGTCTGCGGCGGGGTGCCGGTCGTCCGCGGACCGTGCGGGGTGGCTCACGCCAGTGCGGGTGTGTCGCGCTCGGCCACGTGTGGGCTGCTGCCGCAGGGGTTCGTTCGTCTGCGGATCGTGTGGGGTGTTCGCGCAGTTCCTCGCGCCCCTGGGGGTTCGGGGGTGTGTTGTGCTCGGCCGTGCCCGGTGTGCTGTCGCAGGGGCTTGTTCGTCTGCGGGCCGTGCGGGGTGCTCGCGCAGTTCCCCGCGCCCCTGGGGTTCGGGGGTGAGTGCCTGGGGGCGTGCGGCCGGGGCGGGACCCGGTGCCCGGGGTGCGCTGTGGACCCGGCCGGGCCGCCGAGTACCTAGGGGCGCGGGGAACTGCGCGAGCAACCCCGCACGGTCCGCGCCGTGGAGAGGCCCCCGGACCCAGATGGTCCGCGCACGGGGCGTGCGCGCGGCGCGAGAAGGGCCCCGGACCGTTCGGTCCGGGGCCCTTCTCGTACACCGCGCCGTCAGGCGCTACGGCTGTGCCGCCCGCGCCTCGCGGCGGTTGTCGCGGATGCTGTTCACCCGGCGAGCCGTGGCGAACAGCGGAATCACCGCACCCAGCACGACCTGCAGCACACAGCCCGTCTGGAGCAGCAGCTGCCCGCCCGGCGCGTCGAACGCCCAGGCCGCCAGCATCCCCATCGCCCCGACGATCCAGCTGAGCATGGCCACCGCGAGGATGCCCCGCGGCTTGGGGTACTCGACCCGGCTGACCATCAGCCACGCCACTCCTATGACGGCGAGCAGCGTCGGCACGAACGGCAGCTCAAGGAGCACGATCGAGACGACGGTCAGCGCACCGAAGGGGCTCGGCATGCCCTGGAACATGCCGTCCTTCATCGTCACGCAGGAGAACCGCGCGAGTCTGAGCACCACCGCCAGCAGCACCGTGATCGCCGCCACGGCCGCGACGCGCTGGTGGGCGTCGTCGGCGACCATGCCGTACACGAGCACGAAGTACGCCGGGGCCAGCCCGAAGCTGATCAGGTCCGAGAGGTTGTCCAGCTCGGCGCCCATCGGCGAGCTCCGCAGCTTCCGCGCGACCAGGCCGTCGCAGAGGTCGAAGATCGCCGCGAGCAGCATCAGGATCACGGCGGTCGCGGCGGAGTGCCGCGCCATGCCGGTCTCGGCGCTGCCCGACAGGTGCGGGATGAGGATCCCGGTGGTGGTGAAGTACACCGCCATGAATCCGCAGGTCGCGTTGCCGAGCGTGAGGGTGTCCGCTATCGACAGCCGCAGGGAGAGGGGCATCTCCTCCGCGTCGTCGTCGGCGTCCGCGCCCGGCACCCAGTCGGTGGTGTCCGGATCAATCACGGTCAATTCGAGTCACCCCCGCAGTGGTCTTCTGGCCGACCTCGACGGCGACCTCGACCCCCTCCGGAAGGTAGATGTCGACGCGGGAGCCGAACCGGATGAGACCGATGCGCTCGCCCTGCTCCACCTTGGTGCCCTGGGGGATGTAGGGGACGATCCGCCGCGCCACCGCACCCGCGATCTGCACCATCTCGATGTCGCCGAGCTCGGTGTCGAAGTGCCAGACAACGCGCTCGTTGTTCTCGCTCTCCTTGTTGAACGCCGGAACGAACCCGCCGGGCACGTGCTCGACGGACGTCACCGTGCCGGCCAGGGGCGCGCGGTTGACGTGGACGTTCAGCGGGCTCATGAAGATCGCGACGCGGGTGCGTCCGTCCTTCCACGGCATGATGCTCTGCACCACGCCGTCGGCGGGGGAGATGACCCGCCCGGTAGCGATCTCGCGCTCGGGGTCGCGGAAGAACCACAGCATGCCCGCCGCGAGCGCGGTGGCGGGTACGGCCACGGCCTTGGCGGCGCCGGAGCGGCGCGCGCGGGCGAGGCTGAGGGCTGCGGTGGCGACGGTCGGCAGAAGCCACGGCGATGCTCCGCGGGCAAGACGTCCCTGGAGGAAACCGTCGCGAGGTGCAGAGGTTTGGCTGTGGGGCATGGATGACCTTCGTAGCGGATGATGCCGCGCTGGCAAGTGGGGGACGGCGGCTGGTTTACCAGCGATGCTATCGGTTGCGAGCCGCAACTGGGAAAGCCAGAAGCCGAGTCGGTCGGCCGCAAGCCCTGAGAAAACGCTTACAGGGTGTGATCTACTTCGCGGCCAAACCGACCCAAAAGCCGCAATCAACCCTGGAATCGGTACTCTTCGAGAAGCCGACGCCCAATGATCATTTTTTGGATCTCGGCGGTACCTTCACCGATGAGCAGCATCGGCGCCTCGCGGTACAGGCGCTCGATCTCGTACTCCTTGGAGAAGCCGTAGCCGCCGTGGATGCGGAAGGCGTCCTCCACGACCTCCTTGCAGTATTCGGAGGCGAGGTACTTCGCCATCCCCGCTTCGAGGTCGTTTCGTTCTCCCGAGTCCTTTTTGCGTGCTGCGTTGACCATCATGGCATGAGCGGCCTCGACCTTGGTAGCCATCTCGGCCAGCTTGAACTGAATCGCCTGGTGCTGGGCGATCGCCTTGCCGAAAGTATGACGTTGTTGGGCATAGGAGACACCCAGCTCAAATGCACGCTGAGCGACGCCGCAGCCACGGGCCGCGACGTTGACGCGTCCGACCTCCACGCCGTCCATCATTTGGTAAAACCCTCGGCCGGTGACCCCGCCGAGCACGCGATCGGCCGGAATGCGCAGTCCGTCCATGACCAGTTCGGTCGTGTCGACGCCCTTGTAGCCCATCTTGTCGATCTTGCCCGGGATGGTCAGGCCGGGCCGGACCTCGCCGAAGCCGGGCTCCTTCTCCACCAGGAAGGTCGTCATCGACTTGTGGGGCGCGGTCCCCTCGGGGTGTCCTTCGTCACTCCGGCACAGAACGGCCACGAGCGATGACGTTCCGCCATTGGTCAGCCACATCTTCTGGCCGTTCAGGACGTACTCGTCGCCGTCCCTGACGCCCTTGGACGTGATCGCCGACACGTCCGAGCCCAGCGCGGGCTCCGACATCGAGAACGCGCCGCGCACCTCGCCCAGCGCCATCCGGGGCAGGAAGGTGTCCTTCTGCTCCTGGGTGCCGTGCTGCTTGAGCATGTACGCCACGATGAAGTGCGTGTTGATGATGCCGGAGACGGACATCCAGCCGCGCGCGATCTCCTCGACGCACAGCGCGTACGTCAGGAGCGACTCGCCCAGGCCGCCGTACTCCTCCGGGATCATCAGCCCGAACAGGCCGAGCTCCTTGAGCCCCTCGACGATCTGCGTCGGGTACTCGTCCTCGTGCTCCAGCCGGGTCGCGACCGGGATGATCTCCTTGTCGACGAAGTCCCGGACGGTGGCCAGGATTTCCTGCTGGACGTCGGTCAGACCGGCGGTCTGGGCGAGACGGGCCATGGCTACTTCTCCTGCGACTTGGGCTGCGAATCGGCGCCGCCGCCCTGAAGGGGCGTCGATTGAGGGCGGTGGTGGGAGACGGCCGGGCGGCCGGGCTGCTCGCCGCCGCGCTCCTTGATGTACGTCTCGGTGGGGACCATCACCTTGCGCCGGAAGACGCAGACGAGGGTGCCGTCCTGCTTGTAGCCCTTGGTCTCGACGTACACGATCCCGCGGTCGCTCTTCGACTTCGAGGGCGTCTTGTCCAGGACCGTCGTCTCGCCGTAGATCGTGTCGCCGTGGAAGGTCGGCGCCACGTGCCGCAGCGACTCGATCTCCAGGTTGGCGATGGCCTTCCCGGACACGTCCGGGACGCTCATGCCCAGCAGCAGCGAGTAGATGTAGTTGCCCACCACCACGTTCTTGCCGAAGTCGGTGGTGTTCTCGGCGTAGTTGGCGTCCAGGTGGAGCGGGTGGTGGTTCATGGTGAGCAGACAGAACAGGTGGTCGTCGTACTCGGTGACCGTCTTCCCGGGCCAGTGCTTGTACACGGCCCCGACGGTGAACTCTTCGTAGGTGCGGCCGAACTGCATGGGTTACGCCTCCGGGATCTCGAACTTCGACGTGCGCTGCATGCCGGCCGCCCGGCCCTTGCCCGAGATGACCAGCGCCATCTTGCGGCTGGCCTCGTCGATCATCTCGTCGCCGAGCATCGCCGAGCCCTTCTTGCCGCCGGCCTCGGAGGTGAAGTACTCGTACGCGTCCAGGATCAGCTCGGCGTGGTCGTAGTCCTCCTGGGAGGGCGAGAAGACCTCGTTGGACGCCTCGACCTGGCCGGGGTGCAGCACCCACTTGCCGTCGAAGCCGAGGGCGGCGGCGCGCTGGGCGACCGCCCTGTAGCCGTCGATGTTCTTGATCTGGAGGTAGGGGCCGTCGATAGCCTGGAGGTTGTTGGCGCGGGCCGCCATCAGGATCTTCATCAGGATGAAGTGGTACGCGTCGGCCGGGTAGCCGGGCGGCTGCTCGCCCACGACCAGGGACTTCATGTTGATGGAGGCCATGAAGTCGGCCGGGCCGAAGATGATCGTCTCGACCCGCTGGGACGCCTGCGCGATCGCGTTGACGTTGTTGAGGCCCTGGGCGTTCTCGATCTGCGCCTCGATGCCGATCTTGCCGACCTCGAAGCCCATGGTCTTCTCGATCTGGGTGAGCAGCAGGTCCAGCGCCACGATCTGCTCGGCGTTCTGGACCTTGGGCAGCATGATGCAGTCGAGGTTGTGGCCCGCGCCCTCGACGACGGTCACGACATCGCGGTAGGTCCACTCGGTGGTCCAGTCGTTGACCCGTACGACCCGGGTCTTGCCGGTCCAGTCGCCCTCGTTCAGGAACTTCACGATGGTGTGCCGGGCCTCCGGCTTGGCGAGCGGCGCGCAGGCGTCCTCCAGGTCGAGGAAGACCTGGTCGGCGGGGAGCCCCTGCGCCTTCTCCAGGAAGCGCGGGTTCGAGCCCGGGACGGCGAGGCACGAACGGCGCGGGCGGAGACGGTTCACAGTCATGCGGGGACCTCCAGAGGGTCGAGCTTGTTCGCTTTCCGGATCTCGTCGACGATACGGCCGATGATCTCCGTGATACCGAAGTCCTTCGGGGTGAAGACGGCGGCCACGCCCGCCGCGCACAGCTCCTCGGCGTCGGCCGGCGGGATGATCCCGCCGACGATCACCGGGATGTCGACGGCGCCGGCCTCGCGCAGCCGGACCAGCACGTCGGGCACCAGCTCGGCGTGCGAGCCGGACAGGATGGAGAGGCCCACGCAGTGCACATCCTCCGCCAGGGCGGCGTTCACGATCTGCTCGGGGGTGAGCCGGATCCCCTGGTAGACCACCTCGAAACCGGCGTCACGCGCGCGTACGGCGATCTGCTCGGCCCCGTTGGAGTGGCCGTCCAGGCCCGGCTTGCCCACCAGCAGGCGCAGCCGGCCCGCGCCCAGCTCCTCGGCCGTGCGCGTCACCTTCTCGCGCACCAGGGCCAGCGGTGTGCCCGCCTCGGCCGGCACCGCGACCGGGGCGGACGAGACGCCGGTGGGGGCCCGGAACTCGCCGAAGACGTCGCGCAGCGCCCAGGACCACTCGCCGGTGGTGACGCCCGCGCGGACGCACTCCAGGGTCGCGGCCATCAGGTTCTCGGTCCCGGCGGCGGCCTTCTTCAGCGCGGCCAGCGCCTCCGAGGCCCGGTTCTCGTCCCGGTTGTCGCGCCACTCGTGCAGCTTCGCCACCACCCGCGCCTCGTTGGCCGGGTCCACCGTCATGATCGCGGTGTCCAGGTCGGAGGTGAGCGGGTTGGGCTCGGTCGACTCGTAGCAGTTGACGCCGACGATCTTCTCCTCGCCGCCCTCGATCCGGGCCCGGCGCTCGGCGTGCGAGGAGACCAGCTGCGACTTGAGGTAGCCGGACTCGACGGCCGCCATCGCGCCGCCCATCTGCTGGATCCGCTCGATCTCGGCCAGGCACTCCTGGACCAGCGAGTCGACCTTGGCCTCGATGACGTGCGACCCGGCGAAGATGTCCTCGTACTCCAGCAGGTCGCTCTCGTGCGCGAGGACCTGCTGGATGCGCAGCGACCACTGCTGGTCCCAGGGGCGCGGCAGCCCGAGCGCCTCGTTCCAGGCGGGCAGCTGGACGGCCCGCGCGCGGGCGTCCTTGGAGAGCGTCACGGCCAGCATCTCCAGCACGATCCGCTGGACGTTGTTCTCCGGCTGCGCCTCGGTGAGCCCGAGGGAGTTGACCTGGACGCCGTAGCGGAAGCGGCGCTGCTTGGCGTTCTCGATGCCGTACCGCTCGCGGGTGACCTGGTCCCAGATGCGGCCGAAGGCGCGCATCTTGCACATCTCCTCGACGAACCGGACGCCCGCGTTCACGAAGAACGAGATCCGGGCCACCACCTCGCCCCTGCGGTCCTCGGGCACCTGCCCGGAGGCGGACACCGCGTCGAGCACGGCGATCGCGGTGGACATCGCGTACGAGATCTCCTGGACCGGGGTGGCCCCCGCCTCCTGGAGGTGGTAGCTGCAGATGTTGATCGGGTTCCACTTGGGGATGTGGTTGACCGTGTACGTGATCATGTCCGTGGTCAGCCGCAGCGACGGGCCGGGCGGGAAGACGTGCGTCCCGCGCGAGAGGTACTCCTTGACGATGTCGTTCTGCGTCGTGCCCTGGAGCCGGGTGATGGCCTCCTTGTCGAGACCTTGCTCCTCCGCGACCACCTGGTACATGGCGAGCAGCCACATCGCGGTGGCGTTGATCGTCATCGAGGTGTTCATCTGCTCCAGCGGGATCTCCTGGAACAGCCGCCGCATGTCGCCGAGATGGGAGACCGGGACCCCGACCCGGCCCACCTCGCCGCGGGCGAGGATGTGGTCCGGGTCGTAGCCGGTCTGCGTCGGCAGGTCGAAGGCGACCGAGAGACCGGTCTGGCCCTTGGCGAGGTTGCGCCGGTAGAGCTCGTTGGACGCCTCGGCCGTCGAGTGACCGGCGTACGTCCGCATGAGCCAGGGCCGGTCCTTCTGGCGCTCAGTCATGTGTCGCTCCGTGCTCAGATGTTGCGGAAGCGGTTGATGGCGTCGAGGTGCTTGGCGCGGAGCTCGTGGTCGCGGACGCCCAGGCCCTCGCGGGGGGCGAGCGCCAGGACGCCGACCTTGCCCTGGTGCAGGTTGCGGTGCACGTCGTAGGCGGCCTGTCCGGTCTCCTCCAGGCCGTAGACCTTGGAGAGGGTGGGGTGGATCTTGCCCTTGGCGATGAGGCGGTTGGCCTCCCACGCCTCGCGGTAGTTGGCGAAGTGCGAGCCGATGATGCGCTTCAGGGACATCCACAGGTAGCGGTTGTCGTACTCGTGCATGTACCCCGAAGTGGAGGCGCACGTGGTGATGGTGCCGCCCTTGCGGGTGACGTACACGCTGGCGCCGAAGGTCTCGCGGCCGGGGTGCTCGAAGACGATGTCGATGTCCTCGCCGCCGGTCAGCTCGCGGATGCGCTTGCCGAAGCGCTTCCACTCCTTGGGGTCCTGGGTCTGCTCGTCCTTCCAGAACTTGTAGCCCTCGGCGTTGCGGTCGATGATCGCCTCGGCGCCCATGGAGCGGCAGATGTCCGCCTTCTGGTCGCTGGAGACGACACAGATGGGGTTGGCGCCGCCGGCCAGCGCGAACTGGGTGGCGTAGGAGCCGAGGCCGCCGCTGGCGCCCCAGATCAGCACGTTGTCGCCCTGCTTCATGCCGGCGCCGTTGCGCGAGACCAGCTGGCGGTAGGCGGTGGAGTTGACCAGACCGGGCGCCGCCGCCTCCTCCCACGAGAGGTGGTCGGGCTTGGGCATCAGCTGGTTCGACTTGACCAGGGCGATCTCGGCCAGTCCGCCGAAGTTGGTCTCGAAGCCCCAGATCCGCTGCTCGGGGTCGAGCATCGTGTCGTTGTGGCCGTCGCTGGACTCCATCTCGACGGAGAGGCAGTGCGCCACGACCTCGTCGCCGGGCTTCCAGGCGTTGACGCCGGGGCCGGTGCGCAGCACGACGCCCGCCAGGTCGGAGCCGATCACGTGGTACGGCAGGTCGTGGCGCTTGGCGAGCTCGCTGACCCGGCCGTAGCGCTCCAGGAAGCCGAACGTGGAGAGCGGCTCGAAGATCGAGGTCCACACCGAGTTGTAGTTGACCGAGGAGGCCATGACGGCCACCAGGGCCTCGCCCGGGCCGAGTTCGGGGACCGGCACGTCGTCGAGGTGGAGCGACTTGCGCGGGTCCTTGTCCCGGGTGGCGAGCCCGGCGAACATCTCCGTCTCGTCCTTGTGCACGGTGACGGCACGGTACGAGTCGGGGAGCGGCAGAGCGGCGAAGTCGGCGGAGGTGGTCTCCGACGACTGGATCGCGTCCAGGATTTCCTTCACGGTGTTGCCTCCGGCGGTTTGGGGTCTCCCCAGGTCGAGCTGGGTGGAGAGCTCGGGGGTGCGTCCGGGGACGCGGCGGGGAACGTCGGTGCTGCTGCTGGTGTGAGGTGTGCCGTCGGTTCGGCGGAGGTGGTGCTGTGGCAGCGCTTGGTGGCGCGGGAGGGTTGCCTGTGACGCAGGCGTCCGGGCGCGCGAGCCGGGTCCCCGGGGCGGGCCCGGGAGGGACTTGCGGGGACAGCCGGCGTACGAGGGGTCTCTGCACGCCGGCCGCCCGGACAACATCAACGTATGGCACGCGGTGCCAGTCGGCAAGACACTGCGTGCCAACAATTTCTCTCAATTGCGTAATGACCTGCACGAATGAGCGATGATCGATCGAACACCGCCCCCGGAACGCCGAAACCCGCCCCCGGACGGGGACGGGCCTCGGTGTTTCGGACAGTTCGGCGGACGGGTCGGCGGCGCGGCCGACGGACGGGTCAGCGCTGCCGCAGCGCCTTCTTGATCGACTGCATGATCTCGTCCAGCGGCGCGTCGGTCCGGGCCACCGCCACCAGCACCTCGTCGGCGGTGGAGACCGACGCGGCGGCGGCCTTCGGCCGGGCGGTGCGCCCGGCGCCGATGCCGGAGCCGAAGGTCTCCCGGACGATCGCGAACGCGTGGTCGAGCTGGGTCTCCACATCGCCCTGCCCGCCCGCCCGCAGCCAGCGCCGCAGCACGTGGTTGTGGGCGGTGACGACCGCCGAGGCGGCCACCTCCGCCAGCAGCGGGTCGTCGTTGCCGGCGTGGTGCTCGTGCTCGTCGAAGTGGCCCAGGAGGTAGCGGGTGAACAGGCGCTCGTAGCGGGCCACCGAGGCGATCTCGGCCTCGCGCAGGGTCGGCACCTCGCGGGTCAGCTTGTAGCGCGCCACGGAGACCGAGGGGGAGGCCGCGTACATCTTCATGACCTCCTTGATCCCCCGGCACACGGTGTCCAGCGGATGCTCGTGCGCGGGAGCGGCGTTGAGCACCGCCTCCGCCCGCACCAGGGTGTCGTCGTGGTCGGGGAAGATCGCCTCTTCCTTGGAGCGGAAGTGGCGGAAGAAGGTGCGGCGGGCGACCCCGGCGCGGGCCGCGATCTCGTCGACCGTGGTGGCCTCGTACCCCTTGGCCGAGAAGAGCTCCATGGCCGCGGCGGCGAGCTCGCGGCGCATCTTGAGCCGCTGTGCCGCCGCGCGGCTGCCGGCGGCACTTTCCGGGGCGTCGGGCGCGGCGGACGCTCGGGTCGGCCGTTTCGAGGAGGAAGCGGGCTGGGGCATGGACCGAACGTACTGCATATGTGCAGGAAGTCGCGCTCGCGGGGGCGGACCGCCCGAGGGTTCGAGCAGCCCGCCCCAGCCCTCCCCCGGCGGCTGCGCGGGGGAGCCCCAGGGGTCAGCGGCGGGCATACTCGCGGAATCCACGGCCCGTCTTGCGGCCCAGGCACCCGGCCGCCACCAGATGCTCCAGGAGCGGGGCGGGCGCGAGCCCCGGGTCGCGGAACTCGGCGTGCAGCACCTTCTCGATGGCCAGCGAGACGTCCAGGCCGACCACGTCGAGGAGTTCGAAGGGCCCCATCGGGTAGCCGCCGCCCAGCTTCATCGCCGCGTCGATGTCGTCGAGCGAGGCGTAGTGCTCCTGGACCATCTTGATCGCGTTGTTGAGGTACGGGAAGAGCAGCGCGTTCACGATGAACCCGGCCCGGTCGCCGCAGTCCACCGGGTGCTTGCGGATCTTCGCGGTGACCTCGCGGACGGTGGCGTGCACCTCGTCCGAGGTCAGCACCGTGCGGACGATCTCCACCAGCTTCATGGCCGGGGCCGGGTTGAAGAAGTGCATCCCGATGACGTCCTGCGGGCGCGCGGTGGCGCGGGCGCAGGCGACGACCGGCAGCGAGGAGGTGGTGGTGGCGAGCACCGCGCCGGGCTTGCAGATCTTGTCCAGGGAGGCGAACAGCTGCTGCTTGATCCCCAGGTCCTCGGCGACGGCCTCCACCGCCAGGTCGACCTCGGCGAAGGCGTCCAGCGAGCCGGCCGGCACGATCCGGGCCAGCGTCCGCTCCCGGGCCTCGGCGCTCATCCGGCCCTTGTCGACCGAGCGGGCCAGCGACTTGGCGATCCGGGCCTTGGCCGTCTCGGCCTTCTCCTGGCCGCGCGCGGCCAGCACCACGTCGTACCCGGCCTTGGCGAACACCTCGGCGATGCCGGAGGCCATGGTGCCCGAACCGGCCACCCCGACCGAGGCGACCGCCCGGCCCACGGTGGTGCCCGCGGCGGTGGAGCGCGTCTGGGCGTCGGGCACCACGACGGCGCTGCCCGGACCCTCGTACGTGTAGAAGCCGCGGCCCGACTTGCGGCCGGTCAGGCCCGCCTCGGCGAGCTGGCCGAGGATCGGCGCGGGGGCGTGCAGCCGGTCGCGCGAGTCGGTGTACATCGCCTCCAGGACCGTGCGGGCGGTGTCGATGCCGATCAGGTCCAGCAGTTCGAGCGGGCCCATCGGCAGTCCGCAGCCCAGCTTCATCGCGGCGTCGATGTCCTCGCGGGAGGCGTACTTCGACTCGTACATCGCGGCGGCCTGGTTGAGGTAGCCGAAGAGCAGCCCGTCGGCGACGAAGCCCGGCCGGTCGCCGACCGCCACCGGCTCCTTGCCGAGGTCCAGGGCGAGCCGGGTGACCGCCTCCACGGCGGGCGGGGCGGTCAGCACCGAGGAGACCACCTCGACCAGCTTCATGGCCGGGGCCGGGTTGAAGAAGTGCAGTCCGAGCACGCGCTCGGGGTGCGCCGACTCGGCGGCGAGCCGGGTCACCGAGAGGGCGTTGGTGCCGGTCGCCAGGATCGCGGTGGGCGCCACGATCTTGTCCAGCGCGGCGAACACCTGCTGCTTGAGCTCGTACGACTCGGGCACGACCTCGATGACCAGCTCGGCCTCGGCCGCGGCCTGGAGGTCGGTGAAGGTCCGGAACCGGGCCAGGACGTCGCGCCGCTCCTCCTCGGTGAGGCGCTCACGGGTGACGGCGCGGGCGGTGGACGCCTCCAGCGCGGCCACGGCCCGCCGGGCGGCGCGCTCGCTGACGTCGATGCCGATGACCTCGCGGCCCGCGCGGGTGAGCACTTCGGCGATGCCGGTGCCCATGGTGCCGAGACCGACCACGGCGACGGTGTTCAGGGGGGTGTCCATCACGGGACTCCAGGGTGAGTGACGACTGAGGAGAGGGCGCACGCGGCCGGCCCCGGGGCCCGGGGCCGGGAGCTGCGGGTACGCCAACGGGCGCACGGCGTGCGGGAGTTGTGTGTCGTGGTGCAGAGAGCCTGAGAGCCGACGGACCCTGTCCCGGGATCCGGTCGTGGTACTGCCGAACCGACCAGCACTCGCGGCGGCTGCGTCACCAGGCCGCCCGAGTCGCGGGGGGTACCCGCTCACTTGAGATTAACTCGTGGGTAACGAGCGCGCCAGAGGTCCCGCCGAACCGGTCGATGTGATCTGGCTCGCCCCCGGGCGCGGCCGGGCCATTACGCTGCCCGCATGGACGACGAGCTCCGGTCCCTCGCGGACCGGCTCCGGGACGAGGCGCGGGCCCCGGACGCGCAGCGGGAGTACCGGCGGCTGCTCGCCACCGGGGACCACGACGCACTCGCCGCCGTGCTCATCGAGCGCGAACGGCCGCTGTGGGCACGCGAGATCGCCGCGTTCCGCCTGGGGTGCGCGGGGGACCGGCGCGCCTTCGAGTCGCTGGTGCTGCTGCTCAACCACCGCGACCCGGAGCGCTGCGTCTCGGCCGCGCACGCGCTGGCCCGGCTCGGCGACCCCCGCACGGCGCGGGCCGCCGCCGCCCTCGCCACCAACACCCTGCGCACCGCCTACGCCCTGCATCCGGTGCGCCTGCTCACCGCGCTGCGCGCCCCCGAGTCCGTCCCCGCGCTGATCACCACCCTGCGCCCGCTGCTCGCGCCGGACACGCCCTACTGGCGGGTGGCGCTGGCCTGCGTCGAGGGGCTGGGCGAACTCGGCGACAAGCGCGCGGTGCAGGTGCTGGAGACCGCGCTGTCGCGTCCGAGGCTGGCCTCGGCGGCGGCGGTCGCGCTCAGACGCATCGCATAGCGGATCTCGGGCACGGCGACCCCGTCCACCTCGAAGTCCTCGGCGCCGCCGTCCGGGGCGAAGCCCGCGCGCTCGTAGAACCGGCGGGCGCGGGCGTTGCCCTCCAGCACCCACAGCCGCAGCGCCGGATAGCCGTCGGACTGCGCGCGCGCCACCAGACGGTCCATGAGCAGCCGTCCCGCGCCCGTGGACCAGTGCTCGGGACGCACATAGAGCGCGTACAGCTCGCCGTCCGTCCGGTGGACGCCCCCGCCCTCCCGGTACGGCCCGCAGCAGCCCCAGCCGATGACCTCGCCCGCCCGCTCGGCGACGAGCTGGACGACCGACCCGTCGCCCCGCGCCACGCGCTCGCGCAGCCGCTCGGCGTCGCGCGCCACGCTCATCCCGTCCAGGTGCGCCTGCGGTATCAGCCCGCGGTAGGCGGCCCGCCAGCCCGACACCCGCGCGAGGGCGACCGCCTCGCAGTCGGCCTCGGTCATCTCCCGTACGGACAGCTGTGGATCGGCGGGCATGCTCAGCGGTCCGCCACGACCGCGAACGCCTCGATCTCCATCAGGAGTTCGGGCCGGAACAGGGCGGCGACCTGGACCGCCGAGGTGGCGGGGAGGCGGCCGTTGGTCAGATGGGCGTCGCGCGCCTCGCGTATCGCGGGCAGAAGGGCGATGTCGGTGACGAACACCGTCATCTTGATGACGTCGTCGAAGGTCGCCCCGGCGGCCTCCAGGCAGCGGCGCAGGTTCTCGAAGACCTGGTGCGCCTGGGCGACCGGGTCGCCCTCGCCGACGACGGCGCCCTTCTCGTCCAGGGCGCACTGGCCGGACAGGGCGACGAACCGGCCGGTGCCCCACACCACATGGCTGTAGTTGACACCGGGGGCCACGCCGTCCGGGGTGGCGATGTGCGTGAGCGAAGTCATGCGCCCATCCTGGCCCATGCCACGGACAATCGGGCAGCGAGTTTCGGCCGCGGCGGGCGCGCGCAGCGCGGCGCGCCGGAGCGGGCGGCCCGGGACCGGCCCTCAGAGCAGGGTGAGCTGGGTGGGCCCGGCGGGCAGCGGGCGTTCGCCCGGCGGAATGCGCCGGGCCGCGCCCCGGTGCGCCGGGCCGATGCCGAACTCGGCCGCGAGGTCGTGCACTTGGCGGGTGATCCGGCGCTGGTACCACTTCGGCGCGTAGGCGCCTTCCGCGTACAGCCGCTCGTACCGCCGCACGAGCTGGGGATGGTGCTCGGCCAGCCACGCCATGTACCACTCGCGCGCCCCCGGCCGCAGATGCAGCACCAGCGGGGTCACCGAGGTGGCGCCGGAGGCGGCGATCGCGCGGACGGTGGCGCGCAGCTGGTCGGGGTGGTCGCCGAGGAACGGGACGACCGGAGCCATCAGCACCCCGCAGCCGATGCCCGCGTCCGTGAGGGCGCGCACCACGTCGAGCCGCCGCTCGGGCGCGGGCGTGCCCGGCTCGACCGTGCGCCACAGGGCGTGGTCGGTGAACCCCACCGAGACGCAGACCCCGACGTGGGTCACCTCGGACGCCTGCCGCAGCAGCTCCAGATCGCGCAGGATCAAGGTGCCCTTGGTGAGGATGGAGAACGGGTTGGCGCGGTCGCGCAGCGCCTCGATGATCCCCGGCATCAGCCGGTAGCGGCCCTCGGCGTGTTGCACACCCCCCTAAGCCGTTCTGACCTGCTGAAACGCGAGAGAGCCCCGGTCGGCGCGAGTGAAGCGCGAATCGGGGCAAAACTCACTGATGAGCGTGGGCGCGGGTGCTCTGGTCTCGCAACTCAGCTAGGCGCCGTTGGAATACGGTCCCGGCAACGTGAGCCCCCCGCTCCCTGCTGGGGGTGGCCTGTTCAATCAGGTGATGGGCTGCCGCCTTCAGGTGTGCCGACCACGCCAATACATGCTGTTGAGCGGTCCGCCCGCACTGCTGGGGCTCACCAGGGAGGCACAGCGGAAGATCAGGGCCGATCTTGTTGGCGGCATGCCGGATGTACCGGGCGATGGTGGCCCACTCCTCTTCGGTCCGCTGTACGGCGCTGGTGTTGCCGTCCGTACCCCACGGGCCGAAATCGTCGCCGTGATCGTGCATATGCGTACTCCCTGGTGAGCCTCGGGGTGTTAGGCGGGCGAGCCGATCGTAGCCGTGCTGTCCGCCTCCCTGGGGTCACAGTGACCGACCGAGGGAACGCACGGACCACACGGACCACACATGGGTAGGAATTGCGGCGGAGCACACGCGCTGACTCCTTCCCCATGCACGCTGGTGATCTTGGCCGCTACCTCCGTCATCTGCTTACCGCCCCAGATTTTGGCGAGTGGGGTCTCCCTGATGTTTCCGAGAACCAGGAACCGACCCAAAACGCACGGCCATACGGCTCCGTCCGGGCCGATCGCGCACTTTTCGTGGGCACAGTGTCCGCAAAGATCGTTGATGGCCGGTACAGCCCCCTTGCTTGCCCGTCCGAATGCGCGTGTGCGGTCGCCGCCAACCTGTTCCACCCCAAGGTCTAAGAGGTCTTGAAGTCCTTGGCGGGCCCGTTGTTCCGGCCGCACCGTAACGACTCCGCCGCGCAGCGGGATACCCAGCTCAAGTGCCTTCTTGATGTTCGCGCGGGTCTTCTTGTGCGAGCCTCGAAGTCGGGTTACTTCGTCGTGTTGTTCGGCTGTGTCCGAGTAGTAAGACGTGGCGAGTTTGACCCTGCACTCTATGAACGTCTTCCACAGGTGGGAGCGAATGTGGGTGAGGTTCGAGAAAACTTCTATACCCAGCCCCCGCGCATGGGCGTGCTCAATCAGTTCCGGGAGGTTCGGATGTAACGTGGGCTCTCCACCGATGAACTGGACATCCTCCGCGCCAATGTCTGCCAACTGGTCAATAGTGCTTGCCCAGTTGTGTTTGGTCATCATGCCGTGCGTTCCCTTCGGAGAAGAGTCGGCGTAGCAGTGATCGCAGAACTCATTGCACAGTCCGGTGATCTCTAACCACGCGAACTTCAAAGGGTTTTGGGCAGTGCTCATCGTCTGACTCCTTCAGGCTTTGGCTGTGTGAGTGGCCCGTCCCGGCGGAATGGACCTCAACCACTTACCGGGACGGGCGTCTTGCCCCGACCCCCGGCGGTACGGGGTCCCACTGCCTCTCGCGCGCCGTGCCATCCGTAGCAGGGGCGAGTACTGCGGGCAGTGGGCCGCCAGGGACCGGGAGTCTCAGGGGCGGGCCGCTCGCGCGTGTTCCTCGGCGGTTGCCCGTTCGAGCCGGTTGGCTTGCGCCCGCCGTTCTTGCTCCTGGGCGTTATCAAGCACCACAACCGCCATGTCCCGCACGGTGCGCATGAAGATTGCGTGGCCTGTCTCGGCGGTGTGCTGAAGCATGGCGTCGCTCCCGGCCTTGAGGTCCGCCGTCGCGTGCAGCATCCATTGACAGCGGCCCTCAGTGCGGGACGTGCATCGGGCCGCGAGGGTGAGTTCGCTGTCGGGGTGGCGCTGCACCTTGTAGACGACAGCGCGCAGTGTGCTGCGGATGGTCATGGCCGTTCCTTCGACTCGTTGGCGGGGCGGAATGCGGCGGCTTCCCAGAGGGGCCCGTTGCCGTCCGGCGGCACCAGCGTGACCGTGCGTGTCTCGCCGTCCCATGCGATGGCCTTGCCGAGGCGTCCGCGCGCTGTGTCCTTGACGATCACGCCGGGATCGGGAACCCACGGGGCCCCCATCACTTCGACCGGACCGGCGTGGACCACACGCGCGCCAAGCGCATCTCGTGCATGGTCGGTTCGCGGAGGCGCTCGGGCGGTGCGGCCCATTCGGCACCCCCGCCGGGCGGGACCAGGTACACGCTGGCCTCGTACAGGCGCCGTACCTCTCCGGTCCGGCCGTCCGCTGTGTCGACTGCGTACCGCCCCTGTGTGGGGGCCCAGTTGTGGGCCATCGCTTATCGCCGTCCCCTCGAATCTAGCGAGCCTTGATCGTCCTGCCGCAAAGCGATGCCGACTAGCGGCCCCGTGTAGGCCAGGTGTCGGCCAGACTGACCCCATGGGAACCACGATCGGGGCCAACATCCGGCGCGAACGGGAACGGTTCGGGTGGAGCCAAGCGCGCCTAGCGCGGGAGGTCTGTCGCGTTGCTGGCATCCAGGGCGAACCGGTCGGCCGTCAGGAGATCAGCCGATGGGAGATTGGGAAGCGCACGCCCCGCGAATGGCTGCCATTCCTTGCTGCCGCCCTCGGGGTGGAGCCGGAAGCCCTCACGGGGCCCCAGACGCCCACTGAGCCGCCTTTGCCGACCCTGGCCGACTACTTGCCCGAGGGGGACCCGCTAGCCCCTCTCAGCGCCCGTGAGGGCCGCCGTGTCGGCATTGGTCAGGTAGACGACCTACAGCAGCGGGTGCACGGCCTGCGGCTGGCCGACGACGTATTAGCCGGAGGTGACCTCATCCGCCCTGCGCTGCGGGAACTGCGGTCGGCCGTTCAGTTGTACCGCGAGGGTGCCCACACAGGGGAGGTGGGTCGTCAACTGTTACGGCAAATCGGTGAGTTGTCGCAGATTGCCGGTTGGATTGCGAGTGACGCCGGACAGCACGCCGAGGCGGAACGGATCTACCGGCTAGGACTCAGCGCGGCGACACAAGCCGAGGACAGTACCCTTGCCGGGAATCTCGCGGGTTCGCTTGCCTACCAACTCAGCAATACAGGAAGAGAGTTGGAGGGAGTTGATCTTGCTTGCGCTGCACTCTATGGGGCCGGGCCGGACGCTCCGCCGAAAGCCCGTGCGCTCTACCTTGATCGAGTTGCATGGGCCCACACAAGAGCGGGCGGAACCGAGAATGCGCAGCATGCAATGCGGGCCCTAGGGGAGGCGTCGGAAGCGCTGAACTCAGACAGTGGCGAATTCGAGGAACCCGCCTATCTGTATTGGGTAGACGTCAGGGAACTGCAAATCATGGAATCCAGGGTCTACACCGAAATTCGGCGGCCGCTTCGCGCTGTTCCTCTGCTCCGTGACGTGCTGAGCCGGTACGACGCCACGCATACGCGGGAACTCGCGCTCTACCTCTCATGGCTGGCCGTTGCCTACGCCGACGCGAACGAGCCCGAGGAAGCGGCGGCAACAGCGGAACGGGTGATCTCGCTATCTGTGGACGTGGCCAGCGAGCGGACGGCAGAGCGTGTACGGGTGGTGCTGGCCCGGCTTGCTGAGTACGACGATGTACCCGAGGTGCGAGCGGTTCTTAACGGCGCGGTGTAGGGCAGGGGCCCCCGCAGCCGACATCTACCCGCGATCACGGAAAGTGCCCAGCTTCTCGCCAGCTAGCTCTGAGTGAATCGGACATTTGCCTACATCGAGACCAGTTTGCCGACTGGATGGCAACTGAACGTGACGGAACACCAAAGGCCCCCAACGGCACTTGGCCATCGGGGGTCTTGATCAGCGCGGACGCGCGGGAGGGCTCAGGCTCAACCGCTGAATCGAAGGCCCAAACCGCTTCGACGACTCCAAAACCCGTAGAGACAGCGGGGTGCTATACGGAACCGGTCTGGAAAAGTTCCCAATAGGGGGTTACCCCCGGGGGTATATCCGCCAAAGGCGGGAAGCTGTCCGTCACGACAGGGCGACCGGATCGGCAGCCGTCACGGCCCGTTCGCTGGTCCGGGGACTTGCTTCGGGACACGTTGACGCCACCTTCCGGGGGCTTAACTACCCGTTAAGGGGTGCCTTCTTCGTGGACCCAAACCGGGCCTTGCTCAGCAATGCCAAGGGCCTTGACCTTTGGGGGGCGTGGAAAAAGGTTCACACCCAGCGTGCACGAATCGAGCTTGGGCCGGGATCGCTGGCGGGCATGCCGTCTGAACTTTCGACGCGCCATGCCCCGGACGACGGAAGGACCGCCCACCACCAGGGGCAGACGGTCCCTCAGATCAGTTCGGCTCACTCGTCGTCGGCAAGGGCCCGGTACATGGTGGCGCGAGACACCCCGAGGGCCTTGGCAATGGCCGTCACGCTCTCCCCGCTGGCGTGGCGCGCACGAGCGGCGGCAAGCTTGTCCGGGTCCATGACCGTGGGCCGTCCGCCGTGGCGCCCGTTGCTGGCGGCCGTCTCCAGACCCTCCATGGTCTTTTCCCGGATGCCCTCCCGCTCCACCTCAGCGGCCACGGCCAGGACCGCGAAGACGATGGCCCCGGCGCCGTGCGGATCATGGATGCCCTGAAGGGGACCCGACAGGATCTCAAGCTGAATCCCGTCCGCCTGGAGAGCCGCCCCCAGCGTCATCAACTCCGCAGCGCCCCGGGCAAGCCTCTTCATCTCCGCCACGGTCAAGATCACCGGCTGATGGGGAGAAGCCGCCTTGATGTCCCGGGCCAGCGTCAGCGCCGACTCGAACTCCGGACGCGTCTTCACGCGAGTTGAGATCTTCTCGGAGAACACCTTGGTGCAGTCGGCGCGCGCCAACATGTCCAACTGAGACTGAAGCTCCTGAGCGGCCGTGGAGCAGCGCGCGTAGCCGATCCGGATGGGAGCGCCCGGCGTCGCCTCGGGGGCCGTCACGGGGGCAACCAGGGCCGCCCACGTCTTCCCCGGGGACCGGTCGGCCGGAGTCTTCACCGTCAGTTCCGCCTTGAGCGACGGGACCAGCGCGAAGCGGGCCGTGTGGTAGCTCGCGGCGATCTTGCCCGAACCCGTCCGGCACGGGCTACCGGCGGGGGCGGCGCACTTGGGGCAGTCGTGGCGCTCGGTCAGATCAGCGCGGGAAGTGGCGTTCGTCGTCATGCGCCAATCGTCTCACAAAGGCGTCTCAGAATCCATGGAGTCCCGCAACCTTTTGAGACGAGTATTGAGACGGGCGCAGCGGGCGAAACGGACATGGCGCGGGTCTCGTCGCAGTCGTCTCACAAACCATCGATTGTGAGACGGGTCGGGGTGATCACGGGGCGTGATGCGCTGAGACCCCGAGGCCGCACCCGCCTGTCGCCGCTGACGGGCAATCAGCGGACCGCCCTCAACGCTGAGGGGTGGTGAGCCAGGTCACAAGGGCCCGTCCTTGTGACCCCTTTTCCCGCCCCCAGTGACAGCGGCCATGCAGCGCGAGGGGCAACCGACACTCATCCCACCCCCTCTGACCTGGGGTTATGTTGTGAGTGTTGATTCAGACATACAAAGTAGGCAGTCATAAGAAAACCTATAGCCTGGCTCAAACCGCTCTCAGGAACAGCACTCGACACATCCCGCTGTGCGCGCGGAAGACGCCCGATTATGCGAAAGCCGCTGAGCGCCCGCCTAACGGCCTGCGGGGGCATCCCTGGCGGTTCCCTCCACCGGCGCTGCGGAAGGCGGTTACGCGCCCGCTCGTGGCGTCTGAGGGCATGGGGAAGGGCCCCGCCCGGATCGTTCCGAACGAGGCCCTTGGGTTGTTGCCTAGGCAGTAGTGACCCACTCGGGTTCGTCAAGCCAATTGATCTCCATGCGCGAATCTCCGTCAAACTGGACCCCTCGCTTGGGCGCGCGCCGAACTCGAATTCTCCGGATTGCCAGTCGCAAGAGATCGCGTTTCAGCGGGAGGTCTGCCGCTTCCCACGCTTCGCGCTGTTGTTCCAACTCCAGTAGGAACGTAATATCAACCGGCCCTGTGCCTCGTACGTCATCGAGTGACTTTTGCGCAGTCATAACGGCTGCGTTAGCCTCGGTTAGCTGCGGAGCGAAGAACCGTTCTGACGGGCCGTCGAATAGTCCAGCACGCCGGTCCTGCCATAGGCGGGAGAGAACGCGTTCCGCGTCCGCCAGAGAGGCCCTTGCAGTCTGCTCCTCCTCGGATGTCTGCGGGTCCTTCCTGGCCGCCCAGCGTTCCGCCACGATGACCAACAGTGGGTCGTCCAGGTCGGCCGATTGGAGCCGAGCTGACCATCGCTGAAATACGTATTCCTCGGCGCTGTGTGCGGCGACATTCGCGGGGGCCGGACATACTCCGCCAGCGCGGGAGCGCCAACATGCGTAGGACGTTCCGGCGCTCGGCATGGATGACGAACATCCGCAGCATTCAAGTAGGTCTGTAAGCAGGTGCTTTGCCTTCCAGGATTCAGCGTCTGCCGGGGGGCCATTTCCGCGCGATGCTGCCTGTGCCTCGTTGTATTCCTCTTCTTTGAGCAGTGGCGGGCCGACCATGACGCTGACCTTTTTGCCACTCTCGTTGAGGTAGAGCATCCGGCGAGATCGATTGTCGGAGCGTCCGGTTATTTGCCAACCGGCATAGGCGGGGTTGCCGATCATGTTTGCAACGGTACTGAATGCCCAGTCACCGCCCGTGGGTGACGGAATGCCACGTGCATTCAACCGGCGTGCCATTTCTCGCTTGGTTACTCGCGCTACCGGCCATTGGTACGTGACCAAGCGGGCAATCTCCATCTTCGTTACTTCGGGCTCACCGGGAATACCGGCGGAGGTTTCCGGGTCTCGCTCTAGCTTTCGTTCCTCTATCTCTTCGCCGTCCTCATCAAACGCGGAAATATTGACGACGCGTAGGCCGTAAGGGGCGGCTCCGTTAAGCCACTCGCCGTTTTCGAGTTGGAAAGTCTTGGTGTTCCTGACTCGCTCGCTCAATACCTCGGTTTCCTCGCGGGCATCCTCGGCGCGGCGGATCAATTCAGAGCGGTCACGAGGGTTGACGCTGTCGAGTCCGATTCCAGGATTATCGGCGTCGCCGTTGTCGATGAGCAAACGGCGGGGTCGGCCATCTGCGGGTTCTACAATTGAGAGGATTGCACCGGCGCCCCGGCGGGTCCATCGGTCCAAGCGAAACACCCATAGGGCCCCGATTTCTCCTCGATCCAAAGCCTGTAGGGCGAGATCCTGTTTAGGTACTTTCTTGGACCGGCGAAACCGGGATGCAGACCCAACCTCACGCCAAACATGACGAACCGTCAGGCCAAGTAGTTCGGCTGTCTTGCGGCCTCGGGCTTCTTGCGCGCTGACCGAGATTTCCCGACGGCCGGTCTTGCTTTTAACAGCCTGGCTCTTCCGGCACACCAAGTCGATGAGGTGGCTTGTGTCATCCGTCTGCGGGTTCATGGTGGCCATATTCGCAGGTCAGGGCCACTTAGGGAAGTGTGCAACCCTCCTCGGCCCGCTGGTAGCAGTCGACGTTGGTGCCCATCGCGATGTGCGCGCCCTGCCAGCGGGCCGACGCCAGATGGCGGCGCAGCAGCTCGGGCGCGTTGACCTTGACCACGATCTGCGAGTCGAAGCCGAGCCCGGTGTCCAGGTCGAGGTAGCTGTGCGTCTTGCGGGCGAAGCAGTACACGCACGCGTGCGTACAGCCCCGGTACGGGTTGACGGTCCACTCGAACGGCATCCGGGACACCCCGGGCACCCGGTTGACGATCGAACGCGCGCGGACCTCGTGGAAGGTCACGCCCCGGAACTCGGGGGTGTCGAAGGTGCGCGTGACCACCGCGTCCGCGTCGAACAGCGCGGCCGGGCGGCCCGCTCCCGGCCCGGTCGGGTCGCTACCGGCCAGATGGTCCCAGCGCATGAACGCCTCCTCGGAGCTCCTCGGTCTCTTCCGCACCCTCGACCTCAGAATAGAACAACTGTTCCCATGATCGCCGCAACCCCGATTTTGGGGCCCCGCACCCGAGGTGATTGGCTTTGCACACCCCGAATCCGGGCGCACCCCCCGGATGTCACGAGTGCTGGAGGAAGATCCATGGCGCAGGTCGAGGCCACGACGGAGCGGATCATCGCGGCGGACCCGGAGACGGTGTTCGACACGGTGGCCGACTACAAGGAGAGCCGCCCCAAGCTCCTGCCCGAGCACTTCAGCGAGTACCAGGTCCAGGAGGGCGGCGACGGCGAGGGCACCGTCGTGCACTGGAAGCTCCAGGCGACCAGCAAGCGCGTGCGCGACTGCCTGCTCGACGTGACCGAGCCGACCGACGGACAGCTGGTCGAGAAGGACCGCAACTCCTCCATGGTCACCACCTGGACCGTCACCCCGGCCGGCGAGGGCAGCTCCCGCGTCGTGGTGAGCACCGTGTGGAACGGGGCGGGCGGCATCGGCGGATTCTTCGAGAAGACCTTCGCCCCCAAGGGACTTGCCCGCATCTACGACGCGGCGCTCGCCAACCTGGCGGCGACCGTGGAGAAGTAACCGGTTCGAGTGGTCTTCCCGGCGGTCCGGTGGTGCGCCCGCGTGCCACCGGACCGTGTGAAAGACCCTGATGGGGCGGACGACGGGCGCTCGCCCGGGGCGAGTTGTGCGCCCCCGGCCGCCCCCTCTTCCGCTTGCTCCCCATAAGCGCCCGATGTGCAGTATGTACGCCGCGCAGGCGAACGGGCGGTGCGAGGAGGGGAGCGGACGTGGGCGGGATCACTCTGGTCAAGGACCCGGCGCAGGACGGGCCTTCGGGGGAGCGGTGGACCGGCGGTGATCCGGTCCCGTACCCCGTCGAGGAGGAACGGGCGGGGGAACCGCCGGACGTGCGGACCGGTCCGCTCGTGGAGCTCGGCCCCCGGCAGGTGCGGCTCGTCTTCGTCGGCCTGATGCTCACCATGCTGCTCGCGGCGCTCGACCAGATGATCGTGGCGACCGCGCTGCCGAAGATCGTCGGCGATCTGCACGGCCTCGACAAGGTCTCCTGGGCCGTCACCGCCTATCTGCTGGCCTCCACCATCGGGCTGCCCATCTACGGCAAGCTCGGCGACCTCTTCGGCCGCAAGCCCGTCTTCCAGTTCGCCATCGTCGTCTTCGTGATCGGCTCGGCGCTGGCGGGCTGGTCGCGCACCATGGACCAGCTCATCGCCTTCCGCGCGGTCCAGGGCGTGGGCGGCGGCGGGCTCATGATCGGCGTGCAGGCGATCATCGCGGACATCGTGCCGCCCCGCGAACGGGGCCGCTTCATGGGGCTGATCGGCGCGGTCTACGGCCTGGCCTCGGTGGCGGGCCCGCTGCTCGGCGGCTTCTTCACCGACCACGCCTCGTGGCGCTGGTGCTTCTACATCAACGTCCCCTTCGGCCTGGTCACCCTCGCCGTGATCGCCATGGTCCTCCGGCTGCCCCGGCCCACGGCCCGCCCGCGCCTGGACATCCTCGGCTCGCTGCTGCTGATCGCGGCCTCGACCTGTGTGGTGCTGCTGACCAGTTGGGGCGGTACGGAGTACGCCTGGGGCTCGCGCACCATCGTGGGGCTCGGCGCCGGGGCCGTGGGAACGACCCTGCTGTTCCTGGTGGTCGAGAACTACGCGCGCGAACCCGTCATCCCGCTGCGGCTGTTCCGCGACTCGATCTTCAACGTCTCCGGCCTGGTGGGCGCGGTCATCGGGGTGGCGCTCTTCGGCGCGGCCAGCTATCTGCCGACCTTCCTGCAGATGGTCGACGGCGCGAGCGCGACCGAGTCCGGGCTGCTGGTGCTGCCGATGATGGGCGGCATCGTCGGAGCCTCCATCGTCTCGGGCCAGCTGATCAGCCGCACCGGCCGCTACAAGATCTACCCGGTGCTCGGCAGCGCGGTCTCGGCCGTCGGCATGTGGCTGCTGTCCCGGCTGGCGACGGACACGCCCCGGCTCACCTACAGCATCTGGATGGCGGTCCTCGGCATCGGGATCGGCCTGGTCATGCCGGTGCTGATCCTCGCCGTGCAGAACGCGGCGGACCCCGCCGACCTCGGCACCGCCACCAGCGCCAACAACTACTTCCGGCAGATCGGCGGCAGCGTCGGCGCCGCCGTGTTCGGCACCCTGTTCACCAACCGCCTCGCCCACTCCCTCACCGAGCAGTTCCCGGCGGGCGCGCACCTCCCCGACGCGGAGTCGATCACCCCGCAGCTGGTCCACTCCATGCCGCCCGCGCTGCGCGACGGCTACATCCGGGCGTACGCCGACGCGATGCCGCGGATCTTCCTCTACCTGGTGCCGGTGCTCGTGGTCGGCCTCCTGCTCGCCTTCTTCCTCAAGGAGAAACCGCTGGTGTCCCAGAACGCCCCCGCCGCCGTCGACGCCGCCCCCCTGCCGCAGGCGCGCACCCCCCAGACCGGCTACACCAGCGGCGTCCCGGTCTGCGGCACGGTCCAGCACCACGACGGGACCACCGTGCCGCGCGCCGCGCTCACCCTCGTCGACGTGCGCGGCCGGCAGGTCGGACGCGGCGGCAGCGGCGAGGACGGACGGTACGCGCTGAGCGTGCCGGGCGCCGGTTCGTACGTACTGATCGCCGCGGCCGGCGGCCACCAGCCGCAGGCCGTCTCGGTGACGGTCGGCGAGCGCCCGGTCGAGCTCGACGTGGTCCTCGGCGGCGCCGGGCGGCTCGCCGGGGTGGTCGTGACCGCCGACGGCACCCCCGTACGGGACGCCGCCGTCACCCTCACCGACGTGCGCGGCGAGGTCGTCGCCACCACCCGCAGCGGGCGCGAAGGGTCCTATGTGATCGGCGAGTTGGTGGCCGGGGAGTACACCCTGGCGGCCAGCGCGCCCGCCTTCCGGCCCGCCGCGCTGCCGGTCAGCGTGCAGGCGTCGCGCGAGACCCGGCAGGACATCGAGCTCGCGGGCGGCGCGGTGCTGCGCGGCACGGTCCGGGCCGGCGGCGGACGGCCCGTCGAGGACGCGCGCGTGACGCTGCTGGACGCGGCCGGGAACGTGGTGGACACCCTCACCACGGGCCCCGACGGCACCTTCCGCTTCGTCGACCTCTCCTCGGGCGAGTACACGGTCATCGCGGCCGGATATCCGCCGGTCGCCACCGTCCTCCAGGTCGCGGGCGGCGGGCGCACCGAGCGCGACCTCCAGCTGGGGCACGAGGACTGACCATTATTCAACTGTTTGTCCGGTGCGCGCGGGCGTGCGCCCTATTCGGGCGTTGCCCCGCGCGCGGCCTTCGCATGGCCGTACGGTAGGTGGCACAGCCGCAGATCCTTGCGGCGGGGAAGGAGCCTCCACCCATGGACAGTGGCACTCCGCCGACGCTGCCGCGGCAGTCCGCCGTGGCCGGCCGGATCCCGCTTGCCGTGATCGTCGTGGACGGCGACGGCCTGGTGTCACACTGGTCCACCGGTGCGCGCAGGCTGTTCGGCCCCGCCCGCGAGGAGGCGGTGGGCCGCTCCGCCCTCGATCTGCTGCCGGTCTCCGGCGCCCTGTGCCAGGACGCCCCCGCCGGACCGGAGTTCGACGAGGGGTACGCGGCGTACGAGGGGTACGACGAGTTCGGCCCCGGCCTGGACGCCTCGCTCAACGGCCTCACCTCGTATCCGACGGCGGGCCGGGCCACCCTCTCCGATCCCGGGCGGGCCCGGCTCGACGTGCTGTGGTGGGCCTATCCGCTGGTCGGGCCGGGCCCCGAGCGGCTGCTGGTGCTCGCGGCGAGCGCGGCCCAGCTGCACGCCGAGCACCTCGACCCGGAGCGGGGCGGGGTGGAGCGGATCGCGCCCGGCTTCGCCCTGCACACCGAGTTCCAGGGCGCCGAGGAGCTGGCCGGGCGGCTGCCCGAGATCCTGCCCAGCATGAGCGTCGGCGAGAGCTCGCGGATCGTCTCCCAGGTGCTCGAACTCGGCTACCCCGTACTGGAGTTCAGTCAGCACGACCGGGTACCGGTGACGCCCGACTGGGGTGTGCCGCGGCGCGCCGGGCGCCCGGCCGTCCGGCCCGGCGACGGCCCGGATCCGGTAGCGGCGGAGCGGGCGCCCGCGCCCGGGTTCGAGCAGGACCTCGAATACGCGGCGGTGCGCGAGCGGCTGGAGTTCCTCAACGAGGTCAGCGGCCGGATCGGCTCCTCCCTCGATCTCGCCCGGACCATCCACGAGGTGAGCGCGGCCGTGGTGCCGCGGTTCACCGATGTCGCGGGCACCTATCTGCGCGAACAGGTCATCGCGGGCGAGGGGTTCCCGGACGGGCCGCCCGACGAGACCACCCTGTGGCACCGGGTGGCGGTGGAGCACGTCGACGAGCCGGGGCGCTGGGACGACGTCGTCCCGGTGGGCGAGTCCATGCCGTTCCCCGCGCACACGCCGTTCTTCCAGTGCATGACCAGCGGCGATCCCGTGCTCGTCCCGCGCATCAGCGAGCAGATGGGCACCGCCATCGCCTCGCAGTTCGAGAAGCGCGACATCCGGCCCCTGATCAACGGCCGGTCCATGCTGGTGGTTCCGCTCAAGGCCCGCAACGTGGTGCTCGGCTTCATGATCCTGCTGCGCCACGCCGAGCGGGCGGTCTTCAACGACATGGACCGGGTCACCGGCGCCGAACTCGCCGCCCGCGCCGGTCTCGTCCTCGACAACGCCCGGATGTACACCTACCAGGAGAGCGTCGCCGACACCCTCCAGGACTCGATGCTGCCGCAGGTCACCCCGAGGATGACCGGCTGCGACACGGCGACCCGCTATCTGCCGGGCACCCTGCTCGGCCGGGTCGGCGGCGACTGGTTCGACTCGGTCAAACTGCCCGGCTCCCGGATCGCCCTGGTCGTCGGCGACGTGATGGGCCACGGGCTCAACTCGGCTGCGATGATGGGCCAGTTGCGCACCGCCGTACAGACCATGGCCGGGCTCGACCTGCCGCCCGCCCAGCTCCTGCGCAACCTGGACGACCTGGCCCAGCGGCTCGGCGAGCACTATCTGGCGACCTGCCTGTACGCGGTGTACGACCCGATCGAGGGCGAGCTGCTGCTGGCCAACGCGGGCCATGTGCCGCCGGTGCTGGTCCGCGCGTCCGACGGCCGCAGCGAGCTCCTGGAGCTGCCGACCGGGGCGCCCATCGGGGTCGGCGGAGTGCCCTTCGAGACCGTACGGGTCCGGGTCGAGCCCGGTGACCGGCTGGTCATGTGCACCGACGGACTGGTCGAGGTGCGCGGCGAGGACATCGGCGTCGGGCTCGCCACGCTCTGCGAGTCGGCCGCCCACCCCGCCGCCTCCATGGACGACGCCTGCGACACCATCATCCGCGCCCTCAACACCCGGGGTGGCCGCAAGGACGACGTGGCGCTGCTGATGGCCCGGCTCAACGGCATCGCGCGCGAGGACGTCGCCGAGTGGCGGCTCGCCATCGACGCGCGAGAGGTCTCCCGGGCCCGGCGCCTGGTCGCCGACCAGCTCGGCGAGTGGGAGCTGGCGGAGGTGGCGGAGACGGTCGAGCTGCTGATCAGCGAGGTCGTCACCAATGCCGTACGGCACGCGCACAGCCACCAGGTGCGGCTGCGGATGGTCCGGGCGGAGACCCTGCGCTGCGAGGTGGTGGACGACGACCACACGCTGCCGATGCTGACGCACGCCGGGCCGCTGGACGAGTCCGGGCGCGGGCTGCGGGTGGTGAGCCGGCTGGCCCGGGAGTGGGGCACCAGCCGCACGGCCGAGGGCAAGACCGTGTGGTTCGAGGTGCCGCTGCCGCGCAGGGGGCGCACGAGGCGCTGAACCGGCTCGAACACCGGGTGAATGATTGCGCCCGGTCCTTGTCGGCGTGCGCCCGGAGCGATAGACCGATCATGACACTGTGCGTGCCAGCCTGGGGAGTCGGTCATGAGCGTGACGAATCGGTACAAGGGTGCTTGGGACGGCTTCTGGGGCGAGGCGCCCGACGAGCCGGGCGCGGTGTTCTGGGACGCGGAGCCGGCCCTCACCGCGGGCCCCCACCTCGCGCTCTTCGAGCCCCATCTGGCCGATCTGGCACTGCCGATGGTCGACCTCGGCTGCGGCAACGGCACCCAGACCCGCTTCCTGGCCGACCGCTACGACAGCGTCGTCGGCGTCGACCTCTCGGCCGCCGCCGTGGAGCGCGCCAAGAGCCAGGACCCGGACGGGCGGGCCCGGTTCGAGGAGCTGGACGCGACCGACGAGAAGGCCGTCCAGGAGCTGCACGCGCGGCTGGGCGACGCCAACGTGTATGTGCGCGGGGTGCTGCACCAGTGCGAACCGGCCGACCGCGCGCCGCTGGCCGAAGCCGTCGCCACCCTGGTGGGCGCGCGCGGCCGGGCCCTGCTGGTGGAGCTGGCGGAGGGGGCCAAGCAGGTCCTGGCGGGGCTGGTCCAGGACCCGGCCGGGGCGCCGCCGAAGCTGCGCCCGGTCTTCGCGCACGGGCTGACCCCGGGCGCGGTGCCCGACGCGGCCGTGCCCGCGCTGCTGGAGGCGGCCGGGCTCACGGTCGTGGCCGGGGGCGAACTGCCCCTGACCACGACCGAGTACGGCCCGGACGGCACCCGGATCGTGCTGCCCTCCAAGTGGTGGGTGGTGGGCCGCACCGGGTGAGGCCCGCCTCGGCGCGGGCGCGGGTCAGGAGTCCTTGCGCCGGCGCAGCAGCAGCACCCCGCCGGCCAGGACGCCCGCCACCGAGACGGCGGCGACCGGCTGGGCCATCGAGCCGAGGGCGAACGAGTCGGACGGCGGGGTGCCGCCGCCGTGCCCGTGGTGGCTGACGGTCGACTTCGCGGCTCCGGCGGCGATGGTCCGGTCGCTGGGCGCGGCGGGCTGGGCGGCGGCCGTCGCCTTGCCGTAGACGACGTCGGAGCAGCTGTAGAACGCCTCGGGGCTGTCGTTGCGCTGCCAGATCTTGTAGATGATGTGGCGGCCGGTGCGGGCGGGCAGGTTGCCGGTGAAGTTGTAGTAGCCGTCGGTGGCGGTGCGGGCCGTGGCATAGGTGGCGACCGGCTGGGTGTCCAGGTCCGACCACTTCAGCGGCTTGGTGGGATCGAAGCCCTCCTTGGTGATGTAGACGGTCATGGTGCCCGAATGGGGCGCCGTCACCCGGAACTTGAAGTCGAACGAGCCCGCGCCGACCGTGGTGGCGGGCCAGTCGGTGCGCGCCCAGTCGAGCGCGCGGTACTTCTCGCGGTTGGCCGAGCACAACTTGCCGTCGGGGATGAGCTGTTGGTGGTGGCCGTCGGCGTTGGCGATGTTCACCTCGTTCCAGTCGTAGAGCGGCTGGGTGCCGGAGTCGGCCACCAGGTCCTTGCAGACCTGGGACTTGGGCGTCTCGGGGCCCTCGGCGTAGCAGGCGGCGATCCGGCTCACCGGGTTGAAGACCGCGCCGTGGGCGGCGGCGGGGGAGGCGGCGACGGAGAGCAGGGACGCGGAGGCCGCGCCGAGGACACCGAGGGCGGCTGCTGTGCGACGTACGGGCATGGGGGGCTCCTTCTCACTCTGGTCCGGACCAGAGACTGGCATTGGTATGGACCAATACACAAGAGGTCTGCACCAATTGGGCCGAGGACCCCACCACTCGCGCCACCGCCGCCCGCGCCACCTGGATTGCGCCCTCCCCGACGCGTACCGTGATGCGGCATGAAGATCCTCATCAGCGCCGACATGGAGGGCGCCACCGGTGTGACCTGGCCCGCCGACGTGCTGCCGGGAACCCCGCAGTGGGAGCGCTGCCGGGCCCTGTTCACCTCCGACGTGAACGCGGCGGCGCTGGGCTTCTTCGACGGCGGCGCCGACGCCGTGCTCATCAACGAGGCGCACTGGACCATGCGCAATCTGCTGCTGGAGCGCCTGGACGACCGGGTGGAGATGCTCACCGGGCGGCACAAGGCGCTCTCGATGGTGGAGGGAGTGCAGCACGGCGACGTGGACGGCATCGCCTTCGTCGGCTACCACACCGGCGCGGGCACCGAGGGCGTGCTCGCCCACACGTATCTGGCCAACTCGATCACCGGAGTCTGGCTCGACGGGGTCCGGGCGAGCGAGGGGCTCCTCAACGCACGGGTGGTCGCCGAGTGCGGGGTGCCGGTGGTCCTGGTCACCGGGGACGATCTGACCTGCGCCGACGCCGAGGGCTATGCGCCCGGCGCCCGCAAGGTGGCAGTCAAGGACCATGTCTCGCGGTACGCGGCGGTGTGCCGCACCCCCGCCCGTACCGCCGCCGACATCCGCGCCGCCGCCCGGGAGGCCGCCGCGCTCGCGGTGCGCCACGAGCCGGTGGCGGCCGGGCCGTTCACCGTGGAGCTGGAGTTCGACGCGGAGCACCTGGTGGTGGCGGCCGCCGTGGTGCCGGGGACCGAACGGACCGGGGAGCGCCGGGTCGCCTACACCAGCCCCACCATGTACGAGGGCATCCGCACGTTCAAGGCGGTCACCACATTGGTCTCGGCCGCGATCGAGGAGCAGTATGGCTGAGCAGCACATCGACGGCACGGCGCTGGCCGAGGTGGTCGACTTCACCTCGGAGCTCATCCGGATCGACACCACCAACCGGGGCGGCGGGGACTGCCGGGAGCGGCCCGCCGCCGAGTACGTGGCCGAGCGGCTGGCCGCCGCCGGGCTCGAACCCGCGCTGCTGGAGCGCACCCCGGGGCGCGCCAACGTGGTCGCCCGGATCGAGGGCACCGACCCCTCGGCCCCCGCCCTGCTGGTCCACGGCCATCTCGACGTGGTGCCCGCCGAGCCCGCCGACTGGAGCGTGCACCCCTTCTCCGGCGAGGTCCGCGACGGCGTGGTGTGGGGGCGCGGCGCCGTCGACATGAAGAACATGGACGCGATGGTCCTGACCGTCGTACGGGCCTGGGCGCGCGCCGGGATCCGGCCCCGCCGGGACATCGTCCTCGCCTACACCGCCGACGAGGAGGCCAGCGCCGCCGACGGCTCCGGCTTCCTGGTCGAGCGGCACGCCGGTCTCTTCGAAGGGTGCACCGAAGGCATCAGCGAGTCGGGCGCGTTCACCTTCCACGCGGGTCCCGGCATGGAGCTCTACCCGATCGCGGCCGGGGAGCGCGGCACGGGCTGGCTCAAGCTCACCGCGCGCGGCCGGGCCGGGCACGGCTCCAAGGTCAACCGGGCCAACGCGGTCAGCAGACTGGCCGCGGCGGTCGCCCGCATCGGCGAGTACCGGTGGCCCAGCCGGCTCACCCCCACCGTGCTCGCCGCGCTCACCGAGCTCGCCGCGCTGCACGGCATCGACACCGACCCGGGCGCCCCGGACTTCGACGTGGACGAGCTGCTCGGCAAGCTGGGACCCGCCGCCGCCCTGGTCGAGGCGACCGTGCGCAACAGCGCCAACCCGACGATGCTGGACGCCGGTTACAAGGTCAACGTCATCCCGGGGCACGCCACCGCGTACGTGGACGGCCGGTTCCTGCCCGGCGGCGAGGACGAGTTCCGCGCCACCCTCGACCGGCTCACCGGGCCCGACGTCGACTGGGAGTACCACCACAAGGAGGTGGCCCTCCAGGCGCCGGTCGACTCGCCGACGTACGCCAAACTGCGCGCGGCCATCGAAGAGTTCGCCCCGGGGGCGCACACTGTCCCGTACTGCATGTCGGGCGGGACCGACGCCAAGCAGTTCTCCCGGCTCGGCATCACCGGATACGGCTTCTCGCCGCTGCGGCTGCCGCCCGGATTCGACTACCAGGCCCTGTTCCACGGCGTCGACGAACGGGTCCCGGTGGACGCGCTGCACTTCGGGGTGCGCGTCCTCGACCACTATCTGCGGTCCGCATAGGGGGAGTTGGAGACATGGTGCCCACCGGGGCCTACGGAACCTGGCCGTCACCGATCGACGCGGCGCTCGCCGCCGCCCACGACGGCTCGCCCGAGTACGTCGGCGTGGTCGGCGACGAGGTGTGGTGGACCGAGCCGCGCCCCGCCGAGGGCGGCCGGCGCGCCCTGGTGCGCCGCCGGCCGGACGGCACGGCCGAGCCGGTCCTGCCCGCGCCCTGGAACGTGCGCTCCCGGGTCATCGAGTACGGCGGCAGGCCCTGGGCCGGGACCGCGCGCGGCGAGGGCGGTCCGCTGGTCGTCTTCGTCCACTTCGCCGACCAGCGCCTCTACGCCTTCGAGCCCGACGGCGCCGGGGCGCCCCGGCCGCTCTCCCCGCTCTCGGCGGTCGGCGGCGGACTGCGCTGGGCCGATCCGGTCGTGGTGGCCGCGCGCGATGAGGTGTGGTGCGTGCTGGAGGAGTTCACCGGGGACGCGCCCGGGGACGTCCGGCGCGTGCTCGCGGCCGTACCGCTGGACGGCTCGGCCGCCGAGGACCGCACCCGGGTGCGCGAACTCTCCGACGGGCGCCACCGCTTCGTCACCGGCCCCCGGCCCTCCCCGGACGGACGGCGCGCCGCCTGGCTCGCCTGGGACCACCCCCGGATGCCGTGGGACGGCACGGAGGCGGTCGTCGCGGAGCTCGGCGCCGACGGGACGTTCGGCGGGGCGCGGACGGTGGCGGGCGGGCCCGCGGAGTCCATCGCCCAGGTGGACTGGGCGGCGGACGGCGCGCTGCTGTTCGCCTCCGACCGCACCGGCTGGTGGAACCTCTACCGGATCGCCGCCGTGCCGCCGCTCGCGACCTCCTCCCACCCCGGCGACCGCCCGGCCGGGCCGCCCCGGGAACTCACCGCCGAACCGGTGGCGCTGTGCCCGCGCGAGGAGGAGTTCGGCGGGCCGCTGTGGCAGCTCGGCCGCCGCTGGTTCCACCCGCTGGAGAACGGGCTGATCGCGGTGGTGCACGGCAGGGGCGCCACCGCCCTGGGCATCCTCGACCCGGAGAGCGGCGAAGTCGTCGACGCGGCCGGGCCGTGGACCGCCTGGCAGTGCACGCTGGCCGTGCACGGCAGCCGGGTCGTCGGAGTCGCGGCCAGCCCGCGCAGCGCGTTCGAGGTGGTCGAGCTGGACACCCGCTCGGGCCGCACCCGGGTCGTGGGGTGCGCCCACGACGACCCGGTGGACCCCGCGTACTACCCGGAACCGCAGATCCGCACCTTCACCGGGCCCGGCGGCCGGGAGATCCACGCGCACGTCTACCCGCCCCACCACCCGGGCCGCGCCGCGCCCGGCGACGAGCTGCCGCCGTACGTGATCTGGGCGCACGGCGGCCCCACCAGCCAGGTCCCGCTCGTCCTCGACCTGGAGATCGCCTACTTCACCTCGCGCGGCATCGGCGTCGCCGAGGTCAACTACGGCGGCTCCACGGGTTACGGGCGGGAGTACCGCGAGCGGCTGCGCGAGCAGTGGGGCGTGGTCGACGTCGAGGACTGCGCGGAGGTGGCCGCGGCGCTCGCCGACGAGGGCACCGCCGACCCCGCGCGGCTCGCGATCCGCGGCGGCAGCGCGGGCGGCTGGACCTCGGCGGCCTCGCTCGCCACCACCGACGTGTACGCCTGCGGCACCATCACCTACCCCGTCCTCGACCTCTCCGACTGGTCCTCCGACGAGGGCACGCACGACTTCGAGGCGCGGTACACCGAGTCCCTGATCGGCCCCGCCGACGAGTACCCCGGCCGCTACGCCGAGCGCTCCCCGATCACCCACGCCGACCGCATCCGGGCGCCGTTCCTGCTGCTCCAGGGGCTGGACGACGTGATCTGCCGGCCGGTGCAGTGCGAGCGCTTCCTGGCCAGGACGGCCGGGAGCGGCATACCGTACGCGTACCTCGCCTTCGAGGGCGAGGGCCACGGCTTCCGCCGTGCCGACACCATGATCCGCGCCCTGGAGGCCGAACTGTCGCTGTACGCCCAGACGTTCGGCATCGACCGGCGCGACGTGCCCCTGCTGGAGCTGATGAAGTGACCTCCGCGCACCACCCCCCGGCCCCGCTCGTCCGCCCCGCCCGGCTCCGGCCGGGCGCCCGGGTGGCGGTGGTCGCCACCAGCGGACCGGTGGTCGGGGAGCGGCTCGACGCCGGGCTCGACATCCTGCGCGGCTGGGACCTCGACCCGGTCGTGATGCCGCACGTGCGCGAGCGCCACCCGCGGTTCGGCTATCTCGCGGGCGGCGACGAGGACCGGGCGCGCGACCTCCAGGAGGCGTGGTGCGACCCGTCCGTGGACGCGGTGCTCTGCGCGCGCGGCGGCTACGGCGCCCAGCGCATGGTGGACCTGCTCGACTGGACCGCGCTGCGGGCCGCCCGGCCCAAGCCGTTCGTCGGCTACAGCGACGTGACCGCGCTGCACGAGGCGTTCGCGCTGCGCCTCGGCCTCGCCACGCTGTACGGGCCGATGGTGTCGGCGGGCACGTTCCTCAAGGACGACACCACCCAGCGCTCCCTGCGCACCACCCTGTTCGAGCCGGAGGCGGCGAGGGTGCTCGCCCCCGGCACGGCCCGGCCGCTGGTGCCCGGCCGGGCGCGCGGCACCACCTTCGGCGGCTGTCTCGCCCTGCTCGGCGCCGACGTCGGCACCCCGACGGGCCGGCCCTCGGCGCACGGCGGACTGCTGATGATCGAGGACGTCGGCGAAGAGGACTACCGGATCGACCGGATCCTCACCCAGCTGCTGCGCGCGGGCTCCCTCGACGGCGTCACCGGGGTCGCGCTCGGCTCCTGGGAGGAGTGCGGCCCGTACGAGAGGGTGCGGGCGGTGCTGCACGAGCGGCTGGCCCCGCTGGGCGTGCCCGTGGTCGAGCACTTCGGCTTCGGCCACTGCGAGAGCGCGCTGACCGTGCCGCTCGGGGTGCCCGCCGCCCTGGACGCCGACGCGGGCACCCTCACGTTCGAGGTGCCCGCGCTGGCGTAGCCGGGGGGCGGGGCGCCTCAGAGGGCGGCGTACCCCGGGCGGACCAGCTCGTCGACGATGCGGCGGCGCTCCGGCAGCGGCAGGAACGCGGCCTCCACGGCGGCGACGGTGAGCTGCTCGAACACCTCGGGGCCGTAGCCGAAGGCGTCCGCCATGTGCTGGAACTCCTCGCTCATGGTGGTGCCCGAGACCAGCCGGTTGTCGGTGTTCAGGGTGACCCGGAAGCCCAGGCGGCGCAGCAGGTCGACCGGGTGCGAGGCGTAGTCCTTGGCGGCGCCGGTCTGCAGGTTGGAGGTCGGGCAGACCTCCAGCGCGATCGCGTTGTCCCGCACATAGGCCGCGAGGTGGCCGAGCTCGGCGGTGCCGTCCTCGCGCACCGTGATGTCGTCGGTGATCCGCACGCCGTGGCCGATCCGCTCGGCGCCGCACACCTGCACGGCCTCGTGGATCGACTCCGCGCCGACGGCCTCGCCCGCGTGGATGGTGAAGTGGCAGTTGGCCCGCTTCAGGTGCTGGAAGGCGGGGAGGTGGCGGGCCGGCGGGTTGCCGATCTCGCCGCCCGCGATGTCGAACCCGGCCACCCCGCGGTCGCGGTGGGCCACGGTCAGCTCGGCGATCTCCAGCGAGCGGTCGGTGTGGCGCATGCCGGTGAGCAGGGCGCGGACCGTGATCCGGCCGCCGGTGCGGCGCTCGCCCGCCCGGAAGCCCGCGTTCACCGCGTCGACGACCTCGTCCAGGGTGAGCCCGCGCTCCAGGTGCTGCTCGGGCGCGTACCGCACCTCCGCGTAGACGACCCCGTCCGCCGCCAGGTCCTCGGCGCACTCCGCCGCGATCCGCTCCAGCGCCTCGCGGGTCTGCATGACCGCGCAGGTGTGGGCGAAGGTCTCCAGATAGCGCTCCAGCGAACCGGAGTCCGCCGCGTCACGGAACCAGAGGGCGAGCGCGGCCGGGTCCTCGGTCGGCAGGCCCTGGTAGCCGCAGGCGCGGGCGAGCTCGACGATGGTGGCGGGGCGCAGACCGCCGTCGAGGTGGTCGTGGAGGACGGCCTTCGGCGCGCGGCGTATCCAGTCGGCGACGGGCAGGGCGGCAGGGTTGTCAGACAAGTGCATGACGGGGGAGTGTACAGCCCCGGCGGGCACCGACGTCATACGTATCAGTTGCCCTGCAGCACGGGCAGCGCGGGCGCGCCCGTGGGGAGCATGTGCTTGGCCGCGAGCACCGGGGTCCCGGCCAGCCGCACCACCTGGGTGACCAGCACCGCGGGGGTGTCCGCCGGCCGGTCGAGCTGCTCGCCGCGGCGCCGCCCGAGCAGGGTCGCGGTGACCCCGCTGTGCGCGGTCAGCGCCACCCCGCGCGAGGCCCCGGCCAGCACCGCCAGCATGGACGAGCCGGGCTCCTCGGCGACGGCCGCGCAGAAGGCGGGGTGCAGCCGTCCGAGCACCTCGTCCGGAGCCGCCCACTCGTGGCTCAGCGCCACCGCCAGACCCTCGGCGACCAGGACCGTCTCCCAGAACCTGAGCTCGTGCCCGGCGGCCGGGAGCAGGTGCTGGGTGGTGAAGTCGGTCGGCTCCTCGACGCTGCGCAGCAGCGCCCGCGCCCGCACCGGGCCGCCCGCGCCCAGCAGCTCCTCCAGCGGCTGGAGCTGCTCGAAGCCGCGGCGCGGCGGGTCCGCGTTGACCGTGCGGCCCACCCCGCGGCGCACCGAGACCAGGCCGTCCTCCTGGAGCAGCAGCAGCGCCTCGCGCAGCGCCGGGCGGCTCACCCCCAGCTCGCCCGCGAGGCGGGGTTCGGAGGGGAGGGTGGAGCCCGGCGGGTAGGTGCCGTCGTGGATCGCGTCGGCGATCCGCTCGTAGAGGACGACCACCGGCCTGCGCTGCTGTCCGCTCACTGCCATGGGGTCAGCATGACCGGGGCGCCACTTGTCTGACAAGACGAGGCCGGCCCGTGCGCGCGCGGCCCGGCCACCGGCCACCGGCGGGTGCCGGCTCACCCGTACGGACGCCCCGGGGCGCCACCCGGTCCCGTACCCGCCCATCCTGTACGGAAGAGGCTGGCACCACCCCAGAAAGGGCCCGGTCATGAGCCCCAAGGATGCGTCGGGCGGGAGCAAGGGCGGCGGGCTCGGGGGCGCCCTGACCCCGTCCCGGGTCGCGGTCGTCACCATCGCGGTCCTCGCCCTGGTCTTCATCTTCGAGAACACCCGCCAGGTCAAGATCCGGCTGCTGATCCCCGAGGTCTCCATGCCGCTCTACCTGGCGCTGCTCGCGGTCTTCGTGGTGGGGGTGATCTGCGGCGGCTACTTCATCCGCAGACGCGGCAGATGACCGCCGGAACCGGGTGCGCGGACGAGCGTCAACCCCGGGTATATCGTGGCGAGTCGAGGCGTGCGGTGACACCGGCGCGGCGACGACGAGGAGAGCGCGCATGAAGTTCACGGCCAAGGTCATCCCCTCCGGGAACGCCCTGGGTGTGGAGGTGCCGCAGGAAGTGATCGACGGCCTCGGGCAGGGCAAGCGGCCCCCCGTCGTGGTCGCGGTCAACGGCCACTCCTGGCGCACCCGCATCGCCGCCATGCGCGGCCAGATCCTCATCGGCATCAGCGCCGCCAACCGCGAGGCGAGCGGCATCGAGGCGGGCGAGGAGATCGAGGTCGAGGTGGCGCTCGACGACGAGCCGCAGGTGGTCGAGCCGCCCGCCGACCTCGCCGAGGCGCTGGACGCGGATCCGGCGCTGCGCGCCGCGTACGACCGGATGGCCTTCAGCCTCAAGCGCAAGCAGGTCGGCGAGATCGAGAGCGCCAAGAGCCCGGAGACGCGCCAGCGGCGCATCGACAAGATGGTGGAGTCGCTGCGCGGCAAATAAGGGCGGGCCGCGGCGGGAGGACCGCCAGTAGCCTGACCCGATGCCTGACAAGACCACGTATCTCGCCGAGGGCCCCCGGGTGGGCATCCGCCACTTCACCCTTGAGGACGGGCCGGAGTTCACCGCGCTCGCCCGCGAGAGCCGCGCCCTGCACGCGCCCTGGCTCTTCCCGCCCGGCGACCTCGCGGCGTACGCGGAGTACGCGGGGCGGCTGATCGAGGATCCGACACGGGCGGGCTTCCTCGTCTGCACCCTCGACGACGACCGGATCGCCGGGTTCGTCAACATCAACAACATCGTCCAGGGCGCCTTCCGGAGCGGCGCGCTCGGCTACGGCGCCTTCGCGCACGCGGCCGGGCGCGGGCTGCTGGGCGAGGGCCTGGACCTGGTCCAGCGGTATGCGTTCGGCGCGCTGGGCCTGCACCGCCTGGAGGCGAACATCCAGCCCGCGAACGTGGCCTCCGTCGCGCTGGTGCGCCGCGCCGGTCACCGGCTGGAGGGGTTCTCGCCGGACTTCCTCCTCATCGACGGCGCCTGGCGCGACCACCAACGCTGGGCGATCACCGCCGAGATGGTCCCGCCGCCCCCCTCGGCCGCCTTTGCGCAATCCTGACCCGGAGCTCCCCTGGTCAGTGCGGCGCCCGCCGTGTTCCATGGTCACCGGGCGGCCGTGCGGGGCCGTCCGCGCGAGGGAGTGAGGTTGCCTTGGCCACCAGCGTGCGACGCGCCGTACTGACCCTGCCCGCCGCCCCGTTGGGGCAGCCCAACCCGTTGCCCGCGCTGCGCCCGCTCGACGAGGCGCACACGCTGGACGCGCGGGCGAGAGAGGGCCTGCCGCGCGAGATGGCCCGCCAGATCGGCCACGCGCCGCTGGGCACGGTCCTGCCGGTGCGGATCCTCGACGGCTACGGGCGCGAGCGCGCCCCCGCCGACCTCGACGCCCTCGTCCTGGAGAACGAGCGGCTGCGCGTCACCGTCCTGCCCGGCCTCGGCGGCCGGGTCCACTCCCTGTTCCACAAGCCCACCGGCCGTGAACTCCTCTACCGCAACCCGGTGTTCCAGCCCGCCGACTTCGCGCTCAACGGCGCCTGGTTCTCCGGCGGCATCGAGTGGAACATCGGCGCCACCGGACACACCACCCTGTCCTGCGCACCGGTGCACGCCGCCGCCGTCCCGGCCCCCGACGGCGGCGAGATGCTCCGGCTGTGGGAGTGGGAGCGGCTGCGCGACCTGCCGTTCCAGGTGGACCTGTGGCTGCCCGCGGACTCCGACTTCCTCCGTGTGGGCGTCCGCGTGCGCAATCCGCACGAGCGCGCCGCCCCCGTCTACTGGTGGTCCAACATCGCCGTCCCGGAGGACCGGCGCACCCGGGTGCTCGCCCCGGCCGACGCGGCCTGGCACTTCGGCTACGAGCGCACCCTGCGCCGGGTCCCGGTCCCGCACCGCGACGGCGTCGACCGCACCTACCCGCTGAACAGCGAGTACCCCGCCGACTACTTCTACGACGTGCCCGACGGCGCCCGCCGCTGGATCGCCTCGCTCGACGGCGGGGGCCGCGGCCTGGTCCAGACGTCCACGGACCTGCTGCGGGGCCGCAAGCTGTTCCTGTGGGGCTCGGGTCGGGGCGGGCGCCGCTGGCAGGAGTGGCTGACGGAACCCGGCACCCCCGGCTACGCCGAGATCCAGGCGGGGCTGGCGCGCACCCAGCTGGAGCACGTCCCGCTGGAGGCGGGCGCGGAGTTCTGCTGGCTGGAGGCGTACGGGCCGCTCGCCGCCGACCCGGACACGGTCCACGGCGACGACTGGGCGGCGGCCCGCACCCATGTCGCCGACCGGCTGGAGCGCGTCCTGCCGCGCGGGCACGTCGAGGAGGCGTACGCGGCCTGGCGCCCGTACGCCGACGTCGAGCCGGTGACCGCCCTGGCCACGGGCTCCGGCTGGGGCGCCCTGGAGGTGCTGCGGGCAAACCTGAAGCTGCCGGGCACCCCGTTCCCCGAGAGCACGCTCGGCGCGGAGCAGGCGCCCTGGCTGGAGCTGCTGGGCGCCGGGGTGCTGCCCGAGCCGCGCCGGGTGGTGCCGCCCGGCCCGACCCTGGTCGCCCCGCACTGGCGGGACATGCTGGAGACGGCGCCCGCCTCGCCGCTCACCGAGTACCACCTCGGGGTCGCGCAGTGGCACGCCGGCGACCGCGCCCAGGCCGTACGGAGCTGGGAGCGCGGGCTGCCGCTCGCCCCCTCGCGCTGGCCGCTGCTGCGCTGCCTCGCCGTCGCCGACCGGCTGGCGGGCTACCCGGACCGCTCGGCCGAGCTGTACGCCGAGGCGTTCGACGACCTGTGCGAGGAGCGGCGCGACGGCGAGCACTGGACGGCGGCCGTGGCGGCGCTGGGCCGCGAGGCGATCACGGCGCTGCTCGCCGCGGGCCGCCCCGAGGGGGCGCGGGCGGTGTGGGACCGGCTGCGGCCCGCCGTGCGGCGGCGCGGCGCGTTCCGGCTCCTGGAGGCGCGCATCCTGCTCGCCGAGGGCGACCGGGCCGGAGCCCGGGCGGTCTTCGACGAGGGCTTCGAGGTGGCCGACCTGCGCGAGGGCGCCGAGATCCTGGACGAGGTCTGGGCCCGGCTCACGGACGAGCCGCTGCCGGACCGCTACGCGTACCGGATGCGGCCCGAGGAGTGAGCCGGGGGAGGGCGGCGGCGCCTCAACCGCCCTCCCTCCGCGCCGACTTCGCGCCTCCCGTGCGGGCCGGGCCGTCAGGCCGGCCCGCGGTCCACGTACTCGAAGACCGAGCCGTCCGGGTGCACCGCGATCAGATTGCGGCCCGCAGGGGTCGCCACCGGACCGGCGATCACCCGCGCGCCCGTCCCGGTGAGCGTGCGGTGGGCGTCGTCGACGTCCTTCACGGCGATCGTGGCCGCCACTTTGCGCAGGATCGCCAGCTCCGACTCCGGCCCGCTCATCAGCAGGAAGCAGCCGACCGCGGCGACGGACACGCCGCCCCGGTCGAAGCGCAGGGCCCTGCTTCCGGTGAGGCGTTCGTAGAAGACCACCGAGGTCTCCAGGTCGTCGACGCAGATGCGCAGTGTGGTGCCGAGAATCTCCATGCCCAGAAGCCTAGTTGGGGCCGGTCACACCCGGCAGAGGATCTCGCCGTGCGGCACCATGAACCACCCGTCCTCGTCGGCTCCCCAGGTGCGCCACCCCTCGGCGACCGCCGCCAGCCGCTCCGCCGTGGCGTGGCCGCCCCCGACCGCCAGCGCGGCGTACGAGGACGCCACCGTGCGGTCCGCCCACAGCCCGCTCCACCAGGCGCGCTCGGCGGGCTCGGTGAAGCACCAGGTGGCCGCGGTGGAGGTGATGTCGCTGAACCCGGCGCGGCGCGCCCAGGACCGCAGCCGCCGCCCGGCGTCCGGCTCGCCCCCGTTGGCCCGGGCGACCCGCTGGTACAGCGCGGCCCACTCGTCCAGCGCCGGGACCTCGGGGAACCAGGTGAAGGCGCCGTAGTCGCTGTCGCGGACCGCGACCAGACCGCCCGGCCGGGTGACCCGGCGCATCTCGCGCAGCGCCTGGACCGGGTCGCCCACGTGCTGCAGCACCTGGTGGGCGTGGACGACGTCGAAGGAGGCGTCGGGGTGGTCCAGGGCGTGGACGTCGGCCACCGCGAAGGACATGTTGCGCCGCCCGCGCTCCTCGGCGTGCGCCCGCGCCCGCTCGACGACGCCGGGGGCCGCGTCGACGGCCGTGACGTGGCCGTCGGGGACCAGCGCGGCCAGGTCGGCGGAGATGGTGCCGGGGCCGCAGCCGATGTCCAGGATCCGGGCGGCGGGGGTGAGTTCGCCGATTAGGTACGCGGCGGAGTTGGCCGCGGTGCGCCAGCTGTGCGAGCGCAGTACGGACTCGTGGTGGCCGTGCGTGTAGACGGCGGTCTCCCGGGCTTTCGGCATGGCGGTTCCCTCTCTCGGCGCGTGCTCGACCAGGTGCGGCCACCGTACGCCGCCATGTCGCATGCTGAGACCTGTGTTTCGCCATGTGGACAGCGCCGGTCGGGGCGCCGGGCGTGCTCCGGGGCGGTGCCCACCGGTCGAGTCGGCACTACCGGGGCCGTGGAACAACCCGTAGCGTCAACGGTGTTACCCCTGCCGAGCAAGGAAGATCACTTGGGAGGGCAGCATGGGTGAGATCTCGGTCCGGTACGTCGGCGGGCCGACCGCCGTCCTGGACATCTGCGGGGTGCGGCTGGTCACCGACCCCACCTTCGACGCGCCGGGCGACTACCCGGTCGGCCCCGGCCGCAAGCTGGTCAAGACCGCGGGGCCGGCCGTCGAGCCGGACGAGACGGGAGAGGTGGACGCGGTCCTGCTCTCCCACGACCAGCACCCCGACAACCTGGACGAGTCGGGGCGGGAGTACCTGGCGCGGGTGCCGCTCGTGCTGTCCACGGCCGCCGCCCGCACCCGGCTCGGCGACACGGTCACCGTCCTGCCGAACTGGCAGACGTACGCGCTGGGGGAGCGGCTGCGCATCACCGGCGTTCCGGCCCTGCACGGACCGGACGGCGCCGAGGAGTTCACCGGGGAGGTCACCGGCTTCGTCCTGCACGGCGACGCCGTCCCCACCGTCTATGTGAGCGGCGACAACGCCTCGCTCGGCCATGTCCGCGCGGTGGCCGGACGCTTCGGGCCCGTCGACGTGGCCGTGCTGTTCGCCGGGGCCGCCCGCACCCCGCTGCTCGACGGCGCCCCGCTGACCCTGACCAGCGAAGCCGCCGCCGAGGCCGCCCAGATCCTGGGCGCCCGCCATGTGGTGCCGCTGCACTTCGAGCACTGGGGCCACTTCAGCGAGGGCGCGGACTCGCTGACCGAGGCGTTCGCCGCCGCCGGACTCGGGGAGCGGCTGCGGCTCCTCAAGCCCGGCGGGGTCTTCACGGCATAGCGGCGGCCGTCGCGCCGTGGCGCGGGGGCGGGCCCCGGACACGGCGGGAGCAGGGGGCCTACGCGCGCGACGGCGGGCGGTACACCGTCAGCGCTTCCGGCAGCTTGTCGAGCGTCAACTCACCCCCTATGTGCGCCACTTCACCGTCGAACGCCACCGGGGTGCCCGGCTCCAGGGCGCCGACCCGCAGCCGGCGCATCCGGCCGGCGGCGTGGACGGGGGAGCGGCTGAGCGGTCCCGCCAGCGCGGCGGCGAGCAGCCGCAGACCGGGCAGGCGCCCGCCGTGCACCACCCGCACGTCCAGCAGGCCGTCCGCCAGGTCGTAGCGGTGGGCCGGGGCCGGGCCGAGGCGCTGGTAGAGGCAGTTGCCGGCGAACAGCAGCCACAGCGCGTGCGACGTGCCGTGCAGCTCGGCCCGGAGCGGGTGCTCGCCGCGCAGCACCTCGTAGGCGCCGAGGACCCCGGCCGCCCAGCCGCCGATCCGCGGCGACCAGCGCTCGCGCAGCCGCACCAGCTCCGGGTAGACGCCCAGGCTGAAGGTGTTCACGAAGTAGCCGGCGTCGGCGCCGTCCGGGCCCGGTGCGAACCGGCCCAGGTCCACCTTGACCGCCTCCCCCTCGGCCACCGCCCGCGCGGTGTCCTGCACCTCCTCGATGCCGAGGTCGAAGGCGAAGTGGTTGAGCGTCCCGCCCGGGAACACCGCGAGCGGCACCTGGTGCCGGACCGCCGTCACCGCCGCCAGGTTGACCGTGCCGTCACCGCCGCACACCCCGAGCGCCCGGCCGCGCACGGCCGCCTTCTCCATGGCCGCGGCCAGGTCCTCGGGCGCGCACTCCACCACCTCGGCCAGCGGCAGCGCCTCCCGGACCGCCGCGGCCTTGGCGGCGGCCGAGCCGGACGTCTCGTTCACCACGACGACCAGGTGCTCGCCGTCGGGCAGCGCGGGCGCCTGCGCGTACGGGCGCCCCGGCGCGGGGATCTGACGGCGGGTCGGCACCAGACCCCGTACGGCGAAGGCGGCGCCCACCCCCAGGGCCGCGCCGACCAGGACGTCGCCCGGATAGTGCACGCCCGTGTACACCCGGGAGGCGGCCACCGAGAACGCCACCGGCGCCACCACGGCGCCCCAGCCGCGCGACTCCAGGGCCACCCCCGTCGCGAACGCGGCGGCCGAGGCGGCGTGCCCCGACGGGAACGACGTGGTGATCGGCTGGTGCTTCAACTGCCGCACCAGCGGCACCAGATCGAGTATCGGACGGGTGCGGCGCACCGAGCGCTTGCCGATCGTGTTGACGGTCGCGGAGGCCAGCGCGAGCGAGGCCACCCCGCGCAGCGCCGCCCGGCGCGCCCGGGGCGAGCGGGTCGCGGCCATCGCGGCGGCGGTGCCGAACCACAGCAGCCCGTGGTCGGCGGCCCGGCTCAGCCGGGGCAGCACGGCGCGCGCACCGGGCCAGTCGCGGTCGGCGGCCACCTGGAACAGCGCCCGGTCACGGGCGCCGAGCCGCCGGGGCAGGGCGCCGAGCCGCCGGGGCAGGGCGGCGGGCCAGGAGGAGCGGGCGGGCGCGGCGGACGTGCGCGGCGGGGCCGGGGCGGAAGCGGACGGAAAAGACATGGCCCATGGGTACCCGCCCGCCGCTGCCGCAATCCGTGCTTGAGCCGTACGCCCCGGTCGGCCAGAGTGGCCCCATGGATTCCAGCGCAAGCGCCGACCACGCCCGCCTCCTCGAACGGCACCGCGAGGCCATCGCCCTGTTCGACTCCCGGGTCCGCGCCGTCGGACCCGACCAGTGGGACCTCCCCACCCCCTGCACCGAGTGGACCGTACGGGACCTCGTCAACCATCTGGCGGTCGAGCAGCTGTGGGTGGCGCCGCTGGTCACCGAGGGCCGCACCATCGCCGACGTCGGGGACGCCTACGACGGCGACGTCCTCGGCGCCGATCCGGCCGCGGCCTGGGAGTCGGCGAAGGAGGCGGCGCTCGCCGCGTTCGCCGGGCCGGGCGCGCTGGAGGGCACCGTGGAGCTCTCGTACGGCAAGACGCCGACCGCCGCGTACTGCTCGCAGATGGTCGCGGACGCCGTCGTGCACTCCTGGGACCTGTCCCGGGCGATCGGCGCCGACGAGCGGCTGCCGCGCGACCTCGTCGACGCCGCCGCCGCGGAGTTCGGCGGCTACGCCGACCAGCTGCCCCGCAGCCTCTTCGCCGAGCCGGTCGAGCCCCCGGCGGACGCGGACGCCCAGGTCCGCATGCTGGCGATGCTCGGCCGCGAGGCGTGAGGGGCGACGGCTGACGCACGGCGTACGAGCCACGACGCCCGACACGTGAGGTCCGATGCACGACGGCTGACCCAGGAAGCCTGCCGCGGGCCGCGGGAAGCCCGACACCCGACGTCCGACACTCGGCGTCCGCGACACGCCCCCGAACGCCCGGAACCCGGCGACGGCCTTCGGGGTGCCCCGGCCGCGCGCCGGGGCACCCCCTAGGCCGGTCCCGGTCCTGTCCCCGGGACCGCCCGTCCCAGCTCGGCCAGGGCCGAGCCGGGGTCCTGGTGCACGGCCACGTCGCCCAGGCTCACCACGCCGAGCGGGCGGCCGTCCTCGACCACGGGCAGCCGCCGCACCGCGTGCCGCCGCATCAGCCGCACCGCCGTGGCCACTTCGTCGTCGGGGCCGACGCACACCGGTGAACGGGTGCACACCGACTGCGCGCTGACCGTCAGCGGATCCGCGCCGTCGGCCACCGCGCGCAGGGTGATGTCCCGGTCCGTGAGCACCCCGACCAGCCGGTCGCCATGGGCCACCAGCACGTTCCCGACGTCCTGGGCGCGCATCAGCTGGGCCGCCTCCACCAGCGAGGCGTCGGGGCGCACGGCCGCGACCCCCGCCGTCATGACTTCCCTGACGTACCGTGCCATCGCTCTCCGCCTCGCCTCCGTCTCGGCTCCCGTCCCGCCGCAGTACCCCGTGCCGGAAGGTCCATGCCCGCACGGGGGCGTTTGGTCCCTCCGGGCCGGGGCAAGCGCACCACGTGCTTCGGAACGGAGGCACGTCCGTGGGAGCGGCAGTCCGCTCCGGGCGTGCCCGAGCTCTCGTCCGGGTGCCTCGATCCGGCCTCCTCCCCCGGTGACCCCATCCGACCCCACCGCTCAGGGAGCTGTCCCGCATGCGTACTCACGCACAGGCCACAGCGAAGCACCCGCACGACGACGCCCCCGACACCGCCGCCGCGTTCGCCCGTCTCGCCGCCCTGCCCGCCGGGCCCGAGCGCCACGCGCTGCGCCAGGACCTGGTGCGCGCCTGGCTGCCGATGGCGCAGCGGCTGGCCGGCCGGTTCCGCAACCGGGGCGAGTCCCTGGAGGACCTGCGCCAGGTCGCCGCGCTCGGCCTGGTCAAGGCCGTCGACCGGTACGACCCCGCACGCGGCGCGGCCTTCGAGAGCTTCGCCGTGCCGACCATCACCGGTGAGCTCAAGCGCCACTTCCGCGACCACATGTGGACGCTGCACGTGCCGCGCCGGGTCCAGGACCTGCGCGGCCGGGTCCGGGCCGCCCGCCAGGAGCTGATGCAGACCAATGGCGGCCACCACCCCTCGGTGGCCGACCTGGCCGCCCGCACCGGGCTGAGCGAGGACGAGGCCAAGGCCGGGCTCGAAGCCCTCGACAGTTTCTCCGCCCTCTCGCTGGACGCCGAACTCCCGGGCGCCGAGGACGGCTACAGCCTCGCCGACTCGCTGGGCTCGCCCGATCCCGCCCTGGACGTCGTGGTGGACCGCGAGGCCGTCCGGCCGGGGCTGCGCGGGCTGCCGGCGCGCGAGCGGCAGATCCTGTACATGCGGTTCTTCCGGGACATGACGCAGAGCCGGATCGCGGAGGACCTGGGCATCTCGCAGATGCACGTGTCCCGGCTGATCACTCGCTGCTGCACCCGTCTGCGGGACCAGGCCCTGCGGGAGCAGGCTCCGGCGCCGCACCGCCCAGCGCGTCCGCACGCCGCATAGCCAGCGCCAGGTGCCGCGACATCGTGTCCAGCGCCCGGCCCTCGGCCATCGAGAACGGCCGCGCCGACCCCGTACGGAACAGGGTGAGCACCCCTTCCACGGGGCCCGGCGCGCCCAGGGGCACACAGAGCAGGGAGGTCACCCCGGCCCGGGCCAGCACCTCGGCCCCCTGCCCGTCGTGCCCGAAGCCGTCGGTCTCCTCGGGCTGCACCTGGAGCGCGCTCGCCCCGGCCCGGGCGGCCTCCGCGACCAGCGGACAGCCGGCCGGGTCCTGCCCGGCGATGGCGTGCCGCAGCGCGGCGGCCTCCTCGGCGGCCGGGCCGAGCACCCGTACCCGCCGCAGCCCCTCGTCCACCAGGTCCGCGACCACCCACTGGGCGAACCGCCCGCACAGCACCGGGGCCGCTTCGGCGAGCACCTCGGCGCGGTCGGCGGAGGGCAGCCGCAGCAGCACCGCCGCCATCGTGTCGACCAGGTCCATCAGTTCGGCGTGCCGGGTCGACTCGGCGAGGTCGGGCAGCTCGGGCTGCGGGGCGGTGCCGGTGGCCCGGGGTATGCCCGGCTGGAAGACGACCAGGACGGCCGGATACGGCTCGTCGGGCGGGCGCAGCGCGGTCAGGGTGGCCAGCAGCGGCTCCTCGGGGCGCTGCTGGAGGCGTACGGTCAGGCCCCGGTCGCCCTCGCCGCGCGCCACCGCCGCGGCCTGCGAGCGAAAGGCCGCCCGGTCGCCCGGCATCAGCAGTCCGGCCAGCGGCCGTCCGGTGGCGTAGCCGGCCCGCACCCCGGTCAGGCCGGAGGCCGCGAAGTTCAGCCTGCGCACCACCGTCTCCCGGTCGACCAGGGCCACCGGCAGCGGCAGCCGCTGGAACAGCGCCTTGAGCAGCTGCCGTTCCTGCCGGTCGGCGGGGGAGCCGGCCGCGCCGGCCGTGAACTGCTCGTAGCGCGGCCACAGCTCGTCGGCGACGTGCTGGAGCTCGAAGAGCGCGGCGTCCAGCACGGTCCGATGCTCCCCGTCGGAGCGCGAGCGCGCGGTGCGCAGTTCGGCCACCCGCCGGACGAAGTCCGCCAGTTCCTCGCCGAAGTCGTCCGCCGTCTGCGTCATACCAGCAAGTTAGCCCGTCCGGCCGTTTCCCGGACCGGGCGCAGGGAACCCGCTCCGCAGGAGGTTCTTCCCATGCGCTGCGAGCCGGAACGTCAACGACCGCACTCCGCCTCGGCCGTCCGCAGGCTCTCCCGCCTCGCCGAGCAGTCGGTGCGCTGCACCCCCGCTTCGTGCGGGGCCGTGGCGACCGTCGCCGTCAGCGGACCCGAGCGCCGGGTGACCGCCACCCACCCGGACCTCGCGCCGCTCGCCGCCGTCCAGCTGGCCTGCGGCGACGGGCCCATCCCGACCGCGCTGGACCTCGGCGCCGCGGTGGACTCCGGGGACCTGCTCGCCGAACACCGCTGGCCCGGCTACCGCGCCCTGGCCCTGGAATCCGGCGTACGCTCCTGCCTCACCCTCCCCTTCCGCCGCGCCGACATCGACATCACCCTCAGCCTCTACAGCTTCCGCCCCGGCGCCCTGGACGCGACGGTGTGCGCCCCGGTGAGCATCCTCGGCGAGGAGGCGACCGCCGCCATCGTGCGGGACCGCCGCTACCGGGCGGCCCTCGCCGAGGTGGAGCAGCTGGAGTCCGCGCTGCGCACCCGCCCGGTGATCGACCAGGCGAGCGGCATCGTCATGCACGTCCTGGGGTGCGGCGCCGAGGACGCGTTCACCGTGCTGCGCACCCTGTCCCAGCACGCCAACCGCAAGCTCTCCGAGGTGGCCGAGGGCGTGGTGCGCACCAAGGGACGCGGCCTGGAGCGCGAACTGTCGGCCGTGGCCCGCCCCGTCTGAACCGGCTTCCCCGCAGCCCCCGTGCCCCCTTCCGTACGCATACGGGGCGGCGCCGCCGAGCAAACCTCCGTATAAAGGGCTCAAGAGGCCGAAACGGCGGACCGCAGGGTGCGAAGGAGGCGGCGCGCATGCACCGGACGGTGGCGGAGGGCCGCGGGCCCGTGCGCTACGGGCCGCCCGCACCCGGCCCCGGCCTGCCCGTCCTGCCCGAACTGGCCGCCGTCCTGGCCGCCGCCGTCACCCGCACCGACCCCGAGCCGCCCGGCGGCGGCCCCGCGCTGCGCGAGGCCGCCTGCGGCTACTGGCGGCGGCGCGGGCTGCGCGGCGGGCCCGGGCTCGCGGTCGCCGCCCCCGGCGCCCAGCCGCTGCTCTTCGCCCTGCTCGCCTCGTACGGGGGCGATGTGCTGCTGCCCCGCCCCTGCCCGGCCTGGTGGACCCCGCAGGCCCGCCTCCTGGGGCGGCCCGCCTACCACGTGCCGACCCCGGCGGAGTGCGGCGGAGTGCCCGACCCCTACGCCCTCCTGGAGACCGTGCGCCGGGTGCGCACCGAGGGCGGGGTGCCCCGGATCCTGGTGCTCTCCGTCGCCGACGACCCGACCGCCACGGTCGCGCCGCCGGAGACCGTGCGCGAGGCGTGCGAGGCGGCGGTGGCCGAGGGGCTGCACATCATCAGCGACGAGACCTGGCGCGACACCCTGCACCGGCCGCGCGAGACCGTCCTGTTCGGGCCCGCCGAGATGTGCCCCGACGACGTGACGGTCCTCGCGGACCTGGCGGGCGCCTTCACCCCGGCGGGCTGGCCCGCCGCCGTCGCCCGCTTCCCCGACACCGAGCGCGGCGCCCAGCGCCGGGCCCGCACCCTCGACGTGCTCACCGCCCTGGGCGCGGTGGTCGCGGGCCCGGTCGCCGAGGCCGCCGCGTACGCGCTGGGGGAGCCCGAGCCGGTCGCCGCCCGGACCCGCCGGGCCGCCGCGCTGCACGGCACCCTCGCCGCCGCCGCGCACCGGGCGGTCCTCGCGGCTGGGGCCTTCGCCCGGCCCCCGCAGGCGGGCCGCCACCTCTACGCCGACCTCGGCCCGCTGCGGGCCCGGCTGGCCGCCCGGGGGGTCACCGACTCGATGGAGCTGGAGGAGTACCTGACCGGACGGCTCGGGGCGCCCGTGCCCGGCGGCCACCGCTTCGGCGACGAACTGGGCGCCCTGCGCGTCCGGTTCGCCACCGGCCCGCTCCTCGGGGCGACCCCGGCCGAGCGCGCCGGGGCGCTGGCGGCGGCGGACCCGCTGGAACTGCCGCAGGTGGCGGGGGCGTTGGCCGACTTCTCGGCGGCGCTCGACGAACTGAGATGACGGCGATGCACGGCGACGAGGAGCCGCCCCGATGACGGACCAGACCGAGCGCACGGACCCCACCGGCCAGGCGGAGCGCACGGCGCGCGCGGAGCACCCGGCGGGGCCGGGCCGCACCGGGCCGCCGCAGCACCCGGCCGCGGCGCGGCCGGACGCGCGCCCCCACGCACGGCACGGGGCGCCCCCGCGCCCCCTCGGTGAACTCCGGCGCTGGCCGCGGTCGTTCGCGGACCGGCTCTCCGCCCCGCTGCCCGGCCTGCGGGCCCTGGCCCGGCTCGCCCGGGAGGGGGCGCTGCGCCCGCCACCGGAGGGTCTGCACGGGATCGTGGACCTGCCGTTCGCGCCCGGCCCGCTGCCCGTCGTGGACCGCGCCACCGTCGCGGTGACCTGGGCGGGCCACGCCAGCTGGGTGGTGCGGATCGGCGGGCTCACCGTGCTGACCGACCCCGTCTGGTCCCGCCGCATCCTCGGCACCCCGGCCCGGCTCACCCCCGTCGGGGTGCGCTGGGAGGACCTGCCGCCCGTCGACGCCGTCGTCATCAGCCACAACCACTACGACCACCTGGACGCCCCCACCCTGCGCCGACTGCCGCGCCACACCCCGCTGTTCGTCCCGGCGGGCCTGGCCCGCTGGTGCCGGCGCCGGGGGTTCACCCGGGTCACCGAGCTCGACTGGTGGGAGTCGGCGGAGCTGGCGCTGCCGGGCCGGGAGCCGGTGCGGTTCGACTTCGTACCGGCCCACCACTGGTCCAAGCGCTCCCTCACCGACACCTGCCGCTCGCTGTGGGGCGGCTGGGTCATCGGCGACAGCCGGGGGCGGCGCGTGTACTTCGCCGGGGACACCGGATACGGCCACTGGTTCAAGGAGATCGGCCGCCGCCACCCCGCCCTCGACCTGGCCCTGCTGCCGATCGGGGCGTACGCGCCGCGCTGGTGGCTGCGCGATGTGCACGCCGACCCGGAGGAGGCCGTGCAGGCGTGCGAGGACCTCGGCGCCCGGCGGATGGCGCCGATGCACTGGGGCACCTTCGTGCTCTCGGCCGAGCCGGTCCTGGAGCCGCTGGCCCGGGTGCGGGCGGCCTGGCAGCGCACCGGACGCCCGCGCACCCATCTGTGGGACCTGCCGGTCGGCTCCTCCCGGCTGCTGCCCGCCTGAGCCGCCCGCGCTACTCGGGTGTCCGCGCGCCCTCCCGGGCCGCCGGGGTCCGGCGCCGGAGCCTGCGCCACACCGAGGGGGCCCCGCTGATCAGCACCGTCAGGACCACCGCGGCCACCACGCCCTGCCACGGCTCGGGGAAGAGCGAGCCGCCCAGGATGCCGATCAGTCCGTACGCCCCCGCCCAGGCCACGCAGGCCGGCACGTCGCCCCGGACGAAGGTGCGCAGCGGCATCCCGCCGAGCAGGCACGCCAGCATCACCGGGATCCGGCCGGCCGGGACGAGCCGGGACAGCACGAGCACCGCCGCCCCGTGCCGGTTCAGCTTGTCCTGGGCCTGCTCCAGGTGGTCCGGCGCCGCCCGGTCCCGCAGCGCCGCCAGCCACCGCGACCCGCTCTGCGAGCGCACCCCGCGCTGCCCCAGCCAGTACAGGCCGACGTCGCCGAGGAACGCGGCGAGCGCGCCCACCGCGAAGACCAGGAGCAGCGAGAACCAGGCCGTCTGGTGGAAGGCCACCACGGCCGCGGTCGACACCAGCGCCCCCGTGGGCACCACCGGCACCAGCGAGCCCAGCACCACCAGGATGAACAGGGACGGATAGCCGAGCGCCTGCTGGGTGGACTCCGGCGGCACCTGGCTCGCCGCCCGTACGACCAGCGCGGCGATCACCGGGCGCCCTCGGGCCGTACGCTCTCGCCGTGCCCCAGCCGGTGCACCCGCACCCCGGGCGCCAGCCGGGCCGCGTGCCGCACGAAGTCGTCGCCCGGCGCGTGGAACTCGTGCGGGCGCACCCCGTCGAGCCCGATCGGCCAGTACGTGCCGTAGTGCACCGGCACCGCCGCGCGCGGGGCGAGGGCGGCCAGCGCCTCGGCCGCCCGGCCCGCGTCCAGATGGCCCGGCCCGAGGTGGGGCCCCCAGCCGCCGACCGGCAGCAGGGCCACGTCGACGGGGCCGACCTCCTCGGCCATCTCGTCGAAGAGCCCGGTGTCCCCGGCGAAGTAGGTGCGGGCGCGGCCCTCCACCACATAGCCGAGCGCGGGCGAGCGGTGCGGCCCGAACGGCAGCCGCCGCCCGTCGTGCCGGGCGCTCACCACCCGTATCCGCAGCTCGCCGACGTCCAGCCGCTCCCCGGCGCGCACCTCGGTCAGCCGCAGGTCCAGCTTGCGCAGGCCGGGCACGGCCCGCACCGCGCCGTGCGGCAGCACCAGCCGGGTGCCGGGTGCCAGCCGGGCCAGGGAGGGCAGGTGCAGATGGTCGGAGTGCAGGTGCGAGACGAGGACGACGTCCGCGACGGCCGCCGCCGGCGGGGGCACCGCGCCCCGGCGGCGGCGCAGGTGCGCCAGCCTGCGGGCGAAGAGCGGGTCGGTCAGGACCCGCACCCCGGAGTCCTCGACCGTGCAGGTGGCGTGCCCCCACCACGTGATCTCCACCGGCACCCGAAATCCCTCCGCTCCAAAGCCACCGCGCGCGCTGTTGTGTACGAGCCTAAGTGTCGTGGAGCGCGGGCGACGGGGCCCGGGGTAGGCATGCGTCCACGAAGGGAAGGCCCGGCATGATCATGCACTCGGAGCAGTGCCCGCGCTGCGGCGGGATCCTCGCGGTCACCCAGGACGGCTGGAAGATCTGCCACTCCTGCGGCTACTCCTCGCCGCCCTGAACCAGGAGTAGGGTCTACGCCACGACGTGAGGCATGGGGGACGGTCATGGGTGACGTACGAGTGGCGGCGATCGCCAGTCTGACCCCACTGGAGGAACTCGACCTGGACCCCTTCCTGGTGGACACCCGAAGCCAGCACGAGATGTGCGCGCGCTGGGCCGCCGACAAGGGGTACGTGGTCACGCGGCAGCTGCTCTTCTACGGGCTGCGCCCCGACCACGCGGGGCTGTGGGCGGACGTGGACGCCGGACAGGTGGACCTCTTCGTGGCGCCCAACGAGCGCGTCCTCGAACGGGCGTTGACCTCGGTGCCCGACTTCTCCGCCGAGTGCGAGCGGCGCGGGGTGCGCCTGGAGACGGCCGGGCTGGACGAACCCGCCTACGACGCCGCCAAGAAGGCCCACATCCACCGCCGCCTCTCCATGCCGACCGCCGGGTACGACGGCTGCTGACCCCGCTCCACCGCCGCGCGCACCATCGCGTCGGCCGGATTCCGCCCCTGTGACACGCTGGGAGGGAACGGCGAAGGCGGAGAGGCAGTGACGAGCGGCGTGAGTACCGGGCGATGGCGGACGGCGGGCAGCGCCCTGATGCGGGTGGTCGTGGTGTGGGCGGTCTCCACCCTCACCATGATGGTCCTGGCGGGCATCCTGCCCGACTTCCAGCTCAAATCCGCGGGCGGCGACAGCGTCACCCGCGTCGCCCTGACCGCCGCCTGGGGCGCGGGCGCCTTCGGACTGCTCTCGGCCCTGGTGTGGCCCCTGGTCGTGCGGGCCTTCCTGCTGGTCCCGGCGCTGGTCCTGGGCCTGCTGGTGTTCTTCCTCAACGGCTCGCTGCTGCTGATCGCGCTCAGCCTGATCCCCAGCGGGCGCGGCGCCGCCCAGCCGGAGACCGCGGTGGTGGTGGCCGCCGTCATGTCGGCGGTCGCCTCGGCCACCTCGACGGCGCTGGCGGTCCGGGACGACAACGCCTACCGGCGCAGGCTCTCCCGGCTCGCCGACCGGCGCCGCCGCCGGCGCGGCGACGACGACCGCGGCGCGGAGCCGCCCGGCACGGTCTTCCTCCAGCTCGACGGCGTCGGCCACGACGTGCTGCGCCGGGCGGTGGCGGACGGGCTGATGCCGACGGTGGCGGGCTGGCTGGCGGACACCCACCGGCTCACCCCGTGGCGCACCGACTGGTCCAGCCAGACCGGCGCCAGCCAGCTCGGCATCCTGCACGGCTGCACCTTCGACGTGCCCGCGTTCCGCTGGTACGAGAAGGAGACCGGCGAGCTGATGGTCTCCAACCGGCCCGCCTCCGCCGTCGAGCTCCAGCGCCGGGCCGTCGAGCGGACCGGCGACGGGGGGCTGCTCACCGTCGACGGCGCCAGCCGCGGCAACCTCTTCTCCGGCGGCGCCGACCAGCTCGCCCTGGTGCTGTCGATGGCCGCCCGGCGGGGCCGCCGCAACCGCTCGCGCGCCGGGTACTTCGCGTACTTCTCGGACCCGGCCAACTCGGTCCGCACCGCGCTCTCCTTCGTCGCCGAGGTCGGCCGGGAGATCGGCCAGTCCACCCGCGCCCGGCTGCGCGGCGAGACGCCCCGGGTGCGGCGCGGCGGGCTGTACCCGTTCATCCGGGCGTTCGCGACCGTCGTCGAGCGCGACGTGGTGGTCGCGGCGGTCCTCGGCGACATGCTCGCCGGGCGCACCGCCGTCTACGCGGACCTGGTGGCGTACGACGAGGTGGCCCACCACTCGGGGCCGCACGGGCGCGACGCCCGGCAGGTCCTGGAGCGGCTCGACCGGTCGATCGCGCTGCTCGCCAAGGTGGCCGAGCACGCCCCGCGCGCCTACCGGATCGTGCTCCTCTCCGACCACGGCCAGAGCCCCGGCGAGACGTTCGCGGGCGCCTACGGGCTGACCCTGAAGGACCTGGTGCGGGCCGGGTGCGGGCTGCCCGTGCCGCGCAGCGCCGGGCGGACCAAGAGCGGCGCGGAGGCCCGTGCCGCGGTCCGGGTGGCGCTGCACCGGCCGGAGCGGGCGGGGCAGGAGCGGCGCCCCGGGCCCGCGAGCGACCCCGTGGTGCTCGCCTCCGGCAACCTGGGCCTGGTCTCGTTCCCGGACACGGTGGGCCGCCTCAGCCGCGAGGAGATCGACGCCCGCCACCCCGCGCTGCTGCGCACGCTCGCCTCGCACCCGGGCATCGGCTTCCTGCTGGTGCGCAGCGAGGAGCACGGGGCGGTGGTCATCGGGGGCGGCCCGGAGGCGGGCGGGACCGTGGAGGTGCCGATCGCGGAACTGGCCGACGGGGAGGGGCCGTTGGCCGGGTTCGCGCCGGGCGCGGCCGACGCGGTGCGGCGCACCGACACCTTCCCGCACGCCGCGGACGTCATGGTGAACTCGATGTACGACCCGGCGACCGGCGCCGTGCACGCCTTCGAGGAGCAGATCGGCTCGCACGGCGGCCTCGGCGGCGAGCAGGGCCGCCCGTTCCTGCTCTCGCCCCTGGACCTGTCGGCGCCGGTGGCGGACGGGGCGGAACTGGTCGGCGCGGAGCAGGTGCACCGGGTGCTGCGGCGCTGGCTGCGGGAGTGTTCGGGCCCGCAGGTGCCGGTGGAGATTTCGCTGTCCCGGATGGAAGCGGAAGGACCATTTCCGGTTGACCGGGAGGAGTTGCGGGACAAATCCGCGTGATTTTGAGCACGGCTCTCCGTATCCGACCATGAACGGGTTTTGGCACGGAGAGAGGCGCACCACCCCATGACCACGCAAGAACCCCAGAGCAAGCACGCCCGGCAATTCGGACTGCCGGTGGCGACCGCTCTGGTCATGGGCAACATCATCGGCGGCGGGATCTTCCTCCTGCCGGCGTCGGTCGCGCCCTTCGGCACCATCAGCCTGCTGGCCTTCGCGGTGCTGACCGTCGGCGCGATCGCGCTGGCACTGGTCTTCGGCCGGCTGGCCGCACGGCTGCCGAAGACCGGCGGGCCCTACGTCTACGCCCGCGAGGCGTTCGGCGACTTCGCCGGATTCCTCGCCGCCTGGTCGTACTGGATCACCACCTGGGTCTCCAACGCGGCCCTGGCCGTGGCGGCCGTCGGCTACCTCGACGTGCTCGTACCGCTGCACGAGTCCAAGGCGGCCACCATCGCGGCGGCCCTGGCCCTGCAGTGGCTCCCGGCGCTCGCCAACTTCGCGGGCACCCGGTACGTGGGCGCGGTCCAGCTGGTCTCCACGGTGCTGAAGTTCGCGCCGCTGCTGCTGGTCGCGGTCGGCGGGCTCTTCTTCTTCGACCCCGCCAACCTCGGGCCGTTCCGGGCGGACGGCCAGAGCCCGATGGGCGCGGTCTCCGCCTCCGCCGCGATCCTGCTCTTCAGCTACCTCGGCGTGGAGTCGGCCGCGGTCAGCGCCGGTGAGGTGCGCGACCCGCGCCGCAACGTCGGCCGCGCCACCGTCCTCGGCACCATCGGCGCCGCCCTGATCTACCTGCTGGGCACGCTCTCCGTCTTCGGCACCGTCCCGCACGACCGGCTGGTCGACTCCACCGCGCCCTTCACGGACGCCGTCGACACCATGTTCGGCGGCGGCTGGGGCGGCACCGCGGTCGCCGTCGCCGCCCTGGTCTCCATGGTCGGCGCCCTCAACGGCTGGACCCTGCTGAGCGCCCAGACCCCGTACGCGGCGGCCCGCGACGGACTGTTCCCGCAGGTCTTCGCCCGCAAGAACCGCGGCGTCCCGACCGCCGGAGTCCTCGTCACGGTCGTCCTCGCCTCGTCGCTGACCGTCTACAACTACACGGTGGGCTCCAAGGGCGTCTTCGAGATGCTGGTCCTGGTGACCACCTTCACGGCGACCGTCCCCTACCTCCTGTCCACCGCCGCCCAGCTCTACTTCCTCTTCTCCGGCCGCGCCCACCGCGTCCACGGCGCCCGCTTCACCCGCGACGCGGTCCTGGCCGCGCTCGCCGCCGGCTTCTCGCTGTGGCTGGTCGCCGGATCCGGCTACGAGGCGGTCTACCAGGGCGTGCTGTTCCTCTTCGCGGGCGTGCTGGTGTACGCGCTGCTCGCGGCCCGCAAGCAGGCCCGGGCCGAGGACGCGGACGGCCCGGCGCCGCAGCTGCCCGCGCCGCGCGAGCGCGAGGACGCGCGCGCCTGACCACCGCGTGACCCCCAAGGGGGAACGGCCCCGGGTGCGCTGACGGATGTTCACCCGGGAGAGCGGTTCTCGCCGCGATCCGGGCAGGTCACGGCCGTTCCCGGGCACGATGACCGCATGCCGCCCGCTCTGCTCGCCGCCCTGCGCCGCGCCCTGGTCGCGCTGCTCGTGGTGGGCGCGCTCCTCGGGGCGGTCCCGGCCGAGGCCGCCGGGGCCCCGGCCGCGGAGCACGGGTCGCTCTCCTCGGTCGTGTCGTCGGCCGCGCCCGCGCCCCTGGGCGAGGAGCAGCCGGACGCGACCGCCGCGGCCCCGCTGCCGCCGCGCGGGGCCGCCCGTGCGAACCGCCCCGCCCCCGCCCCCCGGCGGGCGCCCCGGACGCCGCGTCCGGCCCGGCCCGGCCGCGCCCCCGCCCGGCCCGACGCCCCCGCGCCCCCGCGCTGTGTGGTGCTGCGCTGCTGACCGTTCCGAGCGGAACGAGCCAGCGGTACGTCAACTCACCAGCACAGCGAGGTGGTTCAGCCATGCCCATCGATCCCTTCGCGGCGCTCAACGCGATGCTGCGCGCCGAAGCCGCCCGGATCAGCCCGGCCCCCGCGCCGACCGAGCGCACCGAGCCCGAACCGGAGGAGGAGCAGGGCGAGCCGTCGCCCGACCGCCGAGGCCGCTGATCCGGTCTCCCGTCGAGGGGCGGCGGCCCTCCTCGGCCGCCGCCCCGCTGACCTGCTGTCATCGCACTAAGTGACGACAGCGGGCGGGCCGTCGTGCGGTACTCCGTTCGGCGGCTTACGTTTGCTGCGGGGGCCTCCCCGAGCGAAGGGGCCGTCATGGCCGCACGCACGACCGCGGGCGCCGCCGCTGCCGCGCTGGCGCTGCTCGCCCTCGCGGTCCCGGCACGGGCCGACGGCGGCCCGCCCGATCTGACCCGCTTCTACGGCCAGCGCCTCTCCTGGGGCGGCTGCGACGTGAAGGACGCGCCACCCGAGATGCGGTGCGCCCGGCTGACCGTGCCCATCGACTACGCGCGGCCCGCCGACGGCACCATCGAGCTGGCGGTGGCCCGGGTGCGGGCGACCGGGACCGGGGCCGAGGGGGCCGCCCCCAAGGGCTCGCTGGTCTTCAACTTCGGCGGCCCCGGCGCCTCCGGCCTCACGGGGCTCGGCGGCTTCCTCGCCGACACGGCCGCGCTGGCCCGCGCGTACGACCGGGTGAGCTTCGACCCCCGGGGCGTCGGCCGCAGCGCCCCCGTGCGGTGCGGGCCCGAGGCGGAACGGGACGGCGGGGACTCCTCCGACGACCCTCCGGCCGATGCCGCCGAGGCGCGGAAGGAGCTGGTGGCGCAGGCGCGCAGGACCGCCGAGGAGTGCCGGGCGGCCACCGGCAAGGTGCTCCCGTACGTCGGCACCATCAACGCCTCCCGCGATCTCGACGTGCTGCGCCAGGCCCTGGGCGACCGGAAGCTGAACTACTTCGGGATCTCCTACGGCACCCGGCTGGGCGCGGTCTACGCCGCCCAGTTCCCCGGGCGCGCCGGGCGGCTGGTGCTCGACGCCGTCGACTCGCTGACGGCCGACGCCGCGCAGTCCGCGCTCGCCCAGGCCACCGCGTTCCAGAAGGGCCTGGACGCCTTCCTCGCCGACTGCGCCGCGCAGGGCGCCACCTGCCCGCTGGGCGCCACGGTCGCCGCCGTCACCGGGGCGCTGGACGACACCGTCGCCCGGCTCGACCGCACCCCGGCCAAGACCGCGTCCGGGGCCGACTTCACCGCCGCCGACCTGCGCACCTCGATCACCGACTCGCTCTACGCCGAGCAGCTCTGGCCGCTGCTCGCCCAAGGCATCGCCGATCTGCGCGCCACCGGCGACCCGGCCGCCCTCGACCGGATCAACAAGGAGTTCGCGGGCGAGGACGAGAACGGCGAGCGGGCCGCCGACGACAACAGCAGGGAGGCGCTGCTGGCGGTCAACTGCGCCGACGATCCCACGCGCGCCAAGGACCCGGCCGCCGAACTCGCCTCGCTGGAGGACAGGTTCACCAAGGCGTCACCGATGTTCGGCCCGGACCAGGTGGCCGCGGCGGTCTCCTGCACGGGCTGGCCCGCGGGCACCGACTACATCCGGCGCATCAACCGGACCGGCGCCCCGCCCGTCCTGCTCGTCGGCACCCGGGGCGACCCCGCCACCCCCTACCAGTGGGCCGGGGAGACCGCCCGCCGCCTGGGCCGGGGGGTCGTCCTGACGTACGAGGGGGAGGGGCACGGCGGCTATGCGGCGTCGCAGTGCGTCCGGGCTGCGGCCGACGCGTTCCTGCTGGCCGGGACCCTGCCCGCCGAGGGGGCGTCCTGCGCCCGCGAGACGCCCCCGGAGCACTGAGACCCCGCTCTGTCCGGGCCCCGCCCATGCCGGGTGCCCGGCCCGCGCCCGGCGCCCCGCCCGGCGCCCGGTGCGCGCCGGGCGCCTGCCCCCGCGAACACGTTCGGGGGCGTCGGGCGGGGGCCGGGTCAGTTGCTCAGCGCGGCCGTCGCCGGGGCCGCGGCGCGCCAGCGGCCGATCGCGGTCTCGGCCGTGATGCCGGGCCCGAACCCGGCGATCAGCCCGCCCGCCCCGTCCGCCGCGCCGCCCTCGTCGAAGAGCCTGGCCAGCGCGTCGAAGACCACCGAGCTGGCGATGTTGCCGCGCTCGGTGAGGGTGGCCCGGCTGAAGCGGAACATCTCCGGCGGCAGCTCCAGGAAGTGGCACAGGTCGTCCAGGATGCGCGGCCCGCCCGCGTGGACGATGAAGAAGTCCATCTGCGGGATCTCCCAACTGTGCTGGGCGACCAGCGACTTGAGCGCCGGGGCCAGCATCTCCATGGTGCCGGGGACGCGCTTGTCCAGCAGGAAGTGGAACCCGGTCTCCCGCACCGCGTACGAGATCCAGTCCTCGGTGTCGGGGACCAGGTGCGAGCCGTTGCGTTCGATGCGCATGCCGGTGCCGCCCTCGCCGCGCACCACGGCCGCCGAGATGGCGTCCCCGAAGAGACCGTTGGAGAGCAGCGAGCCCACTCCCAGGTCCGTCGGCTGGTAGCAGAGCGAGCAGAACTCGCAGGAGACGATCAGCACGTTGGAGCGCGGGTAGGCCGTGCAGAAGTCGTGCGCGCGGTTGATCGCCGCGCCCCCGGCGGCGCAGCCGAGCTGGGCGATGGGCAGCTGGCGGGTCTCGGTGCGGAACCCCATCTTGTTGATCAGCCAGGCGGTCAGCGACGGCATCATGAAGCCGGTGCAGGAGACGTAGACGATCAGGTCGATGTCGACCGGGTCCACCTCGGCGTGGTCCAGCGCCCGGCGCACCACCTCGGGCACCCGGGCCTTGGCCTCCGCCTGGTAGAGCAGATTGCGCTCCTCGAAGCCGGGGTGGCGCAGGGTCTCCTCGATGGGCTGCACCAGGTGGCGGGTCCGGACGCCGGTGTTCTTGATGAGCCGTAGGACGAGGTCCCGCTGGGGGTGGTCGGCGTGCGTCTGGCGGGCGAGCGCGAGCGTCTCCTCCTGAGTGATCACATGGTCGGGTACGGCTACTGCGGGTCGGCACAGGGTGGCCATGGGACTTCCTTGTCTCCTGCCGGGCAGACGCCTGCGGTCCACGCGGGTGCTCCAGGGGAGTGCGGTCGTGTGCCTGTCACGTATCCCCGAGTGCCGCCGGGGGAATGTCCCCGAAAGGGGCAATTAACCGATTAGGGGGATATTCCGGAACGGGCCGTGCATCCGGGTGACGCGGGCCCCGCGGCGATCGGCCCGCGAGGGGCGGGGGCGGCCATTACCCCGCGCGTAATCGACCCCCGCCACCCCTCCCGGGCAAGGTGGAGCCATCGGGTCCCGGGCGGCGCACTCCGGCCGGGGCCCGGCTCCCACCACCGCGATCCACTCTCCACGGAGGCTGATTCCCCATGTCCGAGAACCGCTACGAGACCGCCGTCGCCCGCTACTTCGAGGCGTGGAACGCCACCGGCCCGGCCGAGGACGCGGTCAAGGCCGTCGGGGCCGCGCTCACCGAGGACGGCACCTACACCGACCCGGTGGCCGACGTCACCGGTCACACGGCGCTGGCCGAGGTCATCGCCGGGGCCCACGCCCTCTTCCCCGGCCATGAGTTCCGACTCGAAGGCGCCGTCGACGGGCACCACGACACCGCCCGGTTCCGCTGGGAGCTGGTCTCCCTCGCGGACGGCTCCGCGCCGGTCGCCGGGTCCGACGTCATCACCCTCGCCGCCGACGGCCGCATCGCGACCGTCCTCGGCTTCCTGGACCGCGTACCGCCTACGGCGTGAGCGAGCGCAGGTGGGCGAACGTCTCCGGGTCGGCCGGCAGGAACGTCTCGATGGCCAGCTCGGAGACGGTCACGTCCAGCGGCGTGTTGAACGTGGCGATCGTCGATATGAACGACAGGACCGTGCCCCGGTGTTCGATGCGCAGCGGCAGCGCGAAGGGGCAGACGGCGGGGGAGGGGAGGTCGTCCCCTTCGTCCGGTCCGGGCACCGGGTGGGCCGCGACCTCCTCGTACAGCTCGCGCAGCGAGTCCGAGCGCAGCAGGGCGATCTGACGCTCCATCTGGTCCAGCAGATGGCCGCGCCACTGGCGCAGATTGCGGATGCGCGGCGCCAGGCCCTGCGGGTGCAGGGTCAGCCGCATCGCGTTGAGCGGCGGGGCCAGCAGCCGCTCGGGCACGCCCTCCAGGAGCATCGCGATGCCCCGGTTGGCCGCCAGGACCGTGTACGTGCCGTCGACGATCAGCGCGGGGAACGGCTCGTAGCTCCGCAGCAGCTGCTCCATGCCCTCGCGCAGGGCGCCCATCGACGGGTCCTGGAGGGACGTCTCGGTGAACCGCGGCGCGTAACCCGCCGCCAGCAGCAGCGCGTTGCGCTCGCGGACCGGCACCTCCAGGTGCTCCGCGAGGCGCAGCACCATCTCCTGGCTGGGCCGCGACCGGCCGGTCTCGATGAAGCTGATGTGCCGCGCGGAGGAGTCGGCGCGCAGCGCGAGTTCCAGCTGGCTGAGCCTGCGCTGCTCGCGCCAGCCGCGCAGCATCGGCCCCACCCGCGTCTCGATCACGGCAGTTGCGGTCATGCCTCAGACAGTAACCCGGGCCTGTGACAGTGCCCGGCGCCGCACGGCCCACCCGGCCGCCGCGACCGCCGCCGCCACCGCGTACGCACTCGTCCTGACCACGTCGAAGGAGTGCGGCACCGCCCACGCGGTGACGTAGCAGACGGCCCCGGCCGCCGCGACCGCCAGCCACTCCCAGCGGCCGTCCAGCGCCACCAGGGCGACGAGCAGCAGCGCGTACCACGAGTAGCCGGGCGTCAGCAGGCAGAACGCCCAGCCCAGCACCAACAGCGCCCCGCTCCAGGGCCGTTCCGGGTCGCCCCGGCGCAGCACGTACAGCACCACGAGCGCGATCAGGAGCAGCGCGGCGGGCAGCGCCCAGGCGTCCGGCAGCAACAGCCGCAGCAGCCCGTACCGGCTGCGCGCGGAGGCGTCGTCGTACCCCTCCTCCTTCGCGTACCCGCCGAGGTAGCCGAAGACGGACGCGTGCGAGAGGAGGACGTAGGGGAGGTAGGCCAGGGCCACGCAGGCGGCGGCCGGGAGGAGCACCGCCGCCGCCCGCCGCCAGTCGGGGCGGCGGCCCGCCAGCACACCCGCGAGGGCGCCCGGCAGCACCACCGCCGGCAGCATCTTCGCCGCGATCCCCGCGCCGATCAGCACGCCGCCGGCCGCCCGGCGGCGCACCGCGACCGCGCCGAGCCCCGCCACCGCGAACAGCACGGCCAGCCCGTCCACGTGCGCGTTGTTCACCGCCTCGATGGGCACCGCCGGGCACCACGCCCAGTACGCGGCCCGCCCCGGGTCCGCGCCGCGCCGCCGCAGCACCAGCAGCAGCACGCCCGTGGTGGCCACCGCCAGCACCGCGCCCCCCACCTGGAACGGCTTGTGGCGGGCCCCCTCGGGCGAGAGCGCGTGCACCCCGAGGAAGTACGCCTCGGCCACCGGCGGGTAAATGGTGTGCACCCGGGGCCGGTTGAGGCGGGTGCAGCGGCCCGGCTCGCCGAGGGAGGCCCGGTCCGGGCCCGCGCAGGCGGCGCCGTCCGGGAACAGCCAGCCGTCGCGCAGCCGCGCCAGCGCCGGATCGGCCGGTACGTGGTCGTACGGCGAGATCCCGGCCGCCTGCACCCGCCCGTCCCAGGCGTAGCGGAACATGTCCGTGCTGGTGGTCGGCGGCGCCGCGAGGCCGGTCGCCGCGACCAGCACCCCGCCCGCCAGGACCAGGCCCGCGCGGTGGCGGGCCGGGACCCGCCGCAGCGACCACGCCGCCGTCGCGAACAGGAGCCAGCAGCCCAGGTACCACCAGGAGAGCGCGCCCGGGTGGACGTAGTAGCCGTCGGCCACGAACGTCAGGACGAGCACGGCGGCGAGCGCGGCCAGCAGGGCGGCGGTCAGCGCCGTGCGCCGGGCGGTCCCGGGCGCGGGCGGCGCGGCCGGGCCGGGCGGCGGGGCGGTGGCGGTACGGGGAGCGATCACCCGTCCACATTCGCAGCCGAAGGGGCGTCCGGACGGCCCAGCGCACCACGCGTCCGTGAACCGTAAGGTGTCGGACACCCTGTTCAGGGCCGTTCCGGGGATGTCATGGAGGCATGAGGCCACGACTCCCGCTCCCCCCGCCACCGCCGCTGCCGTCCTTCCGGGGCGCGCTGCACGACCGGCGCACCACGACGGCGATCGGCCGGCTGCTCGGGGTGGCCGTCCTGGTCTGCATGGCCACGGGGGTACTCAGCCACTACCTCCAGCACCCGCCGGGATGGCTGGCGAACGACTTGCCCGCCAGTCCGTCCTGGGGGTACCGGCTGACCCAGGGGCTGCACGTGGGCGTGGGCATCGCCGCGATCCCGCTGCTCTTCGGCAAGCTGTGGGCCGTCTACCCGAAGCTGTTCGTGTGGCCCGCCTTCCGCGGCGTGCGGCACGCCGCCGAGCGCCTGTCGGTGGCGGTGCTGGTCGCGGGCGCGGTCTTCGAACTGCTGACCGGGCTGCTCAACACCGTCCAGTGGTACCCGTGGCCGTTCAGCTTCGTGCCCGTGCACTTCGCCGTCGGCTGGCTGCTCACCGGCGCGCTGCTGCTGCACCTGGCCGTCAAGTGGCCGGACATCAGGGCGTACTGGTTCCGGCGCTCGGCCGCCACGCGCGCGCTGCCCGGCGAGGCCGAGCACGCGCCCGACCGGCGCTCGCTGCTCACCGGGCTCGCGGTGGCGGTCGGCGCGGTCACCGTGACGACGGTCGGTCAGTCCCTCACCCCGCTCAAGGACCTCGACCTGCTGGCGCCGCGCCACCCCGACCACGGCCCGCTCGGCCTGCCCGTCAACCGCACGGCGGCAGCCGCCGGGACGACCCGGGTGGACACCGCCGCCTGGCGGCTGACGGTGCTGGGGCCGCGCCCGTACGCGCTGACGCTCGACGAGCTGAACGCGCTGCCCCAGTACGAGGTGGAGCTGCCCATCGCCTGCGTCGAGGGGTGGAGCAAGAACGCGCACTGGAGCGGCGTGCGCATCAAGGACCTCACCGAGCGGGCCGGGGCGCCCGGGGCCGCGCTGCGGGTCGTCTCCCTCGAACAGCGCGGCGCCTACCGGGTGATGGACATGGGCCGCACCTACGCGCGCGATCCCCGCACCCTGCTCGCGCTGCGGCTCAACGGGCAGGTCCTGACGCCCGACCACGGCTACCCCGCCCGGATCATCGCGCCCAACCGGCCCGGCGTGCTCCAGACCAAGTGGGTCGCGCGCCTGGAGGTGCGGTGATGGCGGGGCGGTACGCGGTGGGCGTGCTCGGCGCCGCGCTGATGGGGCTCGGCGTGTCGCTGGTGTGGGCGCAGACGCCGTACGACGTCGTGGTGTGGCTGGTGGGGGCGGTGCTGCTGCACGACGGGCTGATCGCGCCGCTGGTGCTGCTCGTCGGGTTGGGCGTGGCGGCGGCCCGGCCCTGGGCGCGCGGCCCGCTGCGCGCGGCGCTGGTGAGCGCCGGCTGCCTCACGGCGGTCGCGCTCCCGGCCGTGCTGCGGCCCGGCCCCCGCAACAACGCCACCGTGCTGCCGCTGGACTACGTGCGCAACTGGCTGGTGCTGCTGGCGGTGGTGGCCGTCGCGGGAGCACTGGCACTGGTGGCCGCCCGCGGGCGGGCGCGGGTGCGGGCGCGGCGGGCCGGGGCGCGCAGGGGCGCGGATTAGCGCGGTCGCGGCGGCGGTGGTTCCGCGCCCTGCCACACCGTGTGGAACGCGAGCCGCAGACAGGCCGCCAGGGCCGGGTGCTCGATGTAGAGGGCCGTCGTGGACCCGGTGCCCGCCACCGGGTCCGGCATGTCGCAGAGCACGAGCGACGCGTCGGCGATGACCAGTTTGAGCGGCAGCTCGTCGGTGAAGCGGGCCTCCTCGCCCGCCTCGCCGAAGCGCGCGAGGTTCTCCAGGACGCCCTCGTCGGCGAGCGCGTCGTAGGTGTACAGCGCCCGCACCGTGCCCCCGCCGCGCCGCAGCCGCCGGGCCGCCCTGAGACCGGGCAGGTTGGCGGCCGGGGCGACGAACGGCGGGCGCACGAAGGTGAGGAGCTCCTTGGCCGCCTGGTCCTGGATGTCCGCGAACCGCTCGGCGATGGTCTTGGGGTCGCGCAGCACCTCGATGTAGTCGAGCGGGTCGGTGTGGGAGCGGCCCGCCTCCCACAGCGGCAGCAGTGCCGAGGTGAGTCCCGTCGAGAGGTGTTCCAGCCGTTCCAGCGCCTCGCGCTGACGGGCCATCAGCCGGGCGAGCGCGAGCTCCGGCGCGACCGCCCCGAAGGTGGCGACCCGGCCCCCGTGGGCGACCGCCAGCTGGGCCCTGACCAGCCCGTCCAGGACGTCGTAGATCCGCTGGCGCGGCACCTCGGCCTCCCGGGCCACCTGTGCGGCGGTGTAGGAGTCGCGCCGCACCAGGGCGAGGTAGACCCGGGCCTCGTAGCGTGAAAGGCCAAGGGAGACAAGGCTGTTGACCGACTCGGGCTCCGGCTCCATGGTCAACCACGTTATACGCGATCAGCGCGGTGTGATCCAGCCGAAACCGAGGAGAATCCTTGCCTTTCGCTTTGCCCGTACGGGAGTTGTCGGTGCGGGGCCGCTGTCCTACGTTCAACCGTGCCACCACTCAGCCGGGTGGCACTTTCTCCGAGGCGATCTTGTCATGCACTCGCCATTGAAGATCTGTTGACGGTCGCCTTCCGCCCGCCCCTCATCCCGGTGGGCCGACCCCCCATGGAGGGCAGTTCCATGTACCTGAAGAGACCTTTGGGCCCAGGAAAACCGACCGGCAGAGCCGCCGCCGCACTGGTGTCCCTGGTGGCGTTCGCCACCGGCGGGCTCCTGGCCGCCGCCCCGTCCGTCTCCGCCGCACCCGCGCAGCCGTCCCCCCGCACCGCCGCCGCCCCCACCGAGCGGCTGTGCGCCCAGGCCACCCAGCCGGGCCGGATGTCCTGCCTGGCGCTGGCCCGCACCGACGTGAAGCACCACCTCGGCCTGCTGCCGGACGCCGCACCCTCCGGCTACGGCCCCTCCGACCTGCAGAGCGCCTACGCCCTCCCGTCCGGCGGCTCCGGCGCCACCGTGGCGATCGTCGACGCCTACGACGACCCCAACGCCGAGTCCGACCTGGCCACCTACCGCTCGCAGTACGGCCTCCCGGCGTGCACCACCGCCAACGGCTGCTTCAAGAAGGTCGACCAGAACGGCGGCACCAGCTACCCGACGCCCGACTCCGGCTGGGCCGGTGAGATCTCCCTCGACGTCGACATGGTCAGCGCCGTCTGCCCGTCCTGCCACATCCTGCTCGTCGAGGCCGCCCAGCCCTCCATGGACGACCTGGGCGCGGCCGTGAACCGCGCGGTCACCATGGGCGCCAAGTACGTCTCCAACAGCTACGGCGGCGGCGAGGACGCCACCGACCCGACCTCCGACTCCTCGTACTTCAACCACCCCGGCGTCGCCATCACCGTCTCCTCCGGCGACAGCGGCTACGGCGTCGAGTACCCGGCCGCCTCCCAGTACGTGACCTCGGTCGGCGGCACCTCGCTCAGCCGCGCCGGCAACGCGCGCGGCTGGTCCGAGTCGGTCTGGGGCTCCAGCTCCGGCGGCGAGGGCGCGGGCTCCGGCTGCTCCGCCTACGACCCGAAGCCGTCCTGGCAGCACGACACCGGCTGCGCCAAGCGCACGGTCGCGGACGTCTCCGCCGTCGCCGACCCGGCCACCGGCCTCGCGGTCTACGACAGCTACCAGGCCAGCGGCTGGAACGTGTACGGCGGCACCAGCGCCTCCTCGCCGATCATCGCGGGCGTCTACGCGCTGGCGGGCACCCCGGCGGCCGGCAGCTACCCGGGCTCCTACCCGTACGCCCACACCGCCTCGCTCAACGACGTGACCTCCGGCGCCAACGGCTCCTGCGGCACCTACCTCTGCAAGGCGGGCACCGGCTACGACGGCCCGACCGGCCTCGGCACCCCCAACGGCACCGCCGCGTTCACCGGCGGCACCAGCCAGGGCAACACCGTCACCGTGACCAACCCCGGCAACCAGAGCACCCAGATCAACACCGCGGTCTCGCTCCAGATCAGGGCCACCGACTCCGACTCCGGCCAGAGCCTGACCTACAGCGCCACCGGCCTTCCGGCGGGGCTGTCCATCAACTCCTCGACCGGTCTGATCTCCGGCACCCCGACGGCCGCCGGCACCTCCAACGTGACCGTCACCGCCCGGGACACCACCGCAGCCACCGGCAGCACCTCCTTCAGCTGGACCGTCACCCAGCCCGGCGGCGGCTGCCAGCCCGCGCAGCTGCTCGGCAACCCCGGCTTCGAGACCGGCTCGGCCGCGCCCTGGTCCGCCACGGCCGGCGTGATCGACAGCAGCTCCGGCGAGGCCGCGCACTCCGGCTCCTGGAAGGCATGGCTGGACGGCTACGGCACGACCCACACCGACTCGCTCTCGCAGACGGTGGCCATCCCGCAGGGCTGCCACGCCACGCTGACCTACTACCTGCACATTGACACCAGTGAGTCGACCACCTCCACCGCCTACGACAAGCTGACGGTGACGGCCGGTTCGACCACCCTGGCCAGCTACTCCAACCTCAACAAGAACACCGGTTACGCGCTGAAGACGTTCGACCTGTCGTCGCTCGCCGGCTCCACGGTGACCCTCAAGTTCAACGGCACCGAGGACTCCAGCCTGCAGACGTCGTTCGTCGTCGACGACACGGCGCTGAACATCAGCTGACACACCGGGCCGACACCCCCACGGGGAAAGAAGGCCGGGCCCGGACTCCCACCCAGAGTCCGGGCCCGGCCCACGCCCGGCCGCGCGCTCACCCCCGGCGCAGGGCGACGAAGGGCCGCCCGGCGGCCGTCCACCGCCCGGCCGCCCGCCAGCCCGTGGCGCGCGCGTACCGCAGCAGCGCCGCCGCGCCCAGCCGCGACCAGGGGAAGACCGACCCGAAGGCGCCCCGCCCGTCCGCCACCCGCACCTCGACCCGCTCGTCCACGTCGAGCGCCGACACCTCCACGAACAACTGGCCGTCGGGCGCGAGCAGTTGGGCGGCCCGCGCGAGCAGCGCGGCCGGGTCGCCGCCGATGCCGATGTTGCCGTCGAGCAGGAGCGCGGTGTTCCAGCGGCCCTCGCCGGGCAGCGGGTCGAAGACCGAACGGCACAGGGCGCTGCCCCCCGAACGCCGGGTGCGGCGGACGGCCTCGGGGCTGACGTCGACGCCGAGCGCGGCCGTGCCGAACGCGGCCAGCGCCACAACCAGCCGCCCCGGCCCGCACCCGATGTCCAGCACCGCGCCCCGGCAGCGCCGCAGCACGGTGAGGTCGGCCGGGTCCGGCGCCGCGCACCACCGCTCCACCTCCAGCGGCAGCAGCCACCCGTCCACGCGGTGCAGGAACAGCGGCCCGCACCCGCTGCGCAGGGCGTCGGTGTACGGGTCGGCCTCCCAGGCGGGCGCGCCCGGCACGGCGGTCACGGTCATCGGCCGACGCCCCGGTGCCCGGCCCCGGCGGCGCTCGCCGCGGCGGCGCCCCGGCAGGCCGCCACCGCCCGCGCGAACCGGCCGCCGGGCGCGAGCGCCGCCACCTCGGCCACGTCGGCGGCCGTGTCGACATCGCGCAGCTGGGGCAGTTCGCGCACGGTCAGTCCCGCCTCCAGCAGCCGCCGCCGCTGGACCGCGCCCGTCTCGGGGACGGACATCGGCACCCCGCGCAGCAGCGCGGGATCGGGCGCGGCCAGTCCGAGCGCCCAGAAGCCGCCGTCCGCCGCCGGGCCGAACCACGCCTCGCCGGGCCCCCAGCCGCCCAGCGCCGGGGCCAGCAGGGCCGGGCCGAGCTGCGGGGTGTCCATGCCGACGAGCAGGGCCGGTCCCGGATCCAGCGCGAACGCCGCCGCCAGCCGTTCGTCGAGCCCGCCCCCGCCCTGCGGGGCGACCTCGATGCCGGGCGGCAGCCAGGGGCCCGGCGCCCCTTCGAGGACCAGGACGCGGCGCCGGGCCGGTGCCGCGAGCACCGCGTCCAGGGTGTCGGCGAGCGCGGCCTCGGCGATCAGGGCGGCCTCGTGCGGCGAGTAGGGCGGTGTCAGCCGCGTCTTGACCCGGCCGGGCACCGGCGCCTTGGCGATCACCAGCAGGGCGACCGGTGAGCCCGTCACCGGGCACCCGCCACCGGCGCGGGCCGCGGCTGCGCGGGCGGCAGGGCGAGCACCGCGCGCATGTCCCGCACGGCCTGCCAGGTGCCCCGCCAGGTGCCGGTCACCTTCGAGCGGCCGGTGCGCGGCAGATACGGCACGTCGTGCTCGCGCACCCGCCACCCCGCGTCCGCCGCGCGCACCACCGTCTCCAGCGGATAGCCGCTGCGCCGGTCCGCGACACCGAGGGCGAGCAGGGGCGCGCGGCGGGCCGCCCGCAGCGGGCCCAGGTCGTGCAGCCGCAGCCCGGTGCGCCGGCGCAGCATCCGCGACAGCGCCAGGTTCCCGGCGCGCGCGTGCGGCGGGAAGGCCCCGCGCGCGGTGGGGCGGCGCCGCCCGAGGACGAGTTCGGCGTCCCCGGCGGCCACCTCCCGTACGAAGGGGACCAGCAGGGCGGGGTCCAGCGAGCCGTCGCAGTCGCAGAAGCAGACGTACTCCGCGTCGGCCGCCAGCAGGCCCGCGTGGCAGGCCGCGCCGAAGCCGCGCCGGGCCTCGTGCACCACGGTCGCGCCGAGCGCGCGGGCGATCTCGGCCGAGCCGTCCGTGGAGCCGTTGTCGACGACGACGGCCCGCCAGCCGTCGGGGATCCTGGCCAGCACCCAGGGCAGCGCCCCGGCCTCGTCCAGGCAGGGGAGTACGACGTCCACCGTCGTGGGGATCGAGTCGGTCACGCCCTCACCGTACGAAGGCGGAGCGGACAAATCGGGACTTCGGGTTCTTACGAAACGCGGACGCCGGTCCCCTTCGGCCGTTCGGGTGGCGACGGCGGCGCCCGGCGGATGCGACGCTGGGGCCATGCACAGCGACCCGTCCCGCATCCTCGTCGTCGACGACGACCCGACCGTGGCCGAGGTGGTCACCGGCTATCTGGAACGTGCCGGCTACGAGGTGGAGCACGTCGGCGACGGCCCCTCGGCGCTGGGCGCGGCCGGGGCGCGCAGGCCCGATCTGGTCGTCCTGGACCTGATGCTGCCGGGCATGGACGGCCTGGAGGTCTGCCGCAGACTGCGCGGCGCCGGTCCCGTACCGGTCATCATGCTCACCGCGCGCGGCGACGAGGACGACCGCATCCAGGGCCTGGAGACGGGCGCCGACGACTACGTCACCAAACCCTTCAGCCCGCGCGAGCTGGTGCTGCGCGTCGACTCGGTGCTGCGCCGCAGCCGGGCCGCCGACACGAGGCCCGGCCCGCCGGTGCGGCGCGCCGGCATCGTCCTCGACCCGGCCGCCCGCCGCGCCGTCAAGCAGGGCGCCGAACTCTCCCTGACGCTGCGGGAGTTCGACCTGCTCGCCTATCTGATGGACCACCCCGGCGAGGCCGTCACCCGGGAACGGCTGATGCACGACGTGTGGGGCTGGGAGTTCGGCGACCTGTCCACCGTCACCGTCCATGTGCGGCGGCTGCGCGGCAAGATCGAGGACGACCCGGCGCGGCCCCGGCTGATCCAGACGGTGTGGGGCGTCGGCTACCGCTTCGAGGAAGCGGCGGACACCGCCCCGGCGGGGGAGGCGGGCTGACGTGAAGGACGTCCTGCTCATCGCGGTCTACGCGTTCCTGGGCGCCGCCGCGGCGGGGCTGCTCGGGGCGTGCGCGCTGCGGCTGCTGCGCCACCGCTCGGTGACCGCCTCGCTCGCCGTGGTGGCCGCCGTCGCGGTCAGCGCGATGCTCGCCGGAACGCTCGCCGTGGCCTGGGAGATGTTCCTGTCCTCGCACGACCTGAAGGTCGTCACCCTGGTCATCGCGATGGCCGCGGCCGTCTCGCTCGCCACCGCGCTCGTCCTGGGCCGCCGGGTGGTCAGCAGCAGCCGACAGCTCGCCCTCGCCACGCGCACGTTCGGCGAGGACGGCAGCTTCGCCGCGCCCGAGGGCCCGGCCACCGCCGAGCTCGCCGCGCTCAGCCGCGAACTCGCCGCCACCAGCGCCCGGCTCTCCGCCTCCCGCGAGCGCGAACGCGCCCTGGAGACCTCCCGCCGCGAGCTCGTCGCGTGGATCTCCCACGACCTGCGCACCCCGCTCGCCGGGCTGCGGGCCATGGCCGAGGCCCTGGAGGACGGCATGGCCAAGGACCCCGACCGCTACTTCCGCCAGATCCGCACCGAGGTCGAACGCCTCAACGGCATGGTCGGGGACCTCTTCGAGCTCTCCCGCATCCACGCCGGGGCGCTCGCCCTCAACCCGGCCCGGATGTCGGTGCACGACCTGGTCGGCGACGCGCTGGCGGGCGCCGACCCGCTCGCCCGCGAACACGGCGTACGGCTGGTGGGCGAGCGCGTCGAGGCGGTCCCGGTGGAGGTCGACGGCAAGGAGATGACCCGGGTCCTGGCCAACCTGCTGGTCAACGCGATCCGGCACACCCCGGCCGACGGCACGGTCGCGGTCGCGGCCGAGGCGCGGGCCGAGTCGGTGGTGCTCTCGGTGACGGACGGCTGCGGCGGCATCCCCGACGACGACCTGGACCGCGTCTTCGACACCGGCTGGCGCGGCACCGAGGCCCGCACCCCGCCGGGCGGCGCGGGTCTGGGCCTGGCCATCGTGCGCGGCATCGTCGAGGCCCACGCGGGCAGCGCCGCCGTCCACAACGTGAGCGGCGGCTGCCGCTTCGAGCTGATCCTCCCGGCCGCCCCCTCCTGACCACCCGTCAGGGTCTGAGTGCCTGACCATTCGTCAGACCCCGGGGGCCCGGCCACCGGCCGGGCCCGGGGCGGCCCGCCGGGACGGGCCGCTCAGGACGGGCCGCCCGACGGCGCCCCCGCCGCGCCGAGCCCGGCCCGCGCGAACTCCGCCATCCCCTCCGCGAAGCCCACCTCGGGCCGCCACCCCAGCTCCGCGCGCAGCCGCGCCGAGTCCGCCGTGATGTGCCGCACGTCGCCCAGCCGGTACTCCCCGGTGACCACCGGCGCCGGTCCGCCGCAGGCGTCGGCCAGCGCGCCCGCCATCTCGCCCACCGTGTGCGGCGTGCCGCTGCCGGTGTTGTACGGGGTGAGGGCGCCCGGCGGGCGCTCGCGCAGGGCCTCCAGGGCCACCGCGTTCGCCGCGGCCACATCGCGCACGTGCACGAAGTCCCGGCGTTGGCGGCCGTCCTCGAAGACCCGGGGCGCCTCGCCGCGCGCCAGGGCCGAACGGAAGAAGGAGGCGACTCCCGCGTACGGCGTGTCGCGCGGCATCCCCGGCCCGTACACGTTGTGGTAGCGCAGCGACACCGCCCGCCCGCCCGTGGCCCGCGCCCAGGCGGCGCTCAGGTGCTCCTGGGCCAGCTTGGTCGTGGCGTAGACGTTGCGCGGGTCGGCGGGCGCGTCCTCGCGCACCAGACCCGGCGCCAGCGGTGCGCCGCAGAGCGGGCACGGCGGCTCGAAGCGGCCCGCCGCCAGCTCCTCGTACGGCCGGGGCCCGGGGCGTACGGAGCCGTGGCGCGGGCACTCGTAGCGCCCCTCGCCGTAGACCACCATGGACCCGGCGAGCACCAGGCCGGACACGCCCGCCGAGGCCATCGCGGCCAGCAGCACCGCCGTGCCCAGGCCGTTGTGGGAGGTGTAGGCGGGCGCGTCGGAGAAGTCGGTGCCGAGGCCGACCATCGCGGCCTGGTGGCAGACGGCGTCCACGCCGCGCAGGGCGCGGGCGACGGCGTCCGGGTCGCGCACGTCGTCGCCGGGGCGCAGCGCGCGGTCCAGGACGACGGGCTCGTGGCCCCGGGCGGTGAGGGCCGGGACGATGTGCGAGCCGATGAAGCCCGCGCCTCCCGTGACAAGTACACGCATACGGGCGACGCTACGGATACGGAGCGCGGGACACGGCGCTCCACTCCGTACCGTCACCACCTCGTAAGGAGTCCGGCCATGCCCGTTGAACCGCTGTCGCAGAAGGACATCGAGGACCGCCTGCGCGAACTGCCGGGCTGGTCGCTCTCGGACGGTGCGGACCGCATCGGCCGCACCTACCGGCTGGCCTCGCACTTCGCGGCCACCGCCCTGGTCGTCCACATCGCGCGGATCCAGGACGAGCTCGACCACCACTCCGATCTGACCCTCGGCTACAACACCGTGGCCCTGACCGTGAACAGCCACGACGCGGGAGGCGCCGTGACGGAGAAGGACTTCGCGCTCGCCCACCGCGTCCAGGCGATCGCCGCCGGCCACGGCGCCGACTGACCTCCCCGGGACCCGAAGGTCCCGGGGAGGCGCGGTTCAGGCGTCGAGCGCGGCGACGTCGACGGCGCGCAGCCGCTCCAGGTCGGCCAGGATGTTGATCTCCACGATCCTGTCGTCCCGGACGGTGAAGCCGAGCACCGCCATCGTCCGGCCCTCGGGCGCGTTGACCACGCCCATCGCGCCGTTGACCAGGGCCGGGCGGGCGTACTGGGCGTACTGGGCGAAGGACAGGGCGTTCTGCACCACGGCGTGGGCGCCGAGCACCGTCTTGGACGGTGTGAGCGAGCCCGGGCCGTAGTCCGCCCGCAGCACGATGTCCGGGTCGAGCGTGGCGAGCAGGCCCTCGAAGTCACCGCCGCGCGCCGCCGCGAGGAAGGCGTCGACGACCTTGCGCTGACGGTTCAGGTCCGGGTCGGGCACGGCCCGGCCCTGCACCCGGCGGCGCGCCCGGCTGGCCAGCTGCCGGGTGGCCGCCGGGGCGCGGTCCACGATCGGCGCGATCTCCTCGAAGGGCACCCCGAACATGTCGTGCAGCACGAACGCCAGCCGCTCGGCCGGGGCCAGGGTGTCCAGCACGACCAGCAGCGCGAGCCCCACGGAGTCGGTGAGCAGCGCCTCGTGCTCGGGGTCCACCCGGTCCGGGCGGTCCACGATCGGGTCCGGCACGTGGACGTCCAGCGGGTCCTCGCGCCGGGCCTGGCGCGAGCGCAGCATGTCCAGGCAGACCCGGGAGACGACCGTGGTCAGCCAGCCGTTCAGGTTCTCCACGCCCTCGCTGGAGCTGTCCGCCCGCAGCCAGGCTTCCTGTACGGCGTCCTCCGCCTCGCTCAGTGAGCCGAGCATCCGGTAGGCGACCGCCCGTAGGCGCGGGCGGTTCTCCTCGAAGCGCTCTGCCAGGGATTCGTTATCGTCCATCGGTTCAGCTTCCTTCGTCGCGGCGTGCGTCAATGCGGTGACAGACGAAACCTAGTCCGAAGGAATGGCGGGGAACCGTCGGCGGGCCCCTAATCGTGTAATCGGGTGCTCACGGAGGGCGTGGTGTTGGTCACGGCGAGTTTCGGTCACCTGGCCAAAGATCACCGGTGGGGCCGCCGGAAGCGCTGTTCAGCGGCTCTGCCTCCCGGCCGCCGCCGTGTCCCGCGCGAACTGCGCGAACGGCTTCGGCTCGCGCCCCAGGACCCGCTTGACGCCGTCCGTGGTACGGGAGTTGTGGCCGTCGAGCAGTGTGGCGAACAGCTCCGCGAGCCAGTGCGCCTCCCCCTCCGCGAGCCCGTACTCCATCAGCAGGCGCGCGTACTGCTCGCCGGAGACCGGCAGGTACCGCACCTCCCGCCCGGTCGCCGCCGTCAGCGCCGCCGCGACCTCGGCGAACGTCAGCGCGTCCGGCCCGGTCAGCTCGTGCACCAGCCCCGCGTGGCCCTCCTCGGTGAGGGCGGCCACCACCACGTCCGCGATGTCGTCGGCGTCCACCCACGGCTCGGCCGTGCCGCCCGCCGGGAACGCGATCTCGCCGTGCTCCACACCGTCCGCCAGCAGGCCCTCGCTGAAGTTCTGCGCGAAGAACGCGGCCCGCACCACCGTGAGCTCCGCGCCCGAGGCCCGCAGGGCCTCCTCGGCCCGCGCCGCCTCCGGCTCGCCGCGCCCGGAGAGCAGCACCAGCCGCCGCACCCCGTGCCGGACCGCGAGAGCGCCGAAGGCCGCCATCGCCTCGACCGCGCCGGGCGCCGCCAAGTCCGGGTAGTACGCCACGTACGCGGCGTCGGCACCGGCCAGCGCCGGGGCCCAGGTCGACTCGTCGGCCCAGTCGAAGCGCACCGCGCCGGGGCCCTCGGCGCCGCGCGAACCGGCCCGGACCGGCGCACCCAGCGCGGTCAGCCGCCCGGCGACGCGGCGCCCGGTCTTGCCGGTGGCGGCGGTCACCAGAACGGTGGGGAGCGCGGCCGTCGTGCGGGAGTTGCTCGTCGTGTTCGTCATGCGTCCAGCCTCGCGGGCACCGGCCCTCCGCTCCATGCGCCAGGGACTCAGGCGCATGCGCGTGCGTCCAGGCCCGCCCGGCTACCCTGACCCGCATGGACGCACTGGCCGGGCTGCTCGACGGACCGCGCGCCCGGGGGGCCTGCCTGCTGCGCATGGTGATGGAGCCGCCCTGGGCGGTACGGATCGAGGACCGCGCGCCGATCTGCCTGATGTCCCTCACCCGGGGCGAGGCGTGGATCGTCCCCGACACCGGGGAGGCGGTCCTGGCCCGCCCCGGCGACGTGGTCGTGGCGCGCGGCCCCGGCCCGTACACCGTCGCCCACGCCCCCGACGCCGCGCCGAACGCCCTGATCGGACCCGGCGGCGTCTGCACCACCCTGTACGGCGAGCCGCTCGCCCAGACGATGGAGCTGGGCGTGCGCACCTGGGGCAACGCCCCCGACGGCTCGGCCACCATGCTCGTCGGCACCTATCTGATGGAGGGCGAGGTCAGCGGGCGGCTGCTCGGCGCGCTCCCGCCGCTGCTCGTCCTCGGCGCCCACGAGTGGAACCGCTCGCTGCTGCCGCTGCTCGACGAGGAGATCTCCAAGGACGAGCCCGGCCAGAGCGTCGTCCTGGACCGGCTCCTCGACCTGCTCCTGATCGCGGTGCTGCGCGCCTGGTTCAACCGCCCCGGCGCGGGCGCGCCCGCCTGGTACCGGGCCATGGGCGACCCGGTGGTGGGGCCCGCGCTGCGGCTGCTGCAGAACGAACCCGCGCACCCGTGGACGGTCGCCGCCCTCGCCGCCCGCTGCGGGGTTTCCCGGGCCGGTCTCGCCCGGCGCTTCGCGGAGCTGGTGGGGGAGCCCCCGATGGCGTACCTGACCGGCTGGCGCCTGGCGCTCGCGGCGGACCTGCTGCGCGAGGGCGAGGCCACGGTCGAGGCGATCGCGCGCCGGGTGGGGTACGGGGGCGCGTTCGCGCTGAGCGCGGCCTTCAAGCGGGTGCGCGGCATCAGCCCCCAGGAACACCGCGCGAATTGCCGGAACGGCAAAGAAGTTCCCGGATCCGTGCCCGCCGGGGGCAGGGTGGGACCATGAGCGAACTTCACGGCCACCAGAGCCGGGACGACCACCACGGCCACGGCGGGGGACACCGGCACGGCCACGGACACGACCACGGCGGACTGGAACCCGACTGGGCCGCGCTGGCCCCCTTCCTCGTCCGCAAGGCGGAGCTGTACGCGGACTTCTACCGGGACGCGGCGGCCTGGATCGCCGCCCGGCGCCCCGACACCCCGGTGCGCCGCGTCCTCGACATCGGCAGCGGCCCCGGCGTGGTGACGTGCCTGCTCGCCGAGGCGTTCCCGGACGCGGAAGTGGTCGCCGTCGACGGCAACCGGCCCCTGCTCGACCACGCCCTGGCCCGCGCCGAGAGCCTCGGCCTGGGCGGCCGGGTCCGGGCCGTGGAGGGCGAACTCCCGGACGCCATCGCCGATTTGGGGCAGGCCGATCTGGTGTGGGCGGGCGACGCGCTGCACCACGTCGGCGACCAGCGGGCCGCCCTCGCCGCCTTCGCGGGGCTGCTGCGGCCCGGCGGCACGGTGGCGCTGGTCGAGGGCGGTCTGCCCGCCCGCCATCTGCCCCGCGACATCGGTCTGGGCCGGCCCGGCATCCAGAGCCGGATCGACGTGGTCATGGACGGGTGGTTCAACCGGATGCGGGCGGAGCTGCCCGGCACCAAGGACGAGGTGGAGGACTGGGCGGCGCTGCTCGGGGCCGTCGGACTGGCCTCGACCGCCAGCCGCTCCTTCCTGCTCGACTTCCCGGCGCCGCTGGCGCCCGAGGTGCGCGAGCAGGTCGTCGCCGGGTTCACCTGGCAGGTCCAGGAGGTGGGGGAGGAGCTGGAGCCGGACGACCGCGAGGTGCTGCGCCGCCTCCTCGACCCCGAGGACGAGGCCGGTCTCGCCCGCCGCCCGGACGTGTTCCTGCTGGCCGCCAAGTCGATCCACACCGGCCGCCGGGCCGGTTAGCGCCGGTCTCCGGCCCTCCCGTCGCCCGCCCGGAGGGTGCGTCGGTGCGCGGGCGGGGCCGCCTCCGGGACGGCCCCGCCCGCGACTACGGCCGTACCGGCTCCAGCGACTACGGCCGTACCGGCTCCAGCGACTACGGCCGTACCGGCTCCAGCTCCCACCACTGGCCCGGCGAGTCGGTGTCCTCCCACTGGCGCACATTGGCCCCGTCCTCGGCCGAGCCGTCCTCGACCTCCAGGAGCAGTCCGCTGACGTAGCTGACCAGGGTGACCCGGCCGGGCGCGTCCAGATGGCGCTCGACGACCCACTCCTGGGCGCCGAAGTTGTTGGCCTTCCACTGCTGGACGTTGGCGCCGTTCTCGGTCGAGGCGTTGGCCACGTCCAGCCGCTTGCCGCTGTTGGCGTTCACCAGGTGGTAGAGCCCGCCGCCGCTGTGGACGGGGGTGATGTGCCAGTGCTGTGCGGCGCCGCCGTTCTCCTTGCCCTGCTGCACGTTGGCCCCGCTGCCGCGCGCCGCGCCGTACACCTCGAGAACCAGCCCGCTCGCGACGTTCCGCAGCAGGTAGAGGCCCTCGGCGACCGTTCCGTTCTCCATGTCCGCCAGCCTAGCCAGCACCTCTGACAAGGCCCCGAGACGCCGGTGCCGCCGCCCGTACGAGACGGGCGGCGGCACCTTGGGCGCGGTCGGGCGGCGGTACCCGATTGGGTCCGCCCGGTCGCTCAGTTCCAGTCGAAGTCGTCCGGGTCGGGACCCAGGCGCTGGCCCTCGTCGAGCGCGGCGATCGCCGTGATGTCCTCGGCGTCGAGCGCGAAGCCGAACACGTCGAAGTTCTCGGCGATGCGCGACGGCGTCACCGACTTCGGGATGGCGACGTTGCCGGTCTGCAGGTGCCAGCGCAGCACGACCTGGGCGGGCGTCCTGCCGTACTTCTGCGCGATCGCGACGATCGTCGGGACTTCGAGCAGCCCCTTGCCCTGGCCCAGCGGCGACCACGCCTCGGTGGCGATGCCGTGCTCGGCGTGGAAGGCGCGCAGCTCGGCCTGGGCGAGCTGGGGGTGGAGCTCCACCTGGTTGACGGCGGGCGTGAGGCCCGAGGCGTCGATGATCCGGCGCAGCTGCGGCTCCTTGAAGTTGGAGACGCCCACGGCCTTGGCGCGCCCGCTCTCGGCGATCTCCGCGAACGCGCTCCACACCGTCACGTAGTCGTCGCGCATCGCGCGCGGCCAGTGGATCAGGTACAGGTCGATGTAGTCGAGGCCGAGCTTGTCGAGCGAGGCGTCGAACTCGCGCAGCACGCTGTCACGGGTCCACGTCTCCTTCGCGCTGTTCCAGAGCTTGGTGGTGACGAACAGCTCCTCGCGGGCGACCCCCGACGCCGCGATCGCCTTGCCGGTACCCACTTCGTTCTCGTAGATCGCGGCGGTGTCGACGGACCGGTAGCCGGCCTCGATCGCGGTGACCACCGCCTTGGCGGCCTCGTCGTCCGGCACCTGCCAGACGCCGAAGCCGAGCTGCGGCATCTCGACGCCGTTGTTGAGGGTGATGGAGGGGACCTTGCTCACGAGCGGTCGATCCTTACGTCGTCGGTTGGTACTCGGTGGATCAACGATCATCGGGCTCCCACCATTCCCGATCGTGGCGCCCGCCACACCCGCCGGTCCGCCCGCGCGCCCGCGTCGGCGCGATGGCGGATCCGGCCGTCTCGGTCCAGAGCATTGACCGCGTCCGGACAAGACGCAAGGCTATGACACGTGGCTGAATGCGGTTCAGCCACGTGAACTCACTCGCGAACGGCCACACCCCGGCCGGACCGCCGGGCCGACGTGCCCCGAATTGCTCAACTTGCCCGTGCCCCAAGCCGGTTGGATCTGCGCGAACCATTGACAACAGGCGTCGCAGGCACTGCTATGCAGTCTCGGTTAGGAACCTTTCCTAACCGACTCCGTGTCCCCTCCGTCCCCCTCCGGAAGGAACCTCCATGCACGCTGCCGCTCACCGCCACCGCGCCCTCGCGGTCGCGGCCGGACTCGGCCTCCTCCTCCCGCCGCTGCTCGCCGCCGGGCCCGAGGCCGCCGCCTCCGCCGCCCCGGCGCCGCTCGCGGCCGGGTCGATGGCCGCCGCCCCCTACGAGTACCTCGGCTGGGGCGACCCGCAGAAGCCCGCCGACGTCATGGCCGCCACCGGCGTCAAGTGGTTCACCCTCGCCTTCGTCCTCTCCGACGGCGGCTGCAACCCGAAGTGGGACGGGTCCCGGGCGCTCACCGGCGGCTCGGACCAGGCCGCGATCAACGCCATCCGGGCCAAGGGCGGCGACGTCGTCGTGTCGGTCGGCGGCTGGAGCGGCAACAAGCTCGGCGAGAAGTGCTCCAGCGCCTCCGCGCTGGCCGGCGCCTACCAGAAGGTGATCGACGCGTACCGCCTGAAGGCGCTCGACATCGACATCGAGGACACCGAGTTCTCCAACGCGACCGTGCGCAAGCGGGTGGTCGACGCGCTGAAGATCGTGAAGTCGGCCAACCCCGGCATCGTCACCTACGTGACCATGGGCACCACCCCGAGCGGCCCCGACGCCAACGGCAAGGACCTGATCAAGAAGGGCGCGGCGGCCGGGCTCGCCAACGACGGCTGGGTGATCATGCCGTTCGACTTCGGCGGCCACAGCGGCACCATGGGCGCGGCGACCGTGAGCGCCCTCGACGGGCTGAAGGCGGCCGTCAAGAGCGCCTACGGCTACAGCGACGACACCGCGTACCGGCACATCGGCGTCTCGTCGATGAACGGCAGGACCGACGACGCGGGCGAGACCGTCACCACCGGCGACTTCCAGACCATCCTCGACTACGCGCGCCGGCACCACATCGCGCGCTTCGCCTTCTGGGCGGTCAACCGCGACCGTTCGTGCGGCTCCGGCGGCAGCGCCGGGGACTCGTGCAGCGGCGTCCCCCAGGCGCCGTACGCGTTCACCAAGATCGTCGTCCAGTACGCGGGCTGAGAGGAGCGGTGACCATGGAAACCCAGCGCAGCCGGCGCCCCGCGCGCCGCAGAGCCGTCGCCGCACTCGCCGCCGCCACGGGCCTGGTGGCCACCGCGCTCGGCGCGGTCCCCACCGCCTCGGCGGCCGGCGCGGCGGCACCGGCGGTGCCGTTCGGCAGCCACCGATTCCCTTACGCCGACGGCACGTTGCGGCCCACCGGCGGCCAGTCGGCGGTCGACCAGCAGGTCGTCGCCACCTACCAGGCGTGGAAGTCCGCGTTCGTGAAGCAGAACTGCGGCAACGGCTGGTACCAGGTCCTCTCGCCCGACGCCGACCACCCCTACGTGGCCGAGGGCCAGGGGTACGGGATGGTGGTGACGGCCCTGATGGCGGGCGCGGACGCCGACGCGAAGAAGATATTCGACGGCCTCGTCAAGTACACCCTGGCCCACCCCTCCGCCAACAACTCCGCCCTGCTCGCCGCCGAGCAGGACTCCTCGTGCAAAAGCGTCGACGGCTCGGACTCGGCCACCGACGGCGACCTCGACGTGGCCTACGGGCTGCTCCTCGCCGACCGGCAGTGGGGAAGCTCCGGCACGTACGACTACAAGGCGCTGGCGGTCAAGCACATCAACGCCATCAAGAAGAGCGAGGTCAACTCCTCCACCCAGCTGATGCTGCTGGGCGACTGGTCCGGGTCCGGCGAGTCGCACCACTGGATCACCCGCTCCTCGGACTGGATGATCGACCACTTCCGGGCCTTCCGCTCCGCCACCGGCGACGCCGCCTGGGACGCGGTCCGCACCGCGCACCAGTCGCTGATCACCTCCCAGCAGTCCAAGTACGCCTCCTCCACCGGCCTGTTGGCGGACTTCGTGGTCAACACCAACAGCACCCCCAAGCCCGCCCCGGGCAAGGTGCTGGAGAGCGCCAACGACGGCGACTACGGCTGGAACGCCTGCCGTGACCCCTGGCGCATCGCCACCGACGCCGTCACCAGCGGCGACCCCGCCTCGCTCGCCGCCGCGCGCAAGCTCAACGGCTGGATCAAGGCGAAGACCGGCGGCGACCCGAACAAGATCGGCACCGGCTACCACCTCAACGGCTCGGCCTTCGACAGCGGCAAGGACATGGCCTTCACCGCGCCCTTCGCCGTCACCGCGCTCACCGACCCCGGCTCCCAGGGCTGGCTCGACGCGCTGTGGCGGAAGCTGGCCACCACCCCGGTCGACCCCAAGCTCTACTACGGGGCCAGCGTGCAGCTCCAGTCCATGATCGTCGCATCCGGCAACTACTGGGTGCCCTAGGAGGAACCGGCACGCGCCCCCGGGCCGTGCGCCCGGGGGCAGGACGCCCTGAACCGCGACGGCTCAGCGGTACAGGGCGTCCACCTCCACCGTGTAGGCCCCCTCGATCGCCCGCCGCTTCAGCTTCAGCGACGGGGTGAGCAGACCGTGTTCCTCGGTGAACTGATGGGCGAGGATCCGGAAGGTCCGGATCTGCTCGGCTTGCGAGACCAGGGTGTTGGCGGCCACCACGGCCCGCCGCACCTCGGTCTCCAGGTCCGGGTCCCGGACCAGCTCGGACGGGGTCAGCGGCGGCTTGTCCCGCAGCGACAGCCAGTGGTCGACGGCCTCCTGGTCGAGGGTGACCAGGGCCGCGATGTACGGCCGGTCGTTGCCGACGACGATGCACTGGGCCACCAGCGGATGCGCCCGCACGCGTTCCTCCAGCGCCACCGGCGAGACGCTCTTGCCGCCGGACGTCACCAGGATCTCCTTCTTGCGGCCGGTGATGGTGAGATAGCCGTCCTCGTCCAGGACGCCCAGGTCACCGGTGGCGAGCCAGCCGTCCTTGAGGACCTTCTCGGTGGCCTTGGGCTCGTTGAGGTACCCGGAGAAGACCTGCCCCCCGTGCAGCCACACCTCCCCGTCCTCCGCGATGTGCACGGTGGTGCCGGGCACCGGCTGGCCGACCGAACCGTAACGGGTGCGCTCCGGCGGATTGGCGGTGGCGGCGGCGGTGGACTCCGTCAGGCCGTACCCCTCGTAGATGGTGACGCCCGCACCCGCGAAGAACAGCCCCAGCCGCCGGCCCATGCTGGACCCGCCGGACATCGCGTGCCGCACCCGGCCGCCCATCGCCTCGCGGACCTTGGCGTACACCACCTTCTCGAAGAACTGGTGCTGCATCCGCAGCGCGGCCGACGGCCCCGGCCCCAGGCCGAAGGCCCGCTGCTCCAGCGCCTCCGCGTACTTGACCGCGACCTCCACCGCCTTGTCGAAGGGACCGGTCCGCCCTTCCGACTCGGCGCGTCTGCGGGCCGCGTTGAAGACCTTCTCGAAGATGTACGGGACCGCCAGGATGAAGGTGGGCCGCAGCGACTGGAGGTCGGGCAGCAGTGCGGACGCGGAGAGCGCGGGCTGATGGCCCAGCTTCACCCGGCCGCGCACGGCCGCCACCTCCACCATCCGCCCGAAGACGTGCGCCAGCGGCAGGAACAGCAGGGTGGCCGCCTCGTCGCCCGGCCGGGAGTGGAAGACCGGCTCCCAGCGGGCGACCATCGTGTCCGCCTCGAACATGAAGTTGGCGTGCGTGATCACACAGCCCTTGGGGCGGCCGGTGGTCCCCGAGGTGTAGATGACGGTGGCCGTCGACTCGGGCGTCACCGCACGGCGGTGCCGGTGCACCACCTCGTCCTCGATCGGCCGGCCCAGCTCCACCAGCTCGCCGTGCGCCCCCGCGTCCAGCTGCCACAGCCGCTTCAGGTGCGGCAGCCGGTCCACCACCGAACCGATCGTCATGGCGTGGTCCTCGTGCTCGACCACGCACGCGGTGACCTCGGAGTCGTGCAGCATCCAGAAGACCTGCTCGGCCGAGGAGGTCGGATAGACCGGGACCGGCTGCGCCCCGATGGTCCACAGCGCGAAGTCGAAGAGGGTCCACTCGTACCGCGTACGGGACATCACCGCGACCCGGTCGCCGAACCGGACGCCGTCCGCGATCAGCCCCTTGGCCAGCGCGAACACCTCGTCCCGGAACTCCGCCGAGGTCACGTCCCGCCACTGGCCCGACGCGTCCTTGCGGGCCAGCGCCACCCGGTCCGGGTCGTCCCGGGCATGGTCGAAGACGACGTCCGCCAAGCCGCCGACGTGCGGCGCCGTCGCCATGGGTGGGACAGTGAACTCGCGCAATACCCTGCTCCTCGTGGCCTCCGCACAGCGCGGTGACCGTACCCCACCGAGCGTCAAGGCGGGAGGGGCTTCGAGGAACGCGCGCAAGTGCGGCGGCGCCGGGCATCGGCACAGGTCAGCCCCGTGAAGCCGGGCCCGTCCGGCGTTCACGGGGCGTTTTCTGACTCCGGAGTCAGGTCGGTGCGGGCTTTTCTCCACCGAATCTGTACGACCTGGTCACGCCCGCTCTACCGGCACCGGCGCATTGGTCCGTACTTGGGCCGGCGCGCTCTTCGGCGTCCGCACCAGCGCGAACACCGCGAGCGCCGCCACCAGCGCCAGCCCGCCGGCCGCCACCGCCGCCCCGTTCAGACCCGACGCGAACGCCGAGTGCAGGGACTCGTCGGAGACCCGGCCGCGCAGCGCACCCGCCGCCCCGCCCGCCAGCGCCCGCGCCTCGGGCGTGCTGTGCAGCGAGTCGGCCATCCGGGAGGTGGCCAGGGTGCCGAAGACCGCGATGCTCACCGCGTAGCCGAGCTGGCGCACGGTGTTCATCGCGCCCGTCGCCATACCGCTGCTGCGCTGCGGCACCGCCGCCAGCGCCGCCGAGGCGAGCGCCGGACTCACCAGACCCACCCCGATGCCCGTCACCACGAGCCCGGCCACCAGCGTCTTCCAGTCGGAGTCGACGTCCAGCAGCGCCTGGCCGAACAGCCCCGCCCCGATCAGCACCAGACCCACGCAGATGAGCACCCGGGGCGCGACCCCGTGCAGCAGACGGCCGCCCAGCGCCGACGTCACGAACGACGCCAGAGCCAGCGGCACCAGCGCGAGACCACCGGTCACCGGACTCATCCCGAGCAGCGTCTGCAGCCATATCGAGGTGTACGGGAGCACACCGAAGGCCGCCGAGTTCAGGGCCAGCGCGGCCACCAGCACCCCCACGAACGCCGGGCGGCGCAGCAGCGACAGATCCATCAGCGGCTGCGGCGCCCGGCTCTCCACCAGCACGAAGCACAGCAGCGCGGCGGCCGAGGCCGCGAACGAGACCAGGGTCCGCGCGTCGCCCCAGCCGTCCGTACCGGCGTTCACCGCGCCATAGGTCAGCGTCCCCGCGAAGAGCGCGAACAGGGCCGTGCCCGCCCAGTCGGCGCGCCCGCCCGCCGGGCTCTTGGACTCCGGGACCACCCGGACCGTCAGCCACACCGCGACCGCGCTCACCGGCAGGTTGACGAAGAATATCCACCGCCAGCCGAAGCCCTCGGTGAGCAGCCCGCCCAGGATCGGGCCGAGCGCCGCGGCGGCGCCGTTGACCGCGCCCCACACACCGAGCGCCAGCGACCGGTCGCGCCCCTGGTAGGAGGCGCCCAGCAGCGGCAGCGTGGTCGCGAACATGGCCGCCGCGCCGACGCCCTGCAGGGCGCGCATCGCGATCAGCGTGCCCGAGTCGCCCGCGAGGCCGCAGGCGAGGGAGGCACCCGCGAACAGGACCGTGCCCGCCGCGTAGAACTTACGGCGCCCCGCCCGGTCCGCACCGGCGCCCGCGCCCAGCAGCAGCGCGGCCAGCGCCAGCGCGTACACGTCGATCACCCACTGCAACCCCGACAGCGACGCGTCCAGCGAACTGGCCATGTCGGGCAGCGCCACCGTCACGATGGTCACATCCAGCAGCAGCATGAAAGTGCCCAGGCACACCGCGACCAGCGGCCCCCACTTACGCATTGTCTTTCCTCCGGCTCGCCACGTTCGTACGTCCCGTACGATCGGGCCACGGCGCCCCGAACCTCCACCCAGCGCGCCTCCAGCGACGGAATCCGACATCGAAAGGGGCCGACCGCATGGAATCAGCCGAGTTCGACGAGCTCGACCAGAAACTGGTGAGCGCCCTGGTGCTCGACGGGCGCGCCCCCTTCAGCCGGATCGCCGCCGTGCTCGGCGTCTCCGACCAGACCGTCGCCCGCCGCTACCGCAGGCTCTACACCGAGGGCGAACTCCGCGTCGTCTGCGTCCGCGACACCGAACGGCTCGGCCTCACCCGCTGGATGCTCCGGCTGCGCTGCACCCCCGACGCCTCCGTCTCCATCGCCACCGCGCTCGCCCGGCGGCCCGACACCGCCTGGATCGGACTCACCTCCGGCGGCACCGAAGTGGTGTGCACCACCGAGTCCCGCCGCCCCGAGGACCACGAGGCGCTGCTGCTCGGCAAGCTGCCGCGCACCCCGAGCATCGTCGAGATCGGCGCCCACCAGCTGCTCCACCGCTTCTTCGGCGGCCCCCTCGGCTGGTTCGCCAAGGACTCCGCCCTCACCGCCGGGGAACGGGCGGCCCTGACCCCCGAGCCCTTCGAACCGGCCACCGGCCCGCTCCGGCTGGACGCCGCCGACGAGGCACTCATCGACGCACTCGCCGCCAACGGCCGCGCCGGCTACCCCGAACTCCAGAAGGCCACCGGACGCTCCGAGTCCGCCGTCAAACGGCGCCTGGACCAACTGCTGCGCTCCGGGGCGCTCTTCGTCGACGTCGAGTTCGACACCAACCGGTTCGGCTTCCGCACCCGGGCCGTGCTGTGGATCACGGTCGCGCCCTCGGCGCTGGCCTCGGTGGGCGCGGCGCTCGCCTCCCACACCGAGGTCGCCTTCGCCGCCGCGACCTCCGGCCCGGCCAACGTCGTCGCCGTCGTCATCTGCCGCGACCCGGCCGCGCTCTACGCCTACCTCAGCGAAAGACTCGGCACCCTGGACGGCGTCCAGCACGTCGAGAGCGCACCGGTGCTGCGCGAGGTCAAACGGCTCACGTACGGGGGCGAGCGCCCGGCGCGCGGCGCGTGGTCCTGAGCGGGGGAGCGGAGCCCGTCGTCCCGGCCACCCGGGCGGCGCCCCAGGGCGTGTCCTTCGGATCTTGTCGGCCGCGACCCAGGCAAGATCCGAAAGGCACGCGCTAGAGCCCGTCGTCCCGCCGGAGCGGCCCCTGCAACCGGTCGCCGCCCGCCAGGATCGCCGCCGCCAGAGCGTCCGCCGCCTCCTGCGCCGAGGCCCGCCGCCTGCCGTGCAGCAGGACGAAGTCCACCCCGCCGAGCTCCGGAAGCCCGGACCGGGGCGGCAGCGGCACCAGCCCCGGCGGCACCAGGCCGCGCGCGTGCGCCATCACGCCGAGCCCCGCCCGGGCAGCCGCGACCAGCCCGCTGAGGCTGCCGCTCGTACAGGCGATGCGCCAGGCGCGCCCGTGCTCCTCCAGGACCTCCAGCGCCCGGGCCCGGGTGATGCCCGGCGGCGGGAACAGGATCAGCGGCACCGGCCGGTCGGGGTCGATCCGCAGGCCGGGCGCGCCGATCCAGCACAGCGTGTCGTGCCGGACCGGCTCGCCGTGGGTGTCGCCCGGGCGCCGCTTGGCGAGCACCAGATCGAGCCGCCCCGCCTCAAGACGGCGGTGCAGGGTGCCCGAGAGCTCGACGGTCAGCTCCAGGTCGACCTCCGGATGATCGCGCCGGAAGGACTCCAGGATCTCCGGCAGCCGGGTGAGCACGAAGTCCTCCGAGGCCCCGAACCGCAGCCGGCCGCGCAGCCGCGTGCCGGTGAAGTAGGCCGCGGCCCGCTCGTGCGCGGCCAGGATCGTGCCCGCGAAGCCCAGCATGGCCTCGCCGTCCTCGGTCAGCCGCACGCTGTGCGTGTCCCGGCTGAACAGCTGCCGCCCGGCCGCCTCCTCCAGCCGCCGCACGTGCTGGCTCACCGTCGACTGCCGCACCCCCAGCCGCCGGGCGGCCCGGGTGAAGCTGAGCGTCTGCGCGACCGCGAGGAACGTCCGCAGCTGGTGGGGCTCGTACACGGGTCGAGGCTATCGCGAATACCGATGACAGTCAGCACGGTGTACGGGATTCCCGATCGGCCCGGCGGAGTGAATGATCGGGAGAGGCCGCCCCTCCCCGAGCGATGCGAAGTGGACCCGATGAACCGCCGTACCCCCGACAGGCCGGCCCCCGACAGGCCAGCCCCCGACAGGCCAGCCTCCGAGAGGCACACCCCTGGCACGCCGGCACCTGATGGGCGAGCCCCCGAGAGGCCGGCCCCCGGCAGGCGAGCCCCCGACCCCGGTGGGCGAACCCCCGACCGGAACGCCCCCGGCGGCCCCGCCAACGGCCGCCGAGGGTTGCGCATACCGGCCTGGCTGCCCGTCGACGCGTTCATCATGGCGCTCATCGGCACGGTCGCCCTCGCCGCCCTGCTGCCCGCCTCCGGGAGCGCCGCGCGGGTCGCGGGCGACGCCGCGACCGGCGCCGTCTCCCTGCTCTTCCTCCTCTACGGGGCCCGGCTCTCCACCCGCGAGGCCCTGGACGGACTGCGCCACTGGCGGCTCCACCTCACCGTCCTGGCCTGCACGTTCGTCCTCTTCCCGCTGCTCGGCCTGGCGGCCCGCGGGCTGGTGCCGTGGGCGCTCACCCCGGACCTGTACCGCGGCCTGCTCTTCCTGTGCCTGGTGCCGTCCACCATCCAGTCGTCGATCGCCTTCACCTCGATCGCGCGCGGCAACGTGCCCGCCGCGATCTGCGCGGGCTCCTTCTCCAGCCTGGCCGGGATCCTCGTGACCCCGCTGCTCGCCGCACTGCTGCTCGGGGGCGGCGCGGGCGGGGTCTCGGTGGACTCGGTGGGCCGCATCGCCCTCCAGCTCCTGGTGCCGTTCGTCGCCGGGCAGCTGCTGCGCCGCCTGGGCGACCGGCGGCGGCGCGCACGGGCCGACGGTCGGCCGGGCGCCGACGCGCCGCGGCCCGGCTTCCTCGACCGGCACCGCACCCTGCTGGGCCTGGTGGACCGGGGCTCGATCCTGCTGGTCGTCTACACCGCGTTCAGCGAAGGCATGGTCCGCGGCATCTGGCACACGGTGAGCCCGGCCCGGCTCGGCGTCCTGCTCGTGGTCGAGGCGGTGCTGCTCACCGCGATGCTGGCGCTCAGCTGGTACGGGGGCCGCAGGCTCGGCTTCGGGCGGGCCGACCGGGTGGCGATCCAGTTCGCCGGTTCGAAGAAGAGCCTGGCGGCCGGACTGCCCATGGCCAGCGTGCTGTTCGGCGCCCAGGCGTCGCTCGCGGTGCTGCCGCTGATGCTGTTCCACCAGATGCAGCTGATGGTGTGCGCGGTACTGGCGCGGCGCAGGGCCCGCGACCCGCTGGAGGAGCCGGTCGACTCCTTGGAAGAGCCGGTGGCGGAGCCGCGCGCCACCGCGAACCCGGCCGCCCTCACGCCGCGCCGGTGAGCAGCACGACCTTGCCCTGATTGCGGCGCGACTCGATCAGTTCATGGGCGCGGCCCGCCTCTTCCAGCGGCAGCGCGGCGTGCACGGCCGCGCGCAGAGCGCCCGCGCGGTGCAGCTCCCAGAGCTCGTCGCGCCAGGCCGCGTACCACTCGGGCCGGGTACGGGCGATCAGCGCCATCTGGAACGCCACCACCGACTTGCCGCCGACCAGCAGGTCGTACGCCTCGATGGTGCCGCCGCCCGAGCTGAAGGCCACCAGCCGCCCACCGGGGGCGAGCGCCTTCACGGCCGGGGTGAGCAGCTCGCCGCCGACACCGTCGAGGACGATGTCGACCGGCTCGCCCCAGGACGCGTCGCCGTACAGCACCACGTCGTCGGCGCCCATCTCCCGTACGAAGCCGACCTTCTCGGCGGAGCTCACGGCCGCCACCACCCGCGAGGCACCGCCCGCCCGCGCCAGTTGCAGAGCCAGCTGGCCGACGGCGCCGGCCGCCGCCGTCACCAGCACCGACTCGCCGCGCACCGGCCGCGCCGCCTCGTACGCACCGCGCGCCACCAGCCCGCTGCGGACCAGCGCGACCGCCTCGACGGGGGAGGCGTGGTCGGGGACGCGGGAGGCCATGGCCTCGTGGAGGACGGCCAGTTCGGCGTATCCGTGGCTGAAGCAGAGGCCGGTGACGCGGTCGCCCGGGGCGAAGGCGGTGACGCCCGCACCGACGGCGACCACCGTCCCCGCGACCTCACCGCCCAGCGCGAACGTCTCGCTGCCCTCACGCACCTTGCGTACGACGGGCAGGGTGACGCCGATGGCATCGGTACGCACGAGCAGCTCACCGGCCCCGGGCTCGGGAGCCGCGACTTCCTCGACGAACAGGACTTCGGGACCGCCGTTGGTTTCAAAGCGAACGCGACGCATGGAGCCTCCTCGGATGACGGATGACGGATGACGGATGACGGATGACGGATGACGGATGACGGATGACAGCCGGCAACAAACCAACGGAACTCGTTGGTGGTCCCAACGGTGACCAACGATAGACGTAGACCGTTGGGAGGTCCAACGGTTTCTGGATAAGATCGTCACCGTGACCGCGAACCCCACTCCTCACCCCGCCCCCCTCCCCGCCCTCCAGCGCATCCAGGCGCTGCCCAGCTGGATCCTCGGCCGGGTCGCCGCCCGTGGCCGAGGGCTCGTCGCCGCGGCCGTGGCCGAGGAGGGCGCCAAGATGTGGCCCCACGCCGTACTGGCGGCCGTCTCGGAGTTCGGGCCGATCGCCCAGGCGGAGCTCGGCCGCCGGATCTCGCTCGACGCCAAGGACCTGGTCGGCGTGCTCAACGGCCTGCAGGCCGACGGGTACGTCGTACGGGAGCCCGACCCCGTGGACCGCCGCAAGAACGCCGTCACGTTGACCCCGGCCGGGGAGCGGATGCTGGCCCGCTGCGCCGAGGCGGCGGAGCGGGCGAACGCCGAACTCCTCGCTCCGCTCGACCCGGCCGAGCAGCGGCAGTTGCTGGAACTGCTGCGGCGGATCGGCCTCGACGAGGAGGCGTGACGGGAGCGCGCGGCGCGGCGGACGGGCGGCCCCGCGCCGTGCGGCGAGGGCGTGCGCCGGGCTGCGGGGCGCGCCCCGGGCTCTCACCTTGATCATTTAACCGGTAGCGTGCCGCCATGACCGCACCTGACGCCCCGTTGGACCCCGCCCGCACCGCGCTGGTCCTCGTCGACCTGATGGACCGCATCGTCGCCCTGCCGCTCGCGCCCCGCACCGGGGACGAAGTGCTGCTCACCGCGCAGGAGTTGGCGGCCAGGGCCCGCACGGCGGGCGCGCCCGTCGTCCTCGTACGGGTCGAACGCCCCCACGTCGAGGCCCAGCCGCCCGGCAGCGGCCTCGTCGAGGGGCTGGCCCAGGAGGGCGACCTGGTCGTGGTGAAGCGGACCATCGGCGGCTTCCACGGCACCGGCCTGCACGAACTGCTGGCCGAGCGCGGTGTCACCACGCTGGTCTTCGGCGGCATCGCCACCAACCTCGGCGTCGAGTCGACCGCCCGCGCCGCCGCCGACCTCGGCTACGAACTCGTCTTCGCCGAGGACGCGATGGCGGCGCTCACCGCCGACGAGCACCGCGCGGCGACCGCGCTCAACTTCCCGCGCCTGGGCCAGGTCCGACCGGCCGCGGAGGTCGTCTTCGCGGACCAGGCGGGCTAGCCCCTAGCCCCGCGCCGCCGGGGCCTCCAGGGCGATGCGGTGTTCGCCCGCGTACACGTTCATGGAGGCCCCGCGCAGGAAGCCGACCAGGGTCAGGCCGGTCTCGGCGGCGAGGTCGACCGCGAGCGACGACGGCGCCGAGACGGCCGCCAGTACGGGAATTCCGGCCATGACGGCCTTCTGGGCCAGCTCGAACGAGGCCCGGCCCGACACCAGCAGCACCGACCGCGACAGCGGCAGCCGCCCGTCCTGGAGGGCCCGGCCCACCAGCTTGTCCACCGCGTTGTGGCGGCCCACGTCCTCGCGCACGTCCAGCAGCTCGCCCTCCTCGGAGAACAGTGCCGCCGCGTGCAGCCCGCCGGTGCGGTCGAAGACGCGCTGGGCCGACCGCAGCCGGTCCGGCAGGTCCGCGAGCAGCTCGGGCGCCAGCCGCACCGGGGGAGCGTCGCGGATCGGGAAACGGGCCTGCGTACGGACCGCGTCCAGGCTCGCCTTGCCGCACAGGCCGCACGAGGACGTCGTGTAGACGTTGCGTTCCAGCGTGATGTCGGGGACGGCGACGCCGGGCGCGAGCTTCACGTCCACCACGTTGTACGTGTTGACGCCGTCGGCGGTCGCCCCGGCGCAGTACACGATCGACTGCACCTCCTCCGCCGCCCCCAGCACGCCCTCGCTGACCAGGAACCCGGCCGCGAGCGCGAAGTCGTCGCCCGGGGTGCGCATGGTGATGGCGAGCGGCTTGCCGTTCAGCCGGATCTCCAGTGGCTCCTCGGCCACGAGCGTGTCCGGCCGCGCGGAGACGGCCCCGTCCCGGATGCGTATGACGCGGCGGCGCTCGGTGACCCGTCCCATTCGACTCATTCCCGGTGGTGGCGTGGAGGTGCGGTTGTGCGGGGTGCGCGGTTGCGCAGGGGTATGACGGTCCCATTGTCCCGCACGCGGTCGTGCGCCCGACCTCCCGCGCCGCTCCCCGTCTTCGCCTCCCCGTACGCCGTCCCGCGGTGGCCGTCCGGCCGTCCCGCGGCCGGCCGGTGTGCGGCGCACGGGCCCCTGACCCCCGGAGCTGACACAAGGCTCCAAAGGCGGGCCGGGAAGCCTGTTGGATCTCCTGCCCCCGTACCGACCGGTAGCCACGAAGACTGGATGGCTCCTGATGTCCTACGAGGGGAACCCAGGCATGACCGGCATGCGAGGCTCACGCGTCGTCGCGCTCGGGCACTACCAGCCCGCCAAGGTGCTCACCAACGACGAACTCGCCGCCATGGTCGAGACCAGCGACGAGTGGATCCGCAGTCGGGTCGGCATCCACACCCGCCATGTGGCCGGGCCCGACGAACCCGTGGACGAGCTGGCCGCGCACGCCGGCGCCAAGGCGCTCGCCGCGGCCGGGCTGAGCCCCGCCGACATCGACCTCGTGATCGTCGCCACCTCCACGGCGGTCGACCGCTCGCCCAACACCGCGGCCCGGGTCGCCGCCCGCCTCGGCATGGGCGCGCCCGCCGTGATGGACCTCAACGTGGTCTGCGCGGGCTTCACCCACGCCCTGGCCACCGCCGACCACGCGGTACGGGCGGGCTCCTCCACCCGCGCCCTGGTGATCGGCGCCGACAAGATGACCGGCGTGACCGACTGGTCCGACCGCACCACCTGCGTCCTGGTCGGCGACGGCGCGGGCGCGGCCGTGGTCGAGACGGCGGCGGAGGAGCTGATCGGGCCGGTCCTGTGGGGCTCGGTGCCGGAGATGGGCCACGCGGTGCGGATCGAGGGCACCCCGCCGGTCTTCGCGCAGGAGGGCCAGGCCGTCTACCGCTGGGCCACCACCCAGCTGCCGCCGATCGCCCGCCGGGTGTGCGAGCGGGCCGGGGTCACCCCCGAGGAGCTGGCCGCCGTCGTGCTGCACCAGGCCAACCTGCGCATCATCGAACCCGTCGCCCGCAAGATCGGCGCGGTCAACGCGGTGATCGCCCGCGATGTCGTCGAGTCCGGCAACACCTCGGCCGCCAGCATCCCGATGGCCCTGTCCAAGCTGGTGGAACGCGGCGAGATCGCCACCGGCGACCCGGTCCTGCTCTTCGGCTTCGGCGGCAACCTGTCGTACGCGGGCCAGGTCATCCGCTGCCCGTGACGCCGCGCGCCGCCCCGGGGGACGGGGCGGCGTCAGGCCGCACCGCAGTGCGCGCAGCCGGCCCCGGCGTGCTCCGGGGCGCGTGAGGCGTGCTCGGGGCGCGCGGCGGCCTCCGTGGCCTCGCAGATCCCCCAACGCGCCTCCGCGAGCAGCATCGTGACCAGGACCAGCACCAGGGCGAACAGTTCGGCCAGCGCGTCGACGCGGACGCCGAGGAACGCCGTGGCCAGCGCCGCCGCCGTGGCGCCCGCCCGATAGCCCACCGGCGCGATCCCCAGCGACGCGCGGAAGGCCACGTTGCCCGCGAGGAAGAGCGCGACCCCGCCCGCCAGGGCGACGGCGGGCGCGGTGGGCAGGGCGTCCGGCAGGTGCCCGATCGACTTCTTCACCCCGGCCGCGAGCACGGCGACGCCGAGCAGCATCGGGACGAAGCAGTAGAAGTACGCGCGCATCGTGGCGCGGAACCGGCCCTGGCCCGTCACCCGCCGCAGCGCGGCCTCGGCCGCCGCCTCGTCGCGGATGAAGTACGTCCACCACAGCGCGGTCGCCAGTGCCAGCGCGAGCACCACCCCGCCGAAGAGCCCGAGGTTCAGCGCCAGGTCGCCCGAGCCGACCCCGATCGCGATCACGGACTCGCCGAACGCGACGATCAGCAGCAGCCCGTGGCGCTCCACGAAGTGCGCCGGATCCAGCGCGCCCACCCGGCCGTTGACGCTCTCGCGGGTGCCCGTGTAGTCGCGGGTGAACCGGCCGGAGATGACCGGGGTGACCGTCTGGAGGACGATCGCCGCCAGCCACCACGCCTCGGCCGCGCGGCCGTCGACCGTACCGGCGGCCGTGACGCACAGCGCCGCCGCCACATTGGGCAGCGCGAAACTGAGTACGTGGCGGCCGTGCACCACCGCGTACAGCGCGCTGTGGACCACGGTGACCAGGACGAAGCCGAGCCCGAAGGCCACCCCGTCGTCCTTGAAGACGCCCGGGATGGCGAGCGCGCAGATCAGGAACCCGCTCATGCCGAGGACCAGCGGCAGCCGCCGCGCGTTGGTCTCGGGCGGCACCTGGTTGGTGAGGTACGCGTACGCCCCGTACATCCAGAACAGCACCACGAAGATCAGCAGCACCCGTCCGGCCTGCGCGAACGAGAGGTCGTGGGTGAGCAGGACGGTCAACTGGGTGAGGGTGAAGACGAAGACGAGGTCGAAGAAGAGCTCAAGATTGGAGACCCGCCGCTCCTCGGGCTCGGCTCCTGCTCCCGTCGCGGCCTCGGCTCCTGTCCCGACCTCACTTGCCGCTCCGGCCACGGCCTTGGGCGCCGTTCCCGTCGCGGCCTCGGCCGCCGCTCCGGCCGCTGTCCTGGCTGCGGCTCCTATCGCGACCTCGGCTGCGGCTCCGGGCTCGGCTGCTGCTCCCGTCGCGACCCCCCTTGCCGTTCCCGTCCCGGCCTCGGCCTGGGTTCTGGCCTTGGCCCCGGTTCCGGTCTCGGGCAAGGCTCCGGCCTCGGCCCGGGTTCCGGTTCCTGCCCCGTCACCGGTTACGTCCTCGGCCCGAGCCGCGGCCCCAACTCCGCCCCGGATTCCGCTTCCGGCCCCCGCGCGGGCATCGACGGTTCCGTCCGTCGGCCCCTTCGGCTCCGCCGCCCCCACCGGCCGTCTGCCGCCGTCGCCCGTTCCCGCCATGTCGCCCCCCAGTCCCGCGCGGAACGCGCGTGCACGATCGCGCCGCGAGTGCGGCGGCGCACACCATAACCGAGCCGCCGGGGACCAACTCCGGCCACCCGTAAGCCACTCCGGAGCCACTCCGCGCCCCGCTGCCCCGCCCCGGCCGCACGTGATGTCACTCATACCGACCCCGGGTTCGTATCGCGGCCGGTGCCGTTGTCACTACCTTTCGCCGTACGGCCGCCCCGTGCGAGGGCGGCCAGCGCCACCTCCGACCCCGCCCGACACGAGCGGAGAACCAAAGATGGCACCCACCCTCATCCTCAAGCCCGGCACCGCCTGGGCCGACGCCTGGCAGCGCTGCCGGGCGATCGCCCCCGAGGCGTTCCGGGACGACCGCGTCCTCAACTTCTGGGGCGCCCAGTGGCGGCCCGACGGGCGCGCCCTGCCCGCCACCAGCCCCGTCGACGGCAGCCCGATCGCGGGCCCGCCGCGCCTCGACGCGCCCACCGCCCAACAGGCGGTACGCGCCTCCCTCGACCAGCACCGCGCCTGGCGGCACACCCCGCTGCCCGAGCGCCGCGCCCGCGTCGGCGCCACCCTCGACGCGCTGACCGAGCACCGCGAACTCCTCGCCCTGCTCCTCGTCTGGGAGATAGGCAAGCCCTGGCGCCTGGCCAAGGCCGACGTCGACCGGGCGATCGACGGCGTCCGCTGGTACGTCGAGAACATCGATCCGATGCTGGCGGACCGCACACCCCTCGACGGTCCCGTCTCGAACATCGCGAGCTGGAACTATCCGATGAGCGTGCTCGTTCACGCGATGCTGGTACAGGCACTGGCGGGCAACGCGGTCATCGCCAAGACCCCGACCGACGGCGGCCTTTCCTGCCTCACCCTGGCCAGTGCGCTGGCCGTGCGCGAGGGCATTCCCGTCACCCTCGTCAGCGGCAGCGGCGGCGAGCTCTCCGAGGCCCTGGTGCGCTCGCCGGAGATCGGCTGCGTGTCGTTCGTGGGCGGTCGCGACACCGGCGCGCGCATCGCCACGGCCGTCACCGACATCGGCAAGCGGCACATCCTCGAACAGGAAGGACTCAACACCTGGGGAATCTGGAACTACACGGACTGGGACGCCCTGTCCGCCGTCGTCCCGAAGCTGTACGACTACGGGAAGCAGCGGTGCACCGCGTACCCGAGGTTCGTCGTGCAGCGCTCGCTCTTCGACCGGTTCCTGGCCGCCTACCTCCCGGCGGTCCACCGGATCCGCACCGGCCACCCGCTCGCGGTGGAGCACCCCGAAGACGATCTGCCCGAGCTGGACTTCGGGCCGCTGATCAACGCGGCGAAGGCGAAGGAGCTGAGCGACCAGGTCGCCGAGGCGATCGACCGGGGCGCGGTCCCGCTGCACCGGGGCAGCCTCGCCGACGGCCGCTTCCTGCCCGGCCAGGACACCGGCGCGTATCTGCCGCCGGTGACCCTGCTCAACCCGCCGCCGTCGTCCCCGCTGTTCCACGCGGAGCCGTTCGGCCCGGTCGACACCATCGTCCTGGTCGACACGGAGGCGGAGCTGCTGGCCGCGATGAACGCGTCGAACGGGGCGCTGGTCGCCAGCCTGTCGACGGACGACCCGGAGACGTACGCACGTCTCGCGCCGCAGATCCGGGCGTTCAAGGTGGGCCAGGGCAAGCCGCGTTCACGGGGTGACCGCGAGGAGCTGTTCGGCGGCTTCGGCGCGTCCTGGCGCGGCGCCTTCGTCGGCGGCGAGCTGCTGGTGCGCGCGGTGACCGAGGGACCGGCGGGCGAGCGCCTGCCGGGCAACTTCCCGGAGTCGTACGCCTAGCGGGCGCGGGCACCACGTCCACCCCCCGCCTGCCCGGGAGCACCGCACCGCTCCCGGGCAGGCGGGGGCGGCCCGGGAGCCTGGCCGGTCAGGCCGTGCGGCGGTGGCGCAGGGCGGCGAGGGCGCGGTCGGCGTGCACGCTCATCCGGATCTCGCTCTTGACGATCTCCAGGACGCGCAGATCGGAGTCGATGACGAACGTGACGCGCTTGGTCGGGGCCATGCTGAACCCGCGCTTCACACCGAATCGTTCCCGCACGGCGCCGTCGGGGTCGGAGAGCAGGGGATAGCCGAACGCGTGCTTCTCGGCGAACTCGGCCTGCCGCTCGACCGCGTCCGCGCTGATGCCGACCGGTTCGGCGCCCAGCGCGCGGAACTCACCGGCGATGTCCCGGAAGTGGCACGCCTCGGCGGTGCAGCCAGGAGTGAGGGCGGCCGGATAGAAGAAGAGCACCACCGGTCCCCGGGCGGCCAGGCCGGACAGGGTGCGCGGGGTGCCGGTCTCGTCGGGGAGCTCGAAGTCGTCGACCGTGTCGCCAATTCTCATGGGGCGCAGTCAACCACTCGGGGCGGGGGACTGTGCGGCCACCCTGCTCCGGAACGCGGGGCACGGAGGAGGGACCCGGCCGGAGAGTCAACCGATCCCCTGTCGATCCCCCTCCAGGGCGAAGTCCCGCTCCGCCGCCTCCGGGACCGCGCGCTCGACGGCGTGGACGAGGAGCGCGCGATGGCGCAGCAGCGGGGCGCGGCGCTCGTCCGGGGTGAGCCGGAGCAGCTCGTCGAGGGCGGCGACGAGCCGACGGGTGACCTGGGGGCTGCCCACCGCGTACGTACGGATCTCGGCGAACCCGAGGTCGACGAGGTTCTCCCAGGACGGCACGGGCTGGAGCAGCCGTACCTCGCCGTGGTGGTCGCGGTGCCCGACGGTGCCGAGCGGGCGGGCGGCCAGCGCGGCGAGCAGCTGCACGATCCGGTCCAGGCACTGGACGGCGGTCGTCGGATCGTTCACGGCGGGGGAGAGGGCGCGCAGCGCGATGTCCGACAGCTGGCGCAGCCCGAACCCCACGTCCTGGTGGAAGGTGCGCTCCACCCCCACCGACACGGTGTACCCGAGGGCTCCGCGCGAGGGCGCGCCCCCGCCGTGCACCGCGAGTACGGGCGTGCCGGGCACCACGAAGTCCCCGATGCGGGGGATCAGACGCAGGACGACGCCCTGTCGCCGGGCGGCGCGCACGAGCCGGGCGATGTTGACGTCCCGGAGCACCCCGGCCCGGCCGCTGTGCCCGATCTGACCGCTCTGCGCGCCGAGCGGGCGGTCGGCCGGCGCCCCGTGCGGCATCTTGTGCAGCACCCGGAACGCCTCCGCGGTGATCCGGTCCACGACGTGCCCGACGCGCATCAGCCGCAGCGTCGTGTTCACGTACGCGATGAACAGCAGCAGGCTCAGCGCGACCAGCACGATCGTGAGCACGCTCTGCACGAAGGGCACGCTGCTGACCAGCTTGGGATCGGGCTCCCCGCTGTACGAGGTGAGGACGAGCAGCGAGAGCGCGAAGGTCGCCAGGAAGACGGCGAAGGTCAGTTTGGTGATCCGGGACCGTACGAAGATCCGCACCACCCGGGGGGTGAACTGCCCGCTCGCCATCTGCACGGCGACGAGGGAGATGCTGAAGACCACGCCGATGAAGGTCATCATCGCGGAGCTGACGGTGGTGACCACGGTCTTCAGGTCGTCGACGACACCCATGAGGTCCTGGATGGCGCCGTACTCCTCCTGCCGCTGCAGCTCGTCGACGACCGCCGTGTCCACCCAGTTCGCCAGCAGCCACAGCACGCAGACCAGCGCCAGCGCGGCGCTGGGCGCGAACCAGAAGGTGTCCCGCAGATGCTCACGCAGCGGCGACAGCATCCGCGGTCGCCGGTACCGCTCACCGTTGCCCACGGCCCGAGGCTAGGCCCCCGACCGCCCCGGTCCCCGCCCGCCACCCGGCGGCGCCGGAGAGGGCACCCGCTTGGTCCCGTACGGAACGGCGTCACCATGCGTGTCTGCCCGACGACAACAGGTACCGCTTCGGCGAATGACCGGCCGTAGGGCCCCCGCGCCACCCAAGCCAAGGCCCGGCGATCGCCTGACCACGCAATATGCGGGTGAACACCACCTCAAACCCCTGGTAGAGTTATCTCTGTCGCCGCGGGGAACAAGCCCGCGAGACAGACACCTTGTCCGGGTGGCGGAATGGCAGACGCGCTAGCTTGAGGTGCTAGTGCCCTTTATCGGGCGTGGGGGTTCAAGTCCCCCCTCGGACACCAGCTGAGACCCCTGTTGATCAGGGGTTTTCTGCTTTTCTGGGGTGTGGCGTGACCAACCGCGTGACCAACGGCCCAGAAGCTTCCTGGTCGGACCAGGGCTGACAAGCCGATCCGGCTCGCGTTGGACGTGGCCAGCTCGCGGGCGTTGTCCGTGCGGCGCTGGCCGTACCCACGGGCCGTGCAGTCCGCTGAGTGGTGCCTGACCTTGGCGCTGACCTCCACCAGGTTCTCCCCGGCTTCCGGAGCGTTCGTGACGTAGCTGTGCCGCCAGTCATGAATGCGGAAGGCTTCCGGAAGGTGAAGCCTGCTGCGCAGCGTGCGCCAGCGGGCAGAGACCTTCTCCGGGTCCCGGTACCTGATCGAGCATCCGGCCGTTGCCAATACAGCGGCGCATGGCGAAGGCGGAGTCACGGCAAACGGTGTCGTTGCGAGGCTTGCTGGCTTCACGTGAACTGTTCATTCATCAGAGAAGCGACGCCCCGGGAGTCGTTTCAGGGCGTCGCTGGCTCAGGAATTTAAGTGCGAGGTCGAGTGGCCATCTACACCATTCTGAGCTCCCACTTGAAGTTCGTGTTCACCGGATGACCACCAGACTTGGTCAACACCGGTGCACCGAGGCCGTTGTTCGGCATGAACAACACGCTGCCACTCAGCTTGCTGGCCAGATACGGATTGCTGTAGCCCCACCTTTGATTGTCTTTGAAATTACAATCCCACAGTTCGACCATCGCGTAGTCGTAGGGGTTTGATCCGGCGAGATCGAGGCACTTGTCGTTGAGGTCGCTACGGAGCTGGTCCCCTACCCAATGCCAATGCTGGTTGGCTCCACCGTTGCATGTCCACATGTGGACTGCTGCACCTGATCCGCGGTTACCATCAGCAACGTCAATGCAGTTGTCATTGTACTGGTTGCGGATTTCGAAACTTGCCTGAATCGCTCTTTCTGAAGATTGACTTGAGGTTGCGGACACGAGTACGAAGCTCGTCGTCAGACCCAGTGTGGCGGCGAGAAATTTTCTCACGACCGGCTCCCTACATGGTGCGGTGGGCGGCCACGGAAGCCTCGTGGCTCCGTGCCCAGAAGACTCCCTGGATTCAAGCGGGAACAAACCATATTCGAGCAGGAACGAACCGTCTGGCTCACTGATCCATCGATCCGGTGATCGCTCGCCAGCCCGTGCGTCTGCCATGGCCGAGGTGATCCCTGTAGGGGCGCCGGATCTCCATGGAGGGGTTCGGGGCGCATTTTCGGTGATGATGAAAATTTCATACCCGTAAACGGTTTGAGGAAGGCGCCACCGGTGGGTTCTATTTGATTCATCTAAAGCATTACCCCCCACCCTTGCATTCATGAGAGTAATGATTTGGTTACCTTTGTATTGTCGTTCTGTGATTGGGGTTGTGCAGGGTTGATCTTGCATCGCAACAACGAGTTCAGATGACCGTCAGGGCAGTGCTCCGGTCGTGCGATGACTTCACCCTGACCAACCAGAATCAAAGGATCGCCGCGCGGCCTGAAATGGGCCGGGGCTTCTTTGTTGCTGAGTGACCTACTGAAGCGGGCAGCCCAGGTCCCGGGCAGCCCGGTTCGGCGAACAGGTCACCAGGGCCAGCGACAGGTAGGCGGGACGTTCGAGGTAGAAGCCCAACGCCACATCTCCGCCGCCCACCAGCCGCTCGGCAGCGGATGCGACCAAGGCCGTAAGGCGAGTGGTGTCACGGTCCCGCTCCGCCAGGAAGCGCGGCGCGTACTCGATGAGTTGGAGGCCCAGCCACTTTGCTGCCTCCTTCGGTTCCTGCCAGGTTCCCCGGATGACAGCGGGCGACTTGGCCAGCCATTGCGCCGTCTCCATCGGCGGCAGGTCCGTGACGGGGAACTCGGCAGCCACCTGCCGGTAGCGGTCGACCAGTCTCTGAGCGTCCATGTCGTTGGGCGCGGCCGGGGGTGGCGGATTGGGGTGTGGGGGCCGTCGAAGACCTTCCTCGTCGAACCGTTGCTTCGGACCGGTCCACCGGTAGCCGTGATGGTGCGGCACGTGCGTCACTGCCCTTTCCCACGGGGTGTGGAGAAAGACGGAGCCGGTCGGCCCCGGCCTCCTGAAAAGGGCAGGAGCGGGAACCGACCGGCCGTATACGGGGGCGAGCCGTCAGGCGGAAAGACCGAAGCGCGCCGGCCTCCTGAAAAGGGCAGGAGCGGGAACCGACCGGCCGTATACGGGGGCGAGCCGTCAGGCGGAAAGACCGAAGCGCGCCGGGTCGATCCCGGCCGCCTCCAGTTCGGAGGTCGTGAACCGTAACGGCTCCGCCCTCGGCCGCTTGCTGTCACCCAGCGCCCACCCGTCCGGGGCGATACGCGCGAGCGTCACGCAAGACTCGCCGTCCGGATGCGTGTTGCCTCCACATGCCGGGGAGAACTCCGCCTCCGCGATGTTGATCGTGTACAGGCCGGTTGCGTCCAGCATGCTGGTGCCTTCCTGATCGTCGGACGGCCGCACAGGCGGCCGTCCCCCGCCCCCTGATAGGCGGAAGTCATGGCAGACCCTGAACGGGCCTCTCAGGCGGAATGAGGGAGCTTGGACACCACCGTCACGCCCGGCCCCTGGACGACGGCCTGACCGTGGAACAGCTCCTGCAAGATGGAGCGCGAACCCCCGATCGCATGAGTCAGCTGCTCACTCAACAACTCGGCTTCCGAGGGCAGCAGGACCATCTCCGTGTCCGCCATGTGCCGACCGTCCTTGGTCAGCCACACAGGAACGCGAATCCTCCCGTCGCCGTCCCGGTACGCCGGACGGCTCGGGATCGGGTCCATCCGCCAACCCTGCGGCGCCTGCTGTCTGTGGTTCTTCGGTTCCGTCGGCATGGGTACATCCTCGGACCGTCAGTACCGAGCCTCCAGCAATATTCGCGTTGCGGGGTAGAGGATCATGAACGGTAGGAGGTGGCCCAATCTCCGAGCAGCTCTCTGGCATCTTCGTCGAACAATGCATGACGCTCGTACAAGCCGAATACTTCAAGGTGTTCCGCGATGTCCCGAGCGTCCCGGAAAACTATGCGCCCAGTAAATGTCTCGACAGTCGCCAGGCGTTGGTCGTAAACCGTGAAGGTATTCATCGGGCCGCGTCTGATGGCCGATCCCAACGGGATCACGCCAATGCGCACGTTGGGCAGGTGGGACAGAGAGATAAGACGGTCAATCTGTACGGCCATCGCGGCACGGGGGACCACTGCCCACCTGGCGGCCTGCTCCGTTAACAGGAATGTGAACAGTTTCCTGTTGTCGTAGAGGACCGCTTGCCGGTCCAGTTTTTTCGCGACTGTCTTGGAGATGTCCACTGGTGAGTGGCCCAGGCTCGCCCTGATGTACTCAGGTGTGGCGAGGAGTCCTGTCACCATCGCAGGCAAGAAGTACCGGAGCGTCACGGCTTCCGCTTCGAGGCCCGCCAATTCCGACTGTCGCTTTTCCAGTCCCCTACGCCAAGATGCCCGCTTGCCCTGCCACTCCGTATTGGCAAGCCGTGCGATGGCGGCCACTTCTGCCACCATCTCCGGCGGTGCGTCGAGGGCCCTGAGAATCAACTCAACGTCAACAAGGCCCGGTGTGATTCGACCGGTCTCAATGCTGCTGAGCTTGGTTTGGGACATGTTGCAGCGCTGAGCGAGCCAAACCTGTGTACGGCTGGCTCGCCTACGCATCGCGCGGAGTGTTTCCGCCAGGTCAGCCTTCGACTGTCCTAGCTGCCCAGGGTCAAACGTCAAGGCCCTTCACGTACTCCTCGAAAGGCACTGCGTATTCCAGGGCGATTCGCTTCCACTCCCGATAGGGGGCGGGGTCCCCCTCGTACGCCTCGCGATTGATCTGGGTACCGTCCGGTCGGAAGTTCAGGTGTGCGATACGGACTTCATCGAACATCCACCAGTCACGCCCGGAGAGCGGCAAGCCGTAGTACTCCTGCGTTACGTCCAAGATGCGGATGTCCTCCCCGGCCGCGATGTTGCCGGGAATGCCCCACGCGAATTGGTACCGCTGGTAGTCAGTGAGCGGCCGGCTCACGATGCGCACGCGACCGATGCGCTTGCCGGACTCGACGTATCCGCGTACCCGTTCATGCCAGCGAGCATTGTGGTCGTCGGGCTTGCTCTCGTCCCGCAGGAAGCGGGCGACGTTCTCCTGCTCCTTGGGCATGGTGTAGGTGGGCTGCGCCTCGAACCGCCATGCTTCGCGCTCGAAGGCGTCGAAGAACCTACGCCACTCCTCACCATCCAAGAGCACGGACAGCCTCCCTAAGAACGTGCTCCGGGATCTCCACCAGGGCCTCACCTGCGGGCGCGGTGAACGCGTCAGACACGTCCCCCTGGATAACGAATGAACCGCTCTTGGTCCGGTAGACGTTGGGGCAATCGTCGTCGTCGCACTCAGGTCCTCCGGCCTGGCCGGTGAGACGGGTCAGCTCCTCGCGTGCCATCGTGCCCTCCTACGATGCAGGGGCGGTCCCTGGCGCCAAGAGGACGGTAGGTCGGATGAGTCCGCCAGGTCCATGGCACATCGCGGATATTCGCGTTGTCGGGTAGATGATCATGGGTGAACGAGTGAAGGTGGCCCGCCCCGCCCTGGTTGGCCACGTGACCAACGCATGACCAATAGGGGTCCAAAACGGCCCGAAACAGGGGGGAAGGCATGGCCAACGGTGCTGGTCAAGACTGCGCCGTGTCGGGGACGTTTTCGCGGGTCGGCCAAGCAGTGTGCTGGTGCCCGAGTGGAGAGTTCAAGCCCCCTTCGGACACCCGCGAAAACCCCAGTTGATCTGGGGTTTTTCTGTTTTTCCGGGACGGTTCGCCCGTCCCCTCCGCAGCGACGCCCCGTCCACCTCAGCCCCGCCCCACCCGCACCACGCACGCCCCCGCGAACCCCTTCGGCATCCGTACGTCCATCGTTCGCCAGCCCGTCGGGTGGGCCGGGTGGTGGTGGGTGCTCACGTAGGTGTGGGAGGGGGGTTCGCTGAGGCCCGTGCCGGTGGCCTTGAGGTAGGCCTCCTTGCGGGTCCAGCAGCGGGTGAAAGCCGTGGGGCGGGAGTGCCGTGGGAGGGCGGCGAGCTCCTGGTGTTCGCGCGGGTGCAGGGTCGTTCCCACCGTCTCCGCCGTCGTCGCCGGCGCCCGCTCCTCCACGTCCGCGCCCACCTCCGTCGACGCGAACGCCAGCAGGGTCAGGCCCGCGCTGCGCGACAGGGAGTAGTGGAGCGGCGCGCCGGTCACCGTCGGCCTGCCGTGCGGGCCGCCGCACGTCGGGCAGGGGGCCCGGGTCAGGGACACCGCCGCCGCCGGGACGCCCAGGTAGGCGCCCAGCAGGCGGCGCAGCGCCGCGTGGGAGGCGACGTACGCCTCCCGGTCCTCGGCGCGGGCGTACTCGGCGGCCCTGACCCGTTCGGCGTCGTCCAGCAGGTGCCGGTCCGCCGGGTCGTGGGGCGCGGGGCCCGCCAGCCAGGTCTGGGGCGGGCCCCCGGTCCAGCGGTCCGGCAGGCGCGTCGGCGCGTACCCGCGGGGGATCAGCCGGTGCACCGGCGTCAGACGGCCGGCTCGCGGTCGTGGCCCGCCTCCAGGGCCGACTTCAGCGCCCGCAGGAACAGCACCGCCTCCCGGCCGTTCACCACCCGGTGGTCGAACGCCAGGCCCAGATGGACCTGACGGATCGTCATCGCGGCGCCGTCGGCCGTCAGGCGCACCACGTCCTGGGTGCCGCCCAGCGACAGCATGCACGTCTGGCCCGGGAAGACGATCGGCTGCGTGAGCAGGACGTCCTCGTCGTTGTTGAGGGAGAGCGTGATCGCCGCTCCGGCGAGGTCGCTGCCCCGGAAGCTGCCGCGCAGCGCCGAGAAGCGGAAGTCCTCCAGCAGATCGGCGACCTCGGCCACGGACAGGCCCTCGGCGTCCCGTACGACCGGGATGTACAGCCCGTTGCCCACGTCCACGGTGACGCCGATGTGTGAGGCGTCGGCGAGGGAAATGGTGCCGTCTTCGTGGTAAGTCGAGAAGAAGGCGGGGAACTTTTCGCGCAGTCCCGCGAGTTCACTGATCAGCAGCTCGGGCAGGCCGATGGCCGCCTCGGTCTCCCGGGTCAGCTCGGCCGCCCGCGCCTCGGCGGCGTCGACCCGTATCCGCAGGACCGTGAAGGAGGTGGGGATCGTTCGCAGTGACTCGCTGACCACCGTGGCGATCGCGCGCTGGTGCGTGCTCAACTCGACCCGGTTCGGGTCTCCTTCGGTGCTGTCCATATCGGGCCCCTGAACGCGGGTTGCCGGGGTGGGGGTTGCCTGGACGGCTGGGGTTCCGTGACCGGTCGCCGTCGCCGTCGCCGTCGTCCCTCCGGCCGCCGTCCCACCGGCCGACCCGCGCCGCGCCAGCAGCGCCTCGACATCGGTCCCCTTGACCACGCGCCTGCCCAGCGCGTGCAGCTCCTCGTCCGTGACCGCGTGCTCGGACGCGAGTCGGCGTGCCGCGTCCGTGAGGATCACGGCGCCGCCCTCGTCGGGGGAGCGGGGCCCGGCCGTGGCCGCCGACGAGGCCGCCGCCAGGAACGCCTCGCGCCGCGCCGCGTCCGCGAACAGCCGGCCCACCACCGTGCCGGGTGCGACCTGCTTGCCCGCGGGGACGACCTGGAGGAGCACCCCGTCGTGCTCGCTCACCAGGTCCTCGGCGGCCTTGGACGTCTCCACGGTGGCGAGGTCGTCGTCCTTGGCCACGGTGGCGCCGTCCTCGGCGAGCCACTCCACCAGGTCGTAGTGCGCGTCGTTGTTGTTCAGCTTGGGAACGGTGATCTCGATCATCGTGCCGTCTCTCTCAGGGCCAGTCCCAGGGACTCGCTGCTCACCAGGACGTCCTGCTCCAGATGGAGCGCCGTGGGGATCACGGCGTCCGCGGAGTGGACCAACCGGACGGGGGCCTTCAGGCTGCCCCAGCACCGGGAGTGCAGTTGCTGGGCGACCTCGGCGCCCCAACTGCCGCCCGGCGGCGCGTCCTCCACCACACACACCCGGCCGGCCCGTGCCACCGGTCCGGCCAGCAGTTCCGCGTCGAAGGGGTAGAGCCGGGTCGGCACATAGATCTCGCAGGCGATCTCCTCGGTCAGGAAGAGGTCGCGGGCGGCCTCGACCGCGCGGTGGGCGAGGCCGCCCGGCGCGATCAGCACCACATCGGGCTCGTCGACGCCGTCGACCCGCAGACGGGCCACGGGGAACGGGTCGTCGCCGACCATGTCGAGGGCGAACAGACCGGCGACCGGACCGGTGCCGGGCAGCTGGGTCCGCTCGGTGTAGAGGACCTTGTCCTCGAAGAAGATGCAGGGCGCGCCCAGCTCGACCATGCCTTCGAGCACCGGGCCGCTGTCGTGGAAGGGAGACAGCTCGAACAGATGCAGATCGGGTACGCCGAGGAAGTGCTTCTGGGGGCTCTGGCTGTGGGTCGGCCCGTAGCCGCGACGGCCGCCGACGGGGCAGCGCACCACCAGGTGCATCGGATGCCGGGTGCCGTACATGGTGACGGACTTGGCCGAGAAGTTCACGATCTGGTCGAAGGCCAGGGTGATGAAGTCGCCGAACATCATCTCGGCGATCGGCCGGTTGCCGGTGAGGGCCAGGCCGTTGGCGATGCCGAGGATGGCGTTCTCGCTGATGGGAGTGGTGAGCACCCGGTCGCCGAACCGGTCGGAGAGACCCTTGGCGATGTTGAAGGCGCCGCCGTACGGATCGAGGACGTCCTCGCCGATCAGGAAGGCGTCGTCGTGGGCCTCCAGCACCTGGTGCAGGGCGCGGTTGAGGTTCTCGCCCACCCGTTCCCGGCGCGCGGGCGCCTCGCGGAGAAGGCCGGCGGGCGCCTCGGCCGGTGTTCCGGCCGGCGCCGCCGTCATCGTGTCGGTCATCGGAGGGTCCTTCCCGTGGCGAGCGGGCGCGCCAGGACGTCGGCGGCGACGCTGTCGATCAGTTCCCGCTGCTTGCGGTCGTGCCGGTCGAACCGCTCCGGATCGACGGCCCGGTAGGCGGTGTACCAGTCGCGGGCGCGCGCCGACTCGACGGTCTCGGCGGGGCGGGTGTCGTCGCCCTTGCTGTGCGGACCCAGCCGTACGGTGTCGAACTCGACCACCAGCGGCAGCCGTTCTTCGCGGACCCGGCGGATCAGGGGGGCCAGCTCCGCGCGGATCCCGTGGAGGTCGGTGCCGGTCACCCGGTGGTGGTCGACGTCGAACGCCCGGGCCCGGCCCGCCACCGTGCCGGCCATGTTGAGGTCGCTGGGGGTGGTCTGGGAGATGCCGTTGTTCTCGACGACCACCAGCAGCGGCAGCTCCCACAGCCGGGCGATGTTCAGGGCCTCGTAGACCGAGCCCTCGCCCCAGGTGCCGTCGCCGATGTAGGCGGCGGCCAGCAGGGGCAGGTCCCGGCGCTTGAAGTGCAGGGCGGTGCCGACGGCGACGGGGAGGCTCTCGCCCTGGATGCCGGTGGAGAGGTAGCCGTCGCGGAAGATGTGCTGGCTGCCCCCGATGCCGCCGCACACCGCGCCCTGGCGGCCGGTGATCTCGGCGAGGAGTCCGGCCGGGTCGGCGAAGCGGGCCAGGTAGTGGCCGTGGCCCCGGTGGTTGCTGAAGAGGAAGTCCTCCTCGGCGAACAGGGCCTCCAGGGCGACCGGAACGTACTCCTGGCCGAGACAGGTGTGGGTGGTCCCGTTGAGCTGCCCGGCGGCGAACAGGTCGAGCAGCTTGCGCTCGAAGTGCCGGATCAGCAGCAGGGAGTCGAGGTCGTGGCCGTCGAGCGGCTGCGGGAGGAGGCGGGCCGGTGGTGCGTACGTGGTGGTCATCAGACGGCGATCCCCTTGCCCAGGAGCACTTCGCGCATCGCGCCCACGGATTTCATGGCGCGCACCTCCTGACGGGAGAAGGAGGTCGCGTAGGTCCCCTCCAGCGTGATGATCAGCTGCATCTGCTTCAGGCTCGTCCAGCGGCCGTCGCGCACGGGTCCCAGGCTGTCGTCCACTTCCCCCCGGGGGATCTGGAGCACATCCGAGACGACGTCTTCAAGCTTCATGCGCCCAGTGAAAGCAAACCGGAGTGCCTGTTTCAACTGTCATCGGGGATCTTGATGGAAGTGACCAGAAGGGCGCCCAGGGGGGCGGAACCTTCGTTTCGTTTGTGAAATAGCTGGTCATGACCTCCCTTGTGGGATCATGGCGGCGGGGAGTGGCCACGATCACTGTTGCTGAAAACCGTCCGGTAGGATTATTTTTGGCACGTCGGCGGACACACCTCTCCGCGTACCAAGAACGACCAGGGGGCCATTCCCGTGGAGATCCAGCATCTGCGCGTCTTCCGCGAAGTAGCGCGCGAACTGAGCTTCACCCAGGCCGCCCGGAACCTGCACTGCGCCCAGTCCACCGTGACCGGCCAGATCAAGAGTCTGGAGCACTCCCTGGGCGCGGTCCTCTTCCACCGGCGCGGCCGACTGCCCATCGAACTCACCCCGGCGGGCGCCCTGTTGCGGCCCCGGGCCGAAGAGATCCTGCACGCGGTCGACTCGGCCGTCCACGAGGTCCGTACCGGGGCCTCCGGGGCGTTCCGCGTGCCCGCGGCGCCCCGGGAGTACGCCACGCTCTTCCATCGGGGTCTCCGATGACATTTGAAACCGTCCCGCCCGAGTGATTTCGTGAGGGCGGGCCGTCTCCCGCCCCGGCCCGCCTCCCCGGGCGGCACGGCGGAGCCGAGGCCCCGGGCCCGCCGCACGTGCCGCTTCCCGGCCCACCGCTCGCGCCGCCGCCCCTTGCCCGCGGCCCGGCCCCCGCGCTGCCGCGACCGGCGTACCGCCGCCATCGGCGCCACCCGCACACCCGTGAGGTAATCCCTGTGCAGAACTCGTACTCCGTACCGCCGCCCCCGGCGTCCGACCCGCAGCGGCGGCCGGTCGAGGGCTCCGAGTGGACCGTCCCGCAGCCGCTTCCCCTCACCGACGCCCAGCTCGGCCTGCTCGTCATCGACCGGACCGTGCCCGCGCGCAACCTCTACAACATCGTCCTTGAGCTGACGCTCGACCCGCGGTTCCGGCCCAAGGACGTCCGCGCCGCGCTCGCCGCGGTGACCGAGGCGCAGCCCGCGCTGCGGCTCGGCCTGCACGAGGCGCCGGAGCCGCACGCCGAGCTGATGCCCCCACCGGGCCAGGACGAACTGCCGCTGGAGCTGCACATCGCTGCCGGGGACGCGTTCGCCGCCCGGCGGGCCGCGCTCCTCGACGACCTCGCCGCCCACGCCTTCCGGCTCGACGCGCCCCCGCTCTTCCGCGCCGCCCATCTGTGGCAGGAGGGCGCGCCGGCCGACGGCGGCTCCTCCACCCTGGTCCTCGTCGTCCACCACACCGTGTTCGACGGCTTCTCGGCGGGCCCCTTCGTACGGGACCTCGAAGCCGCGCTCCGCGGCGAGCTCGACGCACCGGCGCTGCGCGCGGCCCGCGAGGCGGACCTGCGCGCCGAGCTGCGGGCGCAGACGGCCGCGGCCACCGGCCCGGAGGTCATGGAGGAGGCGCGCGAGCTGGCGGCCCGGCTGCGCGCGGCCCCGGCGACCGAGCTGTACCCCCGGCCGGGCCGACCCACCCGTACCGCCTTCCAGGGCGAGCGGATCGAACTCCCGCTGTCGGCGGCCGAGTCCGCGGCCGTGGACGCGGCCTGCCGGGACCTCGGCGTCGGCTCGTTCACCTTCTTCTCCGCCGTGTACGCGGCGGTGCTCGCCCGGCACGGCGGACAGCACTCGGCGACGCTCGGCGCCACCCTGATGTCCCGGCGCACCCTCGGCTCGTTCGACCTGTGCGGCTTCTTCGTCAACACGCTGCCGATGGTCGTCCCCGTCGACTGGTCCGCACCCTTCCAGGAGTTCGTGACCAAGGTGGTCGACGAGGAGGCGGAGGACACCAAGTACCGGGCGCACCTCCCGTTCGGCCGCGTGGTGGAGCAGTACGCGCCGGACCGCTCCAGCGACCGCAACCCGGTCTTCTCCGCGCTCCTCGCCATGCAGGACAGCACCGTGACCGAGCCGGGCGCGCCGGTGCGCGGGGTGCGCCAGCACGGCAACGGCACCGCCAAGTTCGACCTGTTGCTGTTCGCCACGCCCACCGCCGACGGCTGGCTCCTGGAGCTGGAGCACGACCGCGAGCTGCTGCCCGCCGCCGTGGCCCGGGGCGTGGCCGACTCGCTGCGCCAGGCACTGGGCCGGGCGTCGGCCGACCCGGCGCGCGGCACGGTGGCCGAGCTGTTCGAGGACGCCCCGGCCCCGGCGGGCCCGCCCGGCCGCGAGCTGCCGCACGCCACGGTGTACGAGTGGGTGGCGGCGACGGCGGCCGGGCACCCGGAGCGCCCGGCGATCGCCGAGGACGCGGGCACCCTGTCCTACGGGGAGCTGCTGCGGCGCGTGGACGCGGTCGCCGACGGGCTGGCGGCGCGGGGCGTGGGCCGGGGCGACGTCGTGGGCGTGGCGACCTCCGGGCTCACCGACACCGTGGTCACCGTTCTCGCCGTGCTGGCGCGGCGGGCCGCGTATCTGCCGCTCGACCCCGAACTCCCGGCCGAGCGACTCGATATGATGATCCGTCAGGCCGCCTGCCGACTGGCCGTCGGGGTGCCCGGCGGGGCCCTGACCGGGCTCGTCGAGGTGGCCCCGCCCGGTGAACTGGCGGCCCTGGCGGCCGGGGGAGCGCGGACGCCGTCCGGTGAGCGCCGGGCCGACGACCCCGTCTACACGATGTTCACCTCCGGCTCCACCGGCCGCCCCAAGGGCGTCCTGATGGCCAACGGCGCCCTGGTGAACCTCGCCGACTGGCAGATCGGCGTCCTCGGCATGGACACCGGGACCCGCTTCCTCCAGTACGCGCCGATCGGCTTCGACGTCTCCTTCCAGGAGATCTTCCCGACCCTCGCGGCGGGCGGCACCCTGGTCTCCCGCGACCCGGTGGACCGGCGCGACCTGCCCGCGCTCGTCGAGCGGGTGGTGCGGACCGGGGTCACCCACCTCTATCTGCCGGTCGCCGCGCTCCGCCCGTTCGCGCTGGCCGCCGAGGACCTCGGCCCCGACCTGTCGGCGCTGCGGCACCTCTGCGTCGCGGGCGAGCAGCTCCGGGCGGACCCGGCCGTGCAGCGGTTCTTCGCCCGCCACCCGCACATCCGGCTGTTCAACATGTACGGGCCCACCGAGACCCATGTCGCCACGGCGCGGCAGTTCACCGCGGACGAGCTGCCCTGGCCCTCGCACGCACCGATCGGCACGCCCCTGCCGGGGGTGTCGGCGCAGGTCGTGGACGTCACCGGGCACCTGGCCCCGGCCGGAGTCCCCGGTGAGCTGCTGCTCGGGGGCCGCTGCCCGGCCCAGGGGTACGTCAACGACCCCGAGCGCACGGCGGAGCGCTTCGTGCCCGACCCGTACGGGCCGGGGCCGTGGGCCCGCCGCTACCGCACCGGCGACCAGGTGTTCCGCGACGAGCACGGCGCACTGGTCTACGCGGGCCGCGAGGACCACCAGGTGAAGATCCGCGGCCACCGCGTGGAGCTCGGTGAACTGGAGGCGGCGGCGCTGACCCGGCCCGGGGTGCGCGCGGCGGTCGCCGCGGCCCACGGGGAGGGCGCGGAGCGGCAGTTGGCGCTGTTCCTGGTGCCGTACGCCGCCGCACCCGTGGACCCGGACGAGGTGCGCACCGCGCTCGCGGCCACCCTGCCCGGCTATATGGTGCCGACCCGGGTGCTGACCGTGGACGCCGTTCCCACCAGCCACAACGGCAAGGTGGACCGGGCCGCGCTGCTGCGCGGGCTGCCCCCGCTCCCGGACCGGGGGGAGTGGGCCGGGGTGCGGGCCGCCGACCCGGCCGCCGAAGGGCTCGACCCGGAGACCGTCGGGCAGTTGCACGCCCTCTGGGCCGAACTGCTGGGCCGGGACGTCCCGTTGGAGGCGTCCCTGGTGGACCTCGGCGCCCACTCCCTCAACGTACTGACCGCGCTGTCACGGATCGAGCACCGCTTCGGCGTGCAGATCCCGGTCCTGGACTTCTTCCGGGCACCCACGGTGCGGGCCCTCGCCGAGACGATCGCCGCCGAACGGAAGAGCGCATGACGACCACCCCACCTCCGCACACCGTCTCCCCCCTCCTCGTCCCGCTGGGCCGGGGCGCGGGCGGCGACGGGCAGAGCGTGCTGCTTCCGGCGGCGGGCGGCGGCATCGGCCCGTACTACGCGCTGGCGGGCGCCCTCACCCGCTGGGGCCCGGTGCACGCGGTGCGCGCCCAGGGCCTGATGCCCGGCGAACGGCCCGACCACGACGTGCCCGCCATGGTCGAGCGCTGCCTCGACGCGATCGCCTCCCTGCCGCGCCCGCCCCGCCACCTCATCGGCTGGTCGCTCGGCGGGGTGCTGGCCTGGGAAGTGGCGGCGCGGCTCGCCCGGCGGGGGACCGCCCCGGCGGCCGTCGTGCTGATCGACAGCTACGCCGAGCTGGCCGAGCGCGAGGGACTCGGGCGCGCCGAGTCGCTGGAGCGGATCGGCCGGTCCATGGGGTTCGAGCCGACCGGTGACGAGGGGGCGCGGCTGCGCGACGTCGCCGCCGCCCACCTCGACGCGGCCCACGGCCACACGGCCTCGGACGGCTTCGACGGACCGGTCCTGCTGGTCTCCTGCACCCAGGGGCGCGGCCCCGACCAGGTGGCGCAGTGGACCCGGCGCGCCCCGCGCCTGCGCGTGCGCGAGCTGGGCTGCGACCACTTCGAGGCGCTCGACGCGGACCGGCTGCCCGCGCTGCGCCACCACATCGACGGCTTCCTCGCGGACCTCCCCGGGGATCCGTCCGCGACCCCCCAGAGCTGACAAGGACTCGACATGGCTGAACCGGAAGCGGGCGCGAGCCCGTTCACCCTCCGTCCCGAGCTCCTCGACGGCTCGCCCTTCGCGCTGCTGCACCGCCCGCACGCCACCGGCCGCGACCGGGTCGAGCTGCTGCTGGGCGAGGCGGAGGCGGTCGAGCGGATCGCGGACCTGCCGCTCGACGAGGCGCCGCGCACGGACGCGCCCCCGGCCACCGGGCCCCGCCACGAGCTGCTGGCGCTGCTGCCCTACCGCCAGATCACCGAGCGCGGCTACGCCTGCAACGACGACGGGGCGCCGCTCACCGTGCTGCGGGTGCGCGAACAGCACCTGCTGCCCACCGCCGACCTGTGCTCCGCGCTGCCCGACGTCCCGCTGGAGCTCACCGACGCCGGTTTCGACCTCGACGACGAGGAGTACGCGGGGATCGTCCGCAAGGTGCTCGCCGAGGAGATCGGCCAGGGCGCGGGCGCCAACTTCGTCATCAAGCGGTCGTTCACCGCCACCGTCGAGGGCTGGTCCCCGGCGGCGGCGCTGAGCTTCTTCGGCCGGCTGCTGGCCCGGGAGCAGGGCGCGTACTGGACCTTCCTCGTCCACACCGGCGAGCGCACCTTCGTCGGCGCCTCGCCCGAGCGGCACGTCGGCCTCGCGGCCGGCACCGTCACCATGAACCCGATCAGCGGCACCTACCGCTACCCGCCCTCCGGCCCCACCGTCGAGGGCGCCCTCGCCCTGCTCGCCGACCGCAAGGAACGCGAGGAGCTGCACATGGTGGTGGACGAGGAGCTGAAGATGATGACCCGGATCTGCGGTCCGGGCGTACGGGTCGAGGGACCGTATCTGAAGGAGATGGCGAGGCTCGCGCACACCGAGTACTTCCTCTCCGGCCAGAGCCCGTTCGACGTGCGGGACATCCTGCGCGAGACGATGTTCGCGCCCACCATCACCGGCAGCCCGGTGGAGAGCGCCTGCCGGGTGCTGCGCCAGTACGAGCCGCGCGGACGCTCGTACTACAGCGGCGCGCTGGCGCTCGTCGGCCGGGACGGGCAGGGGCGGCGGGCCATGGACTCCGCCATCCTCATCCGCACCGCCGAGATCGGTGCGGACGGCCGCTGCGAGATCGGCGTCGGGGCCACCCTGGTGCGCCACTCCGACCCGGCGGGCGAGGTGGCGGAGACCCACGCCAAGGTGGCGGGGCTGCTGTCCGCGCTGCGCGAACCGGCCGGCCCGGACCGCCCGGCCCCGGCCGCCGCGCCCGCCCTCGCGGACGACCCCCGGGTACGGGAGGGACTGGCCCGCCACAACGACGGGCTGGCCCGCTTCTGGCTGGGCCCCCGCCCGGAGCGGGACCGCCCGGCCGAGCCGCTCGCGGCGCGGGTGCTGGTGGTGGACAACGAGGACACCTTCACCGCGATGCTCGCCCACCAACTGCGCTCACTGGGACTGTCGGTGGCCGTCCGGCCCTGGCACGACCTGCCCGGCCGGGCCGTCGACGCGGCCGACCTGGTGCTGGTGGGCCCCGGACCGGGAGACCCCCGGCAGACCGACGACCCGAAGATCGCCACCGTACGCGCCCTGGTCGGAGAGCTGCTGGCCCGGGGCACCCCCACGGTCGCCGTCTGTCTGGGACACCAGGTGCTCGCCGCCGGGCTCGGCCTCCCGCTCGTCCGCAAGGCCGTGCCCAACCAGGGGCTCCAAGAAGAGATCGACTTCTTCGGCCGCCGGATACGGGCCGGGTTCTACAACACCTTCACCGCGACCTCGGCGCACGACCGGGCCGAGCCCGCGTCCGAGCTGTGCGCGGGGCCCGTGGAGATCGCCCGGGACGCACGGACCGGAGAGGTGCACGGACTGCGCGGCCCCGGCTTCGCCACCGCCCAGTTCCACCCCGAGTCCCTGCTCACCGAGGACGGCCCGGCCCTGCTGCGCGACCTCGTCACCACGGCCCTCGCCGGGCGCGACCCCCTTTCCCTGCCCCCTGTCTCGCGGAAGAGCCACTCGTGAACACCACCCAAGCCGTCCGGCGGCCGGACGCCACCCTGCTGCCCCTGCCCGCCGGGGAGACCGACCGGCTGCGGCTGCTCCCCGCCGAGCAGCAGCCGCCCTGGCCCGACCCGGAGATCCTGGCGAAGGCGCGCGGCGAACTCGCCGACCGGCCGCCGCTGGTGCCCGCCCGTGAGATCGTCGCCCTGCGCGCGCTGCTGGCCGACGTGGCCCAGGGGCAGGCGCTGGTGGTGCAGGCCGGCGACTGCGCCGAGAAGCCGTCCGAGCCCACCTGGGACGTCGTCGCGCGCAAGGCCGGTCTCATCGACTGCCTGGCGGGCGTCCTCCAGGCCAACTCGGGCCGCCCGGTGGTCCGGGTGGGCCGGATCGCCGGGCAGTACGCCAAGCCGCGCTCCCAGCCGGTGGAGCGGCGCGACGGACACGAACTCCCGGCCTACCGCGGCCCGCTGGTGAACGGTCCGGCCTTCGACCCGGTGGCCCGCCTGCCGGACCCGCTGCGGATGCTCGACTGCCACGACGCCGCCGCGACCGTGCTCGACCACCTGGGCGAACGGCGGGACGAGTGGCCCGGCGGCGGCCGGATCTGGACCAGCCACGAGGCCCTGGCGCTCGACTACGAGCTGCCGCAGCTGCGCCGGGACGCGTACAACCGCACGTTCCTCACCTCCACCCACTGGCCGTGGATCGGCGAGCGCACCCGGCAGCCGGACGGCGCCCACGTGGCGCTGCTGGCCTCCGTCGCCAACCCCGTGGCCTGCAAGGTGGGGCCCGCGGCCACCCCGGCCGAGCTGGTGGAGCTGTGCGCCCGGCTCGACCCGCACCGCCAGCCCGGACGGCTCACCCTGATCGCCCGGCTCGGCGCGGACGCGGTGGCCGAGCGGCTGCCGCCGCTGGTCGCCGCCGTACGGGCGGCCGGACACCCGGTGATCTGGCTCTGCGACCCCATGCACGGCAACACCTACACCGACGGCGACGGCCGCAAGACCCGGGCGGTGACCGCCTTGGTCCGCGAGGTCCGCGGGTTCCGGGCGGCCGTGGACGCCGAGGGCGGCACGGCGGGCGGACTCCATCTGGAGGCGACCCCCGACCCGGTCGAGGAGTGCGTGCTCGACGAGAGCCGCCCCCTGGCGCCGGACGCCGTCAGCACCACGCTCTGCGACCCCCGGCTCAACCTCCAGCAAGCCATCGCCGTGGCCGACTCCTGGCCCGGCCAGTAAAGAGAGCACTCCAGCCATGTCCCTTCCCGGCATCCAGCCCTACCTGCCGCCGACCGAGGCGGAGCTGCCCGCCAACCGGGCCGGCTGGCGGATCGACCCGCGCCGCGCGGTCCTGCTCGTCCACGACATGCAGCGGTACTTCGTGGACGCCTTCCCGGCGGGGCAGGAGCCCGTGCTCTCGCTGACCGCCAACGTCCGCGCCCTGCGCGAGCGGGCCGCCGCGCACGGCGTGCCCGTCGCCTACACGGCCCAGCCCGGCGGCATGTCCGTACGGGACCGGGGGCTGCTCAACGACTTCTGGGGTCCGGGGATGACGGTCGGCCCCGAACAGCGCGCCGTCGTCGAGGGCATCGAACCCCGGCCGGGCGACACGGTGTTCACCAAGTGGCGCTACAGCGCCTTCCACCGCACCGGACTGCTCGACCTCCTGCGCGACCAGGGCCGCGACCAGCTCGTCGTCTGCGGGATCTACGCCCACATCGGGGTGCTCGCCACGGCCGTGGAGTCCTACACCAACGACATCGAGACCTTCCTCGTCTCCGACGCGGTCGCCGACTTCACGGCCGACTACCACCGCATGGCCCTCGGCTACGCGGCGGAGCGCTGCGCGGTGGTCCTGCCCACCCGGGCGGCCGTCGAACAGCTCGCCGCAGCACGCCCCCTCACCGCAACGACAGTGGAGAACCAGCCCCGATGAGCACTCTGTTCATAGCCAACAACCGCACCGCGCAGATGGTCGGCGACCTCGACGAGCTGACCGCCGAGCACCGCCGCACGGCGGGCGTGACCGCCCAGCGCATGATCTGGTACGCCGCCGAGGGCGACGTCCTGGTGGTGCCGCACGTGCCCAGCGAGGAGTTCCTGGCCTACGTCACCGCGCTGACCGGCCACGACCGGGCCCAGATCGCGGTGATCGCGCCGCCGCCCGGCCGCCTCGGCGCCGACGTCCTCACCCCGGACCGCTGGCGGGACGCCGCGTTCCTGGAGCAGCTGCGGCGGCACGCGGACGAGGGCGGGCTCGACGGGGTCTTCCCGATCTACTACGACCCCTCGGTCATCGAGCTGACCCGGTCGCTGGGGCTCGGCGCGACCACGCCCGGCTTCCCCTACATCCACCAGGGCGGCGGCCAACTGCTCAACAGCAAGGCCACGTTCCGGGCGATCGCCGCCGGGATCGGCTGCCCGGTGCCCGAGGGCCGGGTCGCGTTCGGCCGGGCCGAGGCCGAGGAGTTCCTGGCGGAGCTGCTGGCCGACGGCCGCCACGCCATCGTCAAGAAGGACTTCCACGTCGCCGGTTACGGCAACGCCATCCTCAGCCGCAGCGCCGACGTCACCCCGATCGGCGCCCCCGAGGTGACGGTCCTGGCCGGGCGGGAGGAGCTCGCCGACCACCTCGACGAGCGGTGGGAGTGGTACTCCAACGACGACACCCGCCCGGTGGTGATCGAGGACTACACCCCGGACAGCGTGCCGGTGTACGCGGAGTTCCGGATCGGGGCCGGGGCCACCGAGCTGTTCGGCCACGGCGAGATGCTGATGGGGCCGATCTTCAACGGCCTGGTGGTGCCCGCGCAGTCGGCGGACCACCCCGGGTTCCCGCACTTCCTCGCCGAGGCGCACCGGCTGTGCGAGACGGTACGGGCGATGGGCTACCAGGGCCCGATCAGCGTCGACGGCATCGTCACGCCCGACGGCCGGATCCTGATCAACGAGTTCAACGGCCGGGTCGGCGGCTCCACCCACATCAACTACGTGGCCGAGCAGCTGGTGGGCGCGGACTTCCTGCGCGAGCGCGTGCTGATCCAGCGCCACCAGTGGCAGGTGCCCTCGTTCGCGGGCGCGGTGGCGGCCCTCGAAGAGCGCGGCCTGGCGTTCGACGCGGACACCCGTACCGGAGTGGTGATCACCTCCGACGACAGCAGGGCCGGGGGCACCGTCGAGTACTGCCTGATCGCCGAGGACCTGGCCGCCGCCGAGAAGGCCGAGCGGATCCTGGGCGAGCTGTTCGGCTGAGGCCCGGGCCGCGCGCCCGGGGACGAGAAGACGACGAGAAGAACAGGAACATGAGCTACCGCAAGATCCTCACCCGAAACGTCCTGCTGTGGATGCTGGCGGCCTTCACGGGCCGACTGCCCATCGCCATCGCCCCGTTGGGCCTGGTGTTCCTCGTCCGGGACACCTCCGGCGGCTACTCGCTGGGCGCCACCCTCGCGGGTGCCTACGTCCTCGGTGAGGTGCTGGGGTCGGTGGCGCTCGGCGCCTGGCTGCACCCCACGCGCCGGCACCTGGCGGCCGGGATGGCGGTCGGCGGGCTGGCCTTCGGCGGGCTCGCCCTGTTCCCCGACGCCCCGGTGGCCGCCACCGTCGCGCTGGCCTTCCTCGGCGGCGCCGCCCCGGCGGCCGGTCCCGGCGGCATGCGCAGCATGCTCATCGCCATGGTGGACAAGGCCGACGAGCCCAGGGCGCTCAGCGCCGAGACCGTCCTCACCCAGATCACCTGGGGCGGCGCGCCCGCGCTGGTCGTCCTGCTCGCGGTGAACGTCTCGGCGGGCGCGCCGCTGGCGCTGGGCGCGGCCGGGTTCCTCGCCGCCGCCCTGATCCTGTCGGCACTGCCCGTTCCGGAGCGGGAACCGGCCGGGACCGAGGCGGCCCCGGCCGCCGGTCGCGGGCGGGGGCGGCTGCTCGCCTCGGTCTGGCCGATCTACCTCACCAGCGCGGCGGCCATGGCCATGCTGGCCACCGCGGAACTCGCCCTCACCCCGCTGCTCGAATACCGCGGCCTCACCGTCAACTGGTCGGGCGCGCTGCTCGCGCTCTTCTCGCTGACCAGTGCGGCCGGTGCGTTCCTGTACGGGCTGCGCACCTGGCCGGGGACCGTGCGGAGCCAGAGCCTGGTCTTCCTGCTGCTGACCGCCGTCTGCGTCTCGACGTCGGCGGTCCTGCCGGGCCTGGCCGGGATCGCGGTCGCGTTCCTGGCGGCGGGCGTGTTCCAGGCCGGGGTGATGGTGACCCGCAGCCTGAGCCTGCGCGAGCGGCTGCCCGAGCACGCGCACACGGCGGGCTACTCCATCCAGTACGCGGTGCAGGGCGTCGGCTACACCCTCACCGCGTCGGTGGCGGCGATCGTCCTTGACCGCTCGACACCGGTGGTGGCCATCCTGGGCGGGGTGGTCATCACCGTGCTGCTGACGCTGGTGAGCGCGGCGGCCGAGGTCCGGGTGCGGGCGGCGCGGGCCGGGGAGGCGGTCGGCTGAGCCCGGCATCCGCCGAGGTGGCGGGCCCGGTGCACCCCGTACGGGAGACGGGGGCGCCGGGCCGTGCGCCGTCCGGGGTGTTCCGCCTCACTCAACTCACGGCCGGGCAGGGGCTGTTGGCGCGGCTACTCGGGTGTTTACCCTGTTACCGGCCTTCTGAGGGGGAGATGCATGAGCAGCACCACGCAGAGCGGCACGGAGAGCACCTCACGACCGGCGGAGCCCAAGAAGGGCGAGAAGCTGGCCGACTGGGCGGACGGGCGGCTGGGCATCTACTCGCTCGCCAGGACCCAGATGCGCAAGATCTTCCCGGACCACTGGTCCTTCATGTTCGGCGAGATCTGCCTCTACAGCTTTATCGTCCTCATTCTGACCGGTATCTATCTGACCCTCTTCTTCGAGCCGAGCGGTGTGGAGGTCGTCTACCACGGCGCGTACACCCCGCTCAACGGCGTACGGATGACCCGGGCCTATGAATCCACCCTCGACCTGAGCTTCGAGGTGCGCGGCGGACTGCTGATCCGGCAGATCCACCACTGGTCCGCGCTGGTCTTCTGCGCGGGCCTCCTCGTCCACATGATGCGGGTGTTCTTCACCGGGGCCTACCGCAAGCCGCGCGAGCTGAACTGGCTGTTCGGCTGGACGATCCTGTTCACCGCGCTGATCACGGGCCTGACCGGCTACTCGCTCCCCGACGACCTGCTGTCCGGCACGGGCATCCGGTTCGCCGACGGGGCGATCCTGTCGATCCCGGTGATCGGCACGTACATCTCGTTCTTCCTCTTCGGCGGCGAGTTCCCGGGGCACGACATCATCCCCAGGCTCTACTCGGCGCACGTCCTGCTGCTGCCGGGGCTCATCCTGGGCCTGGTGGTGACCCATCTGATCCTGGTCTTCTACCACAAGCACACCCAGTTCGCCGGGCCCGGCCGCGGCGAGAAGAACGTGGTGGGCGCGCCCCTGATGCCGATCTACACGGCCAAGGCGGGCGGCTTCTTCTTCCTGGTCTTCGGGCTGCTGACGGTGATGGGCGCGGTGGCCAGCATCAACCCCGTGTGGGAGATGGGCCCCTACCGCCCCGACCTGGTGTCCACCGGCGCCCAGCCCGACTGGTACCTGGGCTTCTCCGAGGGCCTGATCCGGGTGATGCCGGGATGGGAGATCAACGCCTGGGGCCATACGCTCGCCCTCGGCGTCCTCATCCCGTTCACCCTGTTCCCGCTGCTGCTGGCGGCGATCGGCGCCTATCCGTTCATCGAGGCGTGGGTCACCGGGGACAAGCGCGAGCACCACATCGCCGACCGGCCGCGCAACCACCCGGTCCGCACCGGCCTCGGCACCGCCTGGCTGGCCATGTACTTCGTGTGCCTGGTGGGCGGCGGCAACGACCTGTGGGCCACCCACTTCCATCTGTCGATCAACTCGATCACCTGGTTCGTCCGGATCGGCTTCTTCGCGGTGCCGGCCCTCACGTTCGTCGTCACCAAGCGGATCTGCCACGGACTGCAGCTCAGCGACAAGGAGAAGGTGCTGCACGGCCGGGAGACCGGTGTCATCAAGATGCTGCCGCACGGCGAGTACGTGGAGGTCCACGAGCCGCTCGACCAGGGCCAGTTGTACAAGCTGACCCACCACGAGCAGCCCGCGCTCTTCGAGCTGGGCCCGGAGGTCGACGACAACGGCGTCCGGCGCCGGGTCACGCGCTCCGAGCGGCTGCGGGCCAAGCTGTCGGCGGCGATGTACGGGGAGGGCTCGCACGTACCGAAGGCGACGCCCGAGGAGTACCGCCAGATCCAGGCGGCGCATTCCGGCCATGCGGAGCACGGCCCCGAGCCCGAGCAGGAGCACGGGCGGGAAGCGGAGCAGGAGCACCAGCGGCGCTGAACGAACCCGGCGCGAGCGCCGCAGAAGCGACGAACGGGCCCCGCCGATCATGGCGGGGCCTGTTCGCCTTCCGTACGGGTGCGCGACACGGATACGACACGGGGTCTTCCGTATCGCTCGCTGTTCTTGGACACTCCAGTCGCTCTGTCCCCCACACCCTTCGCAGAGGTCATCTCACTCATGGCTGAACTCAACAGGCGCCGGTTCATGCAGCTCGCCGGCGGCACCGCGGCCCTCACCATGCTGTCCGACAGCATCGCCCGCGCCGCCGCCATCCCGGCCCAGGGCGGCACCGGCAGCATCCAGGACGTCGAGCACATCGTCGTCCTGATGCAGGAGAACCGCTCCTTCGACCACTACTTCGGCTCGCTCAAGGGCGTACGCGGCTTCGGCGACCCCCGGCCCGTCACCCTGCCCAGCGGCAAGTCGGTCTGGCACCAGGCCAGTGGCGGCAAGGAAGTCCTGCCCTTCCGGCCCAAGGCGGACAACCTCGGACTGCAGTTCATCCAGGACCTCAACCACGACTGGGCGGGCGGCCACAAGGCGTTCAACAACGGCAAGTACGACCAGTGGGTGCCCGCGAAGACGTCCACCACGATGGCCTACCTCACCCGTGAGGACATCCCGTTCCACTACGCGCTCGCCGACGCCTTCACCATCTGCGACGCCTACCACTGCTCGTTCCTCGGCTCCACCGACCCCAACCGCTACTACATGTGGACCGGGTACACCGGCAACGACGGCACCGGCGGCGGGCCCGTCCTCGGCAACGACGAGAAGGGGTACGGCTGGACCACCTACCCCGAGCGGCTGGAGAAGGCCGGGGTCTCCTGGAAGATCTACCAGGACGTCGGCGACGGCCTGGACGCGGCGGGCGGCTGGGGCTGGATCAACGACGCCTACCGGGGCAACTACGGCGACAACTCGCTGCTGTACTTCAACAGCTACCGCAACGCCAAGCCCGGCGACGCGCTCTACGAGAAGGCGCGCACCGGCACCAACGCCAAGGCGGGCGACGGCCTCTTCGACGTCCTCAAGGCCGATGTGAAGGCCGGGAAGCTGCCGCAGATCTCCTGGATCGCCGCGCCCGAGGCGTTCACCGAGCACCCAAACTGGCCCGCCAACTACGGCGCCTGGTACATCTCCCAGGTGCTGGACGCGCTCACCTCCAACCCCGATGTGTGGGCGAAGACCGCGCTGTTCATCACGTACGACGAGAACGACGGCTTCTTCGACCACGTCGTGCCGCCGTTCCCGCCCTCCTCGGCCAACCAGGGGCTCTCCACGGTCTCGACCTCGGCCGACTACTACGGCGGCAGCATCGGCTACGCGGCCGGTGCCTACGGGCTGGGTCAGCGCGTCCCGATGCTCGTCGTCTCGCCCTGGTCCACCGGCGGCTACAGCTGCTCCGAGACCTTCGACCACACCTCGATCATCCGGTTCATGGAGCGCCGCTTCGGGGTCGCCGAGCCCAACATCTCGCCCTGGCGCCGCGCCATCTGCGGCGATCTGACCTCGGCGTTCGACTTCGGCAAGGCCAGCAGCGCGCCCGCCTCGCTGCCCTCCACCGCCGCCTATGTGCCGCCGGACCGCGACCGGCACCCCGACTTCGTGCCGGTGCCCCCGGCGACCGGCAGCATCCCCAGGCAGGAGCGCGGCTCGCGCCCGACCCGGCCGCTGCGGTACGCGCCGTACGTGGACGGCTCGGCGAGCGTCTCCACCGGCAAGTTCACGCTGACGTTCAGCGGCGGCGCCTCGGCGGGCGCCCAGTTCCTGGTCACCTCCGCCAACCGCACCGACGGGCCGTGGACGTACACCGCGGAGGCGGGCAAGACGCTCTTCGACGCCTGGAACACCACGTACTCCAAGGGCACCACGGACCTCACCGTCTTCGGCCCCAACGGCTTCCTGCGCGCCTTCCGCAACGCGGGCAGGACCGCGGGCGCCGAGGTGACGGCCCGGCACAACGCGGCCACCGGCAACCTCGACCTGACCCTGACCAACGCGGCCACCGCCACCGCGAAGCTCACCGTCACCAACGGGTACGGCGGCGCGTCCCAGGCGCTGAGCGTGGCGCCGGGCGCGACCGTCAAGTACACGGTCGACCTGTCGGCGAGCAGGCGCTGGTACGACGTGTCGGTGGTGGCCGCCGCCGACGCCACCTTCCTGCGCCGGTTCGCCGGACACGTCGAGACGGGTGCGGCGGGCGTCAGCGACCCGGCGATCCTGACGGCCTGACCCGTCCCGCGCGGCCGGACCGCCCCTTCACCGGGCGGCCCGGCCGACCCGCCGGTGTCTCACGCACCACCCGCACCACCACCTACCGCGTCTCCGCGAGCCAAGGACGGCTGGATCGGGCCAAAACGTATGACTCAGGCAGGTACCGGGCCATGCGGGCGCCATACTGGTCGGCCGGGGATCACGGCGGACGAGGGGGAAGCGCGTTGGCTGACACGGTGAACGGGACGGGCGCGGGGCGGCACGCCGTCGTCGTCGGGGCGAGCCTGGCGGGGCTGCTCGCGGCCCACGTGCTCGCGGAACACGCGGAGCGCGTCACGATCGTGGAGCGCGACCGGCTGCCCGAGGGGCCCGAGCCGCGCGCGGGAGTGCCGCAGAGCCGCCACACGCACGTACTGATCCCGGGCGGCCAGAGCGCCTACGAGACCCTGCTGCCCGGCTTCACCGAGGAGCTGCGGGAGCACGGCGCGCCCCGGGTCGGCACGCCCGACGACATCGTGCAGTGGCAGGCGGGCCGCTGGTTCCGCCGCACCGAGGAGACCGCCCACTTCGTCACCCCCACCCGGCCGCTCTTCGAATGGCTGGTGCGCCGCCGGGTGCTGGCCGGTTCCCGGATCGAGGTCGTCGACGGCACCGAGACCGTGGGGCTGATCGGCGACGCGGCCCGGGTGCGCGGAGTGCTGGTGCGCGAGCGCGGCCCGGCCGCCACCGGCCGCGAGCCCCGGCCGCTCACCGCCGACCTGGTGGTCGACGCCTCCGGGCGCGGCACCAGGGCCGCCGACTGGCTCACCCGCATCGGCGCCGAGCCGCCCGCCGAGGAGGTCCTGGAGACGGGCCTGGCCTACGCGAGCCGGATCTACCGCACAAACGGGGAGGCCCCCGGCGGCACCGACGCGCGGGGGCAGTTCGTCGTCCCCAACCCCGGCCAGACGTTCGGCGCGGTGGTGCTGCCGATCGAGCACGACCGGTGGACGGTCACGCTGTGGGGGCTGCGCGGCGCCGAACCCCCGCTGGACGACCGGGGGTTCACCGAGTACGCCGACCGCCTGCCGCACCCGGTGGTCCGCCGCTGGCTGGACGCGGCCAAGGCCGACACGTCCGCCCTCGCCTACCGCACCACCGCGAACGTGCGCCGCCGCTACGACCGGCCGGGCCGCCGCCCCGCCGGATTCCTGGCCACCGGCGACGCCCAGTGCGTCTTCAACCCGATCTACGGCCAGGGCATGACCGTCGCCGCCCTCAGCGCCCTCGCGCTGCGCGACGCGCTCGGTGAGCGCCGCCGCACCCCGACGACGCGGCGCGTGCAGCGGGCGATGTCCGCGGTGGTGCGGCAGGCGTGGGACATCTCGGCCGGGTCGGACAAGAACATGCCGACCGCGTCGGGCAGTGCCGCCCGCAGCACCGCCGCCGACCGGATCTCCGGGTGGTACCTGGGCCGGGTGGAGGCCCGCGCCCCCGGCGACCCGGAGGTGAGCCGGGCCTTCCGCGACGTGCTCTACCTGGTCCGCCCGGTCACCTCGCTGTTCGCCCCGCGCATCGCCCGGGCGGTGCTGTTCGGCCCGGTGCGGCCGGCCCCCTCGGAGCCGCCGGCGCGGCGCGAGGGCACCGGCTGACGGCGGCCCGCGCGAGCGCGTCAGCTGGCGCGGGCCTCCTCGCCGCCGGTGCGGAACCCCTCGGCCGCGTCGGCCACCCGGCGCAGCAGGTCGAGGAAGACGCCCTGCTCGGCGGGGGCCAGCGGGGCGAGGAAGACCTCGTTCATCGCGGCCGTGCGCGCCGTCAGCTCGCGGTGGGCGGCCAGCCCCTCCTCGGTGACGGTGAGCAGTGAGCGGCGGCCGTCGCGCGGGTCGCGCGCCTTGCGCAGCAGCCCGCGCCGGGTGAGCCGGGTGACCACCTCGGCGATGGTCGAACGGTCGAGGCCGACGCGCTCGCCCACGGTCCGCTGGTCCAGCCCCGGGGCGGCGACCAGGGTGTTGAGGACCGCGTACTGCGGTGAGGTGGTCTGCTCGGAGACCAGGGTGTTCCAGAGCAGGTAGTGGGCCTGCTGCAGGCGCCGGGCCAGATGTCCGGGATGGCCGCTCAAGTCGACTGCGGACACGGCGTGTTCCTCTCGTACGGCCGCGAACGGCGAGCGCTTTCGGTCAACCGTGGGCGGTCAAGTGTTCAGCATACGGTCGGTGTTGACCCATACCGCCCACCCGGTTAGCTTCGGAAGCGGAAGGTACTCAGTGCACTGACCAATCACTGAGCCTACCGCTACGGGGTAATCAGGGGGCAGGGGGAAGCAATGGCCGAAATCCGTGGGCTGCGGGACGCCGTGGCCGATCTGATCCACGACGGCGACACCGTCGCGATGGAGGGGTTCACCCACCTCATTCCGTTCGCGGCGGCCCATGAGGTCATCCGGCAGGGCATCACCGACCTGACGCTGATACGGATGACCCCGGACGTGATCTACGACCAGCTCATCGGCGCGGGTCTCGCCAAGAAGCTGGTGTTCTCCTGGGGCGGCAACCCCGGCGTCGGCTCGCTGCACCGCTTCCGCGACGCGGTCGAGAACGGCTGGCCGAGACCGCTGGAGCTGGACGAGCACAGCCACGCGGGCATGGCCAACCGCTATACGGCGGGCGCCTCCCGGCTGCCGTTCGCGCTCCTCAACGGCTACCGGGGCGGCGACCTGGGCCGCCGCTCGACAACGGTGTCAACGGTCAGCTGCCCCTTCACCGGCGAGGAGCTGGCGGCGGTCGCGGCCGTCAACCCGGACGTCACCGTGATCCACGCCCAGCAGGCCGACGCCGAGGGCAACGTCCAGCTCTGGGGGCTGGCCGGGGTGCAGAAGGAGGCGGTCCTCGCGGCCGACCGGGTCCTGGTCACCGTCGAGGAGCTCGTCGAGGAGCTGGAGCCGCGCCCCGGCGGGGTGGTGCTGCCCGGCTGGGTCGTCGACGCCGTCGCCTGGGTGCCGGGCGGCGCCCATCCGTCGTACGCGGCGGGGTACTCGGAGCGGGACAACGACTACTACCGCGAGTGGGACCGCGTCTCGCGCGACCGGGGCGCGTTCACCCAGTGGCTCAAGGAGTGTGTCACCGGATGAGGCCGGGACCGGGCCGGGACCCGCGCGCCGCCGACGCGGTGCTGGAGGTCAACGCGGCGCGGGCGCTCGCGCACGCGCGGACCTGCTTCGTCGGGATCGGCCTGCCGTCCACGGCGGCCAATCTCGCCCGGCGCGTCCACAACCCCGGCCTGGTCCTCGTCTACGAGTCCGGCGCGATCGGCGCCAAGCCGTCCCGGCTGCCGCTCTCCATCGGCGACGGCGAACTCGCCGAGACCGCCGACGCGGTCGTCCCGGTCCCCGAGCTGTTCGCCTACTGGCTCCAGGGCGGCCGGATCGACGTCGGCTTCCTCGGCGCCGCCCAGCTCGACCGGTACGCCAACATCAACACGACCCGGGTGGCCGGCGGCCCCGGCCGCCCGGACGTGCGGCTGCCGGGCGCGGGCGGCGCGCCCGAGATCGCGGCGCACTGCGGCGAAGTGCTGATCGTGCTGCGGCACTCGCCGCGCGCCTTCGTCGAACACCTCGACCACATCACCACACTGGGCCACGGCGGCGGCCCCGGCGACCGGGCCCGCCACGGGCTGCGCGGCCGGGGCCCGACCGCCGTCATCACCGACCTCGGCATCCTGCGCCCGGACCCGGCCACCGCCGAACTGGTCCTGGTGTGCGTGCACCCCGGGGTCACCGTCGAGCAGGTGCGCGCCGCGACCGGCTGGCGGCTGCGGACGGCCGAGCGGGTGGAGGTGACCGAGCCGCCCACCGAGACCGAACTGGTGGAGCTGAACGCACTGAAGTCGGCCTGATGAGGGCCTGTCCGCCCGTCCGTCCAGAGAGGAGAACGGATGACATCTCGTCAGCGGCACGGGGCGCTGCCCGGACTCGACCGGCACGTCACCGACCCGGACACCACCAGGTCCCGCACCGCCGCGCCGGACACCGCACGGATGCCGGGCACGATCCCCCCGTACGAGGGCGAGCCCCTGCGCCACCCCGCGCGCGCACCCGTACCGGTGCTCGACCCGGACGCCGTGGAGCTGTGGGGGCCGGTCTTCGGCCCCGCCGACGTGGGCGTCCTCGACCACGACCTGACCGCACGCCACCGGGGCGAGCCGCTCGGCGAGCGCATCACCGTCAGCGGGCGGGTCCTGGACGGCCGGGGGCGGCCGGTGGCCGGGCAGCTGGCCGAGATCTGGCAGGCCAATTCGGCCGGGCGCTACGCCCACGACCGCGATCGCCACCACGCGCCCCTGGACCCCCACTTCACCGGGGTGGGCCGCACCCTCACCGACGCGGACGGCCGGTACAGCTTCACCACCATCAGACCCGGCGCCTACCCGTGGGACCACTACCCCGGCGCCTGGCGCCCCGCGCACATCCACTTCTCGCTCTTCGGCACCGCCTTCACCCAGCGCCTGGTCACCCAGATGTACTTCCCCGGCGACCCGCTGCTCGCCCTCGACCCGATCCTCGACTCGGTGGGCGACCGGGCGCGCAACCGTCTGGTGGCGGCCTACGACCCGCAACTCTCGCGCCCGGAGCACTCGTTGGGCTACCGCTGGGACATCGTGCTGGACGGCCCGGCGGCCACCGCGTTCGAGGGGGGCGCCCGATGAAACCACCCCCACCGGCGGCGCGCCCCACCCCCGCCCAGACCATCGGCCCCTTCTACGGCCACGCCCTGCCCTTCCCGGGCGGCGCCGCGATGGCCCCGCCCGGCCACCCCGACACCGTCACCCTGCACGGACACGTCTACGACGGCGGGGGCGAGCCGGTGCCGGACGCGCTCCTGGAGTTCTGGCAGCCCGCGCCCGACGCGTCCCGGCGCGGCCGGCCCGGCTCGCTCGGCCGCGACGGCATCGCCTTCACGGGCTTCGGCCGGGTCCCCACGGACGCGGCCGGCCACTGGACCCTGCGCACCCTGCCGCCGGGCGGCGTGCCCTACCTCTCGGTCGCCGTCTTCGCCCGGGGACTGCGCCACCACCTGTTCACCCGGGTGTATCTGACGCCGGGTCCGGACCATCTGCTGGACTCCCTGGAGCCGGAGCTGCGCCGCACCCTGCTCGCCCGGCCCGACCCCGCCGCCCGGGGCCACCGCTTCGACATCCACCTCCGGGGCGAGAAGGAGACGGTCTTCCTTGAGTTCCGCTGAGCCCGCCGTGCCGCACCACCGCCAGGAGGGCCCGGCGGGCGGTCCGGCGCTGCTCCTGGGGCCCGCGCTGGGCACCTCCACCGCCGTCTGGGACGGCGTCGCGCCGGGGCTCGCGGCCACCCACCGGGTGGTGCGCTGGGACCTGCCCGGCCACGGCGGCTCGCCCGCCGCACCGGCCGGCCGCGCGGCCACCGTCGGCGCCCTGGCGGAGCTGGTGCTCCGGCTCGCGGACTCGCTGGGCATCCGCGCCTTCTCCTACGCGGGCGTCTCGCTGGGCGGGGCGGTGGGGATGTGGCTGGCCGCGCACCACCCCGACCGGGTGGACCGGCTCGCCGTGGTCTGCGCCTCCGCCGACTTCGGCGGGCGCGAGCCGTGGCGGGGGCGCGCCGCCGTGGTGCGGCGCGAGGGGCTGGAGCCGGTGGCGGCGGGCGCGGCCGGGCGGTGGTTCACGCCCGGCTTCGAGGCCCCGGGGCCGCTCGCGGACCTGCGGGCCACCGATCCGGCCGGATACGCGGCGGGGTGCGACGCGCTCGCCGCGTACGACCTGCGCACCGAGCTGAAGAAGATCGCGGCGCCGACGCTGGTGGTGGCCGGGCGGGCCGACCCGGTCACCCCGCCCGCGCACGCGCGCGAACTCGCCGACGCGGTACCGGGCTCCTCGCTGGTGGAGATCGCGGGCGCCTCCCACCTGGCTCCGGTGGAGCGGCCCGGGGCCGTACTGGACGCGCTGCGCGCCCACTTCGCCCCGCCGCCGGCGCACGGGGCGGCGATCCGCCGCGAGGTGCTGGGCGACGCGTACGTGGACCGGGCCGAGGCGCGGACCGACGCGTTCACGGGCCGCTTCCAGGACCTCGTCAACCGGTACGCCTGGGGCGAGGTCTGGGGCGATCCGACGCTCACCCGGCGCGAGCGCAGCCTGATCACGCTGACCGCGCTGGTGGCCCGGGGGCAGCTGGAGGAGCTCGCCCTGCACGTCCGGGCCGCGCGGCGCTGCGGACTCGCGCCGGAGGAGATCGGGGCGGCCCTGCTGCAGACCGCCGTGTACTGCGGGGTGCCCGCCGCCAACTCCGCCTTCGCGGTGGCCCAGCGGGTGCTGGCCGAGGGCGAGGCGCGGCGGGAGTGAGGACCCGTCCTGATGACCCGTCAGACGCTCCGCCCCCGACCCCCGCCGCCCGCCGGGGCGGGGGCGAGGGGCCGGGGCCGGGTCCTGATGATCCGTCAGGCGTTGCGCGGGACGTGTGCCGGGCGGCCCCGGCCGCGGGTCAGGGCGTAGCCCCCCACTCCGGCGAGTGCGGCGAGCACACCGCCGGCGCCCGTCCAGATCCAGCGGTCCGTCCACCAGCCCGACGACCAGCCGTCCTCGGGCTCGACCTTCGGCCCGCCCGCCCCGAGCGGGGTCGACAGGGAGCCGTCGACCGCCTGCGAGCCGCCGGTCTCCTTGGTGGTGGCCCGCAGCTCCGCCTTGACCGGCAGGCCCCGCTCGGTGGCGGGCAGCCCGACGGCCGTGAGCCGCACGTAGTAGCTGCCCGGCAGCGGGTCGGTGGACCAGCTGTCGGCCCAGGCCCGTACCGGTCGCAGGGTGCAGGACAGCGCCACGGTGGTGGCGTCGGCCGCCGCCGCGCGGGACTGCGCGCCGTACATGCACGGCTGGCGGCGGCGCAGCCCGTCGTACACGTCGATCCGCCAGGTCGTCGCCTGCTGGCGGCCGGTCGAGGGCAGGGTCACCGTCGCGTCGACGGCCGGCCGCTGCCCCGCGTCGGCCGGGAAGACCCAGTACAGGTAGTCGCCGCTGGAGGCGTCGGCGGTGGCCTTCTGCCCCTGCTCGACGGGGGTCGCGGTCCGGAAGGTGGTGCCCGCCACGGTCGGCGCGCCCTTGTCCTTGTCCTTGGTCGCGCTCGGCGACGGGGTGTCCGCCAGGGCGGGGGCCGCCGTGCCCAGCAGTGCGGCGCCGGTGAGCAGCGCCGCCGCCAGCATCCTCGTGGTACGCATCAGTTGGTCCTCCAGACAGCCACGCGCCAGCGCGAGATCCAGCCCCACAGCAGTCCGGCCAGGAAGCCGGTGAGCACCAGGGCGCCGAGCAGCCACCAGCCCCGGCCGAGGCCGAAGGCGGCGACGTCCGAGGGCTGGTCCGGGCCGTCCACGACGTCCACGGTCAGTTCGACGGGCATGCCCGGCGTGGTCTTCACCGACGCGGGCGCCGAGAAGGAGTTGCTGACCTGGAGGCAGACGGTCTCGACGGTGTTCTTGTCGGCGTCGTCCTTCGCCTTCGGCTTGGCGTAGCGCAGACCCGTGGAGATGAGGTCGGTGCGCCCGTCGCCGGCCTCGGAGCCGCGGACGATCTCCCGGCCGTGCCGGGTCACCGCGCGCAGCAGGACCCCGTAGTCGTTGTTGACGGCGCGGTCGGCGCCGATGCTGACGGCCGCGCGCAGCTCCTGGCCGGGCTTGACGTCCACCCGGTACCAGCGGTGCTCGCCGAACGTCTCGCGGTCGGTGTAGAGGCCGGGCTTGAGGCCGGGCGCGCTCTCGCAGCTCGCGGCGCCGTTGGTGGCCACCGGGACGGCCACCGGGTCGGCGGCGCGGTCCACCGACTGCTTGACGCGGTCCTTGAGTTCGTCCTTGTGCTTGACCGAGGTGTAGGTGCCGCCGGTCGCCTGCGCGATGCAGGTCAGCTGGTCGCGGGTCTTGGCGTCGGGGTTGAGGCCGAGCGTGTCGATCACCAGGTGGATGCCCTGGGCGGCGATGTCGCGGGCCACCTCGCACGGGTCGAGCGGGGCGCAGGTGTCCTCGCCGTCGGTGATGAGCACGATCCGGCGGGTCGTGTCGCCGCCCTTGAGGTCCTGCGCCGCGCCCTGGAGCGCCGGGCCGATCGGCGTCCAGCCGGTCGGGGCGAGGGTGGCGACGGCGGTCTTGGCCTCGGTGCGGTCGAGCGGCCCGACCGGGTACAGCTGGCGGGTGTCCTTGCAGCCGACCTTGCGGTCCTCGCCCGGGTAGTTGGCGCCGAGCGTGCGGATGCCGAGCTCGACCTCCGGCGGGACCGAGTCCAGTACGTCGTTGAACGCCTGCTTGGCCACGGAGATCCGGGACTGGCCGTCGATGTCGCGGGCCCGCATGGAGCCGCTGACGTCGAGCACCAGCTCGACCTTGGGTGCGGCCTTCTGCGCGGGTTGGCCGTCGGCCGCGACCGCGTCGGCCGGGAGGATACCGGTGGCGAGGGTGGCGAGCAGCGCGCACACCCCGGCCGCCAGCCGTTTTCTGGTGATCATCGCCGGATCCTATGGAAGGATCGGAGCACCGCCCAAATCCAGCGATCCGGCGCCCGGTTCCGTACGGGTTCGTCACCGCGGGGCGGACCGGCGCCCGGCGCGGGCGGTGGTGAGCGCCGTCAGGGGTCGTTGCGCCTGACGTTCTCCAGGAGCATGTCCAGCCACTCGGTGACCTTGTCCCGGTGCTTGTCCGTGGGGAGTTGGGCGGCCCGCCAGGCGATGCCGCGCACCCCGTGGTCCTGGAGCAGCCGCTCCAGCGGGTCCTGGCCGGCGGGGGAGCGGGCGTCGAGCTCCCGTTCGCGCTCCTGCTCGCGGGCGGCGAAGGTGTGCAGCAGCTCCTGCTCGGTGCGGAGCAGGGCGTCGGCGAGCGCCTCGCTGTCCTCGGCGGTGAGGTATCCGGCGTGCACCTTGAAGAAGCGCTGGATGGCGTCGCAGTGCTCCATGGTGGGGCGGCGGTCACCGTTGATGAGCGCGCCCGCCTGCTGCCGGGACATGCCGGCGCCGTCGGCGATCTCCTGCTGGGTGTAGGGGCGGCCGTTGGGTTTCAGCCGTGAGCGACGCAGCGCCGAGAACCGCTGCAGGAACCGGGCCTGGAGGTCGGGTTCACCGGCCGCACGGCCCTCCAGCAGGGCCGCGACGACCTCGGCGGGCACCCCCGATCCATCGGAGAGCTGGTGGACGTCGAAGACCTCGTCCTGGCTCATTCCGAGCTTGCGGGCCAGTTCGCCGACGCGGGCGGTGATGTCCACCAGGGGTCCCGCGGCCGTCGGTCCCGGATCCGAGAAGCCGTCCGTCACCAGTAATTCTCCTAGATCACACGAGTTGCTCCGCACAGCTCGGACACAGGGTGAAGCTGTCCGGAGGCTACTTGCTCCCCTACGATACGACCAGAACTTGCCACAGCTGTGGCGTATTTGAGGCGTTCTCGGGCTGGAATGCCACGATGGTTGACATCCTCTTGTGGGCGGGAGCAGGATCGCAGCACGGTGCGAAGATCGACCTCTGTGCCACGAGGACGGCCGGGGGACGGCAGGCGCACCGCGTGCCTGCAAGAGGAGTCGCGTTCTCGATGGTGAAAGATCCGTTGGTGAACAGGTCAGTAGGCCCCGTTCGAAAGAGCGGACGGGGTGTCACCGCCACCGCCACCGACCAGTGGGACGCCGAGACGCGTGCCTACCTCGACGACCACATCGCGATGATGGACGCGACGGACCTGCCGTCGTTCCTCGTCGACCGCAGCTGGAACGTCGTACACGCCAACCCCGCGTACGAGAAGCTCTTCAAGGCCGTCGGCCCGCACCCCACCGCGATGCCACGGGACAACTTCCTGCGCTTCGTCCTGTTCCACCCCCACGCGGGCTCCGTGCTCGCCCAGCACGAGACGGGTTGGTGCCTCCCCATGCTCGCGCAGCTCTCGTCCGCCCTGGAGAAGGACCCCCACGACCCCGAACTGCGGGCCGTGCGGCGGGAGATCGCCGACGACCCGCTGATGAGCGCGGCCTACCAGCAGGGCCTGCCGCACTGGATGCGCCAGGTCGGCCGGGCCGCCGTGCACCACGACGGGGCCGTGCGCGCCGTGCGCCACCCCGACCCGGGCTGGGACGCGGTGGAGTGCCGGGTCCTCGACGAGTCCTCCGGCACCCTGGGCGAGCTGGGCCTGCGCCGGGTGACGCTGGTGCTGCGGCGCGCCCCGGCCGCGCGTTCCCACGGCCCGGGGCCCGCCGTCGCCCGTCCGGTGGCGGCCGTCCGCCCGGCGGTCGCCGCCCGCCGCGGGCGCGGCCATCTGAGCGTGGTCCGCCCCGGCCCGGCCCCGGCGCCCAGCTGACGCCCGCGCCGCCCCGTCCCCCCGCTCGTACGGGCGTGAACGGTGGGCCGGGGGATGTCCGAGGGGCGCGCGTGAAGCTCGGCTGTTGGCCCGCTTAAGAAAACCTCGATGGACGCGAGAGGCTCCCGCTCGGCAGATTGGTGATCAGCCATGGAACCATGGCTTTCGCCCCTCTTTGTACGCCCGGGAGCCGCAGCCCATGAAGGCCCTTGTCAAGCAGCACGCCGAGCCCGGTCTCTGGCTGATGGACGTGCCGGAGCCCGAGACCGGCCCCGGCGATGTGCTGATCAAGGTGCTGCGCACCGGGATCTGCGGCACCGACCTGCACATCCGCTCCTGGGACGGCTGGGCGCAGGGCGCGGTGAAGACGCCCCTGGTCCTCGGCCACGAGTTCGTCGGCGAGGTGGCGGCGATCGGCGCGGACGTCCAGGACATCGCGGTCGGCGACCTGGTCAGCGGCGAGGGCCACCTGGTCTGCGGCAAGTGCCGCAACTGCCTGGCGGGCCGGCGCCACCTGTGCCGCTCCACCGTCGGCCTCGGGGTCGGCCGCGACGGCGCCTTCGCCGAGTACGTGGCGCTGCCCGCGAGCAACGTGTGGGTGCACCGCACCCCGGTCGACCTCGACGTCGCCGCGATCTTCGACCCGTTCGGCAACGCCGTGCACACCGCGCTCTCCTTCCCGCTGGTCGGCGAGGACGTGCTGATCACCGGCGCGGGCCCGATCGGCATCATGGCGGCGGCCGTGGCCAAGCACGCCGGCGCCCGCAACGTGGTGATCACCGACGTCAGCCCCGAGCGCCTGGAGCTGGCCCGCAAGGCGGGCGCCACGCTCGCGGTCAACGTGGCGGAGTCCTCCATCGCCGACGCCCAGCGCCGCCTCGGGCTGCGCGAGGGCTTCGACGTGGGCCTGGAGATGTCGGGCCGGGGCGAGGCCATGCGCGACATGATCGACAACATGACGCACGGCGGCAAGATCGCGATGCTCGGCCTGCCGGCGCAGGAGTTCCCCGTCGACTGGGCGAAGATCGTCACCTCGATGATCACGGTCAAGGGCATCTACGGCCGTGAGATGTTCGAGACGTGGTACGCGATGACGGTGCTGCTCGAAGGCGGCCTCGACCTCTCGCCGGTGATCACCGGCAGCTACTCCCACCGGGACTTCGACGCGGCCTTCGACGAGGCCGCCACCGCCCGCAGCGGCAAGATCATCCTCGACTGGACCGCCTGAGTCCGTTTCACGGCATCTAGGAGCCTGAGCATGTACGCGTCCGTCCGTGACGACCTCCAGAACACCCTCGACGAGATCCGCGAGGCCGGTCTCTTCAAGCCCGAGCGGGTGATCTCCACCCCGCAGAGCGCCTCGGTCTCGGTGCCCTCCGGCGAGGTGCTGAACTTCTGCGCCAACAACTACCTGGGCCTGGCCGACCACCCCGAGGTCGTCGCCGCAGCCAAGGAGGCGCTCGACCGCTGGGGCTACGGCATGGCCTCGGTCCGGTTCATCTGCGGCACCCAGGACGTCCACAAGGAGCTGGAGGCCCGTCTGTCGGCGTTCCTCGGCCAGGAGGACACGATCCTCTACTCGTCCTGCTTCGACGCCAACGGCGGTGTCTTCGAGACCCTCCTCGGCGCCGAGGACGCGGTGATCTCCGACGCCCTCAACCACGCCTCGATCATCGACGGCATCCGCCTCTCCAAGGCCGCCCGCCACCGCTACGCCAACCGCGACATGGCCGAGCTGGAGGCGAAGCTGAAGGAGGCGTCGGGCGCCCGCCGCCGTCTCATCGTCACCGACGGCGTCTTCTCCATGGACGGCTACGTGGCCCCCCTCCAGGAGATCTGCGACCTCGCCGACCGCTACGACGCCATGGTCATGGTCGACGACTCGCACGCGGTGGGCTTCGTGGGCCTCGGCGGCCGGGGCACCCCCGAGCTGCACGGCGTGATGGACCGCGTCGACATCATCACCGGCACCCTCGGCAAGGCCCTCGGCGGCGCCTCCGGCGGCTATGTGGCGGCCCGCGCCGAGATCGTCGCCCTGCTGCGCCAGCGCTCGCGCCCGTACCTCTTCTCCAACTCGCTCGCCCCGGTGATCGCCGCCGCCTCCCTCAAGGTCCTCGACCTGCTGGAGTCGGCGGGCGACCTGCGCGACAAGCTCGCCGCCAACACCGCGCTCTTCCGCACGCGGATGACCGAGGCGGGCTTCGAGATCCTGCCCGGCGACCACGCCATCGCCCCCGTCATGATCGGCGACGCCGCCGAGGCCGCCCGCATGGCCGAGCTGCTCCTGGAGCGCGGCGTGTACGTGATCGGGTTCTCCTACCCGGTCGTCCCGATGGGCGCGGCCCGCATCCGCGTCCAGCTCTCCGCGGCCCACTCCACCGAGGACGTGGAGCGGGCGGTGGCGGCGTTCACCGACGCTCGGGCGACAATGGCCGGGTGATCGACCCGCGCCGGCTCCGCATCCTGCGCGCCGCGGCGGACCACCGTACGGTGACCGCCGCGGCCGCAGCGCTCTATCTGACCCCCTCGGCCGTCTCCCAGCAGCTCGCCGCCCTGGAGCAGGAGACCGGCCACACGCTGCTGACCCGCAGCGGCAAGGGCGTACGGCTCACCGCGGCCGGCGAGATCCTGCTCGGGCACGCCAACGCGGTCCTGGAGCAGCTGGAGCGCGCCGAGGCGGAGCTGGCGGCGTACGCGGGCGGCGCGGCCGGGGACGTCACCGTCGCCGCCTTCGCCACCGGCATCGCCGAGGTGCTGGCCCCGGCCGTGGCGGGGCTGCGCGCCGAGCACCCGGCGATCCGGGTCCGGGTGCGGGACGCCGAGGGCGACGAGGCGCTGCCGCTGGTCCTGGACGGCGAGGCGGACGTGGCGCTGGCCGTGGAGTACCGGGGCGCCCCGCGCGCGGACGAGCGCCGTCTGGTGCGGGTCCCGCTCTACGCGGAGCCCTTCGACGCGGTGCTCCCGGCCGGGCACCCGCTCGCGGGGGAGTCCGAGGTGCGCCTCTCCGCCCTCGCCGAGGACGACTGGATCGGCCCCTACCCCGGCAACCCCTGCCACGACGTGGTGCTCCTCGCCTGCGAGCAGGCGGGCTTCGAGCCGCGGCTGCTGCACTCCTCGGACGACTTCCGCGCGGTGGCCGCCCTGGCGGGGGCGGGCGCGGGAGTCGCCCTGGTGCCGCGCTCGGCGCTGCTCGGGATGGAGCAGCGGGGCACGGTGGTGCGCCCGGTGGCGGGCCCGGCCGCGACCCGCCGGGTCTTCGCGGCGGTGCGCGGCGGGGCCGAGCACCACCCCCTGATCAGCCCGGTCCTGGCCGCCCTGGCCCGGGCGGCGCGAGGTCTGACGACCGGCTGAGCGCCGCGAGGGCGTCCGCGAAGGGGCCGGGAGCCACGTCCCAGCCGGGGTCGGCGAGCGAACAGATTACGTCCATGCCGGTGCCGTTCCAGTCAGCTGGCATACCACCAGGTACAGCGGGATCGGAGGGGTGTACGGGGCGGGGCCGTCGGGGCTGTGGATCAGCCGCCGTCCGGGCCGCTCCGGAACCCTGGCCTCCCGCGCGTAGTGCGCGGGGGAGGGCCAGGACAGCTCGTGGTCGGAGCCGCTGGGCACGATCCACCACCAGCAGTCGGCGTCGGCGAAGACGCACCCCGACCGGGGCAGCCGGGCCAGGACCCGGAAGCCGTACGGCGCGGGCACCCCGACCGCGTCGTGGCCGAGCGGCGCCGGGAGCGACGGCGGCAGCACCAGTCGGCTGCCGCCGGTCGCCCCGGCGCCCCCTTGCGGGCCAGGCCCCCGAGGCCCCCCAGCCTCCTCCTGGCCGCCTCTGGAAAGCAGAGTGTGCGGGCCCATCAGCATGTACGGCCCGCTCCGAGCCGGGCCCAGACGATCCGGCCCGGGCCGTGCGGCGCGTCGTGCGCGCCCCAGGCCACGCTGAGCGCGTCGACGAGGAGCAGTCCCCGGCCGCGCTCCTCGCCCTCGGCCGCGTCGCACAGGACGGGCCCGTCGCAGCCGTACCCCTGGTCCTTGACGGCGACCGTCAAGTGCCCGGCGCTGAAGGAGAGTTCGCAGGTGACACGGGTGCCCGCGGTGTGGACGACCGCGTTGGTGACGAGCTCGGAGATCACCAGCGCCGCCTCGTCGCCCAGCTCGTCGCCGAGCCCCCAGCGGACCGTGAGCTCCGCCGTGTGGCGGCGGGCCGCGGCGGCGGACTCGGGCCGGGCCGCGAGGTCGAAGGCGTACCGGCGGACGTCTGGGACGGGCAGGGCGGGGGCCGCGCCTATGAGCTGCGGGACGAGCGCATTTCCAGGTGCCACGACCGGTTCCTCACAGTGGGGAAGCGGCGTCGCGCGCGACAGCCGCATGTGCTGGCGTTCACCGACCTACCTTCCACCCATCCGTGACACTTGGCAAGGGGCACTCTGAAAAATGCAGAGTGCTGTGTTCTGGGCTGAGCCGACATGGCACACTGCTCGCAACAGGGTTAGGGGAGGTCTGACGTGAGTGAACCCCGGTCCGCCCCGACCGTGGGGCAGGTCGTGCTGGGCCGGCGTCTGCAGGACCTGCGTGAGCGCGCCGGTCTCCGCCGCGAGGAGGCCGCCAAGGTGCTCCGCGTCGCTCCCGCCACGATCCGCCGCATGGAGACGGCCGAGGTCGCGCTGAAGATCCCGTACGTCCAGCTGCTGCTCAAGGCGTACGGCATCGGGGAAGCGGAGACGGAAGGTTTCGTCGAGCTCGCCGAGGAGGCCAACAAGCCGGGCTGGTGGCAGCGCTTCCACGACATCCTGCCCGACTGGTTCAGCATGTACGTCAGCCTGGAGGGGGCCGCCTCACTCATCCGGACGTACGAGCCGCACTTCGTTCCCGGGCTGCTCCAGACCGAGGAGTACGCCCGCTCGGTGATGATCAGCGGCGCGCTCGGCCAGACCCGGGCCGCCGACATCGAGCGGCACGTCGCGCTGCGCATGGAGCGCCAGTCCCTGCTCACCCGGCCCGACGCGCCCAGGTTCTGGGTGATCATGGACGAGACGGTGGTCCGCCGACCGGTGGGCCCCCGCGCGGTGATGCGGGCCCAGCTCGACCGGCTCCTGGAGGCGGCCGAGCTGCCGCACGTGACGCTCCAGCTGGCCGAGTTCGCGACCGGCCACCACCCGGGAACGTACGGCCCGTTCGTCCTGTTCAGATTTGCCGTGCCGGAACTTCCGGACATGGTCTACAGCGAGTACCTGACCGGCGCGGTCTATCTGGACGCGCGCCCCGAGGTGGCGACCCACCTGGAGGTCATGGATCGCATGGCGGCCCAGGCCGCGACTGCACGACGCACGAAGGAGATCCTGGCGGATCTCCGCGAGGAGCTGTGAATGGATCACATATACAACGGAATGCCAGCCCGTGAGCTCGGGACCGAGGGCTGGCACAAGCCGTGGAGCGGCGGCAACGGCGGCAACTGCGTCGAGGCGATGAAGCTGGCCGACGGCCGGATCGCGATGCGGCAGTCGGCCGACCCGGAGGGCCCCGCTCTGATCTACACCAGCAACGAGATCGCCGCGTTCATCCGCGGCGCCAAGTCGGGCCAGGCCGACTTCCTGCTGACGTGATCCACCGGACGGCCGCCGCCCGCAGCCCCCTCGGGGCCGGGGCGGCGGCCGAGTCGTGCGGGGCCCCGGCCCTCAGCCCACGTCGAACACGTTGGGCAGCCCCAGACGGTGGCGGAAGCGGTCGTCGCGCTTGAGCAGATCCAGCTCCGGGGCGCTGTAGAGCGGGGTCACCGAGCAGCGCGGGGCGGGCGAACCGGTCCGCTCCAGCAGGGCGTTGGCGGCCAGCCGGCCCGAGGTGTTGGCGCCCTCCATCGTCGCCAGGTCGATCGGGACCGCCACGTAGTCCCCGGCCAGATAGAAGTTGGGGATCCGGGTGGCCGCCGAGGGGCGGTTGTGGAAGGTGCCCACCGGGTGGATGAGCAGTTCGTCCTCGTTCCTCGGGTCCGGGGTGCCGATGCCCAAGACGCCCGGGTCCAGGAACCACGAGTGCAGTCCGCCGTCGCTGAGCACCTGCTTGCCGGTGTCGTTGACGGCTGCCTTCAGCTGCGCCCACACCTCGCGCGCGACCTCCTCGCGGGTGCACTGCTTGGCCGTCTTCCCGTACAGCATCCCGGGCTTGTCCCACTCGGAGATGTCCACCGAGAGGCAGTCGGCCACCGTGCCGTCGCCGAAGTCGGCCCGGAAGTCGTGGTGCGGCCAGTGCTCGGCCTGGGCGATGGCGGTGAGCGACCAGGGCGAGTCGATGCAGTCGAAGTGGCCGTGCACACCGTCGGGCCGCTCGGTCAGATAGAACTGGATGCCCGTCATCCAGTCCGTCCGCAGCCGGTCGCAGCGGGCCAGCTGCGGGTCGGCGGCGCGCATGGCCGCGCTCCAGGTGGGCCGCGCGTGCTCGACCGGGAGCGCGCAGACGTAGTGGTCGGCGACGGCCGTGGTGCGCACCCCGGCCGGGTCCTCGACCACCGCCCCGGTCACCTTCCCGCCCGCGTACGTGAACTCCCGCAGCGCCGGGCCGACGCGGAACTCCACGCCGAGGGCGCGCAGCCGCGCCACCCAGGGGTCGATCCACGCCTCGTTGGTGGGGGCGTTGAGGATGCGGTCGAGGGGGCCGTCGGCGCCCCGGCCCAGCGCGTTGAAGACGAACGCCTCCAGGAGCGAGCCCACCGTGCGGGTGCTGGCCTCCTCCGCCTTGGTCGCCACGATGTTGCGGGTGACGCCGACGGCGAGGATGCGCTGGTACTCGTACGACATCTGCCCGGCCCGGGTGAAGGTCCACCAGGGCGTGGCCTCCCACTGCTCGTCGCGGCGCTCGTCGCAGCTGGTCAGGAAGGTGACGAAGCGGTCCGCGAAGTAGAGGGCCTCGCGGGCGGGCAGCCGCTGGAAGGTGCCGAGCAGCCCGGTCAGGGCGCGCCGCAGCGCGTCCAGGGTGAGCGGCTGCGGGGTGCCGGAGAGCGGCAGCGGCAGGCGCAGGTCCTCGTAGCCGGTCCGGGCGAACATCATCTCCTTGGGCGCCACCAGGTTGTCCCAGACGCCGTTGGCGTTGCCCGGGAAGGGGATGCGCCGCAGGGTGTCCGGCAGGTTGTGGTAGATGCCGGGGATGAACCGGAAGCCGTGCTCGGCCGGGAGCGGGCCGCGTCCGCCCCGGGCGCTGTCCGGCACGTCCATGCTGCGCGCCTTGCCGCCGAGCGCCCGGCGCTCGTAGAGCGTGACGCGGAAGCCGCGTTCGGCCAGCTCGTGCGCGGCGGTCAGGCCCGCGACCCCGCCGCCGAACACCGCGACCGACTGTCCCGCCCCGGCCGCGGCCGGGGCGGCGGTCGCCGCCGCGGCCAGTGGTGCCGCTTCGAGCCCGAGCGCGGTCGCCGCCCCGGCCACCGCCGTTCCGGCGACGAACGTGCGTCTCGTGCTGCCCGTACGCTCCATGGAGCCCCCTATTACCGGTGGTAACGGTCACGTCGGCGCAGGAGCATACGGTCGTGGCCGCGCGGGAGGAAGACACGGGCGGGGTCCGGGTGACGGCCGCGCCGGGCCGCTGCGCGCCGGATCGGGGCGTGTGGTCAGATGGGGGACATGGCTCGACGCACCTCCCGCCCCGCCCGCCCCACCACTCCCGCGGACTGCCCCTGTGGGCTGCCCGCGTCCTACGCCGAGTGCTGCGGGCGCTACCACTCGGGCCGGGCCGCCGCACCCACCGCCGAGGCGCTGATGCGCTCCCGCTTCAGCGCGTTCGCGGTCGGCGACGAGCCGTATCTGCTGCGCACCTGGCACCCCGACCACCGGCCCGGCCACCTCGGCCTGGACCCCGCCACCCGCTGGACCCGGCTGGAGATACTCGACACCGCCGACGGCAGCGCCTTCCACACGACCGGCACGGTCACCTTCCGCGCCCACTACACCCACGGCGGCACCGAGGACTCCCTGCACGAGCAGAGCCGTTTCGCGCGGCACGAGGGGGCCTGGGTGTACGTGGACGCGGTGTTCACGGACTGAACCGGGACGCGGCTCCTGGCGTCCTTTCCTGTGAAAGCGGTCCGTTTGGACCGGGATCAGGGGGAAATCGCATGTCTGACTTCGTAACGGACGAGATCACCCAGGACGACGCCGGCCCCGCGGGCGCGGTGGCGGGGGACGAACTCGTCCCGTACGCCGACCCGTTGCCCGTCCCCGCGGTGCTCAGGCCCGCCGCCGCCGATGTGCGGCGGGAGACCGAGATCGCGGTGCGCCCGGCCTGGGTGCGCCTGCACAGCCAACTGCCGCCCACCCTGATGTGGGGCTACGACGGCACCGTGCCCGGCCCCACCATCGAGGTCCGGCGCGGCGACCGCATCCGGATCGCCTGGACCAACCGGGTGCCGCGCGGCAGTGAGTACCCCGTCACCTCCGTCGAGGTGCCGCTGCGCCCGCAGGGCACCCCGCCCGCCACCACCGAACCCGGCCGCGGGGGCGCCGGGGCCAACCCGGACGTGGCCGCGCTGCCCGCCTGGACGGTGACCCACCTGCACGGCGCGCAGACCGGCGGCGGCAACGACGGCTGGGCCGACAACGCGGTGGGCGAGGGCGACGCCCAGCTCTCCGAATACCCCAACGACCACCAGGCCGTGCAGTGGTGGTACCACGACCACGCCATGAACATCACCCGGTTCAACGTGTACGCCGGGCTGGTCGGCACCTATCTGGTGCGCGACGACGAGGAGGACGCGCTGCGGCTGCCCGGCGGGGACCGCGAGCTGCCGCTGATCCTCGCCGACCGCAACCTCGACACCGACGAGGACGGCCGCCTCAACGGGCGGCTGCTGCACAAGACCGTCGTGGTCGACCCCAAGAACGCCGAGACGGGCCACCCGGTGTCGGCGCCCTTCACCGGCCCGTTCACCACCGTCAACGGCGCGATCTGGCCCCATCTGGACGCCGAGGCCGGCTGGTACCGGTTCCGGCTGGTCAACGCCTCCAACGCGCGCATCTACGACCTGGTGCTCATCGACGAGGACGGCGGCCCGGTACCGGGCGTGCTGCACCAGATCGGCAGCGACGGCGGACTGCTGCCCCGCCCGGTCGGCATCGACTTCGACGCGGCGCTGCCCACGCTGACCGTCGCCCCGGCCGAGCGCCTGGACCTGCTCCTCGACCTGCGCGGTCTGGAGGGGCGCAGCCTGCGCCTGGTCAACAAGGGCGCCGCCCGGCCCGCCGGGGTGGCGGACCCGGAGAACAACGTGCGCTATCCCCACGTCATGGAGTTCCGGGTGGGCGAGTGCGCCGAGCCCGACGCGTTCGTCCTGCCGCAGGTGCTGTCCGGCTCCTTCCGGCGGTACGAGCACGGGCAGGTGCACCACGGCCACCGGCTGGTCGTGCTCACTCCGCCCGGCACCGTCGGGGGCGGCGGCCATCCGGAGATCTGGGAGATGGCCGAGGTCACCGACGGGCAGACCGGGCCCCCGGCCGACGGGGTGATCCAGCTGCGGGGCGCCGACGGCGCGGTCAAGACCTACCGGCGGACCGCCCGCACCTTCAACGACGGCCTCGGATTCACCGTCGCCGAGGGCGACTTCGAGCAGTGGAGCTTCCTCAACCTCGGCGGCCCCACCCACCCGATGCACATCCACCTCGCCGACTTCCAGGTGATGGGCCGGGACGCGTACACCGTGGACGGCTTCGACCAGAAGCTCGGCGGCACCCGCGTCCCGGTGGCGTTCGACCCGACGCGGCCGGTCCCGACCGCGCCCAACGAGCAGGGCTACAAGGACGTGTTCCGCGTCCCGGCCGGGCAACTGCTGCGGGTGATGGGCCGGTTCGACGGGGCGTACGGGCGGTTCATGTACCACTGCCATCTGCTGGAGCACGAGGACATGGGCATGATGCGCCCGTTCGTGGTGGCCCCGCCCGAGGCGCTCAAGTTCGACCACATGGCCGGGCACGGCGGCCACGACGGGCACGACGGGCACGGGGAGCACGACGGCCACGGGGAGCACCAGGGCTGAACGCCCCGGGCGCGGCCGGTGCGCATCCGGTTGGTCCGAGGCCGGTCGGCCCGACATCGGTCGGCCCGACACCGGTCGGCCGGACTCCGGTCGGCCGGACGACGGTTTGCCGACCGTCGTCCGGCCGCCGGTCACGAGACGGTCGCGCCCGCCCGTTCCCGGCCCGCCGGGGGCAGCCCGTTCGCCAGGTCCTCGACGACCAGCCGCTTGGCGATGGTGTCGGCGGCGGCCCGCAGCTCCGGGCTGCGCGGGCGCCCCCGGTCCTTCTCCAGCTGCTCGTTGAGCCAGTGGGACCAGGACGCGGTGATCGCGTCCACCTCGCGGCGCCCGGCTCCCGTCAGCGTGAAGTAGGTGGCCTCGCGGCTCAGGAAGCCCTCGTCCACCATCCGGTCGAAGACCGGCACCAGCACCTCCGGCGGCACGTGGCGGCGGGCCGCGACCAGGCCGAGGCTGGCGTGGCCGGCCATCCTGGTGAACAGCTCCACCTGCATCACCGCCCAGGCGCCCGCCACATCGAGGCGGGTGTCCGAGTCGGCCACGATCCGGCGCGCGGTGTCCATGCCCGCGCCGCGCACGATCCGGCCGACGGCCACCTCCAGGAGCTTCTGCGAGTCGCCCGCGGAGGGGGAGGCGAAGCCCTCTCCCATGTCGGTGGAGGAGGAGCGGGCGGTGTCGCGCAGCTCCACCTGCTTGAGGAAGAGCGCGACGACGAACCCGACGGCGGCCACCGGCACGGTCCACAGGAACACGGTGTGCAGCGAGTCCGCGTATGCCTGGACGATCGGCCCGGCCGCCGCGCGCGGCAGCGACTTGAGGCCCTCGGGGGACTGGGCGGCCCGGCCGAGGGCCGCCGGGTCCGCGCCGCTCGCCTTCGCGGCGGCGGCCACCCCGTCGGCGAGGTGCGGCTTGAGGGTGTTGGCGTAGATGGTGCCGAAGACGGCCGTGCCGAAGGAGCTGCCCAGCGTACGGAAGAAGGTCACGCCGGAGGTGGCCGTGCCCAGGTCCGCGTAGTCGACGGTGTTCTGCACCGCGATCGTCAGGACCTGCATCGACAGGCCGATGCCGAGGCCGAGCACGAACATGTACAGCGACTCCAGCCAGGCGCCGCTGCCCGGACCCATCCGTGAGAGCAGGAACAGCCCCACGCCCATCACCAGCGACCCGGCGATCGGGAAGAGCCGGTACTGGCCGGTCTTGCTGACCACGTTGCCGCTGAAGACGGAGGCGATGAGCAGTCCGATGACCATCGGCAGGGTGCGCACGCCGGAGACCGTCGCCGAGTCGCCGTCCACGTACTGTAGGTAGGTCGGCAGGAACGTCATCGCGCCCAGCATCGCGAAGCCGACGATGAAGCTGAGCACCGAGCAGACGGTGAAGACGGGGTTGCGGAACAGCCGCATCGGCAGCATGGGTTCGGCGGCCCGGGTCTCGGCCCAGCAGAACAGGGCGAGGGCCGCCACACCGCCGGCGAAGAGCGCCACGATCGTCGGCGAGGACCAGCCGAACTCGTTGCCCCCCAGGCTGGTCGCCAGGATCAGGGCGCTCGCGCCCGCCGCGACCAGGCCGATGCCGAGGTAGTCGATGACGGGCTTGGCGGCCGAGCGGACGGAGGGGATGGTGCGGGCGGCGGCGATGACCACCAGGATCGCGATGGGGACGTTGACGTAGAACGCCCACCGCCAGCTGAGGTGGTCCGTGAACACCCCGCCCAGCAGCGGCCCGATGACGGTGGCGACACCGAACACCGCGCCGATGGCGCCCTGGTACTTGCCGCGCTCGCGCAGCGGGATCACATCGGCGATCAGCGCCATCGCGGTGACCATGAGGCCGCCCGCGCCGATGCCCTGCACCGCGCGCCAGGCGATCAGCAGCGACATGTTGGTCGCCAGGCCGCACAGGAACGAGCCGGTGATGAAGACGACGGCGGACACCTGGAAGACCAGCTTGCGGCCGAACAGGTCGCCGAACTTGCCGACCAGCGCGGTGGCGACGGTCTCCGCCAGCAGGTACGAGGTGACCACCCAGGACATGTGGGCGGCGCCGCCCAGGTCCGAGACGATGGTGGGCAGGGCGGTGCCGACGATGGTCTGGTCGAGCGCGGCGAGCAGCATCCCGAGCATGATCGTGCCGAAGACGATGTTCCGCTGGCGGACGTCCAGCACCGGTGGCGCGGCGGCTGCCGCGGGCGGCGCCGGGGGCGCGGTGTCGCTGGCTGTGGTCACACTGGCACCCTCACACCGGCGCAGGTGGGGCGCATGCCGTGTAGGCCGGGCGGGTGACCGTGCGCCCACCGGTCAGACGGCGTGCGGCCCCGGGTCCGGCGTCGCCGCCCGGACGGCGGCGGGTTCGGCGGGCGCCTCGGCGGCCGGTCGCCCGCCGAGGCGCCGCAGCCGCGGCAGCGCCGGTACGGCGGCCAGGAAGACCAGGGTGGTCAGGACGAAGGGCCAGGTGAACGGGTGGCCCCCGGCCGGGGCGAACACCGCGCTCAGCGCGGGACCGAGGACGGTGGCCGCCGCCGCGCCCACCACCGCGAAGCCCAGGCTCCAGCGGTCGGCGCTCAGCAGCGCCCCGCACAGGGCGATGGCGACGAGCACCGCGTTGTAGCCCATCGTGCCGTCGGCGATGTGCTCGGCCGGGGCGCCGAGCGCCCAGGCGGTGAGGATCCCCACGGCGCTTCCCGCGCAGGCCATCGCCCCCGCCAGCCGGTCGGCCGCGAAGATGCCGGCGAGGAAGATCAGCCCCACGTGCCACTGCGGCATCAGGAAGATCTGGGCGACATTGGCGAAGAAGCCGTGGACCACGTCGGACAGGCCGAGCTCGACCGGGCCCTCGGCGGCGCGCGCCAGTTCGGCGGGCCCCTCGCCGTGGTGCCACACCGCGCGGAAGCCCGGCGCCGCGATCGTCATGGCGCTGGCGGTGAGGCAGAACGGCAGGGTCAGGGCGGGCAGCCGCCAGGTCCCCAGCACCGTGGCGGCGGCGGCGCCGACCACCGTGACCACCGCGCAGCCGCCGGCCGCGAGCAGCGCCGTCGAGAGGTGCCCGGCGCCCAGGCAGACCGCGAAGCCGACCGCGACCAGACAGGCGTTGAACCCTTCGAGCCCGGCCGCGACCCGTCCGCGCTCCACGCCGAGCAGCCGGGCGGTGCCCGTTCCGACGGCGGTCCCCAGCAGTCCGTACAGCCCGTACCGCCAGCCCGCCACGAAGAGGCCCACGGAGAAGACGGCGCCGGTCAGCGCACTCGGTACGAAGTCGACCTGTGCCTGTCCGCGCAGCACGTGCACCCCGAACCGGCCCCAGCGCGCGATGCGCGACCGCCCCACCTGGTTCCTCCCGACGCTCGTGTTCCGTTGGCCCTGGGCACTGTAAGGGCGTGGGCGATCCGTGCGCCCTGGTCGAAACCTCCCAGGATCGCCGTGCGGTGACGGCAGGTCGTATGAGGCGGGGCGGACGGCGGCGGGCTTCGGCGGGCTCGGGGATTCCGGCGGACTTTTGCTGTAACCGGCGGTAAGTTAACTCCTCGGTAAGTTCCCCGCACCACTCCGCCCCGAGTCGCGAAGAGGAGCTCACGCATGGGTGTACGGAAGGATCCGAAGGCGGCCGGGCCGTGGGACGGGCTCGCCGGGCGGGCCCCGGTGGAGCTGGTGCGCGAGGGCGGGGCGGTCCGCGAGGTGCGCGTCGCGCCGCTGGCCGCGTCCGACGGCGGGGCCGCGGTCGCCGACATCCCGTTCGTCAACGCCGCCGAGGCGCCCGACGCGGTGGTCCTGCGGCGCAAGACCGACGGGCGGTGGCTGCCCGTCACCGCCGCCGCCTTCGCCCGTGAAGTCACCGACGTGGCCAAGGGGTTGACCGCCGCCGGGCTCGAACCCGGCGACCGGGTCGCCCTGATGTCGCGGACCCGCTACGAGTGGACCGTCCTCGACTTCGCCATCTGGGCGGCGGGCGGCGTCACCGTCCCCGTCTACCCCACCGCGTCGGCCGAGCAGATCGCCTGGATCCTCGCGGACTCCGGCGCCCGCGTGCTGATCGCCGAGACCCCGCAGAACGTGACGACCGCCGGGAAGGCCGCCGAGGACCGCCAGGTGTGGGTCCTGGACGACGGCGCCCTCGACCTGCTCACCCGCCTCGGCCGGGACGTGCCCGACGAGGTGCCCGCCGGGCGGCGGGCCGCGCTCGGCCCCGACTCGATCGCCACCCTCTGCTACACCTCCGGCACCACCGGCATGCCCAAGGGCTGCGTCCTCACCCACGGCAACCTGCACGCCGAGGCCGCCAACACGGTCGAGCTGCTGCACCCCGTCTTCAAGGCCCTGACCGGCCGGACCGCCTCGACCCTGCTGTTCCTGCCGCTCGCCCACGTCCTCGGCCGCGTCCTCCAGGTCTCCTGTCTGCTCGCCCGGATCGAGCTCGGCCACTGGCCCAGCATCAAGCCCGATGAACTGCGCCCGGAACTGCGGCGGTTCCGGCCGACCTTCCTCGTCGGCGTCCCGTACCTCTTCGAGAAGATCCACGACACCGGCCGGGCCACCGCCGAACGCATCGGCCGCGCCGCCTCCTTCGACCGCGCCGACCGCACGGCGGTGCGCTACGCCGAGGCCGCCCTGGCCCGGGCCCGGGGCACCGGACCGGGTCCCGGCCCCGGGCTGCGGCTCGCGCACGCCCTGTACGACCTGCTGGTCTACCGCCGCGTCCGCAAGGAGCTCGGCGGCCGGGTCCGGTACGCGCTCAGCGGCGGCTCGCCCCTGGACCGCGAGCTGAACCTGTTCTTCCACGCCGCCGGCATCGTCGTGTACGAGGGCTACGGGCTCACCGAGACCACCGCCGCCGCCGTCCTCACCCCGCCGCTCGCCCCGCGCCCCGGCACGGTGGGCCTGCCGGTGCCCGGCACAGCCGTGCGCACGGCCGACGACGGCGAGGTCCTCGTCAAGGGGCCGATCGTCTTCCGCGGCTACTGGAATGACCCGAAGCCGCCCCAACAGCCCGCCAGCGACGGCTGGTTGGCCACCGGTGACCTCGGCGGCTTCGACGACGACGGCTATCTCGCCATCACCGGCCGCAAGAAGGACATCCTGGTGACCTCCGGCGGCAAGAACGTCTCCCCGAGCCTGCTGGAGGACCGGCTGCGCAGCCGCCCGCCCGTCGGCCAGTGCCTGGTCGTCGGCGACAACCGCTCCTACGTCGCCGCGCTGATCACCCTGGACCCCGAGGCGCTGGCGCACTGGCTGGGCGTGCGCGGCCGGGCGAAGGACACCCCGGTCGAGGAGCTGGTGGCCGACCCGGATCTCCTCGCGTACGTCCAGCGGGCCGTCGACCACGCCAACCGGGCCGTCTCGCGCGCCGAGTCGATCCGCCGGTTCCGGCTGGTGGCGGGGGAGTTCACCGAGGCGAACGGACTGCTCACCCCGTCCCTGAAGATCAAACGGCAGGCGGTGGCCGCCGCGTACGCGGACGAGGTGGCGCGGCTGTACGGCGAAGCCTGAGCCGGCCGGGGCGCCCCGGCCGGTTTTTGGTCCGGGAGTGAGCAGAATTCCGGACGTTGTTGTCAGTGCTGGTCAGCGTTGGCGCCGGGGCGGGGGCGGGCGGGGCGCGGCGCGTTAACGTGGGTGCGCGGGCGGGCCGGTGGCGGCACGGCGGGACGGGCGGCGGCGCGCTCGCGCAGATGCATCGCCCGCAGCACGATCTCGGTCGCGAACCGGTGGTCGGGGTCGGTGAGCCGGCGCCCGAAGGCCGCGTCGAGGTTGCGCATGCGGTAGCGGACGGTCTGCGGGTGGATGTGCAGCACCTCGCCGATCTGCGCGGCGGTGCCGCGCGTGGCCAGCCAGGTGCGCAGCGTCTCGGTCAGCCGTTCCCGGCGGGTCGCGGTCTGGCCCTGGAGCGGGGAGAGCTCCCGGGCGGCGAGCTGTTCCAGCAGCGCCGGGTCGGACATCAGCAGCAGGGTGACGAGATGGTCGGAGGTGTGCACGACCGGGGTCTCCTCGATGATCCCGGCCAGCGCCAGGCCGAGCGCCTGGCGCGCCCAGCGCAGCGAGTCGGCCGCGCCCGAGGGCGGCACGGTCGGACCGGCCGCCGCGCGCGCCCCGCCCAGCGCCCGGACGAGCGCCTTGCGCCGCCCGGTGTCCAGGGCGCCCGGCACCAGCAGATACGGCTGGGGGTCGCCGAGGTCGAGCAGCATGTCGCCGTGGAGCGCGGTGCGGGCCGGGCGGGCCCCGGTGCTCAGCGCGACCAGGCTCACCTCCTCGGGCAGCTGCCAGCCCGCCCGCTCGGCGAGTTCGACCAGGGTGGCCCGGGGGGTGCCGCTGCCGGAGGCGATCAGCCGCAGGATCTTTCTTCGCAGCTCGTCGGGGTCCTCCCGGGCGGCGGCCCCGGCGTCCAGATAGCCCTCGCTGGCCAGCGCCTCCAGCTGGTCCATGTACGCGAAGAGGGTGTCCGCGAAGGAGAGCATGAAGACGGGGGAGAGGTTGTAGCGCTTGCCGACCTTCTTGGTGTGCCGCAGCGCGACCCGGGCGCCGACCCGGAACGTGCCGCGCAGGGTGTCCAGGCTGCGGCCCTGGAGCGCGGCGTAGCGGCCGAGCGTGCGGAACATCTCGTCCCGCAGCGGCGAGGGCACCGAGGGGCGCACCACCTGGTCGACGAAGATGGTCAGGCTCTGCTCGATCGCCGCGTGCGCGAACCGGCCGTGCGGGCCCGCGAAGACGTCCGCGTACTCCGGATAGACCCGGAGCACCTCGGCCTTGATCTCGTCCAGCAGCGGCGGGAGTTCGGGCCACATGATCGTGGCGAGCTCCCGGGGGATCGGTCCGAGCTGCTCTCCGGAGGCCCCGGTGTGGAGGGCGTTCGGCATGCGCTGTCCCTTTCACTGGCCGGGACGTACGGCTCGACGTTCGGCGCAAGTGGGCGACGCACCTGGGCCTGCTGCCGGGCCTACGTCAACGCACAACATCTGCAACATAGACCAGCCCGCGCCCGAAGGGCACCCGTGCGTACGGAGAAAAAGTCCGGACCGCGACGACTTCACGATCCGGCGCACACAAAGATGCCCGCCGGGGCGGGGGCGGGCAATCGGATTCCCGCAACAGGCCGGAAAACGTTGACCCATGTACGAATTTTCGGGAGCTGTTCACCGCGGCGCAATAACGTCGGTGCGCGTGGCGGTGGGCGCGGCCGGATTCGTCCGTCGCTTATTGCGCCGCCGGATTCCCCGCGCGTAGCGTCCTGGTGCCACGGGCCGACGCCCTCGCCGCCCCTCACGGCGAGCCCGCGGACGTCCGTTCCCCGGAGCGCGGCCCTCTGCCCCAAGGGCCGCGGTTCCCCGCGGGGCCCCGCGATCCGTCCCCCCGGACCGCGAGGCCCCGCACTTTCGCGCGCCCGCGATCCCTGCCCGCGTTGACAAAGCGAGCACCCGGAATTGTTGCGCCGGTGACAAATAACTCCCGGTCGGCGAAGCACGTGAAGATTCGCGCGGAAGCGGTATTGCGGCGCCGGGTTACCCGTACGTAACGTCACGGCGTCATCGGCTGTTCCCGGTGCGGGTCCGCTATTTCACAGGAGAAGAGCCATGAGTGGTGCATTCGACCGGCGCGGTGCGGCTTTGTCCGCCGCACCGGTCGTCGCGCTCGCGCTTCTCCTCGGTCTCGTCCCCGCGTCGGGGACGACCGCGCGGGACCGGGAGACCGGCGTTCAGGCCATTTACGACTGTGCGGCGGGCGCGGTGCGCGTGCCCGTCACCGTCTCCTTCGCCGGAGCGTATCCGCGCGAGGGCCGCCCCGGTGCGCCGAGTGCGACCGAACGGTTCTCCGTACGGCCGGAGTTGACTCCGCAGGCGCGGGCCGCGCTGCTGCCGCCCGGCGCCACCGAGGTCTCCGGCACGGCCCGGCTCTCGGTCGAGGCCGCCCAGAACGGCCGCTCGGCCCGGGCGGACTGGGCCGACCTCGACGCGCCCGCGGGAACGGAGCCGTCCTTCGCGGGCCCGGTGCCACCGGTGACCCTGCGCGAACCCGGCGAAGTCACGCTGACGGCAGGCGAGTTGACGCTGCTGCTCCGGGCGGCGCCGGGCTCGCCCGCGCCCACCGCCCCGGCGCCGGGCTCACCCACCGCCCCCGGCCCCACACCCCCCGCCGCCTCCGGCCCGGCCCCGGGCGCGTCGGCGGCGTCCACCGCCCCGGCCCCGGAGGCGTCCGGCACACCCCCCTCCCCGTCCCCGGCCGGCCCCGTCGAGGTGCGCTGCGCACCGGCCCGCAACCCGGGCCCCCTGCTGGCCCGTTGGACCGTACTCGGCGCGGAGCCGGGCGCCCCCGTCCCCAAGGACGGCGCCGCCCCGCCGCCCCCGATCCAGGTCGCCCCCCGCCCCCTGGCCGCCGCACCCGTCTGCCCGGCCGACCGCCCGACGGGCGAGCTGGACCGCAGCAGACTGCCCAAGCCGCCGCCGGGGGCCGTCGAGGGCAGCCTGGGGGCCTCGCTGTGCGTGGTGGCCGTCGGGTACGCCACCGTCCGTAAGCTGGGCAGCGCGATGGTCGTCAACGATCCGCGCGGCACCCCGGGCCTGCTCCACCTCGACCTCGGCCGGCGCACGGTCTCGGCCACCGACTACGACGAGTCGGACTCCGTCGGGGTGCTCGGCTTCCCCGACGCCGAATCCACCTTCCTCGTCTTCGGCTTCCAGCCCACCAGCGCCCGCATCACCTTCGAGCCGCAGGCGGTCACCGTGGTGAACGTCCGGCGCGGCCAGACCTTCACCACGACCGTCGCCTACCGGCAGTACCTGCGCGTCCACGACGTGCGCGTGGGCGGCACGCCCCTGGACGTCGGCCCGCGCTGCCGCACCGCGCGACCCGTCGACACCGTGCTCGGCGGCGCCTACGACTTCCTGACCGGCGGAGTGCTCGACGGCCGGATCACCATCCCCCCGTTCACCGGCTGCACCAGCCACGGCGAGGACCTGTCCCGTCTGTTCACCGCCGCCCTCTCCGGCCCGGACAACGCCGTCCGGATCCGCCAGGGCCGGCTCGCGGGCGCCGGGAGCGCCCCGCCCGTCCCCGAACTGCCCCAGCGCTGAGGAGCCGCGAAGCCATGGGAATCGACGTGGTCGTCGAGGGGCTGACCAAGACCTTCGGCCGTCAGAACATCTGGCAGGACGTCACGCTCACCCTGCCCGCCGGGGAGATCAGCGTGATGCTCGGCCCCTCCGGCACCGGCAAGACCGTCTTCCTGAAGGCGCTCGTCGGGCTGCTGCGCCCCGACCGGGGCCGGGTCCTGGTCGACGGCGTCGACATGGCGAACGGCCGGGAGCGGGACGTCTTCGAGGCGCGCAAGCTGTTCGGGCTGCTCTTCCAGGACGGCGCCCTGTTCGGCTCGATGAGCCTCTTCGACAACATCGCCTTCCCGCTGCGCGAACACACCCGCAAGAAGGAGCCGGAGATCCGGCGGATCGTCATGGAGCGCATGGAGACCGTCGGCCTCGCCGGCGCCGAGCGCAAGCTGCCCGGCGAGATCTCCGGCGGCATGCGCAAACGGGCCGGGCTCGCCCGCGCCCTGGTGCTCGACCCGCAGATCATCCTCTGCGACGAGCCGGACTCGGGCCTCGACCCGGTGCGCACCTCCTACCTCTCCCAGCTGCTCATCGACATCAACACCCGGCTCGACGCGACGATGCTGATCGTCACCCACAACATCGACATCGCGACCACGGTCCCCGACAACATGGGGATGCTGTTCTGCCGCGACCTCGTCGCGTTCGGGCCCCGCGAGGTGCTGCTGACCAGCGAGGAACCGGTCGTCGACCAGTTCCTCAACGGGCGCAGGGCCGGGCCGATCGGGATGGCCGAGGAGAAGGACCGGGCGACCATCGCCCAGGAGGCCGCGCACGGACTGATCGCCGGGCCGCCCGTCCCGCGCACGGTGGCCCCGCAGCTCCAGCCGACCCCGGGCCTGCCGCCGCGCCGCGCGGTCGAACGCCGCCGCGCCCGGGTGCGCGAGCTGCTGCACACCCTGCCGCCCGCGGCCCGCGCGGCCGTCGAGGCGGATCTGCGGAGCGCCGCGTGAGCGCCCCGGCGAAGCCGTCCGGCCCCGGGCCCGGCGCCGAGCCGCCGCCCCGGCCGCCGCTGCGGGCCCTGGAGCCGCTGCGCGAGACGGGCAGGCTGTTCGCGCTGAGCGGGAACGTGGTCCGCCTCACCTTCCGACGGCCCTTTCCCGCAAGGGAGTTCATCGAGCAGTTCTGGTTCATCGCCAGTGTGACCATCCTGCCCGCGATGCTGGTGACGATCCCGTTCGGCGCGGTCATCGCCCTCCAAGTGGGCTCCCTCATCCAGCAGTTCGGGGCGCAGTCCTTCACCGGCGGCGCCAGCGTCCTGGTCCTGGTGCAGCAGGCCAGCCCGCTCATCGTGTCGCTGCTGATCTCCGGGGTGGCGGGCTCGGCGATCTGCGCCGACCTCGGCTCGCGCACCATCCGCGAGGAGCTGGACGCCATGGCGGTGATGGGCGTCTCCCCGGTCCAGCGGCTGGTGGTGCCCCGGGTGCTCGCGGTGATGTCGGTCGGGCTGCTCCTGAACGGCCTGGTCTCCGTGGTCGGCACGCTCGGCGGCTACTTCTTCTCCGTGGTCATGCAGCACGGCACCCCGGGCGCCTACCTCTCCAGCTTCTCCGCCCTCGCCCAGCTCTCCGACCTGCTGATCGGCGAGTTCAAGGCGCTGGTCTTCGGGTTCATCGCCGGGGTGGTCGCCGCGTACCGGGGGCTGCGGCCCAAGGGCGGGCCGAAGGGGGTGGGCGACGCCGTGAACCAGTCGGTCGTCTTCACCTTCCTGCTCCTCTTCTTCGTGAACACGGTGCTCACCGCCCTCTACCTCCAGCTCGTACCGGCGAAGGGGCTGTGAGATGGCGCTGGTGGACCGGGTCCGGGCCCGGCGTCGCACGACGGGCACCCGCGAGCGGCGCCCGGGCCGGCTGCTGCGGCTGCTGGACCGCCCCGGCGACGAGCTCCTCTTCCATCTGCGCGCCCTCCTGTGGATCCCGCGCGCGGTGCGCCGCTACCCCAAGGAGATCCAGCGGCTGCTCGCCGAAGTCACCTTCGGCACCGGCGGGCTGAGCGTGATCGGCGGCACGGTCGGCGTGATGATCGGCATCACCGTCTTCACCGGTACGGTCGTCGGCCTCCAGGGGTACGCGGCGCTCAGCCAGATCGGCACCGACGCGTTCACCGGCTTCGTCTCCGCGTACTTCAACACCCGCGAGATCGCCCCGCTGGTCGCCGCGCTCTCCCTCTCCACCACCGTCGGCGCGGGCTTCACCGCCCAGCTCGGCGCGATGCGGATCAACGAGGAGGTGGACGCCCTGGAGAGCATGGGGGTGCGGTCGATGCCCTATCTCGTCTCCACCCGGATCGTCGCCGGCGCGCTGGCCATCGTCCCGCTGTACGGGATCGGGCTGCTCGGTTCGTACCTGGCCTCGCGTGCGGTCACCACCCTCTTCAACAACCAGTCCACCGGCACCTACGACCACTACTTCCACCTCTTCCTCGCCCCCGGCGACGTCCTCCTGTCGTTCGTGAAGGTGCTGGTCTTCAGCGTTCTGGTGATCATGGCGCACTGCTACTACGGCTTCCGGGCCGAAGGCGGCCCGGCCGGGGTGGGCGTGGCGGTCGGCCGCTCGGTGCGCACCGCGATCGTGCTGATCAGCGTCACCGACTTCTTCCTCAGCCTGGCGCTGTGGGGCGCCACCACCACGGTCAAGGTGGCGGGATGAGCGCGCCGGTGCGGGAGCGGCGGGCCGGGCGCCGGGCGCGGACCCGGCCGGACGACACCGCCCTCGCCCGCCGCCGCAGACTGGCCGGACTCGTCTACGTCCTGCTGCCCGTCCTGCTGATCCGGCTCTCCCTGGCCGTCTACCACCACGACTTCGAGCACACGGCCAGGGTGGTCGTGGAGACCGGCTCGGTCGGCAACGAGATGCGCCCGCAGGCCGATGTGAAGCTGCGGGGCGTGGTCATCGGGCGGGTCGACCGGATCGACACCGACGGGGACACCGCCCGCCTCACCCTCGCCCTGCGACCGGGCCAGCTGCGCCGGGTGCCCGCCGACGTGTCCGCGCGCCTGCTGCCCACCACCCTCTTCGGCCAGCGCTATGTGGCGCTCGTCCCGCCCGCGCACCCCTCCGGCCGCCCGCTCGCGCCCGGCAGCGTGATCCCCAAGGACCGCAGCCGGGACGCCGTCGAGCTGGACAGCGCGCTGGACAACCTGCTGCCGCTGCTCACCGCCGTACAGCCGCAGAAGCTGTCGGCGACGCTGACGGCCGTCTCGGACGCCCTGCGCGGACGCGGTTCCCGGCTCGGCGCCTCACTGGCCCAACTCGACGCCTACCTCGCCGAGTTGAACCCCGATCTGCCCGTCCTCAACCGGGACGTCGCCGAGTTCGTCCGGGTCAGCCAGGGGTACGCGCAGGCCGCGCCGGACATCGTCGACGCGCTCTACGACGCGACCACCACCAGCGCCACCCTCGCCGCCAAGCAGCGCGAACTGTCCGCGGTGTACGCGTCGGTGACCAGCTCCTCCCAGACCCTCACCGACTGGATCCGGCGGAACCGGGCCAACCTCATCCGGGTCACCGCCGCGGCCCGCCCCCCGCTCCAGATCTTCGGCGCGTACGCCCCGGCCTTCCCCTGCACGCTGCGGACCCTCGCCGACTTCGTCCCCGCGATGGACCGCGCCCTCGGCAAGGGCACCGACGAGCCCGGACTGCACGTCGACGTCACCGTGGTCCCGGACCGGGGCGCCTACCGGCCCGGCCAGGACACCCCGCGCTACACCGCCACCGACGGCCCCGCCTGCTACCCGGTGCCCTACGGCGGCCCCGCGGCGGGCCGCGCCCCGGCGGCCGTGGCCCCGGCCGCGCTCGCCGTGGTCGGCGGCGGACTCGGCCCCGCCAACTCGCCGCAGGAGAACACCCTGGTGAACGAGGTGCTGGCGGCCGGGGACGGAAAGCCGCCGGCCGCCCTGCCCGGCTGGTCCAGCGTGCTCACCGGGCCGCTGCTGCGCGGAGCGGAGGTGAGACTGCGGTGACCCGCTCCCCGCTCACCGGGCCGATCCTCAAGTCGGCGGTCTTCGTCCTGGTCACCGTGGTCGCCACCACCGCGCTGGCGCTCGGCATCAGCGGTACGGACTCGGGCGCGAAGGACTCGTACCGGGCCTGGTTCACCGACGCCACCGGAGTGGTCGCGGGCGACTCCGTACGCATCGCCGGCGTCAAGGTCGGCCGGGTGGAGTCGGTGGGCATCGTCCAGCGCCGGTACGCCGAGGTGCGGTTCTCGGTGGAGAAGGGCCGGGTACTGCCCGCCTCCAGCACCGCCGCCGTCAAGTACCTCAACATGGTCGGCCAGCGCTACATCGCCCTGGAGCGCGGCACCGGGCCGGTCGGGCAGCCGCCGCTGCGGCCCGGCGCCACCATCGCGCTGCGCCGCACCACGCCCGCCCTGGACCTCACCCAGCTGTTCAACGGCTTCCAGCCGCTCTTCCAGGCGCTCTCCCCGGCCGACACCAACAAGCTGGCCGCCTCGGTCGTCCAGGTCCTCCAGGGCGAGGGGCCCACCGTGGACAGCCTGGTCACCACCATCGGATCGGTCACCAGCACCCTGGCCGCCAAGGACGCGGTGATCGGCTCGGTGATCGGCAACCTCACCACCGTGCTGAACACCGTCAACACCCGCGAGGCGCGGGTCACCGGGCTCATCGACACCCTGGACGAGCTGGTGGCGGGCCTGTCCGGGGACCGCGAGCCCATCGGGGACGCGGTCAGCGCCCTCGCCGCGCTGACGACCAGCACCGCCGGACTGCTCGACGAGAGCCGCGCGCCGCTCCGGTCCGGCGTCGACCAGCTCGGCCGCGTCTCGGCCACCCTCGCCGACAACGGCACGCTCCTGGAACGCTTCCTTCAGCGCACCCCCGCCAAGATGCGGGCCGTCACCCGCCTCGCCTCGTACGGCTCCTGGCTCAACCTCTATCTGTGCGAGGCCACCGTCACCGGGGTCACCACCGACGACGGCAGCCCGCCCCCCACCGGCGTGGCGCTCAAGGACGAGAGGTGCCGCCGATGATCCGCCTACGGCCGCGGCGCGTCCGGCCCGGCCCGCGTCCGGCCCGCCGGCCGCTGAGCGAGCGGCACCCGGCGGCGATCGCGGTCGCCGGGCTGCTCACCATGACGCTGCTCGCCCTCCTCGTGTACCACGTCCGCTCGCTGCCCCTGATCGGCGGCGGCACCCACTACAGCGCCGACTTCAAGGAGGCCGCCGGGCTCCACCACGGCGACGACGTACGGGTGGCGGGCGTCAAGGTCGGCCAGGTCGACAGCGTCGGACTCGACGGACCCAAGGTGAAGGTCGCCTTCACCGTGAAGGACGCCTGGATCGGCGACGCCAGCACCGTGGGCATCGCCATCAAGACCCTGCTCGGCTCCAAGTACCTGGCCGTCGACCCGCGCGGCACCGCCGCCCAGAACCCGCACCACCGCATTCCGATCACCCGCACCACCTCCCCGTACGACGTGCTCGACGCGCTCAGCGGGCTCGGCGAGACCGTCGGCGCCCTCGACACCCGCACCCTGGCGCAGAGCTTCCGGTCGATCTCCACGGCCTTCGCCAACACCCCGCCGAACGTCTCCAAGGCCGTCGACGGGCTCGCCGGCCTGTCGCTGACCATCGCGAGCCGCGACGAGCAGATCACCCGGCTCCTCCAGGACAGCGACCGGATCACCCGGACCCTGGACGCCAAGAAGGACCGGGTGCGCGACCTGCTCACGAACGGCGGGCTGCTGCTCGACGAGGTCGGCCGCCGCCGGGCCGCGATCCGCACCCTGCTCACCGGCGCCCAGCAGCTCGGCGCCCAGCTCAGCGGGGTCGTCGCGGACAACGCGAACCGCCTCGGGCCCGCCCTCGACGCGCTCGACCGCGTCACCGACGTCCTGATGCGGAACAAGACGAGCCTCGACCGGATCCTGGCGCAGGCGGGCCCCTACTACCGCCTGGTCGGCAACACCCTGGGCAACGGCCGCTGGATGGACACCTATCTGTGCGGCCTGGTCCCCCGGAGCTATCTGCCCCCCGGCACCACTCCACCGGACGGCTGCATGCCTCCCAGACCCGGTAAGGGAGGCGGCAGTTGATGTCCCTTCGAACCGTGCTCCCCGCCCGCCGCGGCCTGCTCGCGCTCGGCCTGGCGTTCGTCCTGCTGGCCGCCGCGGCCACCGCCGTCGGCGTACGCGCGCTGGGCGGCGGCGACGGCCTGCGCGTCACCGCGTACTTCGACCGCACGGTCGGCGTGCACGAAGGGTCGGACCTGCGGGTCCTGGGCGTACGGGTCGGCAGCGTCGGCCGGATCCGGCCCGAGGGCACACGGGTGCGGGTCACGCTCAAGGTGCGCCCGGGCGTGCGGATACCGCGGCTGGTGCGGGCCGTGGTGGTCGCGCCCAGCGTCGTCTCGGGCCGCTTCGTCCAGCTCGCCCCCGCCTACAGCGGCAGCGGGCCGGTGCTGCGGGACGGCGAGGTCATCCCGGTGGAGCGGACCGCGACGCCGATGGAAATCGACGACCTGGCCGCCGGCGTCACCTCGCTCGCCCAGGCGCTCGGTCCCGGGGGCGCCAACAGCGACGGCGCCCTCGCCGGACTCATCGGCACCGGCGCCAGGAACCTCAAGGGCAACGGCGACGCGATCGGCCGCAGCATCCAGCAGCTCGGCGGCGCCGCCAAGGTGCTCGGCGGATCGGGCCCCCAACTCGTGCGGACCGTACGGCAACTCCAGTCCTTCGTCACCATGCTGAAGGAGAACGACACCACCGTGAGCACCACCGAGCGGCAGCTCGCCGACGTCACCACCTTCCTCGCCGGGGAGAAGGACGACCTGGCCGCCGCCCTCAAGCAGCTCGGGACGGCCCTCGGCCAGGTGCGCGCGTTCGTCCACGACAACCGGGGACGGCTCAAGAAGGACGTCGACAAACTCGCCGCGCTGACCCGCTCCCTCGTCGACCAGCGCACCTCCCTGGCCGAGGCCCTGGACACCCTCCCGCTGGCCGCCGCCAACCTGGAGAACGCCTACGACCCGGCCACCCGCACCATCGACGGGCGCGCCGACCTCAACGAGATCGCCACCCTGCCGCTGCCCGCCGCCGAGACCTTCGGCCGGGCGTCCGGGGCGCCGGGACAGGGCGGCGGGCGATGAGGCGCGCCACGGCACGGGCCGGGACCGCCCTGTGCGCGGTCGCCGTCGTCACCGGGCTCGCCCTGCTGCCCGGCGGCTGCACCCTGCCCTCGCTCGGCGGCGTCGAGGACCTGCCGCTGCCCGGCGGCGCCGCCCTCGGGAGCCACCCCTACCGCGTCACCGCCGTCTTCAAGGACGTCACCAGTCTCTTCCCGCAGTCCTCGGTCAAGGTCAACGACGTACCGGTGGGCCGCGTCGAGAAGATCACGGTGAGCCGCGGCGACTGGCTGGCCCACGTCACCATGAAGGTCAACGGCAAGGTCCGCCTGCCCGCCGACGCCTACGCCAACCTGGAGCAGTCCAGCCTGCTCGGCGAGAAGTACGTCCAGCTGATCGCGCCCGGCGACCTCGCGGCGCGCCCCGGCGCACCCGCCCGGCCCCGGACCGCGCAGCCGGCGGGACGGCTCGCCGACGGCGCGGTCATCCCCCTGGCGCGCACCAACCGCAACGCCGAGGTCGAGGAGGTGTTCGGCGCGCTGTCGATGCTCCTCAACGGCGGCGGCGTGCAGCAGATCAACACCATCACGCGCGAGCTGAACCGGGCCCTCGACGGCCGCCAGTCCTCGGCCCGCTCGGTCCTCACCCGGATCAGCGCGTTCGCCAGGAACCTCGACGCGCACCGGGGCGACCTCACCGGCGCGCTCGACGGCCTCGACCGGCTCTCGGCCACCCTGGCCGCCCGCGACACCGAGGTCGGCGCGGTACTCGACCGGCTCGGGCCCGGCCTCAAGGTCCTCCAGCAGCAGCGCGGTTCGCTCGTCACCATGCTCCGCGCGCTCGACACCCTCTCCGGCACGGCCGTGTCCACCGTCGACCGCACCAAGGACGACCTGGTGGCCGACCTGCGGGCCCTCGCCCCCACCCTCAAGGGGCTCGCCGACGCGGGCTCCGACCTGCCCGCCTCGCTCCAGGTGCTGCTGACCTACCCGTTCACCGACGAGGTCCTCAGCGGCGTCAAGGGCGACTACCTCAATGTGTACCTCAAGGTCGCCGCCCCGCCCGGCACCATGATCCTGCCCGCCGGAGCGGGCGCCACGGGCGGCACGGGCGCCGCCGCGCCCCCGCTGCCGCTTCCGGCCGTCCCCAGGGAAGGCGGCGCCCGGTGACCACCCCCGCCGTCCACCTCAAGAACCTCGCCTTCCTGCTGCTCGGCGCGCTGGTGCTGGGCTACATCGGGGTGACGTACGCGGACCTCGGCCGCTATGTCGGCGCCCCCGGCTCGTACACCGTACGCGTCGAACTCGCCGAGACGGGCGGACTGTTCACCGGCTCCGACGTCACCTACCGGGGCGTCGACGTCGGCCGGGTCCGCTCCATCGGGCTCACCGGCGACGGCGTGGAGGCGCGGCTCGCCATCAAGCACGGCACCCCGCCCATCCCCGCCGACCTGCGGGCCAAGGTGGCCGGGCTCTCGGCGGTCGGCGAGCAGTACCTGGACCTGCTGCCCCGCACCGACCACGGACCGTACCTGGGCGACGGCGACACGGTCGCCCGCGCCGACACCAGCACCCCCGCCCCGATCACCACCCTCCTGACGAGCGTCAACGACCTGGCCGCCTCCGTCCCCACGGACGAACTGCGCACCGCCGTCGACGAACTGGGCCGCTCCCTCTCCGGACAGGGCGCCAACCTCCAGGTGCTCCTGGACGCGGGCAGCGACTTCCTCAACTCCGCCGACCGGGCCCTGCCCGCCACCACCCGGCTGCTGGTGGACGGCGAGACCGTACTGAAGACCCAGGCCGACAGCGCCCGGGCGCTCACCTCCTTCGCCACCGGCGCCCGCCGGCTCGCCCGCCGGCTCAAGGACTCCGACTCCGACCTGCGCCGGGTCATCGACGAAACCCCGCGCACGGCCGAGGAGTTCACGGCGCTCCTGCACGACACCGACCCCGGTCTCAGCGTGCTCCTCGCGAACCTCACCACCACCTCCGAACTCCTGGTCACCCGGCAGCACGGCATCCAGGAGCTGATGGTGCGGCTGCCCCGCGCCGCCGCCGCGGGCGCCACCGCCGTCGGGCCCGGCGCGGCCGACTTCGGGCTGGTCACCACCTTCTTCCAGCCGCTGCCCTGCACGACCGGCTACGAGGGCACGCGGTACCGCGACGGCACCGACACCTCCGAGGGCCCGCCCGTGAACACGGCCGCCCGCTGCACGGCCCCGCCCGGCAGCGGCCAGAACGTGCGCGGCTCGGGCAACGCCCCCACCGCCCCGGTCCCGGCACCCGCCGTCCCCGGCTCGCTCGCGGGCCCGGGCCCCGGAGCGCTGGGCGCGCCCGCGCTGCCGCCGCACAGCCCGTCCGGCCTGGCCGGTCTGCTGGGGGTGGGGGAGTGAACCGGGCCCGGACCGGACGCGTACTGCTGCTCACCGCGCTCGCGCTCGCGCTGGCGCTGTGCGCGGTCTCCGGCTGGTCGTACGCGCGGGCCCGCGGCGACGGCGACCTCGCCCACGCCAGGAGCCGCGACGCCGCGCTCGCCGCCGGGCGGCGCGCGGTGGCCCGGCTCAACTCCCTGGACGGCGGCCGGGTCGACGCCGATCTCGCCGCCTGGCTCGACGTGACCACCGGCCCGCTGCGGGAGCAGCTGAGCGCGGAGCGCGCCAAGAGCGCCCAGGTGCTCAAGGAGCAGGGCACCACGACCCGGGCCCAGGTCACCGGCGCGGCCGTCACCGAGCTCGACGACCGGGCCGGGACCGCCCGGCTGATCGCGACCGTACGGATCGAGTCCACTCCCCGCAGCGGCGCACCGGTCACCGACCGCAAACGTTTCGAGACGGGCCTCGTGCGCACCGGCGGGGGCTGGAAGGTCGGCTCTCTGACGGCCGTCGCGGCCGGGACGGGGTGAGGGCGGACATGACGACGACGGAAGAGGCCCCCGGGACGCGGCCCCCGGCGATCGGACGGCCCGCGGCCCTCGCCCGCGCCCGGCGCGCCCTCGTACCCCTGCTCGTCGCGGTGCCGGCCGCCGTCAGCGGCGTCCTGCTCCTGCTGACCGCGCAGGCGCGGGACGCCCCGGCCGCAGCCAACCACGCGCTCACCGACCGCGCGGCCACCGATCAGGTGCTGGACGAGGTGGGCGGCGCGGTGAGCCGGGTGTTCAGCTACGGGCCCACCACGCTGGCCCGCACCCACGACGACGCCCGCGCGCTGCTCGGCGGGCGGGCGGCGAAGGAGTACGAGGAGCTGTTCCGCACGGTCCAGCAGCGGGTGCCGCAGCAGGGGCTGACGCTCACCACCCGCGTCTCCCGCGCCGGGGTCACCCGGCTCACGGACACCCACGCCGAACTGCTGCTCTTCCTCGACCAGACCAGCACCCGGCGCGGCGCGCAGGCGGCCACGGTGGCCGCGCAGCTCTCGGTGACCGCCGAACACACCGGCGGCCACTGGCGGATCACGGAGATCGAGGCCCGTTAGGGCGGGTGGGGGAGGTGCTCATGCGGCTCATGCCACGCAGGCCCGGGACGGGCGGGCCGGCGGCGGGACGGCGCGGGCGGCCGTCGTGGACGGCGGTGACCCTGCTCACCGCCGCCTCGGCCCTCGGCTGCGCCGTGTGGACCGGCGGTTCCTGGTACGCGGCGGCCCATGACGAGCGGGCCGCGTTCGCGGCGGCCAGGGACGAGGTGCTGCAGGCGGGCGAGCAGGGCGTACAGAACATGAACACCCTCGACCAGGGCGATCTGGCGCACGGCCTCGACCTCTGGGAGGAGTCGGCCACCGGCGACCTGCTCAAGGAACTCAAGGACAGCAGGACCCGGTTCGAGCAGCAGGTGCGCGCCGCCGGGACCACCACCACGGCCGAAGTGCTCTCCGGCGCCGTCACCGAACTCGACGAACGGGCGGGCCGCGCCCGGGTGATGGTCGCCCTGCGGATCACCGTCGTCGCGCCGGACCGCACGAGCGCCAAGGGCGGCGCGAGCACCTCGAAGGGGAGCGCCGGGGACGGCAGCGGGACCAAGGACAGCCGGATGCTTGGCGAACTGACCCGCACCCCGGAGGGCTGGAAGCTCAGCCGCCTCGGCCAGGCCCCCGTCGGTGACGCCGTCGCCCCCACACCCGCCCCCAGCGGCAGCTGACCCGGAGGCCACGATGTCGACCACCCGCCACCTCGTCAACCGGCGCCGCCGACTGGCCGCACTGCGGCCCGTCCCCGCGCCCCCGGCCGGGCGCGGACGGCCCGTGCGGCGGCCCCGGGCCGGGCGCCGGCCGACGCGGAGGGCCGCGGCGCCGCTCGTCCTGGCCGCCCTGACCGTGCTCCTGGCCGCGTTCGCCGTCCTCGCGCACGTCCGGGGAGAGGACCGGCGCAGCGGGGCGGACCGCCACAACACCGCGCTCGCGGACACCGCCCGCACCAGCGAGGTGAAGGGCGCGGTCGAGGACGCCGTCCAGCGGATCTTCTCCTACGACCACACCGACCCGGGCCGCGGCGACGCCGCAGCGCGGTCCGTGCTGACCGGGGCGGCGGTGGACCAGTACCGGGCGCTGATCGGGCCGGTGCGCCAACAGGGGCCGGGGCAGCGGCTGGTGCTGTCCACCACCGTCACCGACAGCGGTGTCGAGAGGGTCGACGGCGACCGGGCACGGGTCCTGGTCTTCGCCGACCAGAGCAGCACCCGCACCGGCAGGAGCGGCGGCACCACGGTCGCGGCGGCGATGTTCGCCGTCGACGCCGTCCAGCGGGACGGCGCCTGGCGGATCAGCTCCATCGACACCTTCCACCGCGCGGCCGACCCCCGCGCCGACCAGAAGTGAGCAGGGAGTGAGAGAGGGAGTGGGAGACGTGTTGTCCGGAGTTCCCCGCACGAGCGCACCTCCCCGGGGCCGGTACGGCCGGGCCGTCGCGGGGCTCGCCCTGCTCGCGGCCGTCGGCGCGTCGGCCGCCGGCTGCGGCTCCTCCGCGCAGCCCCCGCCCGAGGTCGACTGGGCGGACGGCGTCTGCGCGCACCTGGCCGACAGCGGCGCCCGCCTGGCCGTGCCCACGGTCGACCGCACCCGGCCGGCCCGCGCCCAGCAGCAGATGGTCGACTTCCTCCACGCGCTGGCCGACCGGCTCACCGCCCTGCGCACGGACATGGGCAAGGACGGCGCGCCGCCCGTCGAGGGGGCCGCCGCCGCGTACGGCACGGCGCTCGCCCACCTGGACAAGGCGCGCTCCTCCGTCGGCGACGCGGCGGGCAGGCTCGCGCGGGCGAAGGTGACCGACCAGAAGTCGCTGGGATCGGCGCTGGACGCGGCGGGAGCCTCGCTGCGGGCGGTGGCCCGGTACAAGGGACCGGCGGACGACCTGCGGTCGGTGCCGGAGCTGCGCAAGGCGTTCGACGACAACCCGGACTGCGCACGGGCCGACACCGCGGCCCAGGGAGGGTGAGGTCGCCACGATGGACGCGGCACCCGAACGCACCTCAGTGGTAGGCGAGTTGACGCGAGGTCAGCGGTTCGCCGTGGCGGGTGCCGCGGTGGCCGTCGCCGCGGGTCTGCTCGTCCACACCGGCGCGACCTTCCTCCATCTGGCCCCGCGCAACGCGGCCACCGACGCGATCGGCGCGAAAGTGGACTCGTACCTGGCGCCCGAGTTCATCCAGAGCTGGCAGCTGTTCGCCCCCGACATCACCAGGACCATGACGGCGGTCGCCGCGCGCGTCGAGCTGCGGACGGCGGACGGCACCGTGGCGACCGGCCGCTGGACGGACCTGACCGCCCAGGACCTGGCCGAACTGCACGGCAACCCGCTGCCCAGCCGGATCCGGCAGCAACTGGCCACCGCCTGGTCGACGTTCCTCACCACGCACGACGCGCAACAGCGGCCCGTGGGTCCCGTCGGCACCGACAGCGAGCGGTATCTGAAGCGGCTGGCGCTGTCCCGGATGCCCGCCACACCGCCCGGCGCGCGCGTCGAGCGGATCCAGTTCCGCTCCACCGACACCACCGTGCCCCCGCCGCCCTGGCGCCGCGCGGAGGTCCGCGCCGCGCCGGTGGTGCGGACCTATCCGTGGTGGCCGGTGGACACGGCCGACTTCGCGGAGGGGCACAGCTCGTGAGTGGTCAAATGGCGGGCGGCAAAGGCGGGTTGACGTACTCCCGCCTGTTCGGAGGAGCGCTGGACCGGGTGCTCGGGCGGGCGTGCGACGCGCGGGTGTGGGCCTACCAGAGCGCCGCCGTACGGATCGGGATGGGCGGGGTGTGGCTGCTGCTCCTGGTCCACGAGTTCTGGCGGCGCGAGAGGATCTGGGGACCGGACGCCCCCTGGAGCTGGCGGCTGGCGGAGGACTCGCTCGACCGCAGCCACGCGTTCAGCGTGCTGCGCTGGTCCGGCGGGCAGCTCTGGTTCGAGGTGTTCTACCTGCTGTCGGCGGCCGTCGCCGTGGCCCTGTTGCTCGGCTGGCGCACCCGTACGGCCTCGCTGCTCTTCCTGGTGAGCGTGCTGTCGCTGGACCACCGGAACGAGAACGTGCTGAACGCGGGCGACACCATCTTCCGCATCACCGCGATCTACCTGGTCTTCATGCGCGCCGGGCAGGTGTGGTCGCTGGACGCGCGGCGGCGCGGACGCCTCGCGGACGCCGACCGCCCGGACCGCACCGGGGTGGCCCTGTGGGCGGCCTGCGGCCTGGTCCTCACCGGCGCCACGCTGCTCGCGGTGCTCACCGGCGGCTGGGCGCTGCTGCTGTGGGGCTGCTGGGCGGGCCAGGCGGTGTGGCGCGGGGTGCGCGACCGTCCCGGCGCCCGCCGCACCCTGGAGCTGATCGGCCATGTGGTGCACAACGGCGCGGTGCTGATGCTGATGATCCAGGTGTGCCTGCTGTACGCGTCGGCGGGCTGGTACAAGATCCAGGGCGCCTCCTGGCAGGACGGGACCGCCGTCTACTGGTCGGCGGGCCTCGACTGGCTCGAACCGTACCCCGCGCTCTCGCACGCCCTCTCCTCGCACCCCTACACCGTGCTGGCGCTGACCTACGGCACGGTGCTGGTCCAGGTCGCCTTCCCGTTCAGCGTGCTCGACCGGCGGGTCAAGAACGTCCTGCTGGCGCTGCTCTTCGCCGAACACATCGGGATCGGCCTGCTGCTCGGGCTGCCGTACTTCTCGCTGTCGATGATCGTGGCGGACCTGGTGTTCCTGCCCACGGGCTTCCTGGTGGCGGTACGGGAGCGGGCCGCCGGGCTCGTGGCGCGGCGGCGGCGCCCGCCGTTGCCGGACCGCGACGAGCGGCCGGCCCCCGACGCGGACGGTGTGGGGGCCGGCCGGTGAATCCGTCCGGCGGGGAGAACGGGCGGTCACCCCTTCTTCGCGAGCGCCATGCCGATCGTGTTGCCGGGGCCCGAGGTGAACGCGCTGAGGATGTCGTTGAGCGCCCCGCAGTTCTTCAGCGGCGGCAGCGTGTACGTGCCCTTGAGGCTGCCCCCGCTCAGCGGGTCGAACTTGCCGTCCGAGGTGAGGTTGACCTCGGCCGGGGTGCCGGTGCCGCACTGGGCGCCGCCGCCGAGCGGGATGCCGAACACGGAGATCTGGGGCAGCTTCACGTACATGTTCGACTTGGCGGTGAGGTCACCCGCCGCGTTGAGCGTGCCGGACGTCCGGCCGACCTGCTGGAACTGGATCTTCGCGGTCGCGGGCAGGAACCCGAGGATCTGGAACTTGCCGCTGGTCGGGTCGAGCGTCAGATCGGCCTTGTACGAGCCGGAGGCGAGGTCGAAGTCGGCGTCGATGCCGCCGCTGAGGGCGGCGGTCCCGTTGGCCGCCTTGATCACCGAACTGCCGGTGAGGCCGTAACTGAGATGGATGGGCGGGTTGGGGTTGGTCGGGTTGGTCGGGTCCGTGGGGTTGGTCGGGTTCGTGGGATTGGTCGGGTTCGTGGGATTGGTGGGATTGGTCGGGTTGGTGGGGTCAGTCGGGTTGGTTGGGTTCGTGGGATTCGTAGGGTCGGTGGGGTTGGTTGGATTCGTTGGGCTGGTGGGGTTGGTCGGGTCCGTGGGGTTCGTTGGGTTGGTCGGGTTCGTAGGGTTGGTGGGGTTCGTAGGGTTGGTGTCGACGACCTTGAAGCGGTGGAGGGTCTTCTCGGTCGACGTGAGGGTGCACGCCGCGTCGAACGCGTCCTTGCCGGTGACCAGTTGGACCGGCTTGCCGTTGGCGTCGCGGGCGATCATGTCGTGCAGGGAGATGTTGTCGACGTCGATGCTGCCGTCCCCGACCTGGTCGAAGGTGAGGGAGGGCGCGTGGCCGGTGGCGACCACGGTGAAGTCGGCCGGCGGGCTGGGGATGTCGCCCTTGGCCACGTCGTTCTCGACCTTGATCCCGCTGAGCGGCCCGGACGGGGTGTTCACGGTGACGTCGGCGGTGGCCTTGCCCTCCAGCGTCTTGGCGCCCACCAGGGCGAGCCCCTGGGCCGCCCGGGAGCTGACCACGGTGCTGGCGGTGATCTCGAAGGCGGGGGTGGCCTGACCCTTCGGTATCTCGGCCGGGATGTCGGCGGTGATGGTGACGTGGATCGGGTCGGCGCCGATCAGCGGGAAGACGCAGGAGTAGTCCTGCGCCAGCGTCGCCGGTACCGCGGCGGCGGGCCCCGCGGCGGTCACCGACACCAGGGCGGCGACCACGCCGGTGGCGGCCGTGATGGCCAGGGCGGACACCGTGCCCTTGGCGCGTTTCCTCTGAATTCCCATGAGTTGCCTCTCGCGTCGGGGTCCTTTCGGCGGTTCGGCTGGGAAAACTACTGAGCGGTAGGGTGGGGGTCAAGGAGAAATTCCATACCGTGCGACCGGGAATTCCGAATTGGCACAACATGATGAGGGGGCCGGTCTTTTTTCGTCGTCCGGTGCGTGTTGCCGATGATTCACGGACGTATTTCCGGACGTGCGCGAATGGACCGTTGACCGTTCTCCGGGCGCCTCACTACCGTCCCTTGAGTATGGGAGTTCCTCACAGCAGGGCCAGGGTGAGATACGCGCTCGGCGGCTCGGCCGCGCTCGCGCTGACGGGCGGTGTGCTGCTCACCTGCGGGGCGGGGAGCGCGGTCGCCGTCGAGGCGCGGCTCTCGCAGACGTACGAGTGCGCCTTCCCCCTGATCGGCGCGGACCCCGTGAAGGTCGCGATCACCGCCGATCTGCCGGCCTCGGTCCCGGTCGGTACGCAGACGGGCCCGATCCGCATCGACGCGCTGTCGACGGTGAGCGCACGGGCGGCGCAGGGGCTGGTGGGGGCGAAGACCGTGGAGGGCGTCGCGTCCGCGAGCGCCACCGTGAACCTGCCGGGCGGGGCCCAGCTGGACGTGGGCGTCGACGCCGCCGTGGCCAAGGCCGACGTGCCGGGCCCGGCGAGGGATTTCGAGGTCCGCGCGTCGGGATCGGCCCCGTCGCTGTCGTTCCGTACGCCCGGCTCGGCCGCCATCGACGTCAACGCGATCACGCTGAAGCTGACGGCCCGGGACGCGACGGGCCGGGTGGTCCAACTCCCGCCGTACGGGGACGTGTTCGAGGCGCCGTGCGTGCTCAGGCCCGCCGACCAGAACCGGACCCTGCACCGGTTCACCGTCACCGGCGCGGGCCCGACCGGCCCGGCCTCCCCGAGCCCCACCGCCCCGACGCCGACCGGCCCCGCGCCCACCGCTTCCGCGCCGGGCTCCCCGGCCCCCTCGGGCCCGGCCCCGACCGGCCCCGCGCCGAGCGGCCCCGGAGGCACGTCGGGCCCCGCGGGCAGCACGCCTCCGTCCGGCACGGCGGGCGGCGCCGGAACGGGCGGGACGGGCACCACGGGCGGTGCGACCGGCACCGACCTCGTCACCCACGTCAACGGCCCCGGCGACGGCCGGGGCAGCCTCGCCGGTACCGGGACCTCGGCGGCGGGCCTGCTGCTCACCGGCGCCGGCCTCCTCGGCGCGGCGGGCATCGCGGCCGTGCACTGGCTGCCCGGGCGCATCCGGGGCGACGAGGAGGCCGAATAGGGCCGGTCGCCGCTTCCGGTCGTGGGGCGCCGTCCTGCGGGCGACGGCGGAACGTGACGACGGGCGGCCCTAGAGCGCGGCCCGTTCCCCGCGACCCGCCGCGCGGCGCCGCAGCACCAGCCATGCCGTCGCCCCGAGCACGACGAGTCCGGCGAGCGCCACGACCGTCCAGTTCACCGTGGCGTACCCGACCTCGGCGTTCTCGACCAGGTCGCCGCCCCGGTCGCTCGCGGTGACCTCGATGCTGCCCCAGTCCACGAGCGGTGGGCCGGACCACTTCTGGGTCACCTCGACGCGCTGGCCCGGCAGCAGTTCGGCGGGCAGCCGGTGGCCCGGGGGTTCGAAGGCCGTGTGCCCGAAGACGCCCTTGGCCCGCAGGTCCACCTGCGGCGAGAGCATCACGTTGCCGCTGTTGACCAGCGCGTACGAGATGGTCGCGGTCCGGTGGGCGCCGGGGACGAGCGGCGCGGCATAGCGGAACTTCACGTCCTCGATGCGCAGCCCCCGCGTACGCGCCCCGTTGACCTTGAGGTAGACCCGCGCCCCGACGGCCTGCTGGACGGCGACGCCGTTCCCGTCGGCCCGGCCCAGGTGGGTGTCGAGCGCGACGACCGCACCCGGGTGGTCGCCGGGCTCGGCGCCCTCGGGCACGGTGACCGTGAACGGGACGGTGACCTCGGCTCCCGGCGCGAGGGTCACCTGGGACCGGTCCAGGTGGGTCCAGGCGCCGACGCCGGTCATGCGCTCGTTCCGGCCGCGCACGGCGAAGCCGCCGTCGCGGGGCGTGTTGTAGCCGTCCGTCCCGTACAGCAGGAAGGTGGCGGGCCCGGCGCCGAGGTTCTTGACGGTCACCCGGTCGCGTACGGTCTCGCCCCGGTCCGCCGTCATCTTGAAGTACGCGCGCGCGGGCGCGCCGGGCCTGCCCTGCACCGGGAAGACCGACCAGCGGCCGTTGTCGGCGGCCCGCGCCGCCGTCGCGGGCAGGGCCGCGCACGCCAGCAGGAGGCCGAGTGCGAGGAGGAGCGGCCCCGCCCGCCGCCCGGTGCCGCGACTGCTCGGCGGGGTGCCGTGCCCGCTCGGCGGGACGCCGTCTCCGCTCGGCCGGGTGCGCTGCTTGCTGCTCATACGAAATCCCCTCCCACGAGAAATACGAGGAACGCGAGGAACGCGAGGAACGCGAGAAAGGGGCCGGTCGCGGGGTGCGACCGGCCCACGGGCAGGCGCGGCTCAGGTCAGGGTGAGGGTGAGCACGGCCTTGTAGTCGCCCGCCGCCGTACTCGCGGGGACGTTCAGCGACAGCGCGCCGTCCACGGTGAACTGGCCGCCGGTGGCGGTCGCGTCGGGCGCTCCGGCGAGGGTCGCGCCGACGGTGCCGACCTTGCCCTCGGTGCCGGGCACGCAGTTGCTCTTCGAGCCGGGCGCCGACACGCACGCGGGCTTCCAGCTCAGCTGGTCGGCGCTGATCGCCCCGGCCGTGCCGGTGAAGTCGGTGACCTTGCCGGTCAGCGACCAGCCGGTGGCGCCGTTGCGGGCGTCCTTGACGGTGACCGTCTGGAGGTTGCCGCTGGAGACCCCGGCCACGCCCTGGTCCACGGCGGACAGGGCCACGTTGTCACCGGGCTGGCTCATGGAGAGCGTGCCGGCCGCGGCCTTGACCTGGGTGCTCAGGTTCTGCTGGGCGGTCGAACCCGAGGGGGCGGTGGGGTTGGTCGGGTTGGTGGGGTTCGTAGGGTCAGTTGGGTTGGTGGGGTTCGTAGGGTTGGTCGGGTTCGTGGGATTCGTGGGGTTGGTCGGGTTCGTAGGGTTCGTGGGGTTGGTGGGGTTCGTCGGGTTCTTCGGTACGACCTTGAAGCTCGCCAGGACCTTGTCCGTCGACTTCAGCGTGCACGGCGCGTCGAACGTGTCCTTGCCCGTGACCAGCTGGATCGGCTTGCCGTTGGCGTCGCGCACGATCATGTCGTGCAGTCCGATGCCGTTCACCTCGATGCGGGCGTCGCCCGCGGTGTTGAAGGTGAGCGAAGGGGCGTTGCCCTTGGCGTTGACCGTGAAGTCGGCGGGCGGGCTGGGGATGTTGGTCTTGTCGACCGTGTTCTCGACGCTGATCCCGGAGAGCGGCCCGTCCGGTGTGTACACCGTGACGGTCGCCGTGGCCTTGCCTTCGAGCGTCTTGCCGCCGACGAGGCCGAGCCCCTGCGCCGCCCGCGCGCTGACCTTGGTGGCCGTGTTGACCGCGAAGGCGGGGGACGGTGTGCCGACCTCGATCTCGGTGGGGATCTCGGCCGTGATGGTGGCCTCGATGGGGTCGCTGCCGATCAGCGGGAACACGCAGTCGTACTGCTGGACGAGCTTGGCGGGCGCCGCCTGCGCGGTCCCGGCGCCCGCGAAGCCGAGCAGCCCCGCGACGACACCGCCCGCGGCGGCGACGGCCAGAGCGGATCTCGCCCCGGCCCGTTTGTGGTGAGCTCCCATGAGCTGCCTCTCGTGTGTTGTACGGACAGTGCGGAACTGACACGAAAACTCGCGTGAGGGCCTGTGAAGGGCGGAAAGTTCCGCGTTTCGGATGCGTAAACTACTTGCGAGTAGGTGGGCGGTCAAGGCATGGGATATGCAAGGGTGTTGGACCTCCCGGTGGATTCCCTTTCTTGTTACCGCGGTGAGTGCGCGGGCGGGACTTCTTGTCTTCTCGGTGCGTATTTCCGGGAGTTTTGAGTAATGCGCCTGGCGCGTTTCCCGGCCGCTGCGAGAATTCCGGAATTCCCGGTGCCGCAAAGAGTGGCGAGTGGGCGGGTTGGGGGCGTTTGGGCCGCTCTGCGGCGGCTCCCGTCCCCGACCGGCCGATCGCTCGGGCGCGATTGCAAAGTGATGGCACGTCAGATATGACGGAACGTCAGAGGAAGGTGGTGGGTGCCATGCGGAAGCCGTCGGCCCGCCGCCGTCATGCGCCCTGGCAGCCACACCTTCCGGTCGGTAAGGTCGGCCCCGGCCGTGCGGAAGCCGGCCGCGTCGACGCGCACGGCACCATGCCCTCCCGCAACTCCCGGCAGCGGTACGAGTCCTGGCACCAGCGCACTTCCCGGCGGCGTTACGTTCCCCGCGCCCGGCGGACCGGCACCGCCGCACGGCCCGGCCTCCGGCCGTCCGACGGGCCGGCCCCAGAGGTCCCCGCACGGCCCGCCGCCGGCACCCCCCTCACAGCTCCATCGGTCTGATTCGGAGTGTTCATGACGCCCGTAGCGCCGAACCCTGAACTTGTCATCGGAGTGAGTCCCTTCGGTGAGCCCGACCCCCGGCTCGTGGCAGCCGTCTGCCGGGCCGGGGGACTCGGCGTGCTGGACCTCGGCACGGGCGACCGCCGCGCGCGCGAGGCGCTCGGCCTCGTCGGGAGCTGGGCCGCCGGCGCCTTCGCCGTACGGGTCGGGGCGGCGTGCGCGCTGACGCCCGAGGAGGTCGCCGAGGAGTGCGGCGGCGCGCTCCCGCCGGTGGTGGTGCTCGCCGCCGACACCTGCTGGAACATTCGCCAACTGGCCGCTGAACATCGGGTGTTGGCCGAAGTGGCCGACCGGGCCGAGGCGTGCGCGGCGGCGGAAGGCGGTGCGTACGGGCTGATCGCGCGCGGCGCCGAGTGCGGCGGCCGGAGCGGCCGGCTCGGCACGTTCGTGCTGCTCCAGGCGCTGCTCGCGGACCCGGCGTACGACCTGCCGGTGTGGGCGTGCGGGGGCGTCGGGCCGCGCACGGCCGCCGCGGCCGTCATCGGCGGCGCGGCCGGGGTCGTCCTGGACGCCCAGCTCGCGCTGCTCGCGGAGTCCGGCCTGCCGGACGGCCCGGCGGCCCTGCTGCGGGCGATGGACGGCTCGGAGACGACGGTGGTGGACGGGGTGCGGGCCCTGCGCCGCCCCCGCGACGGCGGCGAACTCCCCGTCGGTCAGGACGGTTTCCTCGCCGCCGCCTTCGCCGAGCGCTGGGGCACGGTGTCCGCGACCGTACGGGGGATGCGCGAGGCGGTGGCGGCGGTGGCGGGGGGTGGTCCCGCGCCGACCCCGGGCGCGGTGGGAGGTGCGCCCGCGTCGCGCTCGGCGGCGGTCGAGGGTGTCCCGGCACCCACCCCGCCGACCGACCCCGACGCCCCCCAGTCCGCCCCCACCCCCGTATCCGGGATCCTCGGGGCGGGGTCCGCGATGGCGCGGGCGCTCGGGACGCGGTTGCCGGTGGTCCAGGGGCCCATGACGCGGGTCAGCGACCGCGCGGGCTTCGCGGCGGCCGTCGCCCGCGAAGGGGCGCTGCCGATGCTGGCGCTCGCCCTGTCCGACGGCGAGCGGAGTCGGGCCCTGCTGGAGCGGACCCGCGCCGAACTGGGCGCGCGCCCCTGGGGCGTGGGCATCCTCGGGTTCACCGACGGGCGGATCAGGGCCGAGCAGCTGGCGGCCGTCCGGGCGGTCCGGCCCACGCACGCGATCATCGCGGGCGGGCGGCCGTCGCAGGCGGCCGATCTGGAGGCGGCGGGCGTCAAGACGTTCCTGCACGTGCCGTCGGCGGCCCTGCTCGCCCAGTTCATTGACATGGGCATGCGTAGATTTGTCTTCGAAGGCGCCGAATGCGGCGGACACGTCGGCCCCCGCAACAGCTTTCCGCTGTGGGAGGCCCAACTCGCCGTCATCGAGGAGTACGCGGCCACCGCCCCCGGATCCGCGCGCGACTTCGAGGTCCTGCTCGCGGGCGGCATCCACGACGAGCGGTCGGCGGCCATGGCCGCCGCGCTCGCCGCCCCGCTCGCCGGGCACGGCGCCGCCGTCGGCGTCCTCATGGGCACCGCGTACCTGTTCACCGGCGAGGCCGTGGAGCACGGCGCCATCCGGCCGGCCTTCCAGCGCCGTCTGATCGCCGCCGAGGCCACCGCGCTCCTGGAGAGCGCCCCGGGCCACGCCACCCGGTGCGTGGCCAGCCCGTACACCGCCGACTACGCGGCCACCCGCGACCGGCTGCGCGCGGCCGGCACGCCCGAGCGGCAGGTGTGGGAGGAGCTGGAGCGGCTCAACATCGGACGGCTGCGCATCGCCAGCAAGGGCGTGGAGCGGGACGGGGACGAGCTGCGGCCCGTCCCCGAGCGGCGCCAGCTGGACGCCGGGATGTTCATGGCCGGAGAGGTGGCCGTGCTGCGCTCGGCGCCCACCACCGTCGCCGATCTGCACGACGCCGTGAGCCGGGGCGCCGCCGCCTTCGCGGAGCGCGCCGCCGCCCGGGTACGGGCGGATCTGGGCGCCGTCGGCGCGGCCCGCCCCGACGAGCCCGCGCCGCAGCCGCTCGACATCGCCGTCGTCGGCATGGCCTGCATGTTTCCCCAGGCCCCCGACCTGCCCACGTACTGGGCGAACGTCGTGGGCGGCGTCGACGCGGTGACCGAGGTGCCCGCCGACCGCTGGGACCCGGAGATCTACCACGACCCCACGGGCGAGCGCCCCGGGACGACCGCGTCGCGGTGGGGCGGGTTCCTGCCGCCGATCCCCTTCGACCCGTTCGCGTACGGCATCCCGCCCGCCTCCCTCGGCAGCGTCGAACCGGTGCAGCTGCTCGCCCTGGAGGCGGCCCGGCGGGCCCTCGACGACGCCGGGTACGGCGAGCGGCCGTTCGACCGCTCCCGTACGTCGGTGGTCTTCGGAGCCGAGTCCGGCAGCGACCTGTCCGGCGCGACCACCCTGCGCACCGTGCTGCCCGCCTATCTGGGCGAGATCCCGGCGGCCGTCGAGGAACAGCTGCCCAGGATCACCGAGGACTCCTTCCCCGGCATGCTCGCCAACGTGATCGCGGGCCGCATCGCCAACCGCCTCGACCTCGGCGGCGCCAACTACACGGTCGACGCCGCCTGCGCCTCCTCGCTCGCCGCGCTCGACGTCGCCTGCAAGGAACTGACCGCAGGGACCAGTGAGTTGGTGCTCTGCGGCGGCGCCGACCTGCACAACGGCATCAACGACTACCTGCTGTTCTCCTCGGTGCGCGCGCTCTCGCCGACCGGCCGCTCCCGTACGTTCGACGCCTCGGCCGACGGCACGGTCCTCGGCGAGGGCGTGGCCTGTGTGGTCCTGAAGCGGCTGGCCGACGCCGAACGGGACGGCGACCGGGTGTACGCCGTGGTCAAGGGCATCGGCAGCGCCAGCGACGGCCGCTCCCTCGGGCTCACCGCACCCCGTCCCGAGGGCCAGCGCGCCGCCCTGGAACGGGCCTACCGCGCGGCCGGGGTCGCCCCCGCCCAGGTCGGTCTGGTCGAGGCGCACGGCACCGGGACCGTGGTCGGCGACCGCACCGAACTCACCACGCTGACCGCGATGTTCAGCGAGTACGGCGCCGCTCCCGGCGGCTGCGCGCTCGGCTCGGTCAAGTCCCAGCTCGGCCACACCAAGTGCGCGGCGGGCCTGGCGGGCCTGATCAAGGCGGCGATGGCCCTGCACACCGGCATCACCCCGCCCACCCTCCACCTCGACGAGCCCAACGCCGCCTGGTCCGCCGGGAACAGCCCCTTCGTCTTCCACGACGAGGCCCGGCCCTGGGCGGCCCCGGCGGCCGAACGGTTCGCCGGGGTCAGCGCGTTCGGCTTCGGCGGCACCAACTTCCACGCGGTGCTCGCCGCCCATGACGCGGGCGCGCCCCCGGCCCACGGGTACGAGGTGTGGCCCGCCGAACTGTTCGTCTTCCGGGGCGCCGACGCCGAGGCGGCCGGGCGGGAGGCCCAGTGGCTGCTCGGTGAACTGGACCGCGGCCTGCGGCTGCGGGACGCGGCCCTCGCGGCGGCCCGGCGCGCCGAGGCGCGGACGGCGCCGGTGCGGCTCGCGGTCGTCGCGGGCGGCCTCGACGAGCTGCGGGACCTGCTGGGCAGGGCGCGGGCGGGGGAGCGGGCGCCGGGCGTGTTCTTCGCGGACGCTCCGGCCGGACCGCCCGGCGCCGAAGGGAAAGTGGCGTTCCTCTTCCCGGGCCAGGGCAGCCAGCGCCCCGGCATGCTCGCCGAGCTGGCGGTCGCCTTCCCGGAGGCCGCCCGGTACCTGCGGGAGGGCCGCGCGTACGCCGGGACGCTGTATCCGCCCAAGTCCTTCGACCCGGCGGACGCCGACCGCCGCCGCGACGCGCTCAAGGACACCCGCATGGCACAACCGGCCCTCGGCATCACAGGATTGACGGCCTGTCACGTCCTGGAGGGTGTCGGAGTCCGTCCCGACATGGCGGGCGGGCACTCCTACGGCGAACTGGTGGCGCTGGCCGCCGCCGGGGCGCTCGACCCCCGCGCGCTCCTCGACCTGAGCGCCCGCCGCGCCGCGGCCATCCTCGACGTCCTCGGGGACGACCCCGGAACCATGGCCGCCGTCGCGGCCACGGCCGCGGACGTCGAGCGCGTCCTGGCCGCGGCGGGCCTGGCGGACCACGTGGTCGCCGCGAACCGCAACGGCCCCCGGCAGACCATCGTCTCCGGCCCCACCGCCCTCGTGGCCGAGGCCACCGGACGGCTGCGGGACGCCGGACACACCGTACGGCGCCTCCCCGTCGCCTGCGCCTTCCACAGCCCGCTCGTCGCGGGCGCGGGCGCGCGCTTCGCCCCGGCCCTGGCCCGGCACACGGTCCGGGCGCCCGAGTTCCCCGTCTGGGCCAACCGGACCGCCGCCGCCTACCCCGCCGAGCCCGACGCCGTACGCGCGGAACTCGCCGCCCAGATCGGCTCCCCGGTCCGCTTCGCGGAACAGATCGAGGCGATGTACGCGGCGGGGGCGCGGGTCTTCGTCGAGACGGGCGCGGGCGCCGTGCTCACCGGGCTGGTCGGCGCGGTCCTCGGCGACCGCCCGCACCTGGCCGTCGCCTGCGAGCCGCGCCCCGGCGCCGGGCTACGCGGCTGGCTGGAGTCGCTGGCCCGGCTGGCGGTGGCGGGCGTGCCGGTGCGGCCCGGACGGCTGCTGCGGGGCCGGGGCGCGGCCACGGACCGCCCGGAGCCGCCCGGCTGGACGGTGGACGGCCAGCTCGTCCGCACCCGCGCGGGCGAGCCGCTGCCCGGAGCCCTGCAACCGGCCCGACGGGTCAGTCTGGAGACGAACACGGTGACGCGCCAGGGCGAGAGCGACCCCAAGGACGAGCTGATCTCGGACTTCCTGCGCACCACACGGGAGCTCGTCGCGGCCCAGCGGGACGTCCTGCTGGCGCACCTGGGGGCGGCGGGCGCCTCGTTCCCGCCGGTTCCGGCCGCGCGGGTGGCGGCGCCCGTCCCGGCACCGGCCGTGGCCCCCGAGCCGGTGGCGCGGCCCGCCGAGGCCGCCGGGGCCCGAGCCGGGGCCCCCGGCGAGGTCGACGTCGAGCAGGCCGTGCTCGCCGTCATCAGCGAACGGACCGGCTACCCGGTCGACATGATCGAGCCCGATCTCGACCTGGAGGCCGATCTGAGCATCGACTCCATCAAACGCACCGAGATCGTCGGCGAACTGGCCCGCCGCCTCGCGGGGACGCGCACCCTGGCCGACGAGGAGATGGAGGAGCTGTCCCGGGCGCGCACGGTCGCCGCGATCACGGCCTGGATCAACGCACAGGGGGCGGCGCCCGCGCCCCCCGCCGGTGAATCGGCTCCGGCCCGCGGACCGGCCGAGGCCGGCGAACCGGCTCCGGCCCGCGAACCCGCTCACGACGTGCCCGTCCCCGCCGCCGCCCCGCGCCGCTACACCCTGCGGCCGACGCCGCTCGCGCTGCCGCCCGCGCCGCCCGACGGGCTGCTCACCGGCAGGCGGTTCGCGCTGCTAGGCGGCCGGGAGGTCGCCGACGAGCTGGAGCGGCGGCTGGTACGGGCGGGCGCCGAGGTGTTCCCGTACGCCCCGGAACGGCGCCTCGACGAGAGCGACGGGCCGCTCGACGGGGTCTTCCACCTGGGCGCGGTCGCCCCCTCGGACGGCGCGGGCGCGCTGCTGCCGGGCGCGTACGAGGTGTTCCGCGCCGCCCTGGCCCTGGCACCCCGCTGGCTCGTCTGCGCCCGCACCGCCCCCGGGCCCGGCGCGGACGTCGGCGCCGGGCTGCACGGGCTGTTCCGGACCATCGGGCGGGAGTACGAGGAGGTGGCCGCGCGGGTCGTCGACCTCGAACCGGACGCGACGGCCGGGGAGTGGGCCGACATCCTGCTGTCCGAACTGGCCGCGCCCGACCGCGCCCCCGTCGTCGTGCGGAGCGCCACGGCCCGGCACGGGTTCGCGATGGCGGAGAGCGCTCCCGCGCCGCTCGCGCGGACCGGGGCCGGACCGGCCGGGGACGGGGCGGCGGAAGCGGCGGCGCTCGGGCTCGGCCGGGACTCGGTCGTCGTGCTCGCCGGGGGAGCGCGCGGGATCACCGCCGACCTCGCCGTGGCGCTGGCCTCCGCCGCGCGCTGCCGCATCGAACTCCTCGGCCGCACCGTCCCGCCGACCGGCCCCGAGGACCCGGACCTCGCCGCCGCCGTGGACGCGGCGGCCCTGCGGGCGGCGCTCGCCGCCCGGGGCGACCTGGCGCCCGCCGCGATCGAACACGAGGTGCGGGGCGTCCTCGCCGGGCGCGAAGTCGCCGACACCCTGGCCCGGTTGGAGCGCCTGGGCAGCCCCGCCGCGTACCGGGTCGTCGACATGTGCGACGCGACGGCCGTGACCCAGGCGGTCAAGGAGATCCAGGCGGAACACGGGCGCGTCGACGCCGTGGTGTACGCGGCCGGGGTGATCGAGGACCGGCTGATCGCCGAGAAGGACCCCGAGTCGTTCCGGCGCGTGTACACGACGAAGGTGGACGGCGCCCGCGCCCTGCTCGACGCGGTGGCCCAGCTGCCGCACGGGCCGCGCGCCGCCGTCCTGTTCGGCAGCGTCAGCGCCGTGCTCGGCAACCGGGGCCAGAGCGACTACGCCGCCGCGAACGACGCGCTCGCCGCGCTCGGGGAGCGCTGGGCGCGGCGCACCGGACGGCGGGCGCTGACCGTGCACTGGGGGCCGTGGGCGCCCTCGGACGCGCACGGCGGCATGGTCACCCCGCACCTCGCCCGCGAGTACGCCCGGCGCGGGGTGGTGCTCATCGACCGCGAGGAGGGCGTTCTCGCCCTGCTGCGCGAACTGGCCTGGGGCGAGGAGTCGGCCGGCTCCGTCGTCTACACCGCCGCGGAGCTGTGAGATGGCCGAGCCGAACGGCACGACGGCCCGTCAGATGCCGGTCGCGATCGTCGGGATGGCGGTGCTGCTGCCCGGGGCGCGGGACCTGGACGCCTACTGGCGCAACCTCGTCGACGGCGTGGACGCCATCGGCGAGGTGCCCGAGGGGCGCTGGGACGCGGAGTACTACGCGCCGGACGCCGCCGACCGCGCCGCCGACCGCGTGTACTGCCGGCGCGGCGGCTTCGTCGACGGGCTCGCCGGGATCGACGCCGCCCGGTTCGGCATCATGCCGAACTCCGTCGCGGACACCGAGCCCGACCAGCTGATCGCGCTCTCCGTGGCCGCCCGCGCGGTGGCCGACGCGGGCGGCGAGGAGCGGCTGCCCGACCGGGGCCGGGTCGGCGTGGTCCTCGGCCGGGGCGGCTACCTCGGCCCCGGCCTGGCCCGGCTCGACCAACGGGTGCGCACCGCACACCAGTTGACGCGCACGCTCGGGGAGCTGCTGCCGCACCTCGGACCCGATCAGCTCGACCGGGTCCGGGAGGCGTTCACCCGCACCCTGGGCCCCGCGCACCCCGAGGCGGCCATCGGGCTCGTCCCCAACCTCGCCGCCTCCCGCATCGCCCACCGCCTCGACCTGCGCGGGCCCGCCTACACCGTGGACGCGGCCTGCGCCTCCTCGCTGGTCGCCGTCGACCAGGCGGTGGCCGAACTGGCCTCGGGCCGCTGCGACCTGATGCTCGCGGGCGGGGTCCACCACTGCCACGACATCACGCTGTGGAGCGTCTTCGCCCAGCTGCGCGCGCTCTCCCCGAGCCAGCGGAGCCGCCCCTTCCACGCGGCGGCCGACGGCATCCTCATCGGGGAGGGCACCGGTGTGGTCGTCCTCAAGCGCCTCGCCGACGCCGAACGCGACGGCGACCGGATCTACGCGGTGGTCCGCGGCACCGGCGTCGCGGGCGACGGCCGTGCCGCCGGGCTGATGAACCCCGACCCCGGCGGGCAGGCCCGCGCCGTCCGGCAGGCGTGGCGGGCGGCCGGGCTCGACCCGCGCGCCCCCGGCGCGCTCGGCCTCCTGGAGGCCCACGGCACCGGCACCCCGGCGGGCGACACGGCCGAACTGGCCACCCTGGCCGAGGTGTTCGGGCCGCCCGGCGCCGACGGGGCGGAGCCGCCCGTGCCCATCGGCTCGGTGAAGTCGATGATCGGCCACTGCATGCCCGCCGCGGGCGTCGCCGGACTGGTCAAGGCCGCCCTCGCCGTCCACCACGCCACCCTGCCGCCCACCCTGCACTGCGAGGAACCGCACCCGGACCTCGCCCGCACCCGCTTCCGCCCGGCCGCTTCCGCCCGCCCCTGGGACGCCCCGCTGCGCCGGGCCGCCGTGAACGCGTTCGGCTTCGGCGGGATCAACGCCCATGTCGTCCTCGAACAGCCACCGGCCGCCGCCCCCGTCCCGCGCCGCGCCGCCGTCCACGAACCCGAGCGGGTGCTGCGCCTGGCCGCCGCGACCACCGAGGACCTGGCGCGGCTGCTCGACGGATCCGACCCTTCCGTACGGGAGCACGGCGCCGACGCGCACCCGGCGGCCGGGGCCGCCGTGCGCCTGGGCGTCGTGGACCCGACCGCCAAACGGCTCGCCCTGGCCCGCCGGGCGCTCGCCCAGGGCCGTCCCTGGCGCGGCCGGGGCGATGTGTGGTTCGCACCGGGGCCGCCACTGCTGGGGGCGTCCGGTGCGGGGCGCCTGGCCTTCGTCTTCCCTGGCCTGGAGGCCGAGTTCGCGCCGCGGGCGGACGAGGTGGCCGAGCACTTCGGGCTGCGGCTGCCCGGCCGCAGCCACACCGGGACCACCGATCTGGCCCGGCACGGCCTCGGGGTGCTGCGGGTCGCCCGGGTCCTGGACGAGGCCCTGCGGGCGATGGGGGTGCGGCCGGACGCGGTGGCCGGGCACAGCGTCGGCGAATGGGCGGCGATGATCGCGGGCGGGGTGTTCGCGGCCGACCGCGCGGACGCGTTCTTCGCGGCCGTCGACCCCGACTCGCTGCGGGTGCCGCCCCTGACGTTCGCGGCGATCGGCGCCCCCGCGCGGCGGGTGAGGGCCGCGCTCGCGGGCCGCACCGACCTCGTCCTGTCGCACGACAACTCCCCTAACCAGTCGATGGTGTGCGGGCCGCAGGCGCCGGTCGCGGAGTTCGTGGCGAGGCTGCGGGCCGAGCACGTGGTGTGCCAGGTGCTGCCGTTCCGCTCCGGCTTCCACACCCCGATGCTGGCGCCCTACCTCGGGCCGATCCGGGAGGGCGTGGACGCGGCGGACATCCGCCCGCCCCGGGTCCCGGTCTGGTCCGGCACCACCGCGTCCCCCTTCCCGCTCGCCCCGGACGCGGTGCGGGCCCTGTTCGTACGCCATCTGCTGGAGCCGGTGCGGTTCCGGGAGCTCGTCGAGGCGCTGTACGCGGCGGGCTTCCGCGCCTTCGTCCAGCTCGGCACCGGGCAGTTGACGTCCCTGATCGGCGACACCCTGGGGTCCCGCGACCATCTGGCCCTGGCGGCCGACTCGCCCAGGCGCGGCGGGCTCGCCCAGCTGCGCCGGGTGGCGACGGGGCTGTGGGCCGAGGGGTACGCCGTGTCGGACGCCGCCCTGCCGGGGCCGTCGGCATCGGGGCCCGCACCGGCCCCGGCGGCCTCGGGCCGCCCCGTCCCCCTGGACCTGGGCGCCGGGCTCGTCGCCCTGGACCCGGCCGCCCTGCGCGAACTGCGGGCCGAGCTCGCTCCCCGTACGGACCAACCCCCTTCAACCATCGGACGGTTGGGTGAGGACGTCATCCGCCGGTTCCCCGTCGCGGCCGAGCTCGACGCACTGCTCGCCGAGACCGCCGCCGGCGTCACGGCCGTGCTGGCGGCGGCGGACGCCCCGGCCGAGCGGCACACCCGGCTGAGGGTGTCCACCGAGGCCATGCCGCACCTCCTGGACCACTGCTTCTTCCCGCAGCGGCCCGGCTGGCCGGAGCTCGCCGACCGGCACCCCGTGGTGCCCGCCACCACCGTCCTGCACCATCTGATGGCCGCCGCCGAACAGGCCGCGCCCGGACGGTACGCCGTGGCCGCCCACGACGTACGCCTGGAGAAGTGGGTGACCGCGCTCCCGGCCGTCGACGTCACGGTCACCGCGCGGCCCGACGGACCGGACCGGATGGCCGTGGCGTTCGGGTCCTACGCCCGGGCGTCCGTGCGGCTCGCGCCCGCCTACCCGGCCCCGCCGACCGCGCCGCCGCCCGCCGTGGAGGGCGAGCGCGCCCCGGAGATCACCGCGGGGCAGCTGTACGAGGACCGGTGGATGTTCCACGGGCCCGCCTACCGGGGCGTGACCGCGCTCACCGGGATCGGGCCGCGCCACGTCCGGGGCACGATCACCGCGCCGGCCGCGCCCGGCGCGCTGCTCGACAACGTGGGCCAGCTCATCGGCTACTGGGTGATGTCGAGCAGACCCGCCCGGACCGTGGTCTTCCCCGTGGCCCTGGAAGCCGCCCGCTTCCACGCGCCGCACCCGCCCGCCGGAACCCCCGTCGAGTGCCACGCCGTGATCACCTCGCTCACCGACGACACCGTCCTCGCCGACGTCCGGCTGACCCTGCCCGACGGGACCGTGTGGGCGGAGCTCTCCGGCTGGCGCGACCGCCGCTTCTCCGGGCTCGACGCCCGCCGCGCCGGCGGGTACCCCGAACACCGGGCCCTGGCCGAGCCCCGGCCCGGCGGCTGGTGCCTGCTCCGGGACGCCTGGCCCGACCCGGCCTCGCGCGATCTGCTCACCCGGATGCAACTGGGCCGCGCCGAGCGGGAGTCGTACGCGGCGCGGCCACCGCGCGGGCGGCGGCAGTGGCTGCTGGGGCGGATCGCGGCCAAGGACGCCGTGCGCCAGTGGCTGTGGGCGCACGGCGAGGGCGGGGTGTTCCCGGCCGAGATCGAGATCGCCAACGAGGAGTCGGGCCGCCCGTACGCCAGGGGCACGCACGGCCGCGTGCTGCCCGCCCTCGACCTCTCCCTCGCCCACCGGGGAGACCTGGCGGTCGCCCTGGTGCGCCCGTCCGGCCCGGGCGGCGCCGTCGGCATCGACGTGGAGGCGATCGCCGACCGCGACCCCGGGACCCTGCGCACCGCCCTCGGCCCCCGCGAACGCGCCCTCCTCGCCGGGACCGCGGCCCGGACCGGGGAGCCGGAGGCCGTGTGGTTCACCCGGTTCTGGGCCGCCAAGGAGGCCGCGGCCAAGGCGGCGGGCACCGGGTTCGGCGGGCGCCCGCACGCCTTCGAGGTCACGGCGGCCGGACCCGGCGACCTCTCCGTCACCGCCGGGGGCCGCCGCCACCACGTCCACTGCACCCTCGTCGACCCCACCCATGTCGTGGCCTGGACCACGACTGCGACGACCCTCAAGGAGAGCACCCCGTGACCACCAGCGAACGGCCGCCCGGCCCCGCCCCGCTGGCGCCGCCGGACGAGGAGACCGTCCTCGCCGAGATCGCCGCCCTGATCGTGGAGGTCCTCGGCGAATACGCCCCCGACCCCGCCGACATCCGCCCCGAGACCCTCTTCGGCGACGACCTGGAGCTGGAGAGCATCGACCTCGTCATGCTCTCCGGCCACCTCCAGGAGCGGTACGGCGAACAGGTCAACTTCGCCGAGTTCGTGGCCGGTCTGGAGATCGACGAGGTCATCGCGCTCTCCGTGGGGCGGCTCGTCGACCATGTGCGGCACGCCCTCGGCGCTGCCCCCGAAGCCGGAGCCCGCCCATGGTCATGATCCGCGCCAACGGGCTCGGCCTGCACGTCCAGCGGCTGCGACCGCCCCGCCAACAGCCTCACGCCACCGTGGTGTTCGTGCACGGCGCCTTCATCGACAGCCTCGCCAGCTACTACTTCACCCTCGGCCCCCGGTTCGCCGAGGCCGGTTTCGACGCCGTCATGTACGACCTGCGCGGGCACGGCCGCAGCGAGCGCCCGCCGAGCGGCTACGCGCTCGACCAGTTCACCGCCGACCTCGACGCCCTGCTCGACGGGCTCGGCATCACCGACCCCGTCCACCTCGTCGGCAACTCCTTCGGCGGCACCGTCGCCCTGGACTTCGTGGTGCACCGGCCCGAGCGGGTCGCCAGCGTCACCGTCGTCGAGTCGGGGCCCGCCAGCCGGTCCTGGTCCGACACCATGACGTCGGCCCTGCGCCAGGCGGGCACCATGGACGACGACGAGGCGCTGCTCTGGTTCACCCAGCAGTACGGGACGCTCTCCTCGACCCGCACCGGCGACGCCCGCCACGACGCCCACATCCGCAGGCTCGGCCGGGCGGCGGCCCGCCTGGTGCGCTCCACCACCATCGCCGAGGACATGCCCACCGGACGGGTCCTCACCGACGCGCAACTGGGCGCGGTGCGCTGCCCGGTGCTCCTGGTCAACGGCCAGGAGGGCCTGGTGGCCGCCGAGTCCGCCCGGCTCAGCGCGCTGCTGCCGCACTGCCGGGTCGCGGTGGTGCCGGGGCAGAAGCACTCCGTCCTGGTGGAGGCGTCCGGGGCGGTCGGACGGCTCGCCCTGGACTGGGTCCGCGAACACGCCGCGGTCCCGGGCGCGGCGGGGCCGCCGTCCGGGCCGCGCGGCGCGGGGCCGGTCCGGTGAGCCGCTTCCTGTTCGTCGTGCCGCCGCTGACCGGGCACATCAACCCGGCCGCCGCCGTGGCCGCGGAGCTGGCCGCGCGCGGCCACGAGGTGGCCTGGGCGGGGCGGCCCGCGATCGTCGAGCGGCTGGCGGGGGAGCGGCCCCGGGTGTACGGGTGCGCCGGGCCCGACCACCTCGCCGGGCGCCCGCCGCAACTGCGCGGGGTCGCGGCGCTCAAGTTCCTGTGGGCCGACTTCCTGGGCCCGCTCGCCGAGGCGATGGCGCCCGGGGTGGCGGCGGCGATCACCGCCTTCCGGCCGGACCTGGTCGTCGCCGACCAGCAGACGGTGGCGGGTGCGCTGGTCGCCGAACGGCTCGGGGTGCCCTTCGCGACCTCCTCGACCACCTCCGCCGAGCTCACCGACAGCATGGCCGGGCTGCCGGGCGTGGACAGCTGGCTGACCGCGCTCCTCGCCCGGCTGCGCGAGCGCATCGGCGACCCGGCCGCCACCCACGACCCGCGCTTCTCCCCGCTGCTCACCCTCGCCTTCACCACCCCCGAGCTGACCGGCCCGTGTCTGACCCCGGGGACCGTACTGCGGTTCGTCGGACCCGCGCTGGCCGGCCGGCGGGCCCCCGCCGGGGACTTCCCCTGGCGGTGGCTGGACCTGGCGCCCGGCACGGCACCGGTGCTGATCACCCTGGGCACCGCCAACGCGGACGCGGGCGCCCGGTTCCTCGCCGAGAGCGTGGCGGCCGTACGGGCCAGGGCCGGGCGGCTGCGGGCGGTGGTGTGCGACCCGGGCGGGCTGCTCGGGGCCGTCGCCCCCGGGCCCGACGTCCTGGTGCGGCCGTCGCTGCCGCAGGTCGCCCTGCTGGAGCGGATGGCGGCGGTGGTGTGCCACGCCGGGCACAACACCGTCACCGAGTCGCTCTGGCACGGGGTGCCGCTGGTGGTGGCGCCGATCCGGGACGACCAGCCGGTCGTGGCGGCCCAGGTGGTGGGCGCCGGGGCCGGGGTCCGGGTCAAGTTCGCGCGGGCGGGCCGGGAGCGGATCGGCGCCGCCCTGGACGCGGTGGTGACCGACCCGGCCTACCGGGACGCGGCCCGCCGGATCCGGGACGCCTTCCGCGCCGCCGGGGGCGAGTCGGCCGCCGCCGCCCATCTGGAAGAGCTCGCCGCCGCGCCCGGACCGGCCGCCCGGACCGGCGCCATGACCCCCCTACCCCCGACCGAAGGGCACGCTCATGCCGGACAGTGAACGGATCGCCGAGCTCCGCCCGGCCTACCGGGAGGAGCTGGCCCGGGGCACCGGACGGTTCTTCCTGCCGCCGCGCACCGACTGCCCCTGGTGCCTGGGCCCGGGGCTGCGGCGCAAGCTGCGCACCACGGACCTCATCCAGGGCAAGCCGGGGGAGTTCGTCCTGGACGAGTGCACCGGTTGCGGCCACGTCTTCCAGAACCCCCGGCTGAGCCAGGACGGCCTGGACTTCTACTACCGGGACTTCTACGACGGCCTCGGCGCCGAGACGACGGCCAAGATGTTCGAGGGAAGCGGCAGCCGGAAGCGGTTCCGGGCCAGCGCCCGTGCGCTGCGGCGCCTGGCGCGGCCACGGCGCTGGCTGGACGTCGGCACCTCGCTCGGCCACTTCTGCGCCACCGCCCGCGAAGAGCTGCCGGACACCGCGTTCGACGGCCTGGACCTGGGGGAGGGCGTCGAGCTCGCGGCCAAGGAGGGCCGGATCGAGCAGGCGTACCGGGGTCTGTTCACCGAGCTCGCACAGGGCATGGCGGGCCGCTACGACGTGGTCAGCATGTTCCACTACCTGGAGCACACCCCCGACCCGCACGGCGAACTCGTCGCCGCCCACGCCGCGTTGGCGCCCGGCGGGCACCTGCTGATCGAGGTCCCGGACCCCGAGTCGCTCTCGGGACGGCTGCTCGGCCGGTACTGGCTGCCCTGGTTCCAGCCGCAGCACCTGAACATGATCCCGAGGCGCAACCTGTGCCGGCGGCTGCGCAGCCTCGGCTTCACGGTGGTGGTGGCCGAGCGGCGGGACGCCCACATCCCGGCGGACCTGGTCTGCGCGGCCTGGTTCCTGTTCGACCGGCTGCTGCCGCGCGACGACGCGCCCTGGCGCGCCGGCCGCCCGGGGCGCGGCGCGCGGGCCGCCCGGGTGGCGCTGGTCTGGGCGGCGCTGCCGTTCCTGCTGGCGGTGTACGGGCTGGACCGGCTGCTGAACCCGCTGGTGCGGCGCGGGCGGTTCGCCAACGCGTACCGGGTGATCGCCCGCCGCGACGGCTGAGGGCCGGCCCACGCGCCTCCCGCACCCCGGTCCGACCGCCTCCCGGCACTCCGGTCCGCGCGCCTCCCGTGCCCCGGTCAGCCGCCGGACAGGACCTCGGACAGGTCGTAGCCGACCGGCTCCTCCAGCTGGGCGTACGTACAGCCGCCGGGGTCGCGGTCCGGGCGCCAGCGGCGGAACTGGGCGGTGTGCCGGAAGCGGTCGCCCTCCATGTGGTCGTACGCCACCTCGCACACCCGCTCCGGGCGCAGCGCCACCCAGGACAGGTCCTTCTTGCCGGTCCAGCGGCTCTGCGCGCCCGGCAGCCGGGCACCCTCGTGGGCGGCGGCCTCCAGCCAGGCGGCCCACGGGTGCCCGCCGCCGACGGGGTCGTCCATCAGGAGCGGCGCCAGCTCCTCCACGAGCTCGGCCCGGCGCTTCATCGGGAAGGCCGCGCAGACGCCCACGTGCTGGAGGGCGCCCGTGTCGTCGTACAGACCGAGGAGCAGCGATCCGATCACCGGCCCGCTCTTGTGGAAGCGGTAGCCCGCGACCACGGCGTCGGCCGTGCGCTCGTGCTTGATCTTGTACATCAGCCGGGCGTCGGGCCGGTAGCGCAGGTCCAGGGGCTTGGCCACCACCCCGTCGAGCCCGGCGCCCTCGTAGCGGTCGAACCACTCCCGGGCCTCCTCGATGTCCGTGGTGGCCGGGGCCAGGTGCACCGGGGGCGTCACGCCCGCCAGCACCCGGGCCAGGGCCGCCCGGCGCTCGGCCAGCGGGGTGTCGAGCAGCGACGCGTCCGCCAGGGCCAGCAGGTCGAAGGCGACGAAGCTGGCCGGGGTCTGCTCGGCGAGCAGTCTCACCCGGGAGGCGGCCGGGTGGATGCGCTCGGTGAGCCGGTCGAAGTCGAGGCGGCCCCCGTGCACGATCACGATCTCGCCGTCCAGCACGCAGCGCGGCGGCAGCCGCTCGGCGAGCGCCCCGGCCAGCTCGGGGAAGTAGCGGGTCAGCGGCTTGCCGTTGCGGCTGCCGATGACGATCTCGGCGCCGTCGCGGTGCACGATCGCCCGGAACCCGTCCCACTTCGCCTCGTACTGCATCCCGGGCGGGATCTTGGCGACGGACTTGGCGAGCATCGGTTTCAGGGGTGGCATCACCGGCAGATCCATGTCTTGGATTCTCACCGGTACGGGCCGATATGCGCCATTTGCGGCGCCCGCCTACCGTGGCCTGCATGGGCACCAGCAAGGGCGAGGCCGTCGAGCTGGAGGTGGCCGGACGGACCGTCCGGCTCTCCAACCCGCACAAGGTGTACTTTCCGGAGCGCGGCTACACCAAGCTGGACGTGGCCGCGTACTACCTGGCCGTCGCCGACGGGATCGCCCGCGCCCTGCGCGACCGGCCGACCACCCTGGAGCGCTATCCCGACGGCGTGGACGGCGAGTCCTTCTTCCAGAAGCGCGCCCCGAAGAACCTGCCCGAGTGGATCCCCACCGCGCGGATCTCCTTCCCCAGCGGGCGCCACGCCGACGAGATCTGCCCGGCCGGACCCGCCGCCGTGCTGTGGGCCGCCAACCTGGGCTGTCTCACCTTCCACCCCTGGCCGGTCCGGCGCGCGGCCACCGACCACCCCGACGAGCTGCGGATCGACCTCGACCCCCAGCCCGGCACCGACTTCGACGACGCGGTGCCGGTCGCCCACGAACTGCGCGCCCTGCTCGACGAGTTCGGCATCCGGGGCTGGCCCAAGACGTCCGGCGGGCGCGGCATCCACGTGTTCGTGCCGATCGAGCCCCGCTGGACCTTCACCGAGGTGCGCCGCTGCGCCATCGCCATCGGCCGCGAGCTGGAGCGGCGCATGGCGGGCCGGGTCACCACCGCCTGGTGGAAGGAGGAGCGCGGCGAGCGGATCTTCGTCGACTACAACCAGACCGCCCGCGACCGCACCATCGCCTCCGCCTACTCGGTGCGCCCCAAGCCGCACGCCCCGGTCTCGGCGCCGCTGCGCTGGGAGGAGCTGGACGACGCGCACCCCCAGGACTTCGACCTGAAGACGATGCCCGCGCGGTACGCGGAGGCGGGCGACGTCCACGCGGACATGGAGGACCACGCCTTCGGTCTGGAGCCGCTGCTCGAACTCGCCGCCCGCGACGAGCACGAGCACGAACTCGGCGACCTGCCCTACCCGCCGGACTACCCCAAGATGCCGGGCGAGCCCAAGCGCGTGCAGCCGAGCCGGGCGAAGAAGGAGAAGGAGCAGGAGAAGGAGCAGGACCAGGGGCAGGAGTAGGGCGGAAAGGGCGGGCCCGGCGGGGACGGCTGAGACCGGGGCCGGGCAGCGCGGCCGGTCGTCACGGGCCGGGCGGGCGGCGCTCCGCCGGGGGCAGCAGCAGGATCTCCAGGGCCTGCGCACAGGCGCGGGCGCGGGCCAGGAACCAGCCCAGGCGCTCGTCGCCCAGCACGGCGGGCGCGGCCCGCAGCGACAGCGCGAAGCGGGCGTGGCCCGAGCGGTCGAGCACGGGCACGGCCAGCGTGCGCAGCCCGTACTCGGTCCCGGCGGCGCTCTCGCCCTCGTCGCGCGCGAAGCCGTCGGCCCGTACGTCCGCCGACTCCCGGTCCGGGGCGGCCGGTTCACCGGGCTTGGGCCAGGCCAGCAGCACCCGGCCGGGCGCGGTCGAGCGCAGCGGGCGGCGCAGCCCGGCCAGCGGCGGCACCGGGCCGCCCGCCACGGTCACCGCGTGCGGGCCGCTGCGCAGGGCGAGATCGGCGCGGGCCCCGGTGCGCGCGGCCAGGTCGGCCAGCTCCGGCGCGGCCAGATGGAGCCCGCGCTGGTGGTAGGAGAGGCGGCCGAGCTCGGTCATGGCGGGGCCGAGCCGGTAGCGCGCGGTGTGCGGGTCCTGCTCCAGGAAGCCCGCGCCGACCAGGGTGCGGGCCAGCCGGTGCGCGGTGGAGACGGGTAAGCCGAGGCGCCGGGAGAGGTCGGAGGCGCTCAGATCCGGACCGTTGTCGTGGAAGGCGTGCAGCACCTCCAGGGCGCGCTGCACCGCCTGCGCGCCGGTCGGTGTCCGCACGGTGGCGGCCTCGCTCATGTTCGACTCCCTGCCCGGGTCGTGATCGACGGAGGGCTCCACACTACGACCGGGGCAAGTGCCCTCCCGGGGCGGCCACATGGGTGGCCGAAATCGTCTGGGCGCGGGTGTCCGGGGGCCGTTGCGGGGCGGGGGAGCCGGGGGCGGGCGCACGCGCGCGGCGACCGTAACCGGCCAAAGGGAAGACCGGTCCGGTGATCGCTTGACGCGGGCGGTGAACGGCGTTCAACGATCATTGATGGGACGTTGATCCGGGCCCGCCAGCATGGTCGGCATGTCGATCAACACCACCATCGCCGGGCACGAACTGGCCTGGCAGGAGACCGCGCTGTGCGCCCAGGCGGGGCCGGAGTTCTTCTTCCCCGCCCCCGGGAGCTCGACGCGGGAGGCCAAGCAGCTCTGCGGCAGCTGTGAGGGACGGCAGGCGTGCCTTGAGTACGCGCTGGCGAACGACGAGCGGTTCGGCGTCTGGGGCGGCCTCTCCGAGCAGGAGAGACTGCAGCTCCAGCGCCGCCGGGGCTGAACCTCCCGCTGGGAGGTCCCGTCCGGCAGAGCCACGAGCCCGGCCGCTTCAGGAACGGCCGGGTTCCGCCGGCGGACGCGCGCGCCCGGTTCGGGGGCGGGCCGCGCGTCCGCGCCCCGGCGCCGTCACGCCTTGCCGCGCGCCACCATCCGGGCCCTGCGGGCGGCCAGCTTCTCGTCGAACTTGGCGGCCTCGGAGTCGAGCCCGCCCATGTAGAGGCCCAGCTCCTCCTGTGCGCGCAGACCGTCCGGGCCCAGCCCGTCGATGTCCATGACCTTCAGGAAGCGCAGCACCGGCTGGAGCACGTCGTCGTGGTGGATGCGCAGGTTGTAGATCTCGCCGATCGCCATCTGGGCCGCGGCCCGCTCGAAGCCCGGCATGCCGTGGCCGGGCATCCGGAAGCCCACGACCACGTCGCGCACCGCCTGCATGGTGAGGTCGGGGGCGAGCTCGAAGGCCGCTCCCAGCAGGTTGCGGTAGAAGACCATGTGCAGGTTCTCGTCGGTCGCGATGCGCGCCAGCATGCGGTCGCAGACCGGGTCGCCCGACTGGTGGCCGGTGTTGCGGTGCGAGATGCGGGTCGCGAGCTCCTGGAAGGCGACGTAGGCGACCGAGTGGAGCATCGAGTGGCGGTTGTCCGACTCGAAGCCCTCCGACATGTGCGCCATCCGGAACTGCTCCAGCTTGTCCGGGTCGACGGCGCGCGAGGCCAGCAGGTAGTCGCGCATCACGATGCCGTGCCGGCCCTCCTCGGCGGTCCAGCGGTGCACCCAGGTGCCCCAGGCGCCGTCGCGGCCGAAGAGGCTGGCGATCTCGTGGTGGTAGCTGGGGAGGTTGTCCTCGGTCAGCAGGTTCACCACGAGCGCGATCTTGCCTATGTCGGTGACCTTGGACTGCTGCGGCTCCCATGCCTCGCCGTCCTCGAAGAGCCCGGGGAAGTTGCGCGCGTCCGACCACGGCACGTAGTCGTGCGGCATCCAGTCCTTGGCCACCTTGAGATGCCGGTTGAGCTCCTTCTCGACGACCTCCTCCAGCGCGTACAGCAGTCGGGCGTCGGTCCACGCTGCCGAACTGCCGAGGTGGGGAGAGGTGATCGTCACGGGTGTGCTCCAGGGGACGGGGAGGGGACGGGTACCTACGGCTACGTAGGTTACGAGACCGTAGGTTAAGCGCGTGGTAAGCCCCAGCCAAGTCCCGCCCTCCTCCGAGCCGGCTACCCTCCGTGATGTCCGCAGGTGGCAGCCGTTCCCGGAGCCTCAAGTTCCGAATGGCGCACTCCGTTCGGAACCCCCCTCATCCCCGTCCCTCACCCCTCACCGCTCCCGCCTCAGCCCCAGCCCTCCACCTCCTCCGCGCTCCCGTCGCGCAGCGCGCCGCCGTCCAGCACCAGCCATCGGGTCACCCCGATCGACTTCAGGAACGGGATGTCGTGGCCCGCCACGATCAGCGCCCCCTCGAAGGCGGTCAGCGCCTCGGTGAGCCGGCGCACGCTCGCCATGTCCAGGTTGTTGGTCGGCTCGTCCAGCATCAGGAGCTGCGGGGCGGGCTCGGCGAGCAGCAGGGCCGCCAGCGAGGCGCGGAAGCGCTCGCCGCCCGAGAGCGTGCCCGCCGGGCGGTCGGCGCGGGCGCCCCGGAACAGGAACCGGGCCAGCCGCGCCCGGATCGCGTTGTCGGTGGCGCCCGGCGCGTAGCGCGCCACGTTCTGCGCCACGCTCAGCCGGTCGTCCAGGACGTCGAGACGCTGCGGCAGGAACCGCAGCGGCACCTGCGCCTCCGCCTCGCCCGCCACCGGCGCCAGCTGCCCGGCGAGGGTGCGCAGCAGCGTCGTCTTGCCCGCGCCGTTGCGCCCCACCAGGGCGATCCGCTCCGGACCCCGGATCTCCAGACTGCCCAACGGGCCGTCGGCGTGGGGGAGGTGGAGCTCGCGCAGGGTGAGCACGCCGCGGCCCGGCGGGACCTGGGTGCGGGGGAGCTCCACCCTGATCTCGTCGTCGTCGCGGACCGCCTCCACCGCCTCGTCCAGCCGCTCCCGGGCCTGGGCGAGGCGTTCGGTCTGGAGCGCGCGGTGCTTGCCCGCCGACACCTGCGCCTCGCTCCGGCGCGCATTCGCGATGATCTTCGGCACCCGCTTGTTGTCGTAGCTCTTCTGCCCGAACCGCCTGCGCCGCGCCAACTTGACGTGGGCGTCCGCGAGTTCGCGCTTCTGGCGCTGTACGTCCGCCTCGGCGTTGCGCACCATCCGCCCGGCCGCCTCCTGCTCCACGGCGAGCGCCTCCTCGTACATCGAGAAGTTGCCGCCGAACCAGGTGATCCCGCCGTCGTGCAGATCGGCGATCTGGTCGACCCGGTCCAGGAGTTCGCGGTCGTGGCTGACCACGAGCATCGCCTTCGACCAGCCCTCGACCGCCTCGTACAGCCGTCGGCGCGCGAACAGGTCGAGGTTGTTGGTCGGCTCGTCGAGCAGCAGGACGTCCGGGCGGCGCAGCAGCAGCGCGGCCAGGCGCAGCAGCACCGACTCGCCGCCGGACAGCTCGCCGACGGTCCGGTCGAGGCCGATGGAGGCGAGGCCGAGCTGGCCGAGCGCGGCATGGGCCCGCTCCTCCACGTCCCAGTCGTCGCCGACCGCCGTGAAGTGCTCCTCGCGGACGTCGCCCGCCTCGATGGCGTGCAGCGCGGCGCGGACGCGGTCGATGCCGAGCGCCTGGTCGACCCGGGCGCCGGTGGCCAGGGTGATGTTCTGCGGCAGGTATCCGATCTCGCCCGCCACGTTGATCCGGCCGTCGGAGGGCCGGAGTTCACCGGCGAGCAGCCGCAACAGGGTGGACTTGCCGGACCCGTTGAGGCCGATCAGTCCGGTGCGGCCGGGGCCGACGGCCAGGTGGAGGCCGTCGAAGAGAGCCGTGCCGTCGGCCCAGGTGAAGGAGAGGTCCGAGCAGCTGAGGTGCGTCGAGGACGTGGATGAGGTTGACATGGATGTCTCCCGGTTGCGAGGAAGTTCAGGGGCAACGGGAACTGAGACACCGGTGTCAGGGCATGAAGAAGGCCCTGGTCGCGGGGGGACGGCTCGGAGGCAGGTCACACCGTGCGCCACACGGAAGGGAGGGCGCGTATCGGTGTCTCAGATGCCTCAGAAGAGCAACGTCCTACTCCGATCAACGACAACAGGGCCGAGAAGAAGGTACGTCCGGGCCGGTCGGCGCCGCAATCGAATTAACACGGACCGGCTCGGCGGCCACCGCCCGGCGCACGGGGAGAGGGTGCGGGGCGGCGGCGTGGACGGTCCGGAGCCCCGCCGGACGGCGGGCGCCGCTCAGCAGGCGTCGCGCAGCAGCGCGGTGAGGTCGCCGTCCAGGTCGAGGTGGTGGTGCTCCTGGCCGGGGGGCACCAGGAGCTGGGTGCGCTTGAGGAAGCGGCGCAGCTCGGAGGTGCGGATGTGGACCATCGCGGTGCCCTCGGCGGCGTGGAACTCCAGCACCGTGCGGTCGAAGCCGTACGGCCGCACCCGCACGTCACCCATCCCGGCCGAGGTCTCCAGGCCCGTCTCCAGCAGCTCGCGCGCGAACGCCCAGCACACCTCCACCCCCTCCAGGGTGGCGGGCGCGGGGAAGACCATCCGCACCGCGTACGGATCCTCGCGGTCGTAGGTCAGCGTCGCGGGGACGATCTGGACCCGCGGGTCGGACGCGATCAGGCGGGCTTCGACGGCTTGCTCGATGACAGTGGACAACGCCCTGCTCCCCTAACCTCACGACCGGGTACTTCGTACTGCTGCTTCTTCCCTGCTGTTCACGAAGACGGCAGAAAACACGGTTGCGTGCACATGGGCGCGGGGTGAGCTGTGTCACCTGATCGCTACGTGTGCGTCACTTACCGGTGCGTCACCGCTTCGCCGGACGCGGTGCTTAACGGCTCCGGATTGATGGCGATACGGTCGAATTTCGCCCTCTGGACGGCCCCCGGGGCGTGGGCTAGCTTCCAGCGCCATGAGGTCCATGGGGAAGACGAGACGAATGCTGTCGGTGGGGCTGGGCGGGATCGCCCTGGCTGCGGCGCTGACCGCACCCGCCCAGGCGTACGGGCACGGGGACGGCCACGGGGACGGCGGTGCCGCGCCGCGCTGGCGGCCGGTGCCCACCGGCACCGACGCCCGGTTCCGGGGGCTCGCGGCGGTCAGCCGGAACACCGCCTGGGTGGCCGGCTCGAAGGGCACGGTGCTGCGCACCTCCGACGGCGGGCGCAGCTGGCGCGATGTGTCGCCCCCGGGCGCGGGCGGACTGGAGTTCCGCGACGTGGAGGCGTTCGACGCCCGGCGGGCCGTGGTGCTGGCCATCGGTGAGGGCGAGGCGTCCCGCGTCTACCGGACCGACGACGGCGGGGCGAGCTGGAAGGAGTCGTTCCGCAACACCGACCCGAGGGCCTTCTACGACTGCCTGACCTTCTTCGACCACCGGCACGGGCTCGCCGTGAGCGACCCGGTCGACGGCAAGTACCGCATCCTGTCCACGGCCGACGGCGGCCGGTCCTGGAAGGTGCTGCCGGACGCCGGGATGCCCGCGGCGCAGCCGGGCGAGGCCGGGTTCGCGGCCAGCGGCCAGTGCCTGGTGAGCTCCGGGCCGCGCGATGTGTGGCTGGCCACCGGCGGCGGCGCCACCGCGCGCGTCCTGCACTCCGGCGACCGGGGGCTGACCTGGACCGCGGCCCCGGCGGTGATCCCCGCCGGGGACCCGGCGCGCGGGGTCTTCGGGCTCGCCTTCCGCGACCGTACGCACGGACTCGCCGTCGGCGGCGACTACCGGGCCGGGGAGCCCTCGCCGCGGGCCGCCGCGGTCACCCGCGACGGAGGCCGCACCTGGCGGCCCGCGTCCGCGCCGGTCGCCGCCTACCGCTCGGGCGTCGCCTGGCTGCCGCACACCCGCGCGTCCGCCCTCGCCGTCGGCCCGACCGGCACGGACCTCACCACCGACGGCGGCCGGAGCTGGCGGACCGTGGACACCGGCTCGTACGACACCGTCGACTGCGCGCCCGACCGGGGCTGCTGGGCGGCCGGGGAGAAGGGGCGGGTCGCCAGGCTGGCCGACTGACTGCGCCGGTCCGCGCCCGGACAGCCGGGAACGGCCGCCCGGGGGCTACTGGGCGGGCAGTTCCTCGCGGAACGCCTCCAGTCCGGGCGCGGTCCTGGTGGCGAAGAACTGGGTGATCCGGTACGCGCAGACGCCGTTGACGCTGAAGGGGTCGCTCGCCACGATCTTCTCGATCGCCGCGCGGTCTTCCCCGGCGGCGAGGATGACCCCGCCCTCGCGCGGCTCCTTGCGGCCCGAGGCGAGGAAGACGCCCGCCGCGTACTGCCCGCCCAGCCACTCGACGTGCTCGGCCAGCAGGGCGTCCACGCGGTCGAGGGGGGCGGTGTAGGTCAGGTCCAGTATGAACATGATCGCCACCCTACGCCGCCCCCGCACCGCCCGTTGTGCGCCCCTGCCGACGCCCTAGGGTGGGGATCATGGCGACGCTCACGGAGATCCCCGAGGACTGGCCCGTCGACGAGGCGGGGGCGCTGGCGGTGCAGGACGCGCTGCGCGGCCGGGTCGTGCTGGACGAGCCCGGCCCGCCGCCCGGCACCGGACTGGTCACCGGCGTGGACGTGGCCTACGACGACGAGCGGGACGTCGTCGCGGCGGCGGCCGTCGTCCTGGACGCGGCGACGCTGGAGGTGGTGGAGGAGTCCACCGCCGTGGGCCGGGTCGCCTTCCCCTACGTACCGGGGCTGCTCGCCTTCCGCGAGATCCCGACGGTCCTGGCCGCGCTCGGCGCCCTGACCGCGGGCCCCGGACTGGTGGTCTGCGACGGGTACGGGCTGGCCCACCCGCGCCGCTTCGGCCTCGCCGCGCATCTGGGCGTGCTGACCGGCCTGCCGGTGATCGGCGTCGCCAAGAACCCGTTCACCTTCACCTACGAGCAGCCGGGCGCCGGGCGCGGCGAGAGCTCCGCGCTGCTGGACGCCGACGGTCTGGAGGTGGGCCGGGCCGTGCGCACCCAGCCCGCCGTGAAGCCGGTGTTCGTCTCGGTCGGCCACCGCGTGGACCTGGCCGGGGCGTGCGCGCACACGCTGGCGCTCACCCCGCGCTACCGCCTCCCCGAGACGACCCGCCGCGCGGACGCACTGTGCCGCGAGGCCCTGCGCACGGCGCTGCGGCCCTAGAGGCCGGCCCGCCCGTTCGGCGCGCGGCGGCACCGCCGAAGTGGGGCGTCCGGGCCGCGCGCTGGGCGAGCGCCCCCGATCCGGCGGGAACCGGCGGACCGGCCCTCGCGCTCAGCGGGCGTCGGCCACCCGGAAGCGCAGGCCCGCCGCCCGCAGCCGGGGCAGCAGGGCATCGCCCATCGCCGTCACCGTCGTCAACTGGCCCGCCAGCCGCGGGAGTTCGTCGAAGGCGAGGCTGAGGGCGCCCTCGGCCAGGATCTTGGCCGTCTCGCCGTACCCCGGGTCGCCGCCGGAGACCTCGGTGAAGACCCGGCGGCCACCGCCCTCGCCCACGAAGCGCAGCGAGAACCAGCTGCGGGCGCGCCGCTCCTCGTCGGGCCCGTTCCCCGGCTCGTAGCGGCCGATCACCCAGTTCCGTACGGGCGGCAGCTGGGCCGCGCCGAAGGCGAGGCCCGCGCCGGCCACCGCGCCCAGCGCCATCGGGAGCCGGCGGACGGCGGCGAAGTGGCGGTAGCGGAAGTCGGGGCCGTAGCGGGCGTTCGCGGTGGCCGAGCGGGCCACCACCACCGGGTCGAGGACCGGCAGCGGGAGCGCCCAGGCGCCGGTCTCGCGGCTGAAGTGCGGGGCGCCCAGCGGCGCCCGGGCCCGCCGGCCCACCAGCCGGGGCTCGTGCAGCCGCCGCTCGCGGGCGGCCCGCAGCAGCTGCGGGCCGCGGCCCATCGCGGTGAGCGCCGAGGCCAGGGTGCCGCCGGAGAAGGTGGCGGAGGTGCGCAGGAACCCGTCGACCCGCAGCGGTACGCCCTCGGGGAGCTGCTGGACCGTGAAGTACGCGCCGAGGTCGCTGGGCACCGAGTCGAAGCCGCACGCGTGCACCAGACGCGCCCCGGTCTCGCGGGCGCGGGCGTCGTGGCGGACGTACATGTCGTCCACGAACTCCGGCTCGCCGGTCAGGTCCAGGTAGTCGGTCCCGGCCTCGGCGCAGGCGGCGACCAGCGCCTCGCCGTACCAGACGTAGGGGCCGACGGTCGTGGCCACCACGCGGGTGGACGCGGCGAGCGCGCGCAGCGAGTCCGGGTCGGTGGAGTCGGCGACGACCAGCGCCGGTTCGGCGCCGCCGGGCGCGGCCCGGGCGAGCCGGTCGCGCAGCCGCTTCAGCTTGGTCTCGGAGCGCCCGGCCAGTGCCCAGCGGCACCCCTCGGGCACGTGCGCGGCCAGGTACTCCGCGGTGAGCGTGCCCACGAATCCCGTCGCCCCGAACAGCACGATGTCGTACGGCCGCGTCTCGCGCGCCGTCGACTCCTTCGCCGACCGCTCCACCATGTCCCTCCGCATCAGATCCGGCCGCCGTCGCGCGCCGTCGCCGGTGGCTGAGGCTAGCGTGGGACATGCGGCCACGGGTGATCAAGGGCCGGGCAAAAACCAAGCGCTTGCTCGCGCCAAGGGCTTGTGCGGAGTGGAACGTGTTCTTAGCATCACTGATGTTACATCAGTTGTGTCACAGTGCTGGGGGCTTGATGACAGGTACAGGGAACGGCCCGCTCACCGGTGTGCGCGTGGTCGAGCTGGCGGGCATCGGGCCCGGCCCGTTCGCCGCCATGCTCCTGGCCGACCTCGGTGCCGACGTCGTCCGCGTCGACCGCCCCGGCGGCGCCGGACTCGCCATCGACCCGGCCCACGACCTGACCAACCGCAACAAAAGGTCCGTACTGATCGACCTCAAGGCCCCGGACGGCCCCGCCCGCGTCCTCGACCTGGTCGAACGGGCGGACATCCTGATCGAGGGCTACCGCCCCGAGGTCGCCGAGCGCCTCGGCGTCGGGCCGCGGCACTGCCTGGCCCGCAACCCCCGGCTCGTCTACGGACGGATGACCGGCTGGGGCCAGGACGGGCCGCTCGCCCAGCGCGCCGGACACGACATCGCGTACATCGCGGTCACCGGCACCCTCGGCATGATCGGCCGCCCCGACGAGGGCCCCACGGTCCCCGCCAACCTCGTCGGCGACTACGCGGGCGGCTCGCTCTACCTCGTCGTCGGCGTCCTCGCCGCCCTCCAGCACGCGCGGACGCACGGCGAGGGCCAGGTCGTGGACGCGGCGATCGTCGACGGCGCCGCCCACCTCGCCACCATGATCCACGGAATGCTGGCGGCCGGCGGCTGGCAGGACCGGCGCGGCGCCAACCTGCTCGACGGGGGCTGCCCCTTCTACGGCACCTACGAGACCGCCGACGGCCAGTACATGGCGGTCGGCTCGCTGGAACAGCGCTTCTACGACGAGTTCGTCCGGCTGATCGGCCTGGCGGAGGTGGCCCCGGCCCGCAAGGACCTGGCCCGCTGGGGTGAGCTGCGCACCGCCATCGCCGAGCGGTTCCGCACCCGTACGCGCGCGGAGTGGACGGCCGTCTTCGAGGGGTCGGACGCCTGTGTGGCGCCGGTCCTCTCGCTGCGCGAGGCCCCCGCCCATCCCCATCTGGCCGCCCGCGCCACCTTCGTGGAGCACGGCGGTCTGACCCAGCCCGCGCCCGCCCCGCGCTTCTCGGCCACCCCGGGCTCGGTGCGCCGCCTGCCCGCCCTGCCCGGCGCCGACACGGCCGAGGTCGCCCGCGACTGGGGCGTCCCGGAGCTCACCGCGGCGCCGCACGCCAAGCCCATAGAGGAGAACGACAGTTGAAGCGGCAGATCTTCACCGCCGAGCACGACGCGTTCCGCGAGACGGTCCGCACCTTCCTCGCCAAGGAGGTCTCGCCGCACTACGAGCAGTGGGAGAAGGACGGAATCGTCTCCCGCGAGGTCTGGCTGGCCGCCGGGCGCCAGGGCCTGCTCGGCCTCGCGGTCGACGAGGAGTACGGGGGCGGCGGCGCCGCCGACTTCCGCTACGGCGTGGTCCTCGCCGAGGAGTTCACCCGGGCGGGCGCGGCGGGCCTGGCCATCGGGCTGCACAACGACATCATCGGCCCGTATCTGACCGGCCTCGCCACCGAGGAGCAGAAGCGGCGCTGGCTGCCCGGCTTCTGCGACGGCTCGCTGATCACCGCGATCGCCATGACCGAGCCCGGCGCGGGCTCCGACCTCCAGGGCATCGCCACCCACGCCGAGGACAAGGGCGACCACTGGCTGCTGAACGGCTCCAAGACGTTCATCTCCAACGGGATCCTCGCCGACCTGGTGGTCGTCGTCGCGAAGACCACGCCCGAGGGCGGCGCCCACGGCCTCTCCCTGCTGGTCGTCGAGCGCGGCGCGGACGGCTTCGAGCGGGGCCGCAACCTCGACAAGATCGGCCAGAAGGCCCAGGACACCGCCGAGCTGTTCTTCCACGACGTGCGCGTGCCCAAGGAGAACCTGCTGGGCGAGCTGAACGGCGCCTTCCTGCACCTGATGACCAACCTCGCCCAGGAGCGCATGGCCATCGCCGTGTCCGGGATCGCCGCCGCCGAACACCTCCTGGAGATCACCACCCAGTACGTCAAGGAGCGCGAGGCGTTCGGCCGCCCGCTCGCGACCAAGCAGCACATCCGCTTCGAGATCGCCGAGATGGCCACCGAGTGCGCCGTCACCCGCACGTTCGTCGACCGCTGCGTCGTCGATCACTCGAACGGGGAACTCGACGCCGTGCACGCCTCGATGGCCAAGTGGTGGGCCACCGAGCTGCAGAAGCGCGTCGCCGACCGCTGTCTGCAACTGCACGGCGGATACGGCTACATGACGGAGTACCCGGTCGCCCGTGCCTTCACCGACGGACGCATCCAGACCATCTACGGCGGGACCACCGAGATCATGAAGGAGATCATCGGCCGTTCCCTGCTCGGCTAACCCTGAAGTGAAAGGCTTTTCCGTGAGCACCGAAGCGTATGTGTACGACGCGATCCGCACCCCGCGCGGCCGGGGCAAGGCCAACGGCTCCCTGCACGGCACCAAGCCGATCGACCTGGTCGTCGGTCTGATCCACGAGATCCGCAGCCGCTTCCCCGGCCTCGACCCGGCGGCGATCGACGACATCGTCCTCGGCGTGGTCGGGCCGGTCGGCGACCAGGGCTCCGACATCGCCCGGATCGCGGCCATCGCCGCCGGGCTGCCGGACACGGTCGCCGGAGTCCAGGAGAACCGCTTCTGCGCCTCCGGCCTCGAAGCGGTCAACCTGGCCGCCGCCAAGGTCCGTTCGGGCTGGGAGGACCTGGTGCTCGCGGGCGGCGTGGAGTCCATGTCGCGGGTGCCGATGGCCTCCGACGGCGGCGCCTGGTTCGCCGACCCGATGACCAACTTCGACACCAACTTCGCCCCGCAGGGCATCGGCGCCGACCTCATCGCCACCATCGAGGGCTTCTCCCGCCGGGACGTCGACGAGTACGCGGCGCTCTCCCAGGAGCGGGCCGCCGAGGCGTGGAAGGACGGCCGGTTCGCCCGGTCCGTCGTCCCGGTGAAGGACCGCAACGGGCTGGTCGTCCTCGACCACGACGAGCACATGCGCCCCGGCACCACCGCCGACTCGCTCGCGGCGCTCAAGCCGTCGTTCGCCGCCATCGGCGAGATGGGCGGCTTCGACGCGGTGGCGCTCCAGAAGTACCACTGGGTGGAGCGGATCGACCACGTCCACCACGCGGGCAACTCCTCCGGCATCGTCGACGGCGCCGCCCTGGTCGCCATCGGCTCGCGCGAGGTCGGCGAGCGCTACGGGCTCACCCCGCGCGCCCGGATCGTCTCGGCGGCCGTCTCCGGCTCCGAGCCCACCATCATGCTCACCGGCCCCGCCCCCGCCACCCGCAAGGCGCTCGCCAAGGCCGGGCTGACCATCGACGACATCGACCTGGTCGAGATCAACGAGGCGTTCGCCGGAGTGGTGCTGCGCTTCGCCCGGGACATGGGCCTCCCGCTCGACAGGATCAACGTCAACGGCGGCGCCATCGCCATGGGCCACCCGCTGGGCGCCACCGGCGCGATGATCCTCGGCACGCTCGTCGACGAGCTGGAGCGCCGGGACCGGCGCTACGGCCTCGCCACGCTGTGCGTGGGCGGCGGCATGGGCATCGCCACCGTCGTCGAGCGTCTCTGACCGTCCCGTCCCGGCACCCCCTCATACGGAGATCTGAGCAATGACCGAAAGCACGACCATCCGCTGGGAGCAGGACGAGACCGGCGTCGTCACCCTCGTTCTGGACGACCCCAACCAGTCCGCCAACACCATGAACCAGGCGTTCAAGGACTCCATCGCGGCGATCGCCGACCGCGCCGAGGCCGAGAAGGACTCCATCCGGGGCATCATCTACACCTCGGCCAAGAAGACCTTCTTCGCGGGCGGCGACCTCAAGGACATGATCAGGGTCGGCCCCGAGAACGCCCAGCAGGCGTTCGACACCGGCACCGCCATCAAGGGCTCGCTGCGCCGCATCGAGACGCTGGGCAAGCCGGTCGTCGCCGCCATCAACGGCGCGGCCCTCGGCGGCGGTTACGAGATCGCGCTGGCCAGCCACCACCGCGTCGCCCTGGACGCTCCCGGCTCCAAGATCGGCCTGCCCGAGGTCACCCTCGGCCTGCTCCCGGCGGGCGGCGGCGTCACCCGTACCGTACGGCTGATGGGCATCGCGGACGCGCTGCTCAAGGTGCTGCTCCAGGGCACCCAGTACACCCCCGCGCGGGCGCTGGAGAACGGGCTGGTGCACGAGGTCGCGGCCACCCCCGAGGAGATGTTCGCCAAGGCCCGCGCCTTCATCGACGCCCACCCCGAGTCCCAGCAGCCCTGGGACGTCAAGGGCTACCGGATCCCGGGCGGCACCCCCTCGAACCCCAAGTTCGCCGCCAACCTCCCGGCCTTCCCGGCCAACTTGAAGAAGCAGCTGAACGGCGCCCCCTACCCGGCCCCGCGCAACATCCTGGCCGCCGCCGTCGAGGGCTCCCAGGTCGACTTCGAGACCGCGCTGACCATCGAGGCGCGCTACTTCACCGAGCTGGTCACCGGCCAGACCGCGAAGAACATGATCCAGGCGTTCTTCTTCGACCTCCAGGCCGTCAACTCCGGCGCCAACCGCCCCAAGGGCATCCAGCCCCGCCCGGTCCGCAAGGTCGCCGTGCTCGGCGCCGGCATGATGGGCGCGGGCATCGCCTACTCGTGCGCGCGCGCCGGCATCGAGGTCGTCCTCAAGGACGTCTCGGCGGAGGCCGCCCACAAGGGCAAGGCGTACTCGGAGAAGCTGCTCGCCAAGGCGCTCTCGCGGGGCCGCACCACCGAGGCCAAGCGCGACGAACTGCTCGCCCGCATCACGCCGACCGCCGACCCGCGCGACCTGGCGGGCTGCGACGCGGTGATCGAGGCGGTCTTCGAGAACACCGAGCTCAAGCACAAGGTGTTCCAGGAGATCCAGGACGTCGTCGAGCCGGACGCGCTGCTCTGCTCCAACACCTCGACCCTGCCGATCACCGGCCTCGCCGAGGGCGTCTCGCGCCAGGCCGACTTCATCGGGCTGCACTTCTTCTCGCCGGTCGACAAGATGCCGCTGGTCGAGATCATCAAGGGCGAGCGCACCGGCGACGAGGCGCTGGCCCGCGCCTTCGACCTGGTCCGCCAGATCAAGAAGACCCCGATCGTGGTCAACGACTCGCGCGGCTTCTTCACCTCCCGCGTCATCGGCCAGTTCATCAACGAGGGCGTGGCCATGCTCGGCGAGGGCGTCGAGCCCGCCTCCATCGAGCAGGCCGCGGGCCAGGCGGGCTACCCCGCCAAGGTGCTCTCGCTGATGGACGAGCTGACCCTGACCCTGCCGCGCAAGATCCGCGACGAGACGCGGCGCGCGGTCGAGGAGGCGGGCGGCGTCTGGCCCGGCCACCCGGCGGACGCGGTCATCGACCGCATGGTGGACGAGTTCGGCCGCCCCGGCCGCAGCGGCGGCGCGGGCTTCTACGAGTACGACGGCGACGGCAGGCGGGTGCGGCTGTGGCCGGGCCTGCGCGAGCACTTCGGGAAGCCGGGCGCGGACGTCCCCTTCGAGGACATGAAGGAGCGGATGCTCTTCGCGGAGTCCCTGGACACCGTCCGCCTCTTCGAGGAGGGCGTCCTCACCTCGGTGGCGGACGCCAACATCGGCTCCATCATGGGCATCGGCTTCCCGGCCTGGACGGGCGGCGTGATCCAGTACATCAACGGCTACGAGGGGGGTCTGCCGGGCTTCGTGGCCCGCGCCCGCGAGCTGGCCGAGCGCTACGGCGACCGGTTCCTGCCGCCCGCGCTGCTGGTGGAGAAGGCGGAGAAGGGCGAGAGGTTCGCCGACGCGTGAGGTCGCGCTCGCGCGCGGCGTGAGCCGGGAGAGGGGTGCGGGCGGGGGAGCGGATCCCCGGCCCGGCCCGCGCCCTCGGCGCGGCACACATGACGGGCGGGGGAGCGGATCCCCCGCCCGTCACTCGCTCTCCGCGCGGAACGCCGCCCGCAGCTCCTCCCTGAGCGAGCGCTGGAACGCGGTGACCAGCGCCTGCACCACCATCGGCTGCATATGGGCCGACAGCGACCGCATCGCCGCCACGTGGTCGGGGTCCGACTCCCGCTCCCGGTACGGGTTCCACACCTCGTCGCGGAAGAGCCGGGTCAGCTCGTGCGCGGCCGAGCGGGTGTGTTCGAGCAGCACGGTCCGGGCCGCCAGGATCGTCTCGTGGGCGATCGGCACGTCCAGCAGCTGCACCCCGAGCGCGAGCAGCCCCGGGTCCACCAGGAACGCCCCGGTCCCGCCCTCGGTGCGCTCCAGCACGCTCATCGCGGCCAGCCGGTCGAGGTCGGTGTCGGACAGCGCCCGCCCGGCCCGCCGCTCCAGCTCGGCCCGGGTGGTCTCCTCGGCGGCGTCCGGTGCCCAGGAGGCGACCACGGCCCGGTGGATGGCCAGGTCGTGCGCGCTCAGATCGGCCGGCAACTGCTCCAGGTACCGCTCGATGGCGGCCAGCGTCATGCCGTGGTGCTGCAACTCCTCGATGAGGGCGAGCCGGGACAGGTGCGCCGGGCCGTAGTGGCCGACCCGGCGCGGTCCGATCGCGGGCGGCGGCAGCAGCCCGCGCGTGCTGTAGAAACGGATGGTGCGTACGGTGACCCCGGCCCGCGCGGCCAGTTCGTCGACCGTCAGGGTCGGCTCCTCGGTCTCCGTCGCCATGGCGGTGCCTCGTTTCCCCGGGTGCGCGGACTGCGATGCAACAGTATTGCTGTCTCACCACTGTTGTCACCCACCCGGGTCAGCGGGCCACCGCGACTCAGCCGCCCGCGACCAGCGGGTAGTGGTCGGAGAGGTTGGTGTACGTGTAGCTCTTGCCCCAACTGCTCACGGTCCAGGGCGCCGACTCCTCCTTGACCACGTTGTTGTTCCAGCCCGAGGGCCGCGCGTGCCCCTGGTAGTGGAGCACGTAGTCCAGGTCCTCGCGGGCCTCGCCGGGGTAGCGGTAGGCGGCGATCGAGTTCTCGACGGTGTCGAACGAGTAGGTGTGGCCGGTGCGCGAGTCCGCCGCGACCAGTCCGCCGTCGGTGAGCATCGAGGCGTACTCGGAGCCGTGCGAGTCGACGTTCAGGTCACCGGCGAGCATGACCTGCTCGTTGGCCGGGATGTTCTTGGCGTCGAGGAACGACTTGACCGCCTTGAGCTGGAGCGAGCGGTCCTTGGCCGCCTCGCCCGCGCCGCAGCCGGAGTCGGTGGACTGCAGATGGGTGCCGACGACGTGCACCTTGGTGCCGTTGACGTTCAGGACGACGTACGCGATGCCCTTGTTGGACCACCAGTCGGCGCCGCAGGCGTCCTTGAAGATCATCTGCTCCTTGCGCACGATCGGCCACTTGCTGAGCACGGTGACGCCGCCGTCCTCGGGCGTGGTCGAGGAGTACGAACCGCTGGTGGCGTCCCAGCCGTCCTTGGACCGGCCGACGACCGGGGTCTGGTACGGGTACTGGGCGGCGGCGTTCCGCTTCAGCGCGTCCGAGGTGGTGTTGTCGAACGACTCCTGGAGCACGACCACGTCGTTGCCCTGGAAGAAGCCGGCGGCCGGTATGGCCTGCGCCCGGTGCTCCTGGCCCCAGTTGGGGTACAGGTTGGTGCTCATCATGAAGGTGTTGTACGTGAGGACCTTCAGCTTGGGCGTCTCCGCCGGGGCAGCGGTGGCGGCCGAGGCCGAGGGGGCGGCGGTGGCCAGCGTGACGGCCGTGAGCGCGGCGGCGAGGGCCGCGCCGGGGACACGGCGCAGAGCGGAGTGCGGCACAGAAAACTCCCGTGGGAAGAGTGGGGGGTTGGACTGGCGCGCACATCAAAGCAGCTGGAGTTACCTCGGGGTAACCGTCGTGCGACCACTGCCTTGACCGATTTCAATGATCAGAACAACAAGATCGGGACAATGGGGTCGAGGCGGTGGGGCGAGGCGGTGGGGCGGGGCTTGCGCGGGTGGGAGGCGGGGCGGTCGGGAAGTGGCCGTTGGGGTATCAGATATCAAAATATGTCATCTGATATCTGATATTCCTGGATGCATGAGCGAGAGCCGCACCTCCACCGCCCCCGACCCCATCCCGCCGCCCCCCGGCGGCGTCCTGTGGAGCCTCGCCGGGGACGTGCGGACGCTGCTCACGCTGCCCGCCGCGTTCACCCTCCAGGTGGCGCACCCGGCCGTCGGCGCCGGGGTCGACGAGCACTCGGTGTTCCGGACCGACCCCTGGGGCCGCGGCGAACGCTCGCTGCGCTCGCTCCAGCTGTGGGTCTACGGGGGAGAGGAGGCGGCCGAGGAGGGGCGGCGGCTGCGCGAGGTGCACCGGACCGTGCGGGGCACCGACCCCCGGGGCCGCCGCTACCACGCCCTCACCCCGGCCAACTACGCCTGGGTGCACGCCACCGGCTACCCCGTCTTCACCCACTCCCAGAAGTACCTCGGCCGCCCCTTCACCGAGGCCCAGGAGCGGCGGATGTACGCGGAGTGGCTGCGGGTCGGCCGGATCCTGGGGATCCGCGACCGGGACATGCCGCAGACCATCGAGGAGTTCTGGCCGTACTACCGCAAGGTGCTCGCCGACGAGATCGCCACCAACCCCGTGGTCGAGGAGCTGCTGTCGACCGGGGCGCGGGTGCCCGCCCCCGACCGGGGGCCGCTGCCCGTACGGCTGGTGCTGCGGCTGCTCTGGCCCGTGCTGCTGCCGCGCTATCTGCGCCTGCGGCGCTTCCTCTCCATCGGCTTCCTGCCGCCCGACGCGCGTGCGGCGCTGGGGCTCGAATGGAGCGACGCGCAGGAGCGGAAGCTGCGCCGGCTCGGCCGGGTGGTGCGGGCCGTCGTGCCCGTGCTGCCCGAGCGGCTGCGCTACCTCCCGCTCGCACGCAGGGCGCGGGCCCGCCGCCGGGCCGCCGCCCGCCGCCGGGTCACGCCGAGGCCCGCCGCACCAGCGCCGTCTCGGTGATCACCGAGCTCGGCCCCGGGCCCCCGTCGGCCGCGCCGCGCAGCAGCAGCCGCGCCATCAGCCGGCCCATCCCTTCTATGTCCTGGCGGACGGTGGTCAGCGGCGGGTCGGTCGTCTCGGCCACCCCGCTCATGTCGTCGAAGCCGACCACCGCCACGTCCTCGGGCACCCGGCGCCCGCGCTCGCGCAGCACGCGCAACGCACCCGACGCCATCAGGTCGTTGGCGGCGAACACCGCGTCCAGGTCCGGGCGCCGCTCCAGCAGCCGGGCCATCGCGCGGGCCCCGCTCTCCACCGTGAAGGCGCCCTCCTCCACCAGCTCCGCGGCCGGGCCGGGCAGCACGTCGCGGTAGCCGTCGAGCCGGTCGGTGGCCGAAGTCTGGTCGCGCGGGCCGCAGATGTGGGCGATCCGGGTGCGGCCGAGCGCGAGCAGATGGCGCACGGCCGCCCGCGCGCCGCCCCGGTTGTCGGCGTCCACGTACGCCACCGGCTCCTCGTCCGGTGCCACCGTCCAGCCCGGGCGGCCCCCGTACACCGTGGGCACCCGGGCGCGGCGGGCCATCGCGGGCAGCGGGTCGTCGGTGTGCAGCGAGAAGGCCAGCGCGCCGTCCACGTGGCCGCCCGCCAGATAGCGCGCGATCCGGTCGTAGTCGCCCGGCCCCTCCACCAGGAGCAGCACCAACTGGGTGTCGTGCGCGGTCAGTTCCTTGCTGATGCCCCGGATCTGCTGGGAGAAGAACGGATCGGAGAAGATCCGGACCTCCGGCTCGGCGATGATCACGGCGACGGCCTCGGTGCGCCGGGTCACCAGGGTGCGGGCGGCGTGGTTGGGCACGTAACCGAGCTCCTCGACCGCCCGGCGCACCTTGTCGACGAGCGGCGGCCGTACGCCCGTGCCGCCGTTGACCACCCGGGAGGCGGTGGCCCGGGAGACCCCGGCCCGCGCCGCGACGGCTTCCAGGGTGGGCCGGGACCCGGCGTACTGCTCGGTCAAGGCGGCTGCTCCTCGGGCGCGGCGGGTGCGCGGCGCACGGCGGTGCGCCGCGGCTCAGGCTAGCGGGTGCCAAGTCCCGTCCGAGGGCCGTCCGATGGTTGCCCGGCGCCGCCGGGGGCAGGCGCACACGGTGGGCGGGCGCGGGCTCCGCGGTCGCACCCGCCCACCGCGGACGGGATCAGCGGTGGTCGTGGATCGAGTTCGTCGCCGCGATCTTCTGCCAGGACTTGGGCTGGACCGCCCGCGCACCGGAGGCGAGCGCCACCCTCGCCTTCTTCGCGGCCGGGGCGCCCGGCCGCGTCGGCTGGTAGAGCCAGGTGTCGAAGAGCTGGGCGAGCGGCTTGCCCGACGCCTTCTCGGCGTACGCCACGAAGTCGCCGACGTTGGCGTTGCCGTACCGGTGGGCGGTGGGCCAGCCCTTGAGGATGGCGAAGAAGCTCTTGTCGCCGACCGCGTTGCGCAGCGCCTGGATCGCGAGCGCGCCCCGGTCGTAGACGGCCAGGTCGAACTGGTTGTCCGGGCCCGGGTCGCCCGGCTTGACCTTCCAGAACGGGTCGTCGGCCGGGTGCTGCGCGTACACGTAGTCCGCGAGCTCCTGCGCGGTGCCCTCGCCCTCCTTCTCCGACCAGAGCCACTGGGCGTAGCGGGCGAAGCCCTCGTTGTTCCAGATGTCCTTCCAGCCGTCGACCGAGACGCTGTCGCCGTACCACTGGTGGGCCAGTTCGTGGACGACCACCGAGACGTTGGCGCCGTTCGCGAACTGCTTGGGGCTGTAGTACGGCCGCGTCTGGGTCTCCAGGGCGAAGCCCGAGGTCACATTGGGCACATAGCCGCCGACCGAGTTGAAGGGGTAGGGGCCGTAGAGGCCGGTCAGCCACTCGGCGACCTCCTTGGTGCGCTCGACGCTGGCGCGCGCGGCGCCGTCGTTGTCACCGAGGTCCTTGCTGTACGCGTTGATGACCGGCAGCCCGTTGGCGAGCGTGTCGGTGGTGATGTCGAACTTGCCGATCGCCAGCGTCGTCAGATACGTGGCCTGCGGCTTGTTGGAGCGCCAGTTGTAGCGGGTCCAGCCGCGCGCCGAACTCTGCGACTGGAGCGTGCCGTTGCTGACCGCCTGGGTGCCGTCGGGCACCAGTACCGACACGTCGAAGGTGGCCTTGTCCAGCGGGTGGTCGTTGGAGGGGAACCACCAGACGGCCGAGTCGGGCTCCTGGGCCGCGACGCCGCCGTCCGGGGTGCGGTGCCAGGCCGTGTACCCGGCGATGCTGAGCTCGGACGGCTTGCCCGCGTACTTCACCACCACCGTGACCGACCGGCCCTTGGTGAGCGGCGCGGCCGGGGTGATCTCCAGCTCCTGGGTGCCGGACTTGGCGAACGTCGCCTTGGAGCCGTTGACCAGCACCTCGCTGACCTTGAGCCCGAAGTCGAGGTTGAAGCGGGAGAGGTTCTGGGTGGTGGTGGCGAGGATCGTGGCCGTGCCTTCGAGGAGGTCGGTGGCCGGCTGGTACTTCAGTCTCAGGTCGTAGTGGGAGACGTCGTAGCCGCCGTTGCCGCTGCTCGGGTAGTAGGGGTCGCCGATACCCGGCGCACCCGGGGTGAAGTCCGTGGCCGATGCCGGGATCGCCAGCAGCAGGGACGCGGCGAGCACGCTCGGGGCGATGATTTTGCGGTGCACGAGTGCTCCAAGTCGTCGGGGTGCACGATCTCTTCGGACCCTATTCAGCGCTCCGTGCGCGGGTCATGTCCATGGCCCCTCCTGTCACACGATCGCCATTGCGCCGACATGATGACTTGCCCGCACCGGGCTCACTTCTGGACCTTGTCTGCCCTCTTTTGCGCGGGAGTTGACAGGAGTAGCGTCCGCGCATGCCGATTGCTGCGCGGTCCATCCGCACGAGGTTTCGATCGCTCCGGTCGCCCGCCCGGGCGCGTCTGCTGGTCGTGGCGGTCGCCGCCGCCCTGACGGCCGTGTTCCTCACCCCGCTGGGCGCCCAGGCGGCCCGCGCCAAGGAGAGCCGGCCCGTCTACTCGTACGCGAACGCGATACGCGAGTCCGTCTGGGTCGACACCGGCCTCGACGAGGACCGCGACGGCCGCACCGACCGGGTCGCCGTCGACATAGTCCGCCCCCGCGAGCCCGCCGCGCAGGGCCGCCGGGTTCCGGTCATCATGGACGCCTCCCCGTACTACTCCTGCTGCGGGCGCGGCAACGAGAGCCAGCTCAAGACGTACGACGCCCAGGGCGACGTCGTCCAGATGCCGCTCTTCTACGACAACTACTTCGTCCCGCGCGGCTACGCCTTCATCGGCGTCGACCTGGCCGGAACCAATCGCTCGGACGGCTGCGTCGACATCGGCGGCCCCTCCGACGTGGCGTCCGCCAAGGCCGTCGTCGACTGGCTCAACGGCCGCGCCCGCGGCTACACCACCCGCACCGGCACCCAGCGCGCCGCGGCGAGCTGGAGCAACGGCCGCACCGGCATGATCGGCAAGAGCTGGGACGGCACCATAGCCAACGGCGTGGCCGCCACCGGGGTCGAGGGACTCAAGACGATCGTCCCGATCAGCTCCATATCCTCCTGGTACGACTACTACTTCGCCAAGGGCGCCCCGCTCTACGACTCCGGCCCCGACTGGCTCAGCAACTACGTCGAGAGCCCCCAGGCACAGGCCCACTGCGCCGCCGTGCAGCAGGAGCTCGTCGACGGGGCGCCGCGCACCGGCGACTGGACCCCGCTGTGGAGCGGGCGCGACTACGCGGCCGAGGCGGGCAAGGTCAGGGCGAGCGTCTTCGTCGTGCACGGCATGCAGGACCTGAACGTGCGCACCAAGAACTTCGGCCAGTGGTGGGACGCGCTGGCCGCGCACGGCGTCGAGCGCAAGATCTGGCTCTCCCAGACCGGCCACGTCGACCCCTTCGACTACCGCCGCGCGGACTGGGTCGCCACCCTCCACCAGTGGTTCGACCACTACCTCCTCGGCTACGACAACGGCATCGAGCGGCAGCCGATGGCCGACGTCGAGCGCCACCCCGACCAGTGGTCCACCGACCGGAGCTGGCCCCCGGCGGGCACCCGGGACGCCGTGCTGCGCCCGCTGCCCGGTGCCGCGCCCGGCGTGGGCGGCCTCGGCACCACCGCGGCGCCCGCGGGCGCGAGCGAGACGTTCACCGACGACCCCGCGGTCGACGAGACCGGCTGGGCCGCCGCCGTGGACCGGCCGACCGCCGAGAAGGCCGGGTTCCTCAGCAAGCCGCTCACCCAGGACCTGCGCCTGTCCGGCTCCTCCCGGGTCACCGTCACCGCCACCCCGACCACCACCAGCGCCCATCTCTCGGCGGTCCTGGTCGACCTCGGGCCGGACACCATCCGCGACTACGCGGGCGCGGGCGCGGGCATCCTCACCGGCACCGACCGCACCTGCTGGGGCGACAGCACCGCCGGGGACAGCGCCTGCTACAAGGTGACCAGCGCCGCCAAGAAGGCCGTCGACTACACGGTGTTCAGCCGGGGCTGGGCCGACCTCGGCCACTACGCGGGCGGCACCGGCCGTCCGCTCACCCCGGGCACGCCGTACACGATCACCCTCGACCTGCACGCCACCGACCACGTCGTCCCGGCCGGACACCGTCTCGCGCTGATCGTCGCGGGCACCGACCGGGACCTCATCGACCCGCCCGCCAGCCGTCCCACCCTCACCCTGGACCTCACCCGCACCGCCGCGAACCTGCCGCTGGTCGGCGGCGTGCGGGCGTTCGTGAAGGCCACCTCCGGCACGCCCGCCCGGGTCGCCCCGGCGCTCTCGCACCCGGCGGGCGTGGCGGGCCCGCGTCCGGCCACGCCGGTCCCGGGAGAACGGTGAGGGGCCGCACCCTGGTCCTGGGCCTGACCGGGGCCGCGCTCGCCGTGCCCCTGGTCACGGCCCCGGCCCGGGCCACCTCCGCCGAGCCCCGCACCGGCTTCGAGACGAGCGCCGGGGCGCGCTGGACCGGCCAGGACGAGGAGCAGGAGTTCCTGGCCGCCGTCGACCGGGGCAGCGACCGCGCCTCGGTGCGGCGGATCGGCACCACCAGCCAGGGCCGCCCGCTCCAGCTGGTCCGGGTCGGCACCGGGCGCACCCCCGGCCGGGTCCTGCTGGTGTGCAGCCAGCACGGTGACGAACCGGCGGGCCGCGAGGCGTGTCTGACCACCGTCCGCGACCTCGCGTTCGCCCGGGACCGGGCCACCCGGCAACTGCTGGCGCGCACCACGTTCTACGTGGTGCCGACCGCCAACCCGGACGGCCGGGCCGCCGGCACCCGCGTCAACGCCGAGGGCGTCGACGTCAACCGCGACCACATCGCGCTGCGGACGGCCGAGGCGCGGGCCGTGGCGGGCGTGCTGCGCGACGAGCACCCGGACGTCGTCTACGACCTGCACGAGTACGGGGCCACGCCCGGGTACTACGACAAGGACCTGTTCGACCTGTGGCCGCGCAACCTCAACACCGACGGCGCGGTGCACGAGGAGGCCCGGACGCTGTCGGCGGCGTACGTGCGCGCGGCGGCCCACGCGGACGGCTTCTCCACCGGCACCTACGGCATCTGGACCGACCCCGTCACCGGCGAACCCGTCAAACAGGTCGCGGGCGACGGTCAGGAGCGGATCCTGCGCAACACGGCGGGCATCAAGCACGCGGTGGGCCTGCTCGTCGAGAGCCGGGCCGACCCGGCCACCGACGCCGAACGGGCCGACCCGGCGGTCAACCGCAGACGCCGGGTGATCTCCCAGCTCAGCGGGGTGCGCGGGCTGCTCTCCTTCACCGCGGAGCGCACCGGCCGGATCGCGGCGGCCACCGGGGCCGCCCGGCTCGCCGGATACCGCGACCGGGGGCCGGTCTACCTCGGCGGGGCGGACAACGAACCCGCCACCGCCGGGCAGACCCTGGCCGACCCGCCCTGCGGCTACCGCCTCACCCCGGCCCAGTACGCCGAGGTCAAGGACCGGCTCGCGCTCCACGGCGTCCAGGTGCGGCGGTCCGGCGACGGCGCGTTCGTCCCGCTGCGCCAGTCGCTGCGGGCCCTCGTGCCGCTGCTGCTCGACGCCCGGGCGCAGTACGGGCTGACGGCGGCCGAACCCGTCACGCGCTGCTGAGCCGCGGCCGGGTCCTCAGCGGAGGGGAGCGCGGGAGGTGGCCAGGGCGGCTGCCTCCCGCGCACATCCCCAGGCCACCGTGACCCCGGCGCCGCCGTGGCCGTAGTGGTGCACCAACAGGCCGCCCGACGCGGTGCGTTCGGCCTCGATGCGCACCCCCGCGTCCCGTACCGGCCGCAGCCCCGCCCGGTGGGCCAGCACCCGCGCCCCGGCGATCTCCGGGCGCACCCGCGCGCACCGGGCCACGATCGCCGCGGCCGTGCGCGGGTCGGGGGCGAGGTCCCACTCGTCCTCGTGCGCGGTGCCGCCGAGCAGCAGCCCGTACGGCTGGGGGAAGAAGTAGGTGCTCTCGGCGCCGTGGTCGACGCTGGTGTACCACTCGCGCACCCCGGGGTTCTCCACGACCACCAACTGGCCCCGCACCGGCCGCACTCCCGGGTCCGGCACCAGCTCGCGGGCGCCGAGGCCCGTGCAGTTGACCACCACCGGCGCCGCGGGGAACGTGTCGGCCGCCCGGCTCTCCACGGTGCCGCCCGCCGCCTCCAGACGGCGGCGCAGCCAGGCCAGATGGACCGGCATGTCGATCAGCGGAAGCCGCGCGCGCACCCCCTCGGGGGTCTCGGCGAGCCCCGCCACCCGGGCCGCCCACGGCCCCAGTCCGGCGAGGCGCAGCCCGCCGTGCAGCCCCTCGACGAGCCGCACCCCGGTGCTCTCCGGCTCGGCGGCCAGCTCCTCGTAGACCCGCAGGGAGGCCAGCGCCCACGCGCCGACCCGGTCGGCGGGCTCGATGCGGTACGGCCACCACAGCGCCCCCGCCACCGCCGACGTCGTCTCCCCGGCCGGATCCCGGCTCCACACCCGCACCTGACGGCCGGACTCCGCGAGGACGACGGCCGTCGTCAGACCGATGACACCCGCACCCAGCACGATGATCTGATCGCTCATGCCCGGACGGTAGCGGAATGGGTGATGCCGTGCTCGGATCGGCCGACGGAGGGGAATACTCCCGGCATGTCTGCCGCGTACGCGTCCTTCGGACTGGCCCCCGCGATGCGGGCGGGCGAAGTCCCGGGCAACGGATCACCGCAGCTGCACCGCGAGTTCATGGACTTCGTCGTCGACGGCCGTCCCCTGCTGCTCCAGCTCGCCGACCTCGACGCCGTCTCGCCGCTCGCCGCCGACGTGCCGCCCGCCATCCTGAGCGCCCAGGTCAGCAGTCTGCTCCTGGAGTCCGAACCGCCGCTCGCCGACGGGCGGTACGTGGTGTACGCCTGCCCCGAGTGCGAGGACCTGGCGTGCGGCGCGGTCACCGCCGTCATCGAGCGGTCCGGGGACGACATCGTCTGGCGCGACTTCGCCTGGCAGACCGAGCCCGCGCTCGACCTGGAGCGCGACGGCTACCACGGGATAGGCCCGTTCCGCTTCCGCGCCGAGGAGTACAGAGCCGCCCTGGAACGGCTGCTCGCGGAGGAGCCGCCCCGGCGCCGGGTGCTGCTCATCGGCGCCCGCGCCGCCGTCCTCGGCAGACTCGCCGCCGCGCTGCGCTCCATCGGCATCGGCGCGGACATCGCCCACGACGTGACCCGCGCCAGCCCCGACGAGCTGACCACCTACGGCGCCGTCGCCTTCGGCCGGGCCGTCCCGGACGCCGAACGGGCGGCGGTGCGGGCCGCGTTCGCCCGCGCCCGCGCCCACCCGGCGTACGTGACCGGCCTGGCGCCCATCACCCCGCTCCTGGTCGCCCAGCTGGAACAGGCCCTGGACCGCACCCCGTTCGCCCAGCGCAGGCTGCTGGAGCTCGGCGCGAACCCCGAGGAGGCCCTGCTCACCGTCGGCGCGACCTGCCGGGTCCGGCTCACCGCGTACCGCCTCGACCGGCTGCACCGCCTCCACACCCGCGAGGTCCTCGACACGGTCCTCGACCCCGGTCGCCACCGCGTCCCGCTGGACGCGCGACTGATGCGCGGCGAGTCCTTCCTGGTGGCGCGGACCACCGGCGGGGTGATCACGACGGCGGTACGGAGCTGAAACGGTCCGCCGCGACGGGCCCCGCCCGGGCCGCCCGCCGCCCCGGCCCGGCGCCCGGTCTACGGGAGCCCGCCCGCACGCCAGTAGGATCGGCCACCTCATGACTGCCACACTCGTCGCCAAGGACCTCGCCGCCGGCCACGGCGACCGCACGCTCTTCGCCGGGCTCGACCTCGTCGTCGCCCCCGGCGACGTCATCGGCCTCGTCGGCGCCAACGGGGCCGGGAAGTCCTCCCTGCTCCGGCTGCTCGCCGGGCTCGACACGCCCGAGGAGGGCGAGCTGCGGCTCTCGCCGCCCGGCGCCAGTGTCGGCCACCTCCCGCAGGAGCCGGACCGGCGGCCCGGCGAGACCGTGCGCGCCTTCCTGCACCGGCGCACCGGGGTGGCCGACGCCCAGGCCGCCATGGACGCCGCCACCGAGGCGCTGGTCGAGGGCGCGCCCGGCAGCGACGACGCCTACGCGGAGAGCCTGGAGCGCTGGCTCGCGCTCGGCGGCGCCGACCTGGACGAGCGGGCCGAGGAAGTGGCCGGATCGCTGCGGCTGACCGTGGGCCTGGACCAGCCGATGACCGCGCTCTCCGGCGGCCAGGCCGCCCGCGCGGGGCTCGCCTCGCTGCTGCTCTCGCGCTATGACGTGTTCCTGCTCGACGAGCCGACCAACGACCTCGACCTGGACGGCCTAGAGCGCCTGGAGGCGTTCGTGAAGGGCCTGCGGGCGGGCACGGTCGTGGTCAGCCACGACCGCGAGTTCCTCACCCGCACGGTCACCAAGGTCCTCGAACTCGACCTCGCCCAGCAGCAGATCACCCTCTACGGCGGTGGCTACGAGGCGTACCTGGAGGAGCGGGCCACCGCCCGCCGCCACGCCCGCGAGGACTACGAGGAGTACGCGGACAAGAAGTCCGCCCTGGAGGGCCGCGCGCTGATGCAGCGCGGCTGGATGGACAAGGGCACCAAGAACGCCCGCCGCAAGGCCGGGGACAACGACAAGATCGGCCGCAAGTTCCGCAGCGACTCCAGTGAGAAGCAGGCGGCCAAGGCCCGTCAGACCCAGCGCATGATCGAGCGCCTGGACGTCGTCGACGAGCCCCGCAAGGAGTGGGAGCTGCGGATGGAGATCGCCTCCGCGCCCCGCTCGGGCGCGGTCGTGGCGGGCCTGGTCGGGGCCGAGGTCCGGCGCGGCGACTACACCTTCGGCCCGGCCACGCTCCAGATCGACTGGGCCGACCGCGTCGCGATCACCGGCGCCAACGGCGCGGGCAAGTCCACCCTGCTCGCCGCGCTCCTGGGCCGGCTGCCCCTGGACGCGGGCCGTGCCACGCTCGGCTCCGGCGTCGTGGTCGGCGAGGTCGACCAGGCGCGCGGGCTCTTCGTCGGCGAGCAGTCCCTGCTGGAGGCGTTCTGCGCGGCCGTCCCGGACACCGAGCCCGGCGACGTGCGCACCCTGCTCGCCAAGTTCGGGCTGCGCGCCGACCACGTGCTGCGCCCGGCCACCTCGCTCTCCCCGGGCGAGCGCACCCGGGCCGCCCTCGCCCTGCTCCAGGGCCGGGGCGTGAACCTGCTGGTCCTGGACGAGCCGACCAACCACCTCGACCTCCCGGCCATCGAGCAGCTGGAGTCCGCCCTCGACTCGTACACCGGCACCCTGCTCCTGGTCACCCACGACCGGCGGATGCTGGACGCGGTGCGCACCAACCGGCGCGTCGAGGTCGCCGACGGCAAGGTGACCGAGCACTGAGCCCCCGCCCCTCCCCACGCGGGCGGAGGCGCGGGCACGCCCTTGCGGCGGTGGCGGCCGGTCCGCGCGTACGGTGATCGCGTGGACCGCGCGCGCGACCGACTGCAGGCCGTCCTGGAGGCACTGCCCCGGGCGGCGATCGTGCAAGGCGGCGACGAGCACGTGGTCGCCGTCAACCGCCGCTTCGTCGAGATGTTCGACCTGGCGGAGGTCGACCACGCCCCGGGCGCCCCGCTGACGCCGGTGGTCGACGCGGTCGTCGCCCACTTCGCCGAGCGCCCGGCCTGGCTCGTGGAGGGCACCGCCGCCATCGTCGCCCGCCGGGTGCACCGGGCCGCCGAGGTCTCGCTGGTCGACGGCCGGACGGTGCGGCGGGACGTGGAGCCGCTCTTCGACCCGGACGGCAGACCGTTCGGCTCGCTGTGGACGGCCGAGGACATCACCGAGCAGAAGCGCCGCGAACACGCGCTGCGGCGCGACAACGAGGCGTTCGCGGAGCTCGCCCGCCGCCGCAACGAGTTCCTCGCCTCCGCCTCGCACAATCTGCGCACCCCGCTGACCTCGATCATCAGCTTCTGCGACCTGCTGGCCGACCCGGCCTCCGGCTCGCTCGGCCCCGACCAGCGCGCCTTCCTGGACACCATCCGCCGCAACGCGGTGCGGATGGCCTCCGTGGTCACCACCCTGCTCGACACCACCCGGATGCGGGCCCCGCAGCCGCTCCTGGAGTTCGGCCGGGTCGACGTCCCCCGGATGCTGGAGCACGCCGTCCTCGACCACGCGCCCGCGCTCGGCGCGGCGGACCTCTTCACCGTCCTGGACTGCGCTCCGGGACCGGCGCTGTACGGGGACGAGCACCGCCTGGAGCAGGTGCTGGCCAATCTGCTGGAGAACGCGGCCAAGTTCACCCCGCCCGGCGGCAGCGTCCGCGTCGAGGCCGCGCCGGACGGCGACAGCTGGCGGATCGCGGTCCGCGACACCGGCATCGGGGTGCCCGAGGAGTACCGGGAGGAGATCTTCGCCGGGTTCGTAAGGGCCCCCAACGCCGAACGCGGCGGCTACCCCGGCACCGGCCTCGGCCTCGCCTTCAGCCGCGACGTCGTGCGCCGCCACGGGGGCGACCTCGGCGTCACCGGCGCGCCCGGCGGGGGAGCGCTCTTCGTCGTGCGGCTGCCGGTCGACGGCCCCGGCGAGGAGGCGGCCGGATGACCCGGATCCTGATCGTCGAGGACGAGCCGGACGTGGCGGCGGCGCTGCGGGTGCTGCTGGGACGGGCCGGATACGAGGTGGTGGCCGCCGCCGACGGCCGCGAGGGGCTGCGCCGGCTCTTCGCGGACGCGCCCGACCTGATGGTGCTCGACATCGGGCTGCCCGGGCTCGACGGCTGGCAGGTGCTGGAGCGGACCCGGGACATGACCGATCTGCCGGTGCTGCTGCTGACCGCGCGCGGCGCCGAGAGCGACCGGGTGCGGGGGCTGCGCGCCGGGGCCGACGACTACCTGCCCAAACCGTTCGGCAACGAGGAGCTCCTCGCCCGGGTCGAGGCGCTGCTGCGGCGCGCCTCGCCCGCGCGCTGGGCCGGGGCCGCGCAGGACGAGTCGCTGCGGCTGGTGCCCGAGCGGCGCTCGGCGGTGTGGCGGGGCGAGGAGGTCCGCCTCAGCGACATCGAGTACCGGCTGCTCCAGGTGCTCGTCCGCAACCGGGGCCGGGTCGTCACCACCGACCAGCTCCTCGACCTGGTCTGGGACGACCCGCAGGGCATCGGCCGCGACCGGGTGAAGTTCGCGGTGCTGCGGGTGCGCCGCAAGCTGAAGGAGGCGGCGGACGGGCCGGACTCCGACCCGATCGAGGCGGTGCGGGGGATGGGCTACCGCTACCGGGGGGACCAAGGTCCCTGATCCCGGGCGGGCCGAAAGTCCTTGTTTTCCGGTGTGGGTGGTTTCGCAACCTTCGGGCAACCGAACGCTATCCGTCCGGGCAACGGACGAAGGCCACCTTGTGGGACGTCCTCGTCGGTCCGTCCCCGGAGTCCCCGTGTCTGCCCTGCCGCCCCGCAGCATCGCCGTCGTCCTCGGCACCCGCCCCGAGCTGGTCAAGCTCACCGAGCTGATCCGGCTGCTCGGACCCGCCGCGCACGTCGTGCACACCGGGCAGCACTACGACGAGGAGCTCTCCGGCCGCTTCCTCACCGACCTCGGCATCCCCGAGCCGACCTACCTCACCGGCATCGGCGGACAGCCCCGCGCGCTCCAGATCTCGGCGGGCCTCGCCCAGCTCGACGCGCTCTTCCTGGCCGAGCCGCCGCTCGCCGTGGTCGTCCAGGGCGACACCAACGCGTCGCTCGCCGGGGCGCTGGCCGCCAACGCGCGCGCCATCCCGCTGGTCCACGTCGAGGCCGGGCTGCGCAGCCACGACCGGAACATGCCCGAGGAGCACAACCGGATCCTGATCGACCGGCTCGCCGACGTGCTGTGCGCGGCCACCCCGGAGAACCGCGACAACCTGCTGGCCGAGGGGATCGACGCGGCGCTCGTACGGGTCACCGGCAACACCGTGGTCGAGGCGGTCCACAGCCAGCTGCCGGGCGCCGGCGCGCGGACCGCGCACCTGGACGGCCTGGGCCTGGTCCCGGACGGCTTCGTGCTGGCCACCGTGCACCGCCCGGAGAACACCGACGACGCCGCGGCCCTGCGCGCCATCCTCACCGAGCTGGCCGCGCTCGCCGCCGAGGTGCCGGTGGTCCTGCCGCTGCACCCGCGCACCCGGGCCCGGATCGAGGCGGCCGGTCTCGCCGGGCTGCTGGCGCCGCTGCGGGTGACCCGCCCGCTCGGCTACCGCGACTTCCTGGCCCTGGCCCGGCACGCGGCCCTGCTGGTCTCCGACTCCGGCGGCGTCCAGGAGGAGGTGACGGTGCTCGGCCGCCCGCTCGTGGTGGTCCGCAACTCCACCGAACGCCCCGAGGCGATGGCCGACTTCGCGACGCTGGTCGCGCCCGGCCCGGAGCTCGGACGCGCCGCCCGCGCGGCCCTGGCGCTCGGCCCGGCGGGCCGGGCCCGCCTCGCGGCCCTGCCGAGCCCGTTCGGCGACGGCCTCGCCTCGCAGCGGATCGTGGAGCTGCTGGGGGAGCTGGTCACGTCCCGCTCCGAGCTGTACGCGGCGGTGTAGGCGCGACCCTCCACCGCCCAGCCGCCCGCCCGGACGCCGTGGGCGCCCGTCCCGCGCCTTGCGCGCCCCTGCCTGGGCAGTCGCGCAGCGCGCCGTGAGCGCCACGCCGAAGCGCCCGGACGGCCCCTCCCCCCTCCCCGAACCACCGGAAAGCCGCATGTTCGACAGCCTCTTCATATTCCTCTTCCCGTTCCTCCTCCTGGCCTGCTTCCTCCTCTACTGGGCCGGGGCCCGGCACGCGTACCTGAACCGGCCGGAGGCCGAGGCCGGTGACTCCGCCGCGCTCGACTGGCACTTCTTCGTGCCGTGCCGGGACGAGGAGGCCGTGGTCGGCACGACCGTCTCCCAGCTGCGCGCCGACTTCCCGGCCGCCCACGTCTGGGTCATCGACGACGACAGCGACGACCGGACCGGGCTGATCGTCGCCGGGCTCGCCGAGGACGACCGGCGGGTCCACCTCGTACGCCGGGTGCGCCCCGAGGCCCGTACCGGCAAGGGCGACGCGCTGAACGCCGCGTACGACCAGCTCGGCGAGTTCCTGCCCGAGGGCGCCGACCGCGACCGCGTCGTGGTGTGCGTGGTGGACGCCGACGGGCGGCTGGACCCGCGCGCCCTCGAACTCGTCTCGGGCCCGGCCGCGTTCGGGGACCCGGAGGTCGGCGGGGTGCAGGTCAGCGTGCGGATGCGGAACGTGGACGACCCGCGCCCGCTGCCGGAGCGCGGCCGGGTGCGCAACGCCTTCGCCCGGGTGCTGGTCCGCGTCCAGGACATGGAGTTCGCGGTCTCCAACGCGGGCATGCAGCTGCTGCGCGTCCGCACCGGTTCGGTGGGGCTCGGCGGCAACGGCCAGTTCACCCGGCTCTCCGCGCTCGACCGGATCGCCGACGCCGAGCGCCGCCCGTGGCAGCGCGGCGCGCTCCTGGAGGACTACGAGCTCGGCCTGCACATGATCCTCGCGGGGTACCGCATCACCCACGTCGCCGACACCTGGGTCTCGCAGGAGGGCCTGCCGCACGCCCGGCGGCTGCTCACCCAGCGCACCCGCTGGGCGCAGGGCAACCTCCAGTGCGTGCGCTACGCCCCGCGCATCGTCTCGTCCCGCCACTACGGCGGCCGGGGCGTCCTGGAGACGCTGTACACCTTCTGCCAGCCGGTGGCGCACCTGTTCACGCTCGTGCTGATGGCGGCGATGCTGGTGCTGGGCGGGCTCGGCTCGCTCGCCCTGTGGCCGCTCACGCTGGGCCTGGCGGCGCTGGCCATCGGCCCGTTCGTGCTGTGGGGCCCGGTCTACCGCCGCGACCACGCCCCGGACGCCAAGCGCCTGACCGCGCTGCTGTGGGGCTTCGCGCTGTGGCTCTACGCGTACCACCTGTTCATCGTGTCCGCGCGCGCCTTCGTGCGGATGCTGCGGGGCCGCAACGGCTGGGCCAAGACCCGCCGCAACGCGGAGCAGGTCACCTCGGGCCCGGTGGCCCTGGAGGCGTGACCGCCGCCGCCACAGCGGGCAGCCGGAGTGGCGCGGGCGGGCACGGCGGCGCCCCGCCGACGGGTCGCCGCTCGCCCACCCGCACCGGTCGGGGGCTCGCCCGGACGCGGGACCGCCTCGGCGGACCCGCGGCCGGACTCACCCCACTGCGGGCGGTCAGCGACGGCCCTTCGGGTCGAGCAGGCCCGCCTTGCGCAGCGCGTCCGCCATCGCCCCGCCCGCCGGAGGCGGCGCGGACTGGCGGCCACCGCGGTCCCGGTTGCCGCCGCCACCGCCGCCCCGCTGCTGCTGGCGCTGCTGGGGAGGCCGCCCGCCCCGCTCCCGCTCCCGCTTCGGCCCGCCGCCCGAGGCGCCCGCTCCCGTCTCGTCGTTGAGCCGCAGCGTCAGCGAGATGCGCTTGCGCGGCACGTCGACGTCCAGGACCTTCACCCTGACGATGTCGCCGGGCTTGACCACCTCGCGCGGGTCCTTCACGAACTTGTCGGAGAGCGCCGAGACGTGCGCGAGCCCGTCCTGGTGCACACCGATGTCGATGAACGCGCCGAACGCCGCCACATTGGTGACCACGCCCTCCAGGACCATCCCCGGCTCCAGGTCGCCGATCTTCTCGACGCCCTCCTTGAAGGTGGCCGTCTTGAAGGCCGGACGCGGGTCGCGCCCCGGCTTCTCCAGCTCGCGCAGGATGTCGGTGACCGTCGGCAGACCGAAGGTCTCGTCCACGAACGCGTCCGGCCGCAGGGAGCGCAGCACCGCCGTGTTGCCGATGAGCGCCGCGACCTCGCTGCCCGACGTCTTCACCATCCGGCGCACCACCGGATACGCCTCGGGGTGCACGCTGGAGGAGTCCAGCGGGTCGTCGCCGCCGCGGATCCGCAGGAAGCCCGCACACTGCTCGTACGCCTTGGGGCCCAGCCGGGCCACGTCCTTGAGGGCCTTGCGGGAGCGGAAGGGGCCGTTGGCGTCGCGGTGGGCCACGATGTTCTCGGCGAGGCCGGAGCTGATGCCGGAGACCCGCGAGAGCAGCGGCGCGGACGCGGTGTTGACGTCCACCCCCACCCCGTTCACACAGTCCTCCACGACCGCGTCGAGCGAGCGGGAGAGCTTCACCTCGGAGAGGTCGTGCTGGTACTGGCCGACGCCGATGGACTTGGGGTCGATCTTCACCAGCTCGGCGAGCGGGTCCTGGAGGCGGCGGGCGATGGAGACCGCGCCGCGCAGCGACACGTCCATGCCGGGCAGCTCCTGGGAGGCGAACGCCGACGCCGAGTACACCGAGGCGCCCGCCTCGGAGACCATCACCTTGGTGAGCTTCAACTCCGGGTGCCTGGTGATGAGTTCACCGGCGAGCTTGTCGGTCTCGCGGGAGGCCGTGCCGTTGCCGATGGCGACCAGCTCCACCGCGTGCTCCTCGGCGAGCCGCGCCAGCTTCGCGAGCGCCTCGTCCCACCGGTTCGCCGGGACGTGCGGGTGGATCACGTCGGTCGCCACGACCTTGCCGGTGGCGTCCACGACGGCCACCTTCACGCCGGTGCGGAACCCGGGGTCCAGGCCCAGCGTCGCGCGCGTGCCGGCCGGGGCGGCGAGCAGCAGGTCGCGCAGGTTGGAGGCGAAGACCCGCACCGCCTCGTCCTCGGCGGCCGTGCGCAGCCGCAGCCGCAGGTCGATGCCGAGGTGGACCAGGATCCGGGTGCGCCACGCCCAACGGACGGTGTCCGCCAGCCACTTGTCGCCCGGACGGCCCCGGTCCGCGATGCCGAAGCGGCGGGCCACCATGTTCTCGTACGTCGAGGGGCCGGGGGCCTCGGAGGGCTCCTCGGGCTCCAGGACGAGGTCGAGGACGTCCTCCTTCTCGCCCCGCAGCATCGCCAGGACGCGGTGCGAGGGCAGCGCGGTGAACGGCTCGGCGAAGTCGAAGTAGTCGGCGAACTTGGCGCCCGCCTCCTCCTTGCCGGCACGCACCTTCGCGGTGAGCCGGCCCTTGGTCCACATGCGCTCGCGGACCTCGCCGATCAGGTCGGCGTCCTCCGAGAACCGCTCGGCGAGGATGGCGCGGGCGCCGTCCAGGGCCGCAGCCGGGTCGGCCACGCCCTTGTCCGCGTCCACGAAGGCCGCGGCGGCGGCCGTCGGGTCGGCCGTCGGGTCGGTCAGCAGGCCCTCGGCGAGCGGCTCCAGGCCCGCCTCGCGCGCGATCTGCGCCTTGGTGCGCCGCTTGGGCTTGAAGGGCAGGTAGATGTCCTCCAGGCGCGCCTTGGTGTCGGCGGCGCGGATCCGCCGCTCCAGCTCCTCGGTGAGCCTGCCCTGTTCGCGGACCGAGTCGAGGACCGCCGCGCGGCGGTCCTCCAGCTCGCGCAGATACCGCAGCCGCTCCTCCAGGGTGCGCAGCTGGGCGTCGTCGAGCATCTCGGTCGCTTCCTTGCGGTAGCGCGCGATGAACGGCACGGTCGATCCGCCGTCGAGCAGCTCGACCGCGGCCTTCACCTGCCGCTCCCGTACGCCGAGTTCCTCGGCGATCCTGCCTTCGATGGACGTCGTCACGATCCCGTACCGCCTTCTCGCAGAGCTTGAGGCGCCATTGTGGCAGGCGGCACCGACAAACTCCGGGCAGCCCCGGCCGCCCGGCCCCGACCGCTCAGCCCTTGCCGACGAGGTCGGCCGGGAACGCTCCGGCCGCCGCGGCCGTCATCAGCAGGCCCCGGGCCAGCTCGGTCAGCCGGGCCACGCCGTCCTCGCCGAGGAGTTCGTAGGGGGCGCGGTCGAGCCGGTCGGTGCGGTCCTCGATCGCGGCCCGCAGCGCCGTGCCCGCGTCGGTGAGCTCGCCCTCGGCGTCGAGCAGGCCGCGCCCGCGCAGCCGGCCGGCCGCCGCCTCCCAGTCGGCGCGCCGCCAGCCGCGCGAGCCCAGCACCCAGCGCGGCGCCATGCCCTTGCCGGTCGCGGTGTGGCTGACCAGCGCCTCCAGCGGGTCGAGCTCCGCGTCGAGCAGGGCCATGAGATGGCCGTCCCCGCGGTGTTCGCGCAGCAGGGTCGCCGCGTGCCAGTACGCCAGGTGGGCCTCCTCGGGCACCGGCAGGTCGGCGTGGGCGGCGTAGAGCGGGCGGGCGTGCGCGGTGCAGCCCTCGGCGGCGCGCAGGGCGAGCCGCGCCGCCTCGGCCATCTCGGCGGAGGCCAGCACCTCCTCGCCGAGCAGCCGCCGCAGGGTGGCGTCGGCGGCGCGCAGCCGGGCCGCCAGGACCTGCTCGGGGGAGGCGGTCCGCCACACGGCGGGCACGTGGGCGGCGACCAGTGCCGGGTTGAAGTTGTAGAAGGCGGCGGTGACGGTGCCGGGGCCGACCGCGCCCATGGCGGCGGCGCGCCCGGCGAAGTAGGCGGCGCGCTCGTCCGTGACGCCGAGGGCCGTGAGCTCCTTGGTGTAGTCGGCGGAGAAGTACACGGTCGAGTGGATCGGGTTGATCGCGTTGTGGCAGCGGCGGCCGGCGCGCGGCGGGAGAGACGTCATGCCTGCACGTTACCGACTGGTCGGTACGGAGTGAAGCCCCGGTGTGCGGGAGCCATGGCAGGAAAGGTGGGAAGCTCGTCATTGCGGACACGCGCGCGCCGCCGAAGAATCGTGGGCATGGCGAAGCGAACCGTCCTGGTCGTCCTCTTCGAGGACCTCCAGAGCCTGGATGTCACCGGCCCGCTGGAGGTCTTCACGGGCGCCGGCCGGTGCGCGGGCACCGACGAGGGCTACCGGGTCAGCACCGCCAGCCTGGACGGCGGCCCGGTGCGCACCTCCAGCGGCCTCCTCCTCGTACCCGACCGCGCCCTGGCCGGTGCGCCCGACCCGCACACCCTGCTGGTGCCGGGCGGCACCGGCACCCGCGACCCGGACCCGCGCCTCGTCGACTGGCTGCGCGGCCACGGACCCCGCGCCGAGCGGCTGGTCTCCGTCTGCACCGGCGCCGGGCTCCTGGCGGACGCCGGACTGCTGGACGGGCGCCGGGCCACCACCCACTGGGCGTACTGCGACGAGCTGGCGCGCCGCCACCCGCGCGTCACCGTCGACCCCGACCCCATCTATGTGCGCGACGGGAACGTGGCCACCTCGGCGGGGGTGACCGCGGGCATCGACCTCGCGCTCGCCCTGGTAGAGGAGGACCTCGGCCGCGAGGTCGCGCTGACCGTCGCCCGCCATCTCGTCGTCTTCCTGCGCAGGCCCGGCAACCAGGCCCAGTTCAGCGCCCAACTGGCCGCCCAGAGCGCCCGGCGCGAGCCGTTGCGCGAGGTGCAGCGGTGGATCAGCGAGCACCCCGGCGACGACCTCTCGGTGGAGTCGCTGGCGGCCCGGGCCCGGCTCTCGCCGCGCCACTTCGCCCGCGCCTTCCAGGCCGAGACGGGCCTGCCGCCCGGCCGGTACGTCGAGCGCGTACGGATCGAACACGCCCGGCGGCTCCTGGAGGAGACCTCCGGCGGCGTCGCCGAGGTCTCCCGGGCGGCCGGCTACGGCACCCCCGAGGCCATGCGCCGCGCCTTCGTCAAGACCCTCGGGACCGCGCCCGCCGAATACCGGCGCCGGTTCCACCCGTCCCACTGACGCCCCCATCGACGCCCCACGAGAGGAACCCCGTGCAGATCGCCGTCCTGCTCTACGACCGCTTCACCTCCCTGGACGCCATCGGCCCGTACGAGACGCTCTGCCGGCTGCCCGGCGCGGAGACCGTCTTCGTCGCGGCGAAGGCCGGTCCCGTCGTCAACGACCGCGGCAGCCTCCACCTGGTCGCCGAGAAGAGCCTGGCCGAGGTGGCGCGCCCGGACATCGTGGTCGTCCCCGGCGGGCCCGGCACCCGGGAGCTGGTGCGCGACGAGGTCCTCACCGGCTGGCTGCGCGCGGTGGACGCCACCACGACGTGGACCACCTCGGTGTGCACCGGCTCGCTGCTGCTGGCGGGCGCCGGGCTGCTCACCGGGCGCCGCGCCACCACCCACTGGCTCGCCTACGACGAACTGGCCGCGCTCGGCGCCGAGCCGACCGGCGAGCGGGTGGTGACCGACGGCAAGTACGTCACCGCCGCCGGGGTCTCCTCCGGCATCGACATGGGCCTGACCCTGGTCGGCAGGCTGGCCGGGGACGAGTACGCGCAGTCGGTGCAGCTGCTGACCGAGTACGACCCGCAGCCGCCCTACGACGCGGGCGCCCCGCACAAGGCCCCGGCCGACCTGGTGGCGCGGCTGCGGTCCGGCAAGCACGAGATCATGAAGTAGTCCAGCCGAAGCGCGGGGCCCGGCGCTCCAGGAACGCGGCGACGCCCTCGGCGGTGTCGCCGCTGCCGAGCGCCTGCTCCCGCCAGTGCGCGTCCCGGTCGGTGCGGCCGTCGGCGAACTCCTTGGCCGCGGCCTGGGTCAGCTGGGAGCGCGCGGCCAGGACCCGGGTGAACTCGGCCACCCGCTTGTCCAGTTCGCCCACCGGCAGCACCTCGTCCACCAGCCCGGTCCGCAGCGCCCGCGCCGAGTCGATCAACTCGGCCGAGAACAGCAGGTACTTGGCGGTCGAGGGGCCCACCAGGGCGGTCAGGCGCCGGGTGGAGGAGGAGGCGTAGACGATGCCGAGCCGGGCCGGGGTGATCCCGAACGAGGCGCCCTCCTCCGCGAACCGCAGGTCGCAGGCGGCGGCCAGCTGGCAGCCGCCGCCCACGCAGTAGCCGCGCACGGCCGCCAGCGTGGGCTTGGGGAACGCCGCGAGCGCCTCCTCGGCCCGTACGGCCAGGGACTGCGGGTCGTCGTCGGAGCGGGGCGCGCGCAGCGAGGAGATGTCGGCGCCGGCGCAGAAGGTCGGCCCGGCGCCGGTGAGCACCAGGGCCCGTACGGCCGGGTCGGCGGCCAGTGCGTCGAGCAGCGGCGGCAGCTCCCGCCACATCCGCGCGGTCATCGCGTTGCGCTTGGCGGGGTTGCTGATGACGACGGTGGCCACCCCGTCGGCCACGGTGTGCTCCAGCTGCGGCTCCATGCGCCGGATGCTATCCGGGCGGACCGCTCCTATGATCGGGAGGGGGCGCCCGGCGAGGCCGTGAGGAGACGCTGATGGCAGCACCCGCAAGCGCGACCACCACCACACGTGAGGGCAGGAAGCTGCGCCGCAGTTTCGGACGGCTCACCCTCCTCGGCGCGATCCTCGCGCTGGCGGGCCTGGTCGGGCTCGTCTACACCGGGGTGGCGACCCTGACGACCATGCTCCTGTTCGGCTGGCTGCTGCTGGTCGGCGGTGTGGTCGGGCTGCTGCACGCCATCCAGTCGCGCGGCGCGAACTTCTTCTGGCTCGGCGTGGTCGTCGCCGCCCTGAACATCGCCGCCGGTGTGGTGGTCATCCGCCGCCCCGAGGGCTCGGCCGAGGCGCTGACCATGTTCGCCGCGCTGCTCTTCCTGACCGGCGGGGTGTTCCGGCTCGCGGGCAGCGTGGTGGTGCGCGGGCCGCAGATGGGCTGGACCCTGGTGCAGGGCGCCTTCGGCGTGCTGCTGGGGGTGCTGGTGCTGGCCAGCTGGCCGAGCAGCAGCCGGTACGTCATCGGCTGCTTCTTCTCGCTGGGGCTGCTCTTCGACGGGCTCGGCCTGATCGCGCTGGGCGTGGGCGGGCGGCGGATCGTCGGCCTGGTGGCGGAGGCAGAGACACCCCCGCAAGCCATGGCAAAGCCGTCAGAAAGCGATCAGAAGCACGTGTAGAAGAGGCGTCGGCGGAAGACTTCGATCAGAAGGCGTCGATACGCGCTGACTTCTGTTCAGCCACCCGGTCCGGACCATCCCACTCCCAACACTCGTCACCAAGAGCCTGACAGCCGACTGCGAGGGTGGGTGCCGGAACATGGAGATCCGCGGGAGCGTGCCACCCGACGCCGCGCCGGCCAGGCCGCTCCCGTACGAGGGCGTCTGGCGCTTCACCGCCCCCGCCGTCGACGCCTCGGTCCCGCAGGCCCGGCACGCCGTGCGCGACCTGCTGGACCGGCAGGGCGTGCCCATCCACGACGACCTGGTGCAGGGGCTGCTCCTGATCGTCTCCGAGCTGGTCACCAACGCCGTGAAGCACGCGGCCCTGCTCTCCCCGCAGGTCGCCGTGGAGGTGGCCGTGGGCGCCGAGTGGATCCGGGTCTCGGTGGAGGACAACCACCCGTACCGGCCGAAGGCGCTGGAGACCGACTACGGGCAGACCGGCGGGCGCGGGCTGCTGCTCGTCCGCGAGATCACCTGCGAGGCGGGCGGGGCGTGCGACGTGGAGCAGACGGCGAGCGGCGGCAAGATCATCTGGGTGGCGCTGCCGCTCGCCCCGGTGACCGGCGCGATCACCAGCCCGCGGCAGGCCCCGTGAGCTCGCGGACCGCGGGCCGGGCCGCGTCCATGACCGTCATGAACCAGGCGGAGAAGGTGGCCCGGTCGCGCAGCGCGGTCAGCTCCTGCGGCGAGACGAAGGCGGTCTCGTAGACCTCCTCCGGGTCCGGCTTCACCGGCGCCTGCACCAGGCCGACGAAGAGGTGGTTGTACTCCTGCTCCACCAGGCCCGACTCGGGGTCCGGGTGGTTGTAGCGCACGGTGCCCGCCTCGGCGAGCAGCGACGGCGAGATGCCCAGCTCCTCGTGGGTGCGCCGGGCCGCCGCCGCGAACGGGGACTCGCCGGGGTAGGGGTGCCCGCAGCAGGTGTTCGACCAGACGCCGGGGGAGTGGTACTTGCCGAGGGCGCGGCGCTGGAGCAGCAGCTTGCCCGACGGGTCGAAGAGGAAGACGGAGAAGGCCCGGTGCAGTCGGCCCGGGGCCTGGTGGGCGGAGAGCTTCTCCGCGGTGCCGATGGTATTGCCGCTCTCGTCGACCAGTTCGAGCAAGATCTCTTCGGTGGTCCCGTTCGACGAGCTGTTCGCCGTAGTGGCTGGTGTGGTCGGCATAACCATCCTTCGCTTCGGTCCTCGGCTGCCAAGTCTGCCGTACAAAAGCGGCGTCTTCGCACTGCGACGGGCGGCACGCGTCCGTAATGCGTCGGCCGCGCGAACCCGTCGAAGCATGGATCGTGCCCAGCCGCCCCGGCCGGCATTCATCGAACATGTGGGCGAGTGGCGTTTCCGGAAGGCGCCGTCCGGCGCCGCTCAGTGGCAGAGGCGGGCCTCGTGGGCCGCGTGTCCGCCGGGCTCCAGCTGGAAGGTGCAGTGCTCCACGTCGAAGTGGTCGCCCAGGCAGCCCTGGAGGTCGTGGAGCAGCTTCTCGTGGCCCGCCGGATCCAGCGCCTCCTGGTCGACCACCACATGCGCGGAGAGCACCGGCAACCCCGAGGTGATCGTCCAGGCGTGCAGGTCATGGACGTCCTCGACCCCGTCGAGCGCCACGATGTGGGCCCGCACCTCGGCCATGTCGACGCCCTTGGGCGCCGCCTCCAGGAGGACGTTCAGCGTCTCCCGCAGCAGCTTCACGGTCCTGGGGACGATCATGAGACCGATCACCAGCGAGGCGATCGGGTCGGCGGCCTGCCACCCGGTCGACAGGATGATCACGGCCGAAACCAGTACGGCCACCGAGCCCAGCGCGTCGGCCAGCACCTCCAAGAACGCGCCGCGCACGTTCAGGCTCTCCCGCTGGCCGCGGACCAGCAGCGAGAGCGAGACCATGTTGGCGACCAGACCGATCAGGCCGAAAACGATGGTCGTGGAGCCCGAGGTGTCGGCGGGCTCGACGAACCGCTGAACCGCCTCGTACAGGACATATCCGCCGACACCGAGCAGCAGCAGGCAGTTGGCGAGCGCCGCCAGGATCTCCGCGCGGGCGTAGCCGAACGTCCGGTTGTGACCGGCCGGGCGGTTGGCGAAGTGGATGGCGAGCAGCGCCATCGCGAGCCCCAGGGCGTCCGTCGCCATGTGCGCGGCGTCGGCGACCAGGGCCAGCGAGTCGGCCACCAGGCCGCCGACGATCTCGACCACCATCACGCCCAGCGTGATCCCGAGGGCCACCCGCAGCCGCCCCCGGTACGCCGCCGCGGCCGTCCCGGTGGGCGGCGGCCCGCCGTGGGTGTGTCCGTGGTCGTGCCCAGCGCCCATGGAAGGCCACCTCTCAGATTCCTGGCATAGGTGTGCGATCGGCGTACGAGGGGTCAGTGAACTACGGGTGGGGGGTATCGGGCAACACGGCACTGAACACCGTTGTCATCTGCTCTGACCTGTGGAAACGTCCATCCGGCCCGGACCGCGGGGGCGTCGCAGGTCAGAGCGCCGGACGGCTGTTCGCGGCGCACCGGGCGCCCGGTGCGCACAGCAGGGGGGCGGTTTGTGGGCCGCGCCCTTGATCGACGATGATGATCCACGCGGCCGGACCCCCTGCCGCAGGGCCCGATCGGGGCGTAAACGGGCAATGAACTCCCGGTTCCACGCATCCGATAGCCTCCCGATAGCCTCTGCCGACGTGCCGCCCGCCGCTTGTGCCGGGCCGGGCCGCCGGACATCCGCCATGTCAGCTCCAAGGAGTGAGTTCGTCTGTCGACCGCCATCCTGACCGGACTCCCGGTCCCCGGGTCGCAGCTCGGACCCGAGCTGCGCTCGCTGGGCTTCGACGTACGGTCCGCCCAGCGGCCCGAGGACCTGCCCGGCCTGCTCGCCGAGGTCCCGCACGGTGAGCGGGTCGCCCTGGTCGACCCGTCCTTCGTGGGCCACACCCACGCCCTGCGCCTCGCCCTGACCGACCCGCGCTTCCCGGCGGCGGCGGTCACCGGCGCCCTGACCGTCCAGGCGGAGGCCCGCCCCGCGCTCACGCGCGCGCTCGCGGACCTCGCCGGACCGCCCGCGCCGGCCGCCCCCGGCGCCTCGGTCGCGGTGAACGCCCCGGCCACCGGCACCGGCGTCCTCACCGACCGCGTCGCCGCCGCCCTGGCGGACACCGGCGTCGCCGTGCACCGCCCCGAGCTCGGCTCGCTGGTGGCCACCGTGCCCGCCGGGCCCGAGGCCGCCTTCGCCGCCCGCAGGGCCGTGGACGCGGTGGACGACGAGGCGGTGCGGCTGCGCACCGCGGTCAAGTCCCGCGACGGGTTCTTCACCACCTTCTGCATCAGCCCGTACTCGCGCTACCTCGCCCGCTGGTGCGCGCGCCGCGGCCTCACCCCCAACCAGGTCACCACCGCCTCGCTGCTCACCGCGCTGATCGCGGCCGGCTGCGCGGCGACCGGCACCCGGGGCGGCTTCGTCGCGGCGGGCGTGCTGCTGCTCTTCTCCTTCGTCCTGGACTGCACCGACGGGCAGCTCGCCCGCTACTCGCTGCAGTACTCGACGCTCGGCGCCTGGCTGGACGCGACCTTCGACCGGGCCAAGGAGTACGCGTACTACGCGGGCCTCGCCCTCGGCGCGGCCCGCGGCGGCGACGACGTGTGGGCGCTGGCGCTCGGCGCGATGGTCCTGCAGACCTGCCGCCACGTCGTCGACTTCTCGTTCAACGAGGCCAACCACGACGCCACCGCCAACACCAGCCCCACCGCCGCCCTCTCCGGCAAGCTCGACTCGGTCGGCTGGACGGTCTGGGTGCGCCGGATGATCGTGCTGCCGATCGGCGAGCGCTGGGCGATGATCGCGGTCCTGACCGCCGTCACCACCCCCCGCACCGTCTTCTACGCGCTCCTCGTCGGCTGCGCCTTCGCGGCGACCTACACCACGGCCGGGCGCGTGCTGCGCTCGCTCACCCGCCGCGCGACCCGCACCGACCGGGCCGCCCAGGCCCTGGCCGACCTGGCCGACAGCGGCCCGCTGGCGGAGCTCTTCGCCAAGGCCGCCCCGATCCGCAAGGGCGCCTGGACCGCCCCCGTGCTCGCCCTGCTGGGTGCGGCGGCGGTGGTGGCCGCGGCCCTCACCCAGGACCTCGACGGCCCTTACGTGATCGTCGCCGCGGCGCTGTACGCGGTGTTCGCCGGAGCCGCCGTGAGCCGCCCCCTCAAGGGCGCCCTCGACTGGCTGGTCCCGCCCTTCTTCCGGGCCGCCGAGTACTGCACGGTCCTGGTCCTCGCCGCCCGCTCCGAGGTGGACGGCGCCCTGCCCGCGGCCTTCGGGCTGGTGGCCGCGGTCGCCTACCATCACTACGACACGGTCTACCGCATCAAGGGGGGCTCGGGCGCGCCGCCGCGCTGGCTGGTGCGCCTGGCCGCGGGCCACGAGGGCCGCACGCTGGTGGTCGCGGCCCTGGTCGCCGCGCTCGCCGACCGCGGCACCGACCTCACCCGGGCGCTCACCGCCCTGGCGGTGGCCGTCGCGCTCCTGGTGGTCGTGGAGTCCATCCGCTTCTGGGTGTCCTCCGGAGCCCCCGCAGTACATGACGAAGGAGAACCCGCATGATCGGCCTCGTACTCGCAGCCGGTGCCGGACGGCGTCTGCGCCCCTACACCGACACGCTCCCGAAGGCCCTCGTGCCCGTCGACGGCGACACCACGATCCTGGACCTGACGCTGGGCAACTTCGCCGAGATCGGTCTCACCGAGGTCGCGATCATCGTCGGCTACCAGAAGGAGGCCGTCTACGAGCGCAAGGCGGCCCTTGAGGCGAAGTACGGCCTCAAGCTGACCCTGATCGACAACGACAAGGCCGAGGAGTGGAACAACGCCTACTCCCTGTGGTGCGGCCGTGACTCGATCAAGCACGACGTGATCCTCGCCAACGGCGACACCGTGCACCCGGTCTCCGTCGAGAAGACGCTGCTGGCCGCGCGCGGCGACGGCAAGAGGATCATCCTCGCCCTCGACACGGCGAAGAGCCTCGCCGACGAGGAGATGAAGGTCATCGTGGACGCCGAGAAGGGCGTCCAGAAGATCACCAAGCTGATGGACCCGGCGACGGCCACCGGTGAGTACATCGGCGTCACCCTCATCGAGGGCGAGGCGGCCGACGAGCTCGCCGACGCGCTGAAGACCACCTTCGAGCGCGACCCCGACCTCTACTACGAGGACGGCTACCAGGAGCTCGTCAACCGCGGCTTCAAGATCGACGTCGCGCCGATCGGCGAGGTCTCGTGGGTCGAGATCGACAACCACGACGACCTCGCGAAGGGCCGTGAGATCGCGTGCCAGTACTGACCCGGCTCATCCCGTCGCCGGTCGTCGTCGACATCAGCCGGGGCGCCCTCGACGACCTGGCGGGCCTCCTGGCCGACCAGCGGATCTCGGCCTCCGGCAAGCTGGCGATCGCGGTCAGCGGCGGCTCGGGCCAGGCGCTGAGCGAGAAGCTGGCGCCGGTGCTGCCGGGCGCCGACTGGTACCCGGTGGCCGACGGCACCATCGACTCCGCCGTGCAGCTGGCCGACGACATCAAGGGCAAGCGGTACGACGCGGTCGTCGGACTCGGCGGCGGCAAGATCATCGACGTGGCGAAGTACGCCGCGGCGCGGGTCGGGCTGCCCATGGTCGCGGTCGCCACCAACCTCTCGCACGACGGCATCTGCTCGCCGGTCTCCATCCTGGACAACGACAACGGGCGCGGCTCCTACGGCGTGCCCACGCCCATCGCGATGGTGATCGACCTCGACGTCATCCGCGAGGCACCGGTCCGGTTCGTCCGCTCGGGCATCGGCGACGTCATCTCCAACATCTCGGCGATCGCCGACTGGGAGCTGTCGCACCAGGTCAACGGCGAACCGGTGGACGGCCTGGCCGCCGCCATGGCCCGGACCGCCGGCGAGTCGGTGCTGCGCCACCCCGGCGGCGTGGGCGACGACGAGTTCCTCACCGTGCTGTCGGAGGCGCTGGTGCTCTCCGGCATCGCCATGTCGATCAGCGGTGACACCCGGCCGTCCTCGGGCGCCTGCCACGAGATCAGCCACGCCTTCGACCTGCTCCACCCCAAACGCTCCGCGCTCCACGGCGAGCAGGTCGGCCTCGGCGCCGCCTTCGCGATGCACCTGCGCGGCGCCGGCGAGCAGAGCGGCCTCTTCGCGGAGGTGCTGCGCCGGCACGGTCTGCCGGTCCTGCCCACCGAAATCGGCTTCTCCGCCGACGAGTTCGTCCGGGCCGTGGCCTACGCGCCGCAGACCCGGCCGGGCCGTTTCACGATCCTGGAACACCTCAACCTGTCCGCAGACCAGATCAAGGACGCTTACGCCGACTATGCAAAAGCCATCGGTAGCTGAACTCCGCCCGGTCGTCCACCCCCCGGGCGTCAAGGACCGGCGGAGCGGCGAGCACTGGGGCGGCCGGCTCTACATGCGCGAGGTCTCGCTGCGCGTCGACCGGCACCTGGTGACCACGCGGGTCACGCCCAACCAGCTGACCTATGTGATGACCGTCGCCGCGGCCTTCGCGGCCCCGGCCCTGCTGGTGCCCGGGATCTGGGGCGCCGTGCTCGGCGTGGTGATGGCGCAGGTCTATCTGCTCCTCGACTGCGTCGACGGCGAGGTCGCCCGCTGGAAGAAGCAGTACTCGATGGTCGGCGTCTACGTGGACCGGGTCGCGGCCTATGTGCTCGACGCCGCGGTCCTCGTCGGCTTCGGACTGCGCGCCGCCGACATCTGGGGCACCGGCCGCATCGACTGGCTGTGGGCCTTCCTGGGCACCCTGGCCGCCCTCGGAGCCGTACTGATCAAGTCCGAGACCGACCTCGTCGGCGTCGCCCGCCACCAGCAGGGCATGCCGCCGGTCAAGGAGACGGCGTCCGAGCCGCGCTCGTCCGGCATGGCGCTCGCCCGCCGGGCCGCCGGGGCGCTCAAGTTCCACCGCCTGGTCATGGGCATCGAGGCGACCCTGCTGATCCTGGTCATCGCGATCGTGGACCACGTCCGCGGCGACCTGTACTTCTCCCGGCTCGGCGTCGCGGTGCTCGCGGGCATCGCGCTGCTCCAGTCGGTACTGCACCTGGTGTCCATCCTCGCCTCCAGCAGGCTCAAGTGAGCGCCCCGACGAAGGTCGGCGCGGTCGTCATCACCATGGGCAACCGCCCCGAGGAGCTGCGCGCGCTGCTCGACTCGGTGGCCAAGCAGGACGGCGACCGGATCGAGGTCGTCGTGGTCGGCAACGGCGCCCCGGTCCCGGACGTCCCGGCGGGCGTGCGGACCGTGGAGCTGCCCGAGAACCTGGGCATCCCGGGCGGGCGCAACGTCGGCATCGAGGCGTTCGGCCCGTCCGGCGCCGAGATGGACGTCCTGCTCTTCCTGGACGACGACGGTCTGCTGCCCAGCCCCGACACGGCCGAGCTGTGCCGTCGGGCCTTCGCCGACGACCCGGAGCTCGGCATCATCAGCTTCCGGATCGCCGACCCGGAGACCGGTGTCACCCAGCGCCGCCACGTGCCGCGGCTGCGCGCCTCGGACCCGATGCGCTCCTCGCGCGTGACGACCTTCCTCGGCGGCGCCAACGCCGTGCGCACCAAGGTCCTCGCGGAGGTCGGCGGGCTGCCCGACGAGTTCTTCTACGCCCACGAGGAGACCGATCTGGCCTGGCGGGCGCTGGACGCCGGCTGGATGATCGACTACCGCGCGGACATGGTCCTGCACCACCCGACGACGGCCCCCTCCCGGCACGCGGTCTACCACCGGATGGTGGCCCGCAACCGGGTCTGGCTGGCCCGGCGGAACCTGCCGGCCCCGCTGGTCCCCGTCTACCTCGGGGTCTGGATGCTGCTCACGCTCGCCAGGAAGCCCTCCGGGCCCGCGCTCAAGGCGTGGTTCGGCGGCTTCAAGGAGGGCTGGACCACACCGTGCGGACCGCGGCGCCCCATGAAGTGGCGCACGGTCTGGCGGCTGACCCGGCTGGGCCGTCCGCCCGTCATCTGACACCCTCGGGTCCGGGCACCTCGGGTCCGGACCCTTCGGGCGCGGACCGTCGGGCCCCGCGCAATCGGGTCATCGGGCGAACTTCATTGAAAGCGAAAGTTTCCACTTGTGAGTGAGACAACTCTGTCCCCGGCGGACCTCGCCGCCAAGCACGGCCTGGCGGTGAGCGGCGCCCGGCCTGGGCTGTTCGAGTACTGCCGCCAGCTGTGGGGCCGGCGCCACTTCATCCTGTCGTTCTCGCAGGCGAAGCTGACCGCCCAGTACAGCCAGGCCAAGCTCGGCCAGATCTGGCAGGTGGCCACCCCGCTGCTCAACGCGCTGGTCTACTACTTCATCTTCGGCATCCTGATGAACGCCAAGCGCGGCATCGCCTCGGACGTCTACATCCCGTTCCTGGTGACCGGCGTGTTCGTCTTCACCTTCACCCAGAACTCGGTGATGGCGGGCGTCCGGGCGATCTCCGGCAACCTGGGCCTGGTGCGCGCGCTGCACTTCCCGCGCGCCTCGCTGCCGATCTCCTTCGCGCTCCAGCAGCTCCAGCAGCTGCTGTTCTCGATGATCGTGCTGGTGCTCGTGGTGGTCGCGTCGGGCACCAGGCCGATGGCGTCGTGGGCGCTGATGGTGCCGGTCCTGGCGCTCCAGTTCGTGTTCAACACCGGGCTGGCGATGATCATGGCCAGGCTCGGCAGCAAGACCCCGGACCTGGCCCAGCTGATGCCGTTCATCCTGCGCACCTGGATGTACGCCTCGGGCGTCATGTTCAGCATCAAGGTGGTCCTGCAGGGCAAGCCGCACTGGCTGGCGCAGGTCCTCCAGGTGAACCCCGCGGCCGTCTACATGGACCTGGCCCGGTTCGCCATGATCGACGGCTACGGTGCCCACAACCTGCCGCCGCACGTGTGGCTGGTGGCGGTCGGCTGGGCCGTCGTCGTGGGCGTCGCGGGCTTCGTGTACTTCTGGAAGGCAGAGGAGCAGTACGGCCGTGGCTGAGGACAACATCCGGATCGCCGACGAGAGCGGCGAGCGCATCCCCACCGTCATCGCCGACGACGTGCACATCGTGTACACGGTCAACGGCGCGGGCGGCGGCCGGGGCAGCGCCACCGCGGCGCTCAGCCGGATCGTGGGACGCGACAAGGGCGAGTCCCGGGGCATGCGGAAGGTGCACGCGGTCCGGGGCGTCTCGTTCACCGCGTACCGCGGCGAGGCGATCGGCCTGATCGGCACCAACGGCTCGGGCAAGTCCACCCTGCTGCGGGCCATCGCGGGGCTGCTGCCCCCGGCCAAGGGCCGGGTGTACACCAACGGCCAGCCGTCGCTGCTCGGCGTCAACGCCGCGCTGATGAACGAGCTGACCGGCGAGCGCAACGTGATCCTGGGCGGCCTGGCCATGGGCATGTCGCGCGAGGAGGTCAAGGAGCGGTACGAGGAGATCGTCGACTTCTCCGGCATCAACGAGAAGGGCGACTTCATCACCCTGCCGATGCGCACGTACTCCTCGGGCATGGCGGCCCGGCTGCGGTTCTCCATCGCCGCGGCCAAGGACCACGACGTGCTGATGATCGACGAGGCGCTGGCCACCGGTGACCGGAAGTTCCAGATCCGCTCCGAGGAGCGCATCCGCGAGCTGCGCAAGCACGCGGGCACGGTCTTCCTGGTCAGCCACAGCATCGGCTCCATCCGGGACACCTGCAACCGGGTGCTCTGGCTGGAGCGCGGCGAGCTCCTGATGGACGGCCCCACCGACGAGGTCGTCAAGGCGTACCAGAAGGAAACCGGCCGCTGACAGCCGGTCACCGTGCGAAAGATCACGAATGCCCCCGCCGGGCAACCCGGGCGGGGGCATTCGCGTCCTCGGGGGCGGCCCGGGACGCGGCCGTGAATGTCAAGGCTCCGTCAAGTCGCCTGCGCCGGGGGAAGGTTGGCGCGGATTGAAGTGTTCTTGTAATGCGCTCAACACCCCGACGTGTTGTCAGGCGTTGTACAACGTAAGCTGTACCGGTGTTGATCGTGACGGACGGGCGGGACCGCCCCGGGCGCCTCCCGAGGGAGCCGTCGCCCACTCGGGAGGTCCGGCGGCGTGTCCGAAATAGGGTCTTTTGGGTCGGCGGTGTAGAACGGGAGATGTGACGGCCATGGCTACGGGAAATCTCCAGCTGCGAGAGACTTCCGCCGTTCCCGTACCGGGCGGCCCTCGGTGACGGACGTCCGGGACGTGCGCACCGACCCCCCTTCGCGCACCACGCTCGACAAGGCCACGCAGGAGAACTTCCCGGTGGCCCCCTTCTTTCTGCCGCGCGCCTGGCGCGCGGACCTGATGGCGGTGTACGGCTACGCCCGCCTGGTCGACGACATCGGCGACGGCGACCTGGCCCCCGGCGGCGCGGACGCCCGCCACCTCGGTGTGAGCGGGGCCGACGCGGACGACCGGCTGGTCATGCTGGACGCCTTCGAGGCGGATCTGCGCCGCGTCTTCGACGCCACCCCGCACCACCCGCTGCTCCGGGCCCTGCAGCCGACCGTGCGCCGCCACTCGATCGGCCCCGAGCCGTTCCTCGGGCTGATCGCGGCGAACCGGCAGGACCAGCGGGTCAGGCGGTACGAGACCTATGAGGACCTGGTCGCCTACTGCGAACTCTCGGCCAATCCGGTGGGCCGCCTGGTCCTGGCGATCACCGGCACCGAGAGCCCCGAGCGCGTCCGGCGCTCCGACGCCGTGTGCACGGCCCTCCAGATCGTCGAGCACCTCCAGGACGTCGCCGAGGACCTCGCCCGGGACCGGATCTACCTGCCCGCCGAGGACATGCGGCGGTTCCAGGTCACGGAGGCCGACCTGGCCGCCGAGCACGCGGGCGCGTCCGTGCGCGCCCTGGTCGCGTTCGAAGCGGAACGCGCCGGACAGTTGCTGAATGAAGGCACCTCCCTGGTGGGTAGCGTCCACGGCAGACTCAAGCTGTTGCTGGCCGGATTCGTGGCCGGGGGGTGCGCCGCGCTGGACGCGGTGGCGGCTGCCGGCCACGACGTACTCCCTGGACCGCCGAAGCCCGCCAAGTCCAGTCTGCTGCGCGAAGTGGGAGCCGTGTTGCGCAGAGCGCGTAGAGAGGGGTGAGCCGGACCGTGGAACCACACGCACACGTGTCCGCGCCGGTGCAGGCCGCGTACAGCTACTGCGAGGCCGTGACCGGACAGCAGGCGCGCAATTTCGCGTACGGCATTCGGCTGCTGCCGACCGACAAGCGCCAGGCGATGTCCGCGCTCTACGCGTTCTCGCGGCGCGTCGACGACATCGGCGACGGCTCGCTGGCCGCCGAGGTGAAGAAGGAGCGCCTGGAGGAGACCCGGGCGCTGCTCGCCCGGATCGCCGGGGGCGGGGTCGAGGAGGACGACACCGACCCGGTCGCGGTGGCGCTCGCGGACGCGGCGCGCCGCTTCCCGATCCCGCTGGACGGGCTCCACGAGCTCATCGACGGCGTCCTGATGGACGTGCACGGCGAGACCTACGAGACCTGGGACGACCTGAAGGTCTACTGCCGGTGTGTCGCCGGTGCGATCGGCCGGCTCTCGCTGGGCGTGTTCGGTACACAACCGGGCGCACCGGGCGCCGAGCGCGCCGCGGAGTACGCCGACACGCTGGGCCTCGCCCTCCAACTCACCAACATCCTGCGCGACGTTCGCGAGGACGCGGGCAACGGGCGCACCTATCTGCCCGCCGACGACCTGGCGAAGTTCGGCTGCGCGGCGGGGTTCCACACCCCGGTGCCGCCGCCCGGCTCCGACTTCGCGGGCCTGGTCCACTTCGAGGTGCGGCGCGCCCGGGCCCTGTTCGCCGAGGGCTACCGGCTGCTGCCCATGCTCGACCGGCGCAGTGGCGCCTGCGTCGCCGCGATGGCCGGAATCTATCGCCGGCTGCTCGACCGCATCGAGCGCGACCCCGAGGCCGTGCTGCGCGGCCGGGTCTCGCTGCCCGGCCGGGAGAAGGCGTACGTGGCGGTACGCGGACTGTCCGGGCTCGACACCCGCACCGTCTCCCGGCAGACCGCCAAGAGGCGCGCCTGATGGCCCATGGGCACCTGGACGTGCGGCCGAGAAGCATTACGCCCCCGCCGTGTGCAACCCCCGCTCCGGCCGGGGCGTCCCTGACTGCGACGGCCGGGCGTGCGCACGACACCGGCACGGCCGGAGGGGAGGGCGCATGACGACCCCGCAGGCCGAACACGCGGTGGTGGTCGGCGGCGGCCTCGCCGGGATCACCACCGCCCTCGAACTGGCCGACGCCGGACTCGGCGTCACCCTGGTCGAGGGCCGCCCGCGCCTGGGCGGACTCGCCTTCTCCTTCCGGCGCGGCGAACTCGACGTCGACAACGGCCAGCACGTCTACCTGCGCTGCTGCACCGCCTACCGGTGGTTCCTCGACCGGGTCGGGGGCGCCCACCTGGCGCCGCTGCAGCGCCGCCTCGACGTGCCCGTCCTGGACGTCGCCCACCCCCGCGGGCCCCGGCTCGGCCGACTGCGCCGATCGGCCCTGCCCGTACCGCTCCACCTGGCCCGCAGCCTGGCGACCTATCCGCACCTCTCGCTCGCCGAGCGCTCCTCGGTCGGGCGCGCCGCACTCGCGCTCAAGCGGCTCGACCCGGCCGACCCGGCGCTCGACGGCATCGACTTCGCCACCTGGCTCGGCCGCCACGGCCAGTCCGACCGCACCGTCGAGGCGCTGTGGGACCTGGTCGGCGTGGCGACCCTGAACGCGACGGCCCCGCACGCCTCGCTGGGGCTCGCCGCCATGGTCTTCAAGACCGGCCTGCTCTCCGAGCCGGGCGCCGCCGACATCGGCTGGGCGCACGTCCCGCTGGGCGAGCTCCACGACACGCTGGCCCGCAAGGCACTGGCCGCGGCCGGAGTGCGGGTGCTGACCCGCACCAAGGTCGGCGAGCTGTCCCGGACCGAGAGCGGCGGCTGGCGCATCGAGGCCGGCGGCGACACGCTGGACGCCGACGCCGTGGTCCTCGCCGTGCCGCAGCGCGAGGCGTACGACCTGCTGCCGCAGGGCGCGCTGGACGACCCCGGCAAGCTGCTCGACATCGGCACCGCGCCGATCCTCAACCTCCATGTCGTCTACGACCGCAAGGTGCTGCGGCAGCCGTTCTTCGCCGCGCTCGGCAGCCCCGTGCAGTGGGTCTTCGACCGCACCGAGTCCTCCGGGCTCACCGGCGGCGGCCAGTACCTGGCGGTGTCCCAGTCGGCCGCCCAGGACGAGATCGACGAGCCGGTCGCCGCGCTGCGCGCCCGCTACCTGCCCGAGCTCGAACGGCTGCTGCCCGCCGCGCGCGGCGCGGGCGTGCGGGACTTCTTCGTGACCCGGGAGCGGACAGCGACGTTCGCCCCCACCCCCGGCGTGGGACGGCTGCGGCCGGCCGCGCGCACCAATGCGCCCGGGCTGTACCTGGCGGGCGCGTGGACCGCCACCGGCTGGCCCGCGACGATGGAGAGCGCCGTACGCAGCGGGTTCAGCGCCGCGGGCGCGGCCCTCTCCCTGCTCGGCCGGTCCCACGTCCATCCGCTTCAGGAGGCGGCATGACCGTTAGCAGCACTGGAACTAGAGGAGAGACCGTGCCGACTGTGCCTTCGGCGAACTCGGCTGTCGACACCGTGGACGTCGCCGCCCTTCTGGAGCGCGGGCGGACGCTGTCCACGCCGGTGCTGCGCACGGCCGTGGACCGGCTCGCGGCCCCCATGGACACCGTCGCCGCCTACCACTTCGGATGGATCGACGCCCAGGGCAACCCGGCGGACGGCGACGGCGGCAAGGCCGTGCGCCCCGCGCTCGCGCTGCTGTCCGCCGAGGCGGCCGGGGCCCGGCCCGAGGTCGGCGTGCCCGGCGCGGTCGCGGTCGAGCTGGTGCACAACTTCTCCCTGCTCCACGACGACCTGATGGACGGCGACGAGCAGCGCCGCCACCGCGACACGGTGTGGAAGGTGCACGGCCCGGCGCAGGCGATCCTCGTCGGCGACGCGCTCTTCGCGCTGGCCAACGAGGTCCTGCTGGAGCTCGGCACGGTCGAGGCCGGGCGCGCCACGCGCCGGCTGACCACCGCCACCCGCAAGCTCATCGACGGCCAGGCCCAGGACATCAGCTACGAGCACCGCGAGCGGGTCACCGTCGAGGAGTGCCTGGAGATGGAGGGCAACAAGACGGGCGCCCTGCTCGCCTGCGCCTGCTCCATCGGCGCGGTGCTCGGCGGCGCCGACGACCGCACGGCCGACACGCTGGAGGCGTACGGCTACCACCTCGGCCTCGCCTTCCAAGCCGTCGACGACCTGCTCGGCATCTGGGGCGACCCGGAGGCCACGGGCAAGCAGACCTGGAGCGATCTGCGCCAGCGCAAGAAGTCCCTGCCGGTGGTCGCCGCGCTGGCGGCGGGCGGCCCGGCCTCGGAGCGGCTGGGCGAACTGCTCGCCGCCGACGCGAAGAGCAATGACTTCGACAGCTTCTCCGAGCAGGAGTTCGCCACCCGGGCGGCGCTGATCGAGGAGGCGGGCGGCCGGGAGTGGACCTCCCAGGAGGCCCGCAGGCAGCACGCGGTGGCCATCGAGGCGCTCAGCGCCGTCGACATGCCGGAACGGGTGCGGGCGCAGCTCGTCGCGCTCGCCGACTTCGTCGTCGTACGAAAGAGATGATCGCCATTCCCCGATGACACGACGTCGCCGGAGCGGGCCCGTGAGGCCGGGCCGCGTCCGACGGAGACCCCAGCACAGCAGAAGTACCAACTGCACTTGCATTAAGGGGAAGCCATGACAGCGACGACCGACGGAAGCGCCGGGGCCACGCGGCCCCGGGGCGCCGCGGCCAGCGAAGCGACCGCACCACCTCCCGGCGCCGACGCGGTGCTGGCCGCCGCCCGGCGGGCCGCCGAGCGCGGCGCCGAGCACCTGCTCGGCAGGCAGGACGCCCAGGGCTGGTGGAAGGGCGACCTGGAGACCAACGTCACCATGGACGCCGAGGACCTGCTGCTCCGTCAGTTCCTCGGCATCCAGGACGAGAAGACCGTACAGGCCGCCGCGCTCTTCATCCGCGGCGAGCAGAGCGCGGACGGCACCTGGGCCACCTTCTACGGCGGTCCGCCCGAACTCTCCGCCACCGTCGAGGCGTACGTGGCGCTGCGGCTCGCCGGGGACCTGCCGGAGGACCCGCACATGGCGCGCGCCTCGGCCTGGGTCAGAAGCCAGGGCGGCATCGCCCGCTGCCGCGTCTTCACCCGGATCTGGCTGGCCCTGTTCGGCTGGTGGAAATGGGACGACCTGCCGGAGCTGCCGCCCGAACTGCTCTTCCTGCCCAAGTGGTTCCCGCTCAACATCTACGACTTCGGCTGCTGGGCCCGCCAGACGATCGTGCCGCTCACGGTGGTCTCCGCCAAGCGGCCGGTGCGGCCCGCGCCCTTCGCCCTCGACGAGCTCCACAGCGACGCGCGCGACCCCGACCCCGCCCGGAAGTCCGCCCCCGCCACCAGCTGGCACGGCGCCTTCCAGCGGCTGGACAAGGCCCTGCACCTCTACCACCGCGTCGCCCCGCGCAAGGTGCGCCGGGCCGCCATGAACACCGCGGCCCGCTGGATCGTCGAGCGGCAGGAGAACGACGGCTGCTGGGGCGGGATCCAGCCGCCCGCCGTCTACTCGGTGATCGCCCTGCACCTGCTCGGCTACGACCTCCAGCACCCGGTGATGCGCGCGGGGCTGGAGTCCCTGGACCGGTTCGCGGTGTGGCGCGAGGACGGCGCCCGGATGATCGAGGCGTGCCAGTCCCCGGTGTGGGACACCTGTCTGGCCACCATCGCGCTGGCCGACGCGGGGCTGCCCGCCGACCATCCGGCCCTGGTCAAGGCCGTCGACTGGATGCTCGACGAGGAGATCGTCCGGCCCGGCGACTGGGCGGTGCGCAAGCCCCAACTGCCGCCCGGCGGCTGGGCGTTCGAGTTCCACAACGACAACTACCCGGACATCGACGACACCGCCGAGGTGGTGCTCGCGCTGCGCCGGGTGCGCCACCCCGACCCCGACCGGGTCGAGGGCGCGATCGCCCGGGCCGAGCGCTGGACGCTCGGGATGCAGTCCCGCAACGGGGCCTGGGGCGCCTTCGACGCCGACAACACCAGCCCGTTCCCGAACCGGCTGCCGTTCTGCGACTTCGGCGAGGTCATCGACCCGCCGTCGGCCGACGTCACCGCGCACGTGGTGGAGATGCTGGCCGTCGAGGGCCGCTCCCACGACCCGCGCACCCGGCGGGGCATCGAGTGGCTGCTCGCCGAACAGGAGCCGTTCGGCGCCTGGTTCGGCCGCTGGGGCGTCAACTACGTCTACGGCACCGGCTCGGTGGTCCCGGCCCTGACCGCCGCCGGACTGCCCCTGTCGCACCCCGCGATCCGGCGGGCCGTGCGCTGGCTGGAGTCGGTGCAGAACGACGACGGTGGCTGGGGCGAGGACCTGCGCTCCTACCGCGAGGAGAAGTGGATCGGGCACGGCGCCTCGACCGCCTCCCAGACCGCCTGGGCGCTCCTCGCGCTGCTGGCGGCGGGGGAGCGGGAGAGCGAGGCGGTCGAGCGGGGCGTCGCCCATCTCGCCGCGACCCAGCGGGAGGACGGCTCCTGGGACGAGCCGTACTTCACGGGCACCGGCTTCCCCTGGGACTTCTCGATCAACTACCACCTCTACCGCCAGGTCTTCCCGCTCACCGCACTCGGCCGCTACGTCCATGGAGAACCGTTCTCCCCCGGCGGTCGCAAGGGGATCCGATGAACCTCGGACCCGGTGTCCCCGAACCCGCCCCGCTGCTGGTCTCCTGCGCCCTCACCATCGAGGAGCTGGCACTGCGCAGCGGCGGCCGGGGCCGCACCCCCGGCCAGGTGGTGACGGTGCTGCGCAGCGGCATGGGGCCCCAGGCCGCCGAGCGGGCCGTGCTGCGCGGCCTCGGCTCGGCGGGGCACCAGGAGGCGGCCGTGATCGCCTCCGGATTCTGCGCCGGCCTGGCCCCCGGGATGCACCCCGGTGACCTGGTCGTCGCCCAAGAGACCCGCGACCCGCGCGGCACGACTCCATGCGTGGGTACGGAGGTGCTGGCCAAGGCGCTCAGTGCGGCGCTGCCCGGCCGTACCGTGCACACCGGTCCGCTCATCGGCTCCGATCACATCGTCCGGGGTCAGGAGCGGTCCGAGCTGCGCGCCACCGGGGCGATCGCCGTGGACATGGAGTCCGCGGCGACGCTGTGGAGCGCGGTGAGGGCAGGAGAGCGCCCGGTTGCGGCCGTACGGGTGGTCGTGGACGCTCCAGAACATGAACTCGTCCGGATTGGCACGGTACGCGGTGGAATATCGGCTTTCCGCGTTCTTCGTGCCGTCCTTCCCGCTTTCTTTGAATGGCACCGTTCTTTGCCGCTCCCCAGGAGGTGAGCCAGATGGCCATGCCGCTTCGCCAGTCCATCAGGGTCGGGACCTATCTCTTTGAACAGAAGCTCCGCAAGCGAGAGAAGTTCCCGCTCATCGTCGAGCTGGAGCCGCTCTTCGCCTGCAATCTGAAGTGCGAGGGCTGTGGAAAGATCCAGCACCCGGCCGGGGTCCTGAAGCAGCGCATGCCGGTGGCCCAGGCCGTGGGAGCGGTGCTGGAGTCGGGCGCCCCCATGGTCTCCATCGCGGGCGGCGAGCCACTGATGCACCCTCAGATCGACGAGATCGTGCGCCAGTTGGTGGCGAAGAAGAAGTACGTCTTCCTCTGCACCAACGCCCTGCTCCTGCGCAAGAAGCTGGAGAAGTTCACCCCGTCCCCGTACTTCGCGTTCGCCGTGCACATCGACGGGCTGCGCGAGCGGCACGACGAGTCGGTGGCGAAGGAGGGGGTGTTCGACGAGGCGGTGGCGGCGATCAAGGAGGCCAAGCGCCGCGGCTTCCGGGTCACCACCAACTCCACCTTCTTCAACACCGACACCCCGCAGACCATCATCGAGGTGCTCAACTTCCTCAACGACGACCTCCAGGTCGACGAGATGATGATCTCGCCCGCGTACGCCTACGAGAAGGCGCCCGACCAGGAGCACTTCCTGGGCGTCGAGCAGACCCGCGAGCTCTTCAAGAAGGCGTTCTCCGGCGGCAACCGGCGCCGCTGGCGGCTCAACCACTCACCGCTCTTCCTGGACTTCCTGGAGGGCAAGGCGGACTTCCCGTGCACGGCGTGGGCGATCCCCAACTACTCGCTCTTCGGCTGGCAGCGGCCCTGCTACCTGATGAGCGACGGGTACGTGCCCACGTACCGCCAGCTCGTCGAGGAGACGGACTGGGACAAGTACGGCCGGGGCAAGGACGACCGGTGCGCCAACTGCATGGCGCACTGCGGCTACGAGCCCACCGCCGTGCTGGCGACCATGGGGTCCCTCAAGGAGTCGCTGCGCGCGGTCCGCGAGACCGTGCAGGGAAACCGCGGGTGACGTGATGGACGCCCAAGGACCGGTATCCCTGGGTCTTCCGACGCCACCGGCCCGGCCGCTCGCGATGCGCCGCACCTCGCGGCGCATCCAGGTCGGGACGGTGGCCGTCGGGGGCGGCGCCCCCGTTTCGGTGCAGTCGATGACGACGACGCGTACGTCGGACATTGGTGCGACGTTGCAGCAGATCGCGGAGTTGACGGCGTCGGGTTGTCAGATCGTGCGGGTGGCGTGTCCGACGCAGGATGATGCGGATGCGTTGGCGACGATTGCGAAGAAGTCGCAGATTCCGGTGATCGCGGATATTCATTTCCAGCCGAAGTATGTGTTCGCGGCGATTGATGCCGGGTGTGCGGCGGTGCGGGTGAATCCGGGGAACATCAAGCAGTTCGACGACAAGGTGAAGGAGATCGCGCGGGCGGCGAGGGATGCGGGGACTCCGATCCGTATCGGGGTGAACGCGGGTTCGCTGGATGCGCGGCTGCTGAGGAAGTACGGGAGGGCGACGCCGGAGGCGCTGGTGGAGTCGGCGCTGTGGGAGGCGTCGCTGTTCGAGGAGCATGGTTTCCGGGACATCAAGATCTCGGTGAAGCACAACGATCCGGTGGTGATGGTCGAGGCGTACCGTCAGCTGGCGGCGCGGTGTGACTATCCGTTGCATCTGGGGGTGACGGAGGCGGGTCCGGCGTTCCAGGGGACGGTCAAGTCGGCGGTGGCGTTCGGGGCGCTGCTGAGTCAGGGGATCGGTGACACGATCCGGGTTTCCCTGTCGGCGCCGCCGGCGGAGGAGATCAAGGTGGGGATCCAGATCCTGGAGTCGTTGAATCTGCGGCAGCGGCGTCTGGAGATCGTGTCGTGTCCGTCGTGCGGGCGTGCGCAGGTGGATGTGTACAAGCTGGCGGAGGAGGTCACGGCGGGTCTGGAGGGTATGGAGGTGCCTTTGCGGGTCGCGGTGATGGGGTGTGTGGTGAATGGTCCGGGTGAGGCGCGTGAGGCTGATCTGGGTGTGGCGTCGGGGAACGGCAAGGGGCAGATCTTCGTGAAGGGCGAGGTCATCAAGACGGTGCCCGAGTCGAAGATCGTGGAGACGCTGATCGAGGAGGCGATGAAGATCGCCGAGCAGATGGAGAAGGACGGCGTGACCTCCGGCGAGCCGTGCGTCACCGCGCGGGGCTGACCGGCACCACCGAGAGCTGAACGGGATCCGAAGGGGGCTCCAGCGTGACGATCTTGGAGAATGTTCGGGGGCCGCACGACCTACGGGCGCTGAAGAGCGCCGAACTCGCCGAGCTGTCCCGGGAGATCAGGGAGTTCCTGATCCACGCGGTGGCACGGACCGGGGGCCATCTGGGGCCCAATCTGGGGGTGGTGGAGCTCTCCATCGCCCTGCACCGGTCCTTCGACTCACCCGTCGACCGCATCCTGTGGGACACCGGCCACCAGAGCTATGTGCACAAACTCCTCACCGGACGGCAGGACTTCTCGAAACTGCGCTCCAAGGGCGGGCTCTCCGGCTACCCCTCGCGCGCCGAGTCCGAGCACGACGTCATCGAGAACAGCCACGCCTCCACCGTGCTGGGCTGGGCCGACGGCCTCGCCAAGGCCAACCAGGTGCGCGGCCGGGCCGCCCACGTCGTCGCCGTCATCGGCGACGGGGCACTCACCGGCGGCATGGCCTGGGAGGCCCTCAACAACATCGCGGCGGCCCGCGACCGGCCGCTGATCATCGTCGTCAACGACAACGAGCGCTCCTACGGACCCACCATCGGCGGCCTCGCCAACCATCTGGCCACCCTGCGCACCACCGACGGCTACGAGCGCTTCCTGTCCTGGGGCAAACAGGTCCTCCAGCAGACGCCGGTGGTGGGGCGCCCGCTGTACGAGTCGCTGCACGGCGCCAAGAAGGGCTTCAAGGACGCGTTCGCGCCGCAGGGCATGTTCGAGGACCTGGGGCTGAAGTACCTGGGGCCCATCGACGGTCACGACATCGAGGCCGTCGAGTCGGCGCTGCGGCGCGCCAAGCGCTTCCACGGCCCGGTCCTGGTGCACTGCCTCACCGAGAAGGGGCGCGGCTACCAGCCCGCCCTGGACGACGAGGCCGACCGCTTCCACGCCGTCGGCGCCATGGACCCGCTGACCTGTCTGCCGCTGGCCCCGGCCGGCGGCCCCTCCTGGACCTCGGTCTTCGGCAGCGAGCTGGCCGCGCTCGGCGAGGAGCGCGAGGACGTCGTGGCGATCACCGCCGCGATGCTGCACCCCACCGGGCTCACCGCGTTCGCCGAGCGCTTCCCGGACCGGGTGTGGGACGTCGGGATCGCCGAGCAGCACGCGGCCGTCTCGGCGGCGGGCCTGGCCACCGGCGGGCTGCACCCGGTGGTCGCCGTCTACGCCACCTTCCTCAACCGCGCCTTCGACCAGGTGCTGATGGACGTGGCCCTGCACAGGTGCGGGGTGACGTTCGTGCTGGACCGGGCCGGGGTCACCGGGGTCGACGGCGCCTCCCACAACGGCATGTGGGACCTCTCCGTACTCCAGGTCGTGCCCGGACTGCGCATCGCCGCCCCGCGCGACGCGGCCCAGCTGCGGGCCCAGCTGCGCGAGGCCGTCGACGTCGATGACGCCCCGACCGTGCTGCGGTTCCCCAAGGAGTCGGTCGGCCCGGACGTCCCGGCCCTCGGACGGATCGGCGCGATGGACGTGCTGCGCCGCGACGAGGACGCCGACGTGCTGCTCGTCGCGGTCGGGGTGCTCGCGCCCGTCTGCCTCCAGGCCGCCGAGCTGCTTTCCGGGCGCGGCATCGGCTGCACGGTGGTGGACCCGCGCTGGGTCAAGCCCGTCGACGAGCAGCTGGCGCCGCTGGCCGCGCGGCACGCGCTGGTCGCGGTCGCGGAGGACAACAGCCGCACCGGGGGCGTCGGCTGGGCCGTCGGGCAGGCGCTGCGGGACGCCGGGGTGGACACCCCGCTGCGCACCTTCGGCATCCCCGAGCAGTTCCTCGCGCACGCCAAGCGCGCCGAGGTGCTCGCGGACATCGGGCTCACCCCGGTGGAGATCGCGGGACGGATCAGCGCCGCGCTGGCGGCGCGCCAGGACGCCGCCGCGGCGGCCGAGAAGGAGAACGACGGATGACCGACGGCGAACCCAAGGGCTTCGACCTGGCCCGGCTCCTCGCCGAGCGCGGCGCGGAGCGGTACGAGCTGCACGGCAGATACCTCAACCACCAGCTGCCGCGCATGCTGCACACCATCGGCTTCGACAAGGTCTACGAGCGGGCCGAGGGCGCGTACTTCTGGGACGAGAAGGGCCAGGACTACCTGGACATGCTCGCCGGCTTCGGGGTGATGGGGCTGGGCCGCCACCACCCCGTCGTCCGCAAGGCGCTGCACGACGTGCTGGACGCCTCGCTCGCCGACCTCACCCGCTTCGACTGCCAGCCGCTGCCCGGCCTGCTGGCCGAGAAGCTGCTGGCGCACAGCCCGCACCTGGACCGGGTCTTCTTCGGCAACAGCGGCACGGAGGCGGTGGAGACCGCCCTGAAGTTCGCCCGGTACGCCACCGGCAGGCCCAGGGTCCTCTACTGCACGCACGCCTTCCACGGGCTGACCACCGGCTCCCTGTCGGTCAACGGCGAGTCGGGGTTCCGCGACGGCTTCGCCCCGCTGCTGCCCGACACGGCGGTCGCGCTGGGCGATCTCGACGCGCTGGAGCGGGAGTTGAAGAAGGGCGACGTGGCCGCCCTGATCGTCGAGCCGATCCAGGGCAAGGGCGTGCACGAGGCGCCGCCCGGCTATCTGCGAGCCGCCCAGGAGCTGCTCCACCGGCACAAGGCGCTCCTGATCGCGGACGAGGTCCAGACGGGCCTGGGCCGCACCGGCGACTTCTACGCGTACCAGCACGAGAGCGGCGTCGAGCCGGACCTGCTGTGCGTGGCCAAGGCGCTCTCCGGCGGCTATGTGCCGGTGGGGGCGACCCTGGGCAAGGAGTGGATCTTCAAGAAGGTGTACTCGTCGATGGACCGCGTCCTGGTCCACTCGGCGAGCTTCGGCTCCAACGCCCAGGCGATGGCGGCCGGGCTGGCCGTGCTCTCGGTGATGGAGGACGAGGGCGTCGTCGCCAACGCCCGGGCCACCGGCGCGCTCCTGAAGTCCCGCCTCGCCGCGCTGGTCGACCGCTACGAGCTGCTGCACGACGTGCGCGGGCGCGGGCTGATGGTGGGCATCGAGTTCGGCAAGCCCTCCTCGATCCGGCTGCGCGGACGCTGGACCATGCTCCAGGCGGCCCGCAAGGGCCTCTTCGCGCAGATGGTCGTGGTGCCGCTGCTCCAGCGCCACCGCATCCTCACCCAGGTCTCCGGCGACCACCTGGAGGTCATCAAGCTCATCCCGCCGCTGACGATCGGCGAACGCGAGGTGGACCGCTTCGTCGAGGCGTTCACCGCCGTGATGGAGGACGCCCACGGTGGCGGCGGACTGATGTGGGACTTCGGCCGGACACTGGTGAAGCAGGCGGTGGCCAACCGCTAGGTGCTCGGGAATTTGCCTCTGGGGCAAAAAGTTTGCCCCAGAGGCAAGAATCCGGCTGAATGGGGTGCATGAGCACTCCCGCCGAAGGCGTCGGGGAGCCGTCCGGACCGGCGCTTCCCGATGTCGCCCCGCGCCTGCGTGACCTGCGGCGGCGCCGCGGTCTGACCCTGGAGGCCGCCGCTCCCAGGGCCGGGCTCTCGCCCGCGCACCTCTCCCGTCTGGAGACGGGCGCCCGCCAGCCCTCGCTGCCGATGCTGCTGGCGCTCGCCCGTACCTACGGTACGACGGTTTCCGAGCTGCTGGGTGAGATGCCGCCCGAGCGCGAGCCGGTGATCCGGGGCGGCCGGGCCGAGCCCGCCGAGGCCGACGGCTGGACCTACCACCGGGCCGGGCACTCCGGCCGGGCCATGCAGGCCCTGCGGGTGCAGGTCCCGTACGGCACCCAGCGCGAGCTCGTCCGAGTCCACCCCGGTGAGGAGTGGCTCTACGTCCTGTCCGGGCGGCTGCGGCTGGGCCTGGGCGATGCCGTGCACGAACTCGACCCCGGTGACAGCGCGCACTTCGACTCGCTCACCCCGCACCGGATCTCCGCCGTCTCGCACGGCGGGGCCGAGTTCCTGTTCGTCCACACCCTGCTCCAGAGCCCCGATCCGCATCCGCACCACCCGCACGGCTGAGAGGTACGCACATGTCGCAGAACTCGTCGGGACCCTCCGGAGCGAGCACCCAGGAGACGAAGTTCCCCCGGGGCCTGGTGGTCCGGCTCTTCGCCTATCTGATCGCGGGCCACATCTTCGCGGCCTTCCTCTATCTCCTGTTCACCGTCGGCAAGTGAGCGCCCCCGGGGCGCTGCCGCACGGGCTCTAGACCGCGTCCTCGACGAGGCGGTCGCGCAGCCGCTCGCGGGTCTCGGGGGAGAGCCCGAGCCCCTCGGCGAGATAGCGGTCGGTGGTGCCCCAGGTCTCCTCGATCGTGTCGAAGGCGGCGCGCAGATACTCGGCGCGGGCGTCGAAGAGGGGGTTGAGCAGCTCCACCACCTCGGCGCTCAGCCCGGCCGGGGAGCTGTCGCTGCGGTGCATCTTGTAGCGGCGGTGCGGGTCGTTGGACTTGAGGTAGTCCGCCTCGATGGCGTCCCGCTCGACGCCCACCGCGAGCAGCGAGACCGCGATGGAGAGCCCGGCGCGGTCCTTGCCGGCCGCGCAGTGCATCAGCGCCGGGACGCTGTCCTCGGCGAGCGCGTGCAGCACCCGGCTGTGCTCGGCGGTGCGCTGCCGGATGATCGTGCGGTACGAGTCGGCCATCCGGTCGGCGCCGCGGCTGCCGGAGAGGACCGACCGCAGCTGGTCGAGGTCGCCGTCGCGGACCATCTTCCAGAACTCCGCCCCGTCGGCGGGGTCGGTCAGCGGTATGTTCACGTTGCGCACGCCCGGCAGCTCGACGTCGGGGCCTTCCAGGCGCTGGTCGGCCGCGTTGCGGAAGTCGAAGACGGTGTGCAGGCCGAGGCCGGCGAGGAAGGCCGCGTCCGCCGCCGTCGCGTGCGCCAGGTGACCGCTGCGGAAGAGTCGGCCGTGCCGCACCTGGCGGCCGTCGACGGTCGGGAGTCCGCCCACATCACGGAAGTTGCGCACCCCGGAGAGCTCGGGTTCGGTCGAATCGGTCGAAGGGGCCTGCGGAGTCTGCTGGGTCACGGGGGCTCCTGATGTGGTCATAGACGCTCGCGCTGGATCATCCCGACGATACGACATGGATTCCCGGGGCAATCATCTCGGCGGACCGGCGGGAAAGCGACCCCCGCGCACCCGTTGCCCCGGCTGGCCCCGGCCCCCGATCCTGTCTCTGGTGTTCGTGCCTGTTCGTATGTGCGCGGAATTGAGGGATCGCGATGATCGAAACCGGTGGCGGGGGAGGGCTCTGGCTCCTCACGGGCCGCACCAGTGGTTATGCCCTGCACCTCACGGACCGTGCGGAACTGCTGCACCTGCACTGGGGCCCCCGGCTGACGCTCGCGGACGCCGAGGAACTGGCCGCCGAGCCGCAGCGGCCCCCCTGGCCCTTCGAGTCACCACTGGATGGCCGGGAGGAGTACGTGGTGGAGGGCGGCCCCCGGTTCGTGCGCCCGGCGCTCTCCGTGCGGACCCCGGACGTACGGGGGACGCAGTGGCGCTTCGAGGGCGTGCGGGTGGACGCGGACGCCGACGAACTGCGCCTGCGCTTCACCGACCCCGTGCACCGGCTCGGGATCACCCTGCACTACCGGATGCGCGACGACAGCGATGTGGTCGAGCGCTGGACCACCCTGCGCCACGAGGGCGCGCCCGGCGACCCGCACGTGGAGGTGCTGCGCGCCGACGCCGCCGTCTGGACCCTGCCCGCGCGGGACGGCTGGCGCCTCGGCCAGCTGCACGGCCGCTGGGCCGCCGAATCCCGGCTCGTGCGCTCCCCGCTCACCCCCGGCGACAAGGTCCTCGGCAGCCGCCGGGGCCACACCGGCCACCAGCACCTGCCGTGGGTGGCCCTGGACGCCGAGGGCGCCGCCACCGAGGAGAGCGGCGAGGTGTACGGCTGCGCCCTCGGCTGGTCCGGGTCCTGGCGCATCGCCGTACAGCACCTGCCGGACGGCGGGGTGCAGATCGGCGGGGGCGCCGGGTACGACGACTCCGGGCTGCTGTCGCTGGCGCCCGGCGAGTCGTACACCAGCCCCGTCTTCGCCGGGCTGTGGAGCGCCGGCGGCTTCGGCGGCGCCAGCCGGGAGTGGCACGCCTGGCAGCTGGCCCGGGTCGTCCCGGACGCCGGGCGCACCCGGCCGGTGCTCTTCAACTCCTGGGAGGCGACCGGGTTCGACATCGGCGAGCCGCAGCAGCGCGCGCTCGCGCGGCGGGCCGCCGCGCTGGGCGTGGAGCTCTTCGTCGTCGACGACGGCTGGTTCGGCGCCCGCACCCACGACGGGGCCGGACTCGGCGACTGGACGCCCAACCCGGACCGCTTCCCCGGCGGTCTGGGGCCGCTCGCCGACGAAGTGCACGCGCTGGGCATGGAGTTCGGGATCTGGGTGGAGCCGGAGATGGTCAACCCGGACAGCGCCCTGTACCGGGCCCACCCGGAGTGGGTGCAGCACCACCCCGGGCGCGCCCGGACCGAGTTCCGCAACCAGCTGGTGCTCAACCTGGCCCGCCCGGACGTGCGGGAACACCTCTGGGAGCAGCTGGACGGCCTGCTGTCGGGCGCGCCCGTCGACTATGTGAAGTGGGACTTCAACCGCTGCTTCACGGACGCGGGCTGGCCCGGCGAGGCGTATCCGGCGCGGCTGTGGACCGCGCACGTGCACGGGCTGTACGGCCTGCTGGACCGGCTGCGGGCGGCCCACCCCCGGGTCGCCTTCGAGTCCTGCTCGGGCGGCGGCGGCCGGATCGACCTGGGGATCCTCTCCCGTACGGACCAGGTGTGGACCTCCGACAACACCGACCCGCTGGACCGGCTCGCCATCCAGCACGGCTTCAGCCAGCTGCACCCGGCCCGGGTGATGGCCGCCTGGGTCACCGACAGCCCCAACACCCAGCTCAACGGCCGCCGCAGCAGTCTGCGGTTCCGGTTCGTCAGCGCGATGGCCGGGGTGCTGGGCATCGGCGGCGACCTCACCCGCTGGAGCGAGGCCGAACTCGCCGAGGCGCGCGACTGGGTGGCGCTGTACAAGGAGATCCGCGAGGTGGTGCAGCTCGGTGCCCAGTACCGGCTGCGCGCGCCGAGCGGCGGGCTGAGCGCCGTCCAGTACGTGCGGGGCGGGGAATCCGTCGTCCTCGCGCACCTCCAGGCCCAGCACCACGGGGAGCGGCCCCCGCCCGTACGGCTGCGCGGTCTGGATCCGGCGGCGGCCTACCGCTGCGAGGAGACCGGGGCCGTGCACGGGGGAGCGGTATTGCTGCACCGGGGCCTGGAGACGGGGCTGCGGGGCGATCTCGACGCGGCGGTGTTCCGGTTCCGGCGGGTGTGAGCGGATCAAGGAAAGCGAATTCAAGATCCGAATGCGGTGGAGATCCGCGGCGACCGCCTCGGGTGATTTCCCCGGGTGTTTTCCCGGAGCGAGATGCTCGCCAAAACTGGACAGAACGGGGCGTTGGTGTGCATGGCGGATGAATCAGGGTGGAACTTTCGCCCGGATTGGGCGATTTGACAAAACCTGTCCATCTCCCCGGCGGGACGGGGAGGTTGCCCGTGAGCAGCGTCATATCCGTGACGTTCCGTGGTGGCGGCCCCGAATGAATTCCCCCGTCCGGCCGGGCCTGTTGAGAGTTCCGGTCGACGCAGGGTGACCGCAATTCCCCGGTCAATTACGGGCCGGGAATGCGGACGGCGAATGGGCACTTGTCGCGGCCCGCCGTACTCGCTTACGGTCACCGCAATCCGGGTGGACCGCCGAATCCTGCCACCGTCCGGAATCCGCACTCATCCACGCCCGGCAGGAGCGGGGGACCCAGGTAGTCGCCGTACCGGAATTCCGGCACGGCTCGGGGTGAAGCCGGAGCGCCGCACTCGGTGCCGAGGCCGGGCATCTCCCGCCCGAACCCGACAGCTCACCTCGCAGGCGCCGGAGAGGAATCCGCCATGCCCGCGAAGGGTAAGCACCGCCGTCCCAAGTCCAGCCCCGTCACCCGGGGCATGGTCGCCGCCGGCACCGGCGGCGCCGCACTCGCCATCCCGCTGCTCGGTGCCACCGGCGCGCACGCCGCCGCCAAGCCGGCCGCCCCCGTCGCCGCGCCGCAGACCGTCCGCGCCGCCGCTCCGGCCGCGGCCCAGCAGGCCGCCCCCGCCACGTACGAGGTGAAGTCCGGCGACTGCCTCTCCCGGATCGCCGAGGACCACCGGCTCGGCGACTGGCACCGGCTCTACCGGGACAACCGTGACGTCGTCGGCGCCGACCCGTCGCTGATCCGGCCGGGCATGAAGCTGACCCTCGGCGCCAAGCCCCGGGCCGCCGCCCCGCAGGACACCGCGCGCACGTCCGCCGAGCGGGCCCCGGCCACGGACCCGTCCGCCTCCGGGGCGGCCCCGGCCGAGGCCGCGACCACGGCCACCACCGGCCAGGGCACCGCCTCCGGCTTCCGCGCCCCGCTCGACAGCGTCAGCATCGGCACCCCCTACCGCATGGCCGGGTCGATGTGGTCCAGCGGCTACCACACCGGCGTGGACTTCGCGGCGGAGACCGGCACCCCGGTGAAGGCCGTCGGCGCGGGCACGGTCGTCTCGGCGGGCTGGGGCGGCGCGTACGGCAACCAGGTCGTCGTCCGGCACGCCGACGGCATGTACTCCCAGTACGCCCACCTCTCCCAGCTCGCGGTGGCCGAGGGGCAGAGCGTCACCGAGGGGCAGCAGCTCGGGCTCTCCGGCGCGACCGGCAACGTGACCGGCCCGCACCTCCACTTCGAGATCCGCACGACCCCCGACTACGGCTCGGACGTGGACCCGCTGGCCTACCTCCGCCAGCAGGGCGCCAGCCTCTGACACCCCGTCATCAAGTGCGCTCCCGGTCCGTATTCCCGTCGGCGAAAACTGACCGGGTGGCCTATATCACCCCTCGTCAACCCCTCCTTACGGTCGCGTAGGTCACATCCGTAAGGGAAAGATATGGTCTCGTGGCAGACGATTCGAGATCATTCAGCAGCGGTACGTTCGGGTCGTACACGGCGATCGGCGACAGCTTCACGGAAGGCGTCGGCGACCCCGGCCCGGACGGGGCGTTCGTCGGGTGGGCGGACAGGTTCGCCGTGCTACTGGCAGACCAGCGACCGGAGGGGGCCTTTCGCTACGCCAATCTCGCGGTCCGCGGCAGGCTCCTCGACCAGATCGTCGAGGAGCAGGTGCCGCGGGCCAAGGAGCTCGCGCCCGACCTGGTGAGCTTCTGCGCGGGCGGCAACGACATCATCCGGCCGGGCAGCGATCCGGACGACGTGGCCGAGCGCTTCGAACGCGCGGTGGCCGATCTGAAGAGCGCGATCCCCACGGTCATGGTGACCACCGGGTTCGACACGCGCGGGGTGCCCGTCTTCAAGCACCTGCGGGGCAAGGTCGCCACCTACACCGCGCACGTGCGGTCCATCGCCGACCGCTACGACTGCCCGGTGCTCGACCTGTGGTCGCTGAAGTCCGTGCAGGACCGGCGCGCCTGGGACGACGACCGGCTGCACCTGTCGCCGGAGGGGCACACCCGGGTCGCGCTGCGCGCCGCCCAGGTGCTCGGCCTCGACGTGCCGGCCGACCCCGACCAGGAGTGGCCCCCGATGCCGCCGCGCAACACCCTCGAAGTGCGGCGCGACGACATCCACTGGGCGCGCGAGCACCTGGTGCCGTGGATCGGACGGCGGCTGCGGGGTGAGAGCTCGGGCGACCACGTGGAGCCCAAGCGCCCCGACCTGCTGCCCCTCTGACGGACCGTCACGGCGGACGCACGGCTCGGCACCCGGGCTCCGGACGGGCCCTCAGCCGTGCAGCAGCGCGCGCTCCGTCTCCGGGTCGAGTCCGACCCGGGGACGGTCCGGCCGCTGCGGCGCCTCGCCGCCGATCGACTCCAGCCACGCCCAGGTGTCCGCGACCGTCTCCGCGACGGGCCGGCAGCGCAGCCCCGACAGCACGGCCTTCCACACGTTCGAGCGGTGCATCGTGTCGTAGAGCTCGCCCGGCGGGATCCACACCGGCAGATGGTTCCACGGCTCGACCCCGGCGGCCAGCACCGGCTCCGGGTCCGTCCAGCGCAGCTCGGCCGCGCCCCCGGTGACCCGCGCGCACGCTTCGAGCAGCTCGCCCATGGTGGTGTGGTCCTGCGGGCAGACCAGGTTGTACGGGCCGCAGAGCCCGAAGTCGGCGGCGCTGACGATCCACTCCGCCAGATCGCGCACGTCGATGAACTGCACCGCCAGCTCGCGCGGCCCCGGGGCGAGCACCGCGCCGCCGCGCGCCATGCGGCCCAGCCACCACGGCAGCCGGCCGATGTTCTCCCAGGGCCCCAGGATCAGCCCGGCGCGCACCAGCAGCGACCGCTCCGGCCCGAACTCCTGGACCGCCGCCAGCTCGCCGCCCCGCTTGGCCCGCGCGTAGTCCACCTCGCCCCCGTCGTCGGGCGAGCCCTCGACCAGGGGCGCGCTCTCGTCGGCCCCGGCCGGGCTCGGGTGCGCGTACACCGACCGGCTCGACACGTACACGTACCGGGCCGCGCGGCCCTGTGCCAGCAGCCGTGCCGCGTCCCGGACCGCCGACGGCGCGCCCGACCAGGTGTCCACCACCACGTCCCACCGCCCGTCGGCGAGCGCGGCCAGACCGCCCTCGGCGGTCCGGTCGCCGTGCAGCGCGGTCACTCCCTCGGGCGGCTCGTGGCGGCCCCGGTGGAAGACGGTCACCTCGTGCCCGCGTGCCCGCGCGGCCTCGGCGACGGCCCGGCCGACGAACTCCGTCCCACCCAGTATCAGCAGCTTCATGCGGCAACTGTGCACGGCGGCAACGGTCCTGAGAACCGTTGCACGCCGAGGGCGGAATCCGCCGAGGGCGATCGCCGCCCGGCCGCGGCGGCGCGGGGCGCGGGCGCGCGGGGGAGGGGCGGGTGCTCAGGGGCGGTAGAGCTGGCCCGGCTTGGGTGCCGCCGGGGCGAGCAGCTGGGGCACGGTCACGAAGGTGAAGCCGCGCTCCTTGAGGGCGTCGATGATCCCGGGCACGGCGGGCACGGTCCCGTCGTAGATGTCGTGCAGCAGGATGATGCCGTCGCGGCCGGCCTGGTCGAGGATCCGCTCGGTGATCAGCGCCGAGTCATTGGTGGAGTAGTCCTTGGCGGTGGCGCTCCACAGGATCTGGGAGAGCCCCAGCTCCTTGCTGACCTTGGTGACCTCCTTGTTGGTACGGCCCTGCGGGGGCCGCATCAGGACCGGCTCGCGGCCGGTGAGCTCCGCCACCGCCTGCTGGGTCCTGTCGAGCTCCTCGCGTATCTCGGCGGGCTTCAGCTTGTCCAGACGCTCGTGCGACCAGGTGTGGTTGGCGACCTCATGGCCCTCCTTGGCGATGCGGCGCACGGTGTCGGGGTACTTCTCGACGTGGTTGCGGCCGAGCAGGAAGAAGGTGGCGGGCACCTTCTTCTCCTTGAGGGTGTCGAGCAGTTGGGGCGTCTTGGGGCCCGGCCCGGCGTCGAAGGTCAGGGCTATGCACTTGGCCTTGTGGCAGTCCACCCCGCTCGTCGCCGCGCTCTGGGCGACGGCCTTGCCGTCCAGCGCGTCGGTGCGGGCGGAGCGCGGCGAGACGGCGTTGTCGCCGCAGCCCGTGAGCGTCAGCCCGAGCGCGGCCACGGCGACCAGCGCGGCGGCGGCCCGCCCCCGTCCCCGACGGACTTCGGACTTGCTGCTGCGCATGGCGCGACTCTCCTTCGGCGTGGACAAGAACATGTCCCGGACTATACGCGAGGTGTATACACGCAATTCATAGTGGGGTGGGTCGGGCGCCCGCCGACCGTGGGGGACGGCGGTGGCCGTCCGGTCGTACGGGGACGGCGGCGCGGCTGTACGGGGGCGCGACCTGGCCGTACGGCGTTGCCGGCCCGGCTGTAGGGGGACGGTGACCAGGCCATGTGGCGTCGGCGACCTGGCCGTACGGGGACGGTGGCCAGGCCGTACGGGGATGGCTGCCCAGCCGTACGGGGACGGCGGTGCGAGCCCGGCGCGCGGCGGGCGCCGACGTCACTTCTGGCCGGACGCCGCCGGGCCCGAACCCTTGCGCCGGGTCGTGGCCCGGCGCTGCGCCGCCGCGGCGCGGGCCGCCGCGAGCTGTGCGGCGGCCGCGTCCTTGCGGCGGGAGCCACCGCCGTTCCTGCCACCGGCGGGGGCCGCCTCCGGGCCGCCGCCCTTGCGGCCGGGCTGAGCGGCGCCTTCGTTCTTACGGCCGGGCCGCGCGGCGTTCTCGTTCGTGGGGCCGGATTGCGCGGTGTTCCCGTTCTTGCGGCCGGGCTGCGCGGAGTCGGCGCCCTTGCGGCCGGGGCGGCCGGTGTCGGCGTCCTTGCGCCTGCCGTGGCCCTGGCCCTGCCCGTCACCCTGATTCCGGGCCCGGCCCTTCCCCTTCTCCTGGCCCTTGGACGCGTCGCCCGCCGGGCCCTTGCGGCCCGGACGCGTCGCCGCCCCGGCCCTGCCGTCGGTGCGGTCCGGTACGGGCGCGGGCAGCGGAGTCCGCTCGGTGCTCCAGTGGGACGGGCGCTCCAGGCCCGCCGGCAGCAGCGTGCCCGCGTCGCCGTGGGCCGCGTTCACCTGCGTCTGGGTGAGGAAGAGGACGTCGCGGAGGTCGACCCCGGCCAGCTGGGCGTCCCGGAAGTCCGCGCCGATCACGTCCGCGAGGTGCAGATCGGCGCCGCTGAGGTCCGCCGCGATCAGATACGCGCCGCGCAGATCGGCGCCGCGCAGGTCAGCGCCCGGCAGCCGGGCCCCGAACAGGTCGGCGCCGCGCCGGTCCTGCTTGCGGCCCCGCACCTGGGCGCGCACCAGCTCGCTGGTGAGCAGCAGCACCTCGTTCACCTCGGCCCGGTGCGCCGCCACGTCCAGCTTGAGCAGCGTGTCCACATCGCTGAGGGTGAGCCGCTCGATCCGCTCCAGCTCCGCCTTGACGCGGCCGTGCAGCGGCCGGGCCGCCGGGCGGGCCAGCGCGTCCGTCAGGTACCAGAGCAGCTCGTGCAGCTGGCGCATCACCGGGAGCGCGGCGAACATCTCGCGCGAGCCCTCCGGGCTCTCGCGCCAGTTCCGGCCGACAAAGGTGACCTGGGAGATCTTCTGGCCCGCGCCGAAGCAGTCGTACACCGTGCACCCCTGGAAGCCCTTGGGGCGCAGCTTGTCGTGGATGCCGCAGCGGAAGTCCGGCCGGAGGTTGGGGCAGGGGTCCCCGGCCTCCTTGTCGATGGCGAAGTCCGTGGACCGCGAGAACGCCAGCGCCACACAGCACAGGCCGAAGCAGTTGGCGCAGTCGGCCCGCAGCGCTGAGCGGTCGCCCGCCGCGCCCGGGGCCTGCTCGCGCGCGGGGTTCTCGGTCTTCTCGGACAAGGCGGGTGGTCTCCTGTGCTGTCGATCTGCCCGGCCGGGACCGCCGCGAAGGGCGCCCAGCGGGCCCCGCGCGGCCCGGCCGACCGCCGGGAAACGTCCCGAACGGGCAGCTCAAGCCTAATGGCCGAGACGGCCCCGGGGCCGCCCGGGCGCGACGGGGGAAGGAAGGGGGGCTGGTGGCGCGGGAGAGGTGAGAGGCCGGTGGGGCGGGAGAGGCTGGGTTCCGGTGGCGCGGAAGCGCCGAGGGGGCTGGCTACGCGGAAGCAGGGAAGGGGCTGCTGGCGCGGAAGGGGCTGGGTTCCGGCGGCGCGGAAGCGTCGAGCGGGCTGGCTACGCGGAACCAGCGAAGGGGCCGGTGGCGCGGAAGCGCCGAGTGGGCCGGTGACGCGGACGCTGTGAGGCAGCCGGTGCCCCGGAAGGAGCGAGGGCGGGAGCGGCGACGCGCCGGGTTACGCCGCCTCGTCCAGTTCGCCCGTCGTGGCCGCCGCCCACACCGTGAGCAGTCGCTCGTACTCCTCCGCGGGCCAGCCGTCGGCGTCCGCGCTCTCGACGAGATCGCGGATCGCCGCGTTCGCGGCTTCGGCGTCCGGCAGTACGGAACCAGGGTGCTCGACGGAAGTGGACATGCTTCCAGCCTAAGCGCACGGTCCGACAATCGGCCCCGATCCCGCACTGCCAGGTCCATCACACTGCCCCCCGCCCGTCGTCACACCACCTCCACGCCACGCGCGCGCGTGCGGGAATCCGCGGTGCGCGTGCGCTGTTTCCCTGCCATGACGCGATTCGACGCAGCCGAGGAAGCCCTGTTGAAGCTGGTCGCCGCCGAGGACGGCGGTGTCCTGGCCACGCTCAAGCGCGACGGGCGGCCCCAGCTCTCCAATGTGAACCACGCCTACTACCCGGCCGAGGGAGTGATCAAGGTCTCCCTCACCGACGACCGCGCCAAGACGAAGAACCTGCGCCGCGACCCCCGCGCCAGCTACCACGTCACCAGCGCCGACCGCTGGGCCTGGACCGTGGCCGAGGGCACCGCGGACCTCTCCCCGGTCGCCGCCGACCCGCACGACGCCACGGTGGAGGAGCTGATCGCGCTCTACCGGGACGTCCGCGGCGAGCACCCCGACTGGGACGAGTACCGCCGGGTGATGGTCCAGGATCGGCGCGTGGTGCTGCGGCTGCGCGTCGAACACGTCTACGGGCAGCCCCGGCGCTGACCGCGGACGCGGCCGTCCCGTACGGGTCGCCGCCGCGTAACGGCACCGTTCCCGCGTTGTCGTACCCGCCGCACATAATGGAACGACCCCGAACCCCAGGAGGTGCCGTGACCGGCGCTGGTTCTCTGCTCCCACTCCGCTCCCGGCTGCGCGGGCTGCGGCCCGACGCCTTCGGGGCCGACCCGGCGGGGGAGCGCCTGGAGCGGATCCGCCGCTCGCCGAACTTCGCGGACGGGGTCTTCCAGAACCCGGAGGGCGCGCGGACGCGGCCCTCCGGCTCGATGCTGGAGTTCGCGAAGATCTACTTCGAGAAGGAGCAGCGCGCCCGCCGCGCGCCGGTGGGCAACATCCCGGTGCACGCGACGACGCTGGCCGACCTCGCCAAGCCGCCCGCCACCGGGCTGCGGCTCACCTGGATGGGGCACTCCAGCGTCCTCGCGGAGATCGACGGCCGCCGGGTGCTCTTCGACCCGGTGTGGGGCGAGCGCTGTTCGCCCTTCGCCTTCGCCGGGCCCAAGCGCCTCCACCCGGTCCCGGTGCCGCTCGCCGCGCTCGGCCCGGTCGACGTGGTGGTCATCTCGCACGACCACTACGACCACCTGGACCTCCCCACCATCCGCGCCCTGGCGGGCACGGGGACGGTGTTCGCGGTGCCGCTCGGCGTCGGCGCCCATCTGGAGCTGTGGGGCGTCCCGGCCGACCGCATCCACGAGCTGGACTGGAACGAGTCGACCAAGGTCGACGGGATCACCCTGACCGCCACCCCCGCGCGCCACTTCTGCGGCCGGGGCCTGCGCAACCAGCAGCACACGCTGTGGGCGTCCTGGGTCGTCACCGGCCCCGAGCACCGGATCTACCACAGCGGCGACACCGGCTATTTCAGCGGTTTCGCGAAGATCGGCGCGGAGCACGGCCCGTTCGACGCCACGATGATCCAGATCGGGGCGTACAGCGAATTCTGGCCGGACATCCATATGACTCCGGCCGAAGGCATGCGCGCCCACCTCGACCTCCAGGGCGGCCGGCCGCACGGCGTGCTCCTCCCGATCCACTGGGGCACCTTCAACCTCGCGCCCCACCCGTGGGCCGAGCCGGGCGAGGGCACGGTGGCCGCGGCCGGGGCGGCGGGCGCCGGGGTCGCACTGCCGATTCCGGGCGAGCCCTTCGAGCCGACCTCGGAAAACGTGCCTTCGGCACCCTGGTGGCGCCCCGTCGCGGAGCCGCCGCCGGGCGGCTGGCCGGCGCATGCGCGGCGGCCCGCGAAGGCCGGCGAGCCGGAGGCGGCACCCGCCGTTTCCTAGAACGAGATTCGAGTTTTCGCGTCGGTGTACGAGGCGTCATACCAGAGCGGGACGCGGTAGGGGGAACTTTTCCAACTGCGTTCCGAGGGCGAGGGGTTGACCACTACGGTGAGTGGTCGACGATCAACGCGGCTCCACATGGGTTGAGTTGGATCCGCCTCCACGATCTCTGGGACCCCACGTACCGAGGACGCAGATGTCTCATCTTCGCGCACCCGCCGCGCGGTCCGACCGCCGCGAGGGCGGGCGGCACGGACGCTCCGCACACCGGCCGCAGCCCTCGGCCGCGCCCGCGGGCACCCCGGCTCCCTCGGGCAGGCCGCCCGGCGGGCAGCGCCCGGCCGCAGAGAGCCGGATACGGCCCCAGTTGCTGCGCACCGCCGTGCTGCCCACCGTGGTCGCCGTGCTGTGCGGCATCACGGCCGTCGTCTTCACCCTCCACTCCACCGGCGCCCACCCCTCCCGGCTGCTGTGGGCGGCGCTCGCGGGCGTCGCCGTGCTCGCGTGCGCCTCGGTGGCCGCCGCCGCCGTGGGCGCCGACCGGACCGCCAAGACCGTACTCGGCCGGGCCAACGGGCTGCGCCGCGACAGCGCCCGCTCCGCCGCCGACCTGCGTACGGTGGTGGAGGGGCTGCGCCGCGGCGAGGGCCCCCCGGCCCGCCACCCGCTCGCCCAACTGCCCACCGGCGCGGACGAGTTCGCCCTGCTCTCGCACGAGCTGACGCGCTCCCACGAGGCCGCCGTGGCCGCCGTGGTGCAGGCGTCCCAGCTCTCCAGCAGCGTCGGCAACGAGCAGAAGGTCGAGGTCTTCGTCAACCTGGCCCGTCGGCTCCAGTCCCTCGTGCACCGCGAGATCCAGCTCCTGGACGAGCTGGAGAACGAGGTCGAGGACCCCGAGCTGCTCAAGGGCCTCTTCCACGTCGACCACCTCGCCACCCGCATCCGCCGGCACGCGGAGAACCTCGCGGTGCTCGGCGGCGCCATCTCCCGCCGCCAGTGGTCCCACCCGGTGACCATGACCGAGGTGCTGCGCTCCTCGATCGCCGAGGTCGAGCAGTACCCCCGGGTCAAGCTGGTGCCGCCGATCGACGGCACCCTGCGCGGCCACGCGGTCGCCGACGTCATCCACCTCCTCGCCGAACTCGTCGAGAACGCCACGCTGTTCTCCGCCCCGCACACCCAGGTGCTGCTCCGGGCCCAGCTGGTGACGGCCGGGCTCGCCGTCGAGGTGGAGGACCGGGGTCTGGGCATGCCGGTCACCGAGCAGAACAAGATGAACGCGTTGCTCTCGGACCCCGATCAGGTGAATGTCGCCCACCTCCTCCAGGACGGCCGCATCGGCCTCTTCGTGGTCTCCGCGCTGGCCCGCAGACACGGCATCGCGGTCCGGCTGCAGACCAACATCTACGGCGGCGTCCAAGCGGTCCTGGTGCTGCCGCAGGGGCTGCTCGGCGCCAGCACCGAGAGCGCCAAGGACGGGCAGTCGGACGAGCGCGCCGCCGTCGCCGAGCCCGCCCGCGCGCCCCTGCCCGCCGCTGGTCAGACCCCCTCGGCGGCACCGGCCGCGGCCCCCGCGCCCCCGCCTTCGGCGGCGCCCGCCGCCCCGCCCGCGCCCGTCCACCGCACCCCCGCGCACGGCACCGCGCTGCCGCCCCTGCCCCGCCAGCCGCGGGAGGGCGACACCGTCTCGGTGAACGGCACCGCCCCGCTGCCGGTGCGCGCCGCCCACGAGGAGCGGCCCACCCCGGCCGCCGCCCCGCCCGGTCTGCACCTGGGACCGGGGGGCGCCGCGCCCGCCCCGATACCCGCCATGAACGGTACGGTGCGGGCCGCGGCGGGCCGTCCGGATCTGCCCCGCCGCCGCAGCCAGGAGCACCTGGTCCCGCAGCTGCGGGACGCTCCGGCCGCGCGCAAGGAGGACGAACACGCCCTGCACGACCCGGGGTTGATGGCGGCGTTCCAGCGGGGCATCGGCCTCGCCGAGTCGCAGCCCGCCCCGCACGATCTCCCCGCAGCACCGCAGCCGCACCCGCCCCACCCCGCCCGTCCGTTGCACCACCCCCGCATGGAAACCGACGTCGAACACTCCAAGGAGTAGATGCACCATGGCGAGCGATGCGCCGACCGGACACGTCTCGGATCTCGACTGGCTGCTCAGCGGACTGGTCCAGCGTGTGCCGTATACACGCAACGCGGTCCTGCTCTCCTCCGACGGGCTGGTGAAGTCGGTCCACGGTCTGGACGTCGACAGCGCCGACCACATGGCGGCCCTCGCCTCCGGGCTGTACTCGCTGGGCCGCAGTGCGGGGGCCCGGTTCGGGGACGGCGGCGAGGTGCGCCAGGTGGTGGTGGAGCTGGACTCCACCCTGCTGTTCGTCTCCACGGCCGGCTCGGGCACCTGTCTGGCGGTGCTGGCCGGCCGCGAGGCGGACGCCGCGGTGCTGGGGTACGAGATGGCGATGCTGGTGAAGAGCGTGCGGCCCTACCTCGTGACGCCCGCCCGGCAGGGTGCCGGGACCCCGAGCGCCACGAGGCACTGAGCGTGCCCGCCCCGCAGGACGGACCATGGCTCGACGACGCGGCCGGGCGGCTGATCCGCCCGTACACCGTGAGCAACGGGCGCACCCGGCCCACCGCCACCCTGGACCTGCTCTCCCAGGTGATGGCGACCGGCCAGCCGCCCGAGACCCCGCTCGGCCCCGAGCACTCCCAGGCGCTCGGGCTGTGCGAGGGGCCCACCTCGGTGGCCGAGATCGCGGCGCATCTGCGGCTGCCCGCGGTCGTCACCAAGGTGCTGCTTTCCGACCTGGTGGACTGCGGGGCGGTGACGGCCCGCGCGCCCCGCTTCCACCACACACCCACCGACCGATCTCTGCTGGAGGCAGTGCTCGATGGCCTACGACGACGGCTCTGACGTCAGCCCCGCCGTGGATCTCTTCCCCACCGCGCTGAAGATCCTCGTCGCCGGCGGCTTCGGGGTCGGCAAGACGACCTTCGTGGGCGCGGTCAGCGAGATCGAACCGCTCTCGACCGAGGAGCTGCTCACCACGGTCAGCGTGGCGCACGACAGCCTCGAAGGGGTGGAGTCCAAGACCACCACGACGGTCGCCATGGACTTCGGGCGCATCACGCTCGACGACCGGCACGTCCTGTACCTGTTCGGCACGCCGGGACAGGAGCGGTTCTGGTTCATGTGGGACGAGCTCTCCGAGGGCGCGCTGGGTGCGGTGATCCTCGCCGACACCCGGCGCCTGGAGGACTGCTTCTCCGCCGTGGACTTCTTCGAGCGGCGCGGGATCGGCTTCCTCGTCGCCGTGAACGAGTTCGACGGGGCCTACCGCTACACCCCGGACGAGGTCCGCTCGGCCATAGACCTCAAGCCGGAGGTTCCGGTCGTGCTGTGCGACGCCCGCATCGGCAGCTCGGGCATCGGGACCCTGGTCACCCTGGTCCAGCACCTGCTGGCCACCTTCCCGGCCGCCACCAGCCATGGAGCGCACACATGACGTACGACCCGACCGGCCATCTGCTGCTCACGCCCATCGACCGGGAGGCTCCCGTCCGCGTGCAGCGGCTGCGCCAGCTCGGCATGGGAGAGCATGCCGATCCCGCCTTCGACGAGTTCGCCCACAAACTCGCGGAGGTCACCGCCGCGCCCTATTCGATGGTGAACTTCATCGACGAGAAGCAGCAGTTCTTCGCCGGGCTGCACACCCCGGACGGGGCGCACGCGGACACCGATCTCAACGCGGTGGCCGCGTCCTCGGGCGGGGTCAGCCGGATCATGGCCCGCGACCACGGCTACTGCCCGCACGTGGTGGTGCGGCGCAAGGCGCTGGTGCTGGAGGACGTCTGCGACTATCCGCGCTTCGCCGGGAACCCGGTGGTCGACGAGATCGGCATCCGGTCCTATCTGGGCGCCCCGCTGATCGACCGCACCGGCATCGCGCTCGGCACCATCTGCGTGGTGGACACCGAGCCGCGGCCGTGGGGCCGGGCGGGGCTGGAGACGATCAAGTCGATGGCCGCCGAGCTGATCGAGCAGATCCACCGCCGGGAGGACGGCGGCTACTGACCGCCGCCCCTCCGGCCGGTGCCCGGTCAGTGGGCCGCCGCGAGCTCCTCCGTGCGCACGACGTCGGAGAGCCGCTGTGACCACTGGCCCTTCGTCGTTCCCAGGGCCACCTCCGCCAGCCGCAGCAGCTGGACGTCCGAGGTGCCCGCCGGGGCGAAGATGTGGTGCGCGTCCCGCAGGTACCGCTCGATCGGGCGGTCGGTGAAGAGCCCGGCCGCCGCGTGGATCTCCATGGCGTTGCGGGCCGAGTCGAGTGCCGACTCGACGTTGACCACCTTGGCGTTCATCAGCTCCGCGTCGCACGGCAGCCCCTGGTCCAGCAGATGGACCGCGTGGTAGGCGGCGAGCCGCGCGGTCATCAGCCGGGACTGGAGCTGGCCCAGCTTGATCTTCACATTGGGGAGTTCGTGCAGGGGCTTGCCGTAGCGGATCCGCTCGGTGCAGAACCGGCTGGTCTCCTCCAGGATCGCCCGGTGGATGCCGAGCGACACGGCGGTGAGGTTGGCGCGGCCGTAGAGCACGCTGGAGGAGTAGGCGACCGCGAGTCCGTCGCCCTCCTCGCCCAGGCGGCTCTCGGCCGGGACCCGGCAGTTGTCGAAGCGGAGCTCGCCGAAGCCGAAGCCGTGCAGCCCCATCGTCTCCCGCTCCGGGCCGACCGTGCACCCGGGGCGGTCGGCCTCGACCAGGAACGCGGTGAGGCCGGTGGAGCCGGGGCCGGTGCGCACCACCACGCCGTGCAGATCGCCGACGTGGCTGTTGCCCACGTAGACCTTCTGGCCGTTGAGGACGTAGTCGTCGCCGTCGCGGACCGCGCTCGCCGTCATCCCGAGGACGTGGCCGCCGGAATCGGGTTCGGTGACCGCGATCGTCGGCAGGCAGTCGCCCGAGGCGATGGCCGGAAGCCACTGCTTCTTCTGCTCCTCGCTGCCGAAGTGCACGATCTTGGCCACGCCCAGCTGGGACGCCTGCGCCATGGCGCCCATGGCGCCGCTGACCCGGCTCAACTCCTCGATGATGATGGTCTTTCCGAGGTGTCCGGCGCCCAGTCCGCCGTATGCGGGGCTCACGGTCGCGCCTATCCAGCCCTGGCGGGCGATGAGGCGCGAGAGGTCGTACTGGACGGACCGCGCCGCCTCCATCGCCGCTATCCGGGGCCGGACTTCGTGTTCCGCGAACTGCCGCACGCTCTCCCGTAGTTGGTGGTGCAGGCGGCTGCTGAAGTATCCGTCCATGGCGAGCCCTCCTCCGCGAAACGCCTGCTCGCTTCTCTGTTCGAGCAGGTGGTGCATCGGCAGTGGTCCCCGTCCCGATAGGCCGACCTCATCATGTTGTTGATCACTGAGTGGCGCTACAACGTCATCGTCAACTTTGGCTGAAACACGGCGTGTTGACGTTGGATTACTGGTGTGTTGTGTGAGGTTGGCCGCCTCGGTTCCACTCGGTTGGCATTCCCCCGATACGCGTTTCTGCCACATGCCAAGGGCAAAGGTTTCGTGGGCATATGGCACTCAGGGACAGCTTTCGGTCCCGGATGGGCACTTCCCTGGCATTCGGGGGCGTCCGGGAGGCGCGGGAGTGCCGCCCGCGAACGCATTCGGAACGCCACCGCCCGCCCCCGGCGGGCCCCGCGCCTGTGCGAACCTGATCGCTTCGCCCCGCGACGACCGGGCCGCGTTCCGGACCAGCGCGTTGAGGTGCGGCCAGGCGGCAGCGGCGCGAAATGGTTGTTCCCGGCGCACACCCCGGCGCGTGTCACCGGATCGGGCGCCGATGACACCATCGGGGCACCGGGCACCTCCGGAGCGCCGGGCCCGTACCGCCCAGACCGTAAGGAAGTTGACCATGACCGACCTCCGTATCGGCGTCCTCGGCTTCGGCCTGCGCGGCAGTCTCGCGCGCGTGGCCCACCGGCCCGGCCGCGGCAGCGCCGTGACCGCGCTCGCCGACCACGACCCCCGGGCCCGCGCGGAGGCGGCCGGGGCCTTCCCGGAAGCCGCGATCGTGGCCGACCACCGCAAGGTCGTCGAGGACCCCGACGTCGACGCCCTGCTGATCCTCACCCCCGACCACACCCACGCCGACATCGCCTGCGAGGCCATGCGGACCGGCAAGGCCGTCTTCGTCGAGAAGCCGCTGGACATCTCCGTCGAGCGCTGCGACCGGATCCTGCGCACCGCGTACGAGACGGGCGCGCGGCTGTACGTCGGGCACAACATGCGCCACATGCCGGTGGTCCGGCTGATGCGGGACCTCGTCGAGGCCGGGACCATCGGCACGGTCAAGACGGTCTGGGTGCGCCACTTCGTCGGCTACGGCGGCGACTGGTACTTCAAGGACTGGCACGCCCAGCGCGAGTACACCACCGGGCTGCTGCTGCAGAAGGCCGCCCACGACATCGACGTGCTGCACTGGCTGGCCGGCGGCTACGCGCGCGACGTGCAGGCCATGGGCGACCTGATGGTCTACGGCGACAACCCGCACCGGCGGGCGCCCGGCGAGCCCAAGGCCGACGACTGGTACACCAAGGACGGCCACTGGCCGCCGCACACCCAGCGGGCCCTGAACCCCGTGATCGACATCGAGGACGTCTCGCTGCTGAACATGCGCCTCGACAACGGCGTGCTCGCCGCCTACCAGCAGTGCCACTTCACCCCGGACTACTGGCGCAACTACACGGTGATCGGCGACGCGGGCCGGCTGGAGAACTTCGGGGACGGGCCGGGCAGCCGGGTCAAGGTGTGGAACGCACGGCGCTCGCACTTCCGGGAGGAGCCCGACGAGACCCACGAGGTGGCGCCCGCGCCGGACGACTCGGGGCACGGCGGGGCCGACCCGCTGCTGATCGACGAGTTCGTGCGCTTCGCGCGCGAGGGCGGGCGCACCGACACCTCGCCGGTGGCGGCCCGGATGGCGGTGGCGGCGGGCTACCAGGCCACGATGTCGCTGCGCGACGGCGGCACGCCCCGCCGGGTGGAGCCGCTCGATCCCGGCCTCGCGGCCTATTTCGCGGCCGGTCAGCGGCGCTGACCGAAAGGCGTTCGTGACCACCGGTAGAAGTGCGGTATTGTTCTCGTGCACGTTCGGCCGGGGGAAACCCCAGGTCAGACGGGCATCGGGACGTGGCGCAGCTTGGTAGCGCACTTGACTGGGGGTCAAGGGGTCGCAGGTTCAAATCCTGTCGTCCCGACCAGCGTTTTCGCAGGTCGGAAGCCGTCTTCTCCATCGGAGAAGGCGGCTTTCCGTGCGTTCGGGCCAATGCCTGGCAGGGCCCTGTCGGGGCCGGGCCCGTCACGAGATATCTTGATGTCGAGCAATGTTGCATACGTGGAGTGGAGCACCCGGTGACTGACTCGACCATCATCTACACCCACACTGACGAGGCGCCCGCGCTGGCGACGTACTCGTTCCTGCCTGTGGTCCAGGCGTATGCCTCGACGGCCGGGGTCACTGTGGAGACGCGGGACATCTCGCTGGCCGGGCGGATCATCGCCCACTTCCCGGAGTACCTCCAGGAGGAGCAGCGCATCGCCGACGCCCTCGCCGAGCTCGGCGAGCTGGCGAAGACGCCCGACGCCAACATCATCAAGCTGCCGAACATCTCGGCCTCCATCCCGCAGCTCAAGGCCGCCGTCGCCGAGCTGCAGGCGCAGGGCTACGCGCTGCCGGCCTACCCGGACGACCCGAAGACCGACGAGGAGCGCGACATCCGCGCCCGCTACGACAAGGTCAAGGGCAGCGCCGTGAACCCGGTGCTGCGCGAGGGCAACTCCGACCGCCGCGCCCCCGCCTCGGTGAAGAACTACGCCAAGGCCCACCCGCACCGCATGGGCGCCTGGACCCCCGAGTCCAAGACGAACGTGGCGACCATGGGCGAGAACGACTTCCGCTCCACGGAGAAGTCCGCGGTCGTCGCCGCGGCCGGCTCGCTCCGCATCGAGCTGGCGGCCGAGGACGGCACCACCACGGTGCTGCGCGAGTCCGTACCGGTCCTGGCGGGCGAGGTCGTCGACGCCTCCGTGATGCGCGTGGCCGCGCTCCGGACCTTCCTGGCCGCGCAGATCGAGCGCGCCAAGGCCGAGGGCGTGCTGTTCTCGGTGCACCTCAAGGCCACGATGATGAAGGTCTCCGACCCGATCGTCTTCGGTCACGTGGTCCGCGCGTTCTTCCCGGAGACCTTCGCGAAGTACGGCGAGGCGCTCGTCGCCGCCGGCCTGTCCCCGAACGACGGCCTCGGCACCATCCTCAAGGGCCTGGACGGCGTGCCCCACCTGGGTGCCGAGATCAAGGAGTCCTTCGAGGCGGAGCTCGCCGCGGGCCCGGCGCTCGCCATGGTCGACTCCGACAAGGGCATCACCAACCTGCACGTCCCGAGCGACGTCATCGTGGACGCCTCCATGCCCGCGATGATCCGCACCTCGGGCCACATGTGGGGCCCGGACGGCCAGGAGGCCGACACGCTCGCCGTCCTGCCGGACAGCAGCTACTCCGGTGTCTACCAGGTCGTCATCGACGACTGCCGCGCCCACGGCGCCTTCGACCCGGCCACCATGGGCTCGGTCCCCAACGTCGGTCTGATGGCGCAGAAGGCCGAGGAGTACGGCAGCCACGACAAGACCTTCGAGATCGCCGCCGCGGGCACCGTCCGCGTCGTCGACGCCGACGGCAACGTCGTCCTGGAGCAGCCGGTCGCCGAGGGCGACATCTTCCGCATGTGCCAGACCAAGGACCTGCCGATCCAGGACTGGGTCAAGCTGGCCGTCACCCGCGCCCGCGCCACCGGCGACCCGGCCGTCTTCTGGCTGGACGCCGAGCGCGCCCACGACGCCGTGCTGATCGGGAAGGTCCGCACCTACCTCGCCGAGCACGACACCGAGGGCCTGGAGATCAAGGTCATGTCCCCGGTCGAGGCGACCGCGTTCTCCCTGGAGCGCATCCGCCGCGGCGAGAACACGATCTCCGTCACCGGCAACGTGCTGCGCGACTACCTGACCGACCTGTTCCCGATCTTGGAGCTGGGCACCAGCGCCAAGATGCTCTCGGTGGTCCCGCTGATGAACGGCGGCGGCCTCTTCGAGACGGGCGCCGGCGGCTCCGCCCCCAAGCACGTCCAGCAGCTGGTCAAGGAGAACTACCTGCGCTGGGACAGCCTGGGCGAGTTCCTGGCCCTCGCGGTGAGCTTCGAGCACCTGGCCACCACCAAGGGCAACGCCCGCGCCCAGGTCCTGGCCGACACCCTGGACCGCGCCACCGGCACCTTCCTCAACGAGGACAAGTCGCCGAGCCGCAAGCTGGGCGGCATCGACAACCGCGGCAGCCACTTCTACCTGGCCCTGTACTGGGCCCAGGAGCTGGCCAAGCAGACCGAGGACGCGCAGCTCGCCGAGGCGTTCGCGGCGCTGGCCAAGACGCTGGCCGAGCAGGAGGAGACCATCGTCGGCGAGCTGATCGCCGTCCAGGGCTCCCCGGCCGAGATCGGCGGCTACTACCAGCCCGACGCGGAGAAGGCGGCGGCCGTCATGCGTCCGTCGGCGACCCTGAACCAGGCGCTCGCCACCCTCGCCTGATCCCGCGGTCCGTACGTCCGTACCTCCGTACGGGCATCGGCGCGTGATCCCGCCCCGGCCGGTTCCTCCGGCCGGGGCGGTCGCGTCTCCACCGGCGGCCCGGACGCGGCCGTGGGGCCCCGCCGCCCTCTCCGGCGGCGCCGCTCACGGGTGCGGGCAGCGGCCCCGACGGCCCCTCACCCGGTGGCCGCAGCCGTCCGGCGCGCCTCTGCGGGGGCGGGCTCCGCCGCGCTTGCGACCGGCCAGACCCGGGCCGCCGCGCCCGCCGCCCCCAGCGCGATCAGCCCCAGCACCCCCGCCGTCACCGGCACTCCCACCCCCGCCGCCAGCCAGCCCGCCAGCGGATACGTCAGCAGCCAGCAGCCGTGCGAGAGGGAGAACTGGGCGGCGAACGCGGCCGGGAGGTCGGCGGTGTCCGTGCACCGGCGGATCAGCCGCCCGCCCGGGGTGAGCACCGCCGAACCGGCCGCCCCGATCACCGCCCAGGTCACCAGGACCCCGGCCCAGCTCCACCGTCCGGCCGGGGCGAGCGTGGTGAGGGCGACCGCGGCCAGCACGCCCGGCAGCGCGAAGCCCGCCGGAAGCATCACCGCGCGGTCACCGGCCCGGGCCAGCAGCCCGGGGAGCAGCAGCGCGGCGGCCATCGAGCCGGCCCCGTAGGCCCCGAGGGCGAGCGAGACGGCGCCCGCGGGCTCGTGGAAGTGGCCCCGGACCACCACGACCGTGTTGACGAACACCATCGCCCCGGCCGCCGCGACCGCCAGGTCCAGGGCGAGCAGCGCCCGCAGCCGACGGCTCGCCCAGAACAGCCGGACCCCGGAGGCGGACTTGGCGAAGGCGCCGCCGGTGCGCGGCGCGGGCGCCATGCGGGGCAGCACCGCCGAGACCACGAGCGAGGCCGAGGCGAGGAAGCCCAGGGTGGTCCCGGCGAACAGCCAGTCGTAGCCGACCACGGTCAGCAGCAGGGCGGCCAGGGCGGGGCTGAGCAGGCTCTCCAGGTCGTAGGCGAGCCGGGACAGGGAGAGCGCGTGGGTGTAGTCGCGCTCGGCGGGCAGGACCTCGGGGATGACCGCCTGGAAGACCGGGGTGAAGGCGGCGGAGGCGGCCTGGAGCAGGAAGATCAGTACGTAGACCTGCCAGACCTGGGAGACGAACGGCAGGGCGAGGGCGACGCAGGCGCGGGTCAGGTCGCTCGCCACGAGCAGCGCCCGGCGCGGGATCCGGTGGGCGTGGGCGCCGACGAGCGGGGCCACCGTCACGTACGCGACCATCTTGATCGCCAGTGCCGTGCCGAGCACCGCCGAGGCGTGGCCGCCCGCCAGGTCGTACGCGAGGAGGCCGAGCGCCACGGTGGCCAGGCCGGTGCCGACGAGCGCGACCACCTGGGCGGTGAAGAGGTGGCGGTAGGTGCGGTTGCGCAGTGCGGACAGCATGGGTTCCGTCCCGGGGCGCGAGAAGGTGCTGGGACGCCCATCGTAGCCAATGCGTGCGTACGTATGCACATGTTGGGGCCGGCGGCGTCCCGGCGGTCCCGGCGGGGCGGGTCAGTCGTGCGGGGGGAGGGCGCCGAGCTGGTGGTCGGCGACGTTCAGCGCCTCGTCGACGAGCCGGCGCAGATGGCCGTGGCGCAGCGAGTAGACCACCCGGCGGCCGTCCTTGCGGGTCGTCACCAGACCGGCCAGCCGCAGCTTGGCCAGGTGCTGGCTCACCGAGGGGCGGGCCGCCCCGCACACCTCGGTGAGGGTGGTGACATCGGCCTCGCCGCCGCCGAGCTCGCGCAGCAGCGCGAGCCGGGTGCGGTCGGCGAGCAGGGCGAGCACGGAGACCGCGGTGTCCAGGAGGGCGTCGTCGCCCACCGTCCGCGGATGCGAGGGGTGCGCATCTGACACCTGCTTGCTTGCGCTCATGCGCACATCGTAGAGGTCCGGGCGGCGCCGGACCCCGGCTCGGCGCCGGCCGCCGGACCCCCCCGCCCGCGCCCCCGTGTCCGGCGCGCCCGGCCTTCAGCGGGTGGGTATCACGCCCCCGTCGACCCGGACCACCTGACCGGTGATGTGCCGGGCGCCCGGTGAGGCGAGGAAGCGGACCACGTGGGCCATGTCCTGCGGCTCCCCGGCCCGGCCCAGCATCGTCTCGGCGACCCGGGCCTCGTGGAACTGGTCCGAGCGCCGGTCGCGGAAGAACTCGGTGCGGTCGACATAGCCCGGGGCCACCACGTTGCAGGTCACCCCGCGCGGGCCGAGCTGGCGGGCGACGAAGATGTTCCAGCTGTTCATGGCCGCCTTCGCCGCCCCGTACGAACCCGCGCCCCGGTCGGCCGCGAAGGAGCTGATGTTGACCACCGCCCCACCGGGGGCGAGCTGCTTGTCGACCGCGGCCGTGGTGAGCACCGCGCCCAGCAGATTGGCGTCCAGATTGGCCCGCCACCGCTCGGCCAGCGCGCGCAGGTCGCCCGCGGGCGGGGCGTCGAACTCCCGGTTGCCCCCGGCGTTGTTGACCAGTACGTGCAGCGTGTCCGGCAGCTCCGCGCGGAACGCCTCCAGCTGTTCGGGATCGGTGACGTCGCAGGCGAGCGGGGTCACCCGGCCGCCCAGCTCCTCGGCGGCCCGCTTCAGCACGTCCTCGCGGCGGCCACTGATGACGACGTGGTCGCCGTCGGCGAGGAACGCCGCCGCGATCGCCTTGCCGATGCCGGTGCCGCCACCGGTCACCAGGACGGTTCGAGTCATCTCCACACGCTCCAGGGTTCGTTGCCGCGGTTGTGAGGTGTACGGGTGGGACCGGCCGGGCCGGTCAGAGGGCGGTCCCGAAGGCCCGGGCCTCCATCAGTTCATGGCTGAGAAAGCCGTCGTGCGGACTGGTGCGGCCCGCGGTGTACGTGGGGATCGGCCCGAGCAGCACCTTGCGGATCGACCGCTCCCGCAGCGCCTCGCGCGCCAGCCGTTCGTCGCCGCCGAGGATGGTGAGCGCGAGCGTGTCCCTGAGCGGCCCGAAGCCCTCCTCGCGCCGCCACGGCAGGATCCACACGCACGGGAAGGAGAGCTCGATGCGCGAGCCGGGGTGGCCGGAGCTGTCGCAGAGCAGCACGGCGGGCCGCAGCGCCCCCGAGCCGTCGCCGAGGTCGGCCACCGGCCCGTCCGGGTACAGCGGCGCGGCCACGTCGACCGCCCCCGCCAGAGCGCCCGCCAGATGCTCCCGCAGCGCCCGCGCCTCGGCGAGCGGCAGCACCGGCACCTGCGCGTGCGGCGACTGCGGCGGCGCCGCGGTGAGCCCGGACAGGCGCTCGGCGACGGCGGCGGCGAGCGCGGCCGGGTCGGCGTCGGTGAAGACGGCCGTCGCGTTGGTGCAGCGCATCCCCGCGTCGTAGCCCACCGAGCGGCAGATCACGTCCACGGTCTGCTCGGTGATGGCGCCGGTGTGCAGCAGCTTGGAGCGGCCGGGCCCGCGCAGGACGACCCGGCGGTCCCCTCCGTACCGCCGGGCCGCCGCGTCCCCGCCGAACACCAGGCTCAGATCGGCCGCCTCCACCAGGGCGTCCCCGGTGGCGTGGCTGCCCGGCAGCAGGGAGAGGTAGTGCGGGGCGACCCCCGCGTCCAGGAGCGCGGCGATCATCCGCGCCGGGGTGAACGGGTCCCGCGTCCCCGGCCGCACCACCAGCCGGTACCCGCAGGCCAGCGCGGTCAGCCACTGGGTGTGCGTACCGGGGTTGTTGCTGGGCGCGATGACGGCCAGCACGTCCCCGCGGCGCGTCCACACGGTGGAGATCTCGCCGGGCGCGGGCGTCTGGGCGACCCCGGCCGGGCGCTCGGCGAGGAACCGCGCGCCGACCGCCGCGAACGTCTCGGCGACGTCCCGCAGGGAGTGCCGGGCGACCCCGACCGGTACTCCGGCGACCCGGGACTGGAGCTCGCAGTACGCCTGCGGGGAGAGCCCGCCCAGGGTGCCGGTCTCGAAGAGCCGGCCCGCCTGCGCGATCCGCTCCGGCTCCGGCGGGCGCTCCTCACCGGCGCGCGCGTCGGCGACGGTGAGCCGGGCCAGCAGCGGCGGGGCGAGGTGGACGACGGCCAGCGGGGTGCCGTCCACCCCGGCGAGCCGGACCCGCTCCGCGGACTGCCGGGGCAGCCCCGCGCGGATCAGCGGGATCTCGTACAGGTCCTTGGCCTCGGCCATCAGTAGACCCCCTCGACCACGGAGGTGGTGGCCGACTCGTACGGGCGCACCCCGGAGACCTCGATGCCCGCGAAGCCGTCGGCCGGGGCCCGGCGGGTGGCGAGGTCGCGCTCCAGGGTGGGCGGGGTGAAGTAGTCCCGGGTCAGTACGGTGATGACGACCCGGCCCTCCTCGTCCACGGCCACGGACCGGTCCGGCCGTTCGGGGTCGACCAGGTCGACGACGGTGTACGGGTGGAACGGGCGGAAGACGCAGCGGGCCGCGTCGCCGGGGCGCGGGGTGCGCTGCGGGGCCACGCCCATCATCGTGTTCCCGTACGCCCCGGCCAGGGTGGCCTCGGGGAACAGCTCCTCGTCCAGCAGGCGCAGGGTTTCGTCGTCCATGCTGGTGCCGCCCCAGATGATCCCGCGCACGCTGTCGCGCAGCGGCCCGAAGACGTCCTCGCGGCCACTGATGGTCTCCAGGATGCGCGGGGTGCTGGAGACGCACCTGATGTCCTGGGTGCTCAGCACCTCCTTGACCTGGTCGAGGATGTGGCCGACATAGCGCCGGAACTCGTCCTGGCGGCCCTCGGCCACGCAGCGCCGCACCCAGCGCGGGTCCAGGTCGACGAAGTAGCAGAGCTGGCCGCGCAGTTCGGAGAGGCTGCCGATGTTCTTGGCCATCACGTGCGGGCCGGTGGGGCCGATGTGCAGCCAGTTGCCCTCGCCGGAGGGGAAGCCCTGCTCGTCGAGCATCCGGCTCTGCCACTCCACGTTGCGGCGCCGGGAGGCCGCGTCCACGATCCGCTTGGGCGAGCCGGTGGCGCCGCCCGACTCGTAGATCCCGTACCGCACGCCGGGCGCGCTGCCGCGCGGCACCAGGCTGTCGGCGGGTATCCGGCTCCAGTCGACCGGGACGTCCGCGAAGAGCCGCAGGTCCGCCAGGCACTGCACATCGGTGCGCGGGTCGAAGGAGAAGCCCTTGGCGCGCTCGACCCAGTAGGGGCTGCCGGTCAGCGGCGAGAAGTGCCACTCCATGGTCGCGCGGACGAGGTCGTCGATGTCGGGGGACTGGTCGAGCGGGGGCTCGAACAAGGAACTGAAGTCGTCGGCCATGTCGTTCGGTCCTGTCCGTTCTCTACGTCTTCGCGTGGACGCGGCCATCGGCGGCCGTGTGTAGCACAGTTGACTGATTGTCAGAGCTGCTGATTGTTGGCAGTATGTTGAGTGCGGGAAGGGGCGTCAAGACTGTCCGTGCGCCGGTGGGGAGCCGGCCGTGCGGGAGTGGCGCCCTGTCGGGCCGGGGCCCCGGATGCCCCTCGCCCGACGGCTCAGGGCTCGGCCCGGGACGGCATCGGGCGGGCCCTGGGGCCGCCGCCGGAGACGAAGCCGTGGACGGCGAACGCGGTCAGCAGGGTCCGGGTCAGCGGCGGGCGGCAGATCACCGCGAGCGCCACGGGCCCCGCCCCGCCGCCGGGACCGGGCGGCACCTCCTCCCGCGCCAGCCGGGTCACCTGGAGCCCCGCCGCCTCGGCCACCCGGAACAGCGCCTCGTCGCCCCACTCCCAGGGCCCCCGCGCGTGGATGTAGGCGTCCGCGTCCCCCTGCACCACCGCCAGCGTCTTCGCCCCGGCCGAGCCCATCGGCACCAGCTCGGCGCCGGTCTGGCGGACCACGGTACGGGCGAACGCGGCCGGATTCCTGGTGTCGACCAGCACCCGGGGGCGCTGCCGGGGCCCCCGGGCGGCGCGGCGCCGGGCCGCGTCCCGGTCCGCCGTGCAGACCACCTCGGCCAGGGCGGGAACCGCCACGGCCGAGGCCACCACGCCCCGCTCGCGCTCCCACAGCGCGAGCCGCACCGACCAGTCCGGGTCGCCCGGACCGTGGTACTCCTCGGTCGAGTCCAGCGGCTCGACCAGCCACACCCGGCGTCTGCGCAGCGCCTCCGGCCCCCGGTCGGCGGGCCCGGTCAGCACCCCGTCCCGCGGATAGCGCGCCCGGATCCGGTTGCGCAGCAGCAGCCCGGACCAGGTGTGACCGAGCTGGGCCAGCCGGGCGCCGCCCGGGCCGAGGCCGTTCTCGTGCTGCATCCGCAGATCGAGCAGCAGCCGTCCGGCGGCCACCGTCGCCCGGGCGGCGAAGCCCGCGGCGAGGAAGTCGTCGGCCACCACGGTCCGTTCCGCGGAGTGCGAAGCGGTGGGCATCGGCTCAGCCTCCCGAGTCCGGCAGGAAGTGGTGCAGGTTCGCCTTCAGGAAGTCGGCCACCGGGCGCGGCTCGTGGCCCGTGACCCGGCGCACGTCGTCCGTCACCGACTGGCCGGCCCCCGCCCGGAACTGCCCGAAGAGCGCGCCCAGTTCGGCCTCCCACGGCCGGTGCTCCCGGGCCAGCCAGCGCGCCAGCTCCGGCCCGGTCGGCTCCTCGGCGGCCACCTGCGCGCCCGTCAGCTCCGCCAGCAGCGCCGCGAGCTCCCCGAAGGAGGGCGCGGCCGGGCCGGTCGGGGCGTAGGTGCGGCCCTCGTGCCCCGGCTCGGTCAGCACGCGCGCGGCCATCTCGGCCACGTCGCTCTCGTCGACCAGGCCCACGCCCCGCCCGCCCGCCGGGTCGACGAGCACCCCGCGCCGCCGCACGTCCGGAGCGTAGTGGCGGACCAGCTCCTGCATCGGGTAGTTGGGCGACAGGATCGTGTACGGCAGCCCCCGCCGGGCGAGGTGGCGGTCGCTGATCCAGTGGTGCCGGGCCCCCGGCGCCGGGCTGTCCTCCCGTACGGCCGCGGGCCACGGCGACAGCTTCACCAGCCGGGCGCCGGCGTCGGCCGCCGCGTCGGCGGCGGTGTTGTGGCACTCGATCCGGCAGGCGGAGGCCAGGAAGACGCTCTCGCACCCCCGCGCGCCCGCCCGCACCGAGTCCGGGTCGGCCAGGTCCCCGGGGACCACCCGCACGCCCGGCCCGGCCGGGGACCCCGCGAGGTCCCCGGCCAGGACGGCCACCGGCACGTCCCGCTCCCGCAGCGCACGGACCACCAGGTGGCCGAGCCCGTCCGCCGCGCCGATCACCAGGACCGACATCGTCAGTGCTTGTGCTCGTGGTGGTGGCCGTGCTGGTGCTTGTGGCTCTGCGGATGGTGCCCGTGGTCGCCGTGGCCCTCGGGCAGCACCCCGCCGTGCGCGGCGAGGTGGCAGGCCGGGCAGACCATCCGGCCGCGGTGGTCGTGCAGCGTCTCCACACTGGTGGGTTCGCCGCAGTCGACGCAGAGGTCGGTGCGGGCGAGGTGCTTGACGCCGGGCGCCGCGGACTCCACCTCCTCGACGCTGAGGATCTCCTCGGCGGGCACGCTCAGCAGCCCCTTGATCCGCTCGCCCTGGAGCCGGGCGAAGGTCTCGCCCTCCTCCACGGTCGCGGTGCCGTCCTCCACCCGGGCGGCCAGCGCCCAGATCTCCTCGGTGCGGAAGACGATGCTGTCGGCCTTGGCCCGTACCCGTACGCCCGTGGAGCCGTCGCGCTCCCACAGCGTGAACACGTTGCGGCCCGCGTCCTCGTGGATGAGGGTGCGCTTGCCGTAGGTACAGCCCGTCAGCACCTGGAGCGCGTCGACGGCGCAGGCGTCGGTCTCGGAGACCAGGACCAGCGGCGTGGCCGGGTCCTTCAGGTCGAGGGCGGTGAGCGCGGCCTCGGCGACCCGGACGCCGAAGGCGGCGCCGGGGCATTCGTGGCCGTGGAAGCGGACGACGTCGTTGTATGCCTGGGTGCGATCCATGACGACCTCTTTACGGAGTGGGCGAAGAAGTGGACGGAAACGGCCCGGCCGGGGCCGGTCAGGCTCCGGGCCGGCGCATGCCGGGCAGCGGCGGGACGATCCGGACGGTGGCCTCACGCTCGTTGTCGCCCTCGAAGAACGCCCGCAGCACGGGGCGGTGCAGATCGACGACGGAGAGGATGAACGTCCACTGCCCGGACTCGGCCGCCAGCACCCGGTCCAGGTGCGTGCAGGTGTCGCGGGCCGGATCGTGCGGCCACGGCACCCGGTGGGTGTGGTAGTTGCCGAAGAGCACCCAGCCCGCGTCGTCGCAGGCGTCGTCGATGTCCATCAGCTCGCGCGGATCGGCGATCCAGCCGCGCTGGTCCATCGGCGTCTCGGACGGGATGGCGTGCTCCTCGACGACCTCGTCCATCCGGGCGCGGTGGCCGCTGTCGTGGCGGAGGTTGACGATCAGCGGGAAGACCGAACCGACCTGGATGGAGTCCCCGGCGGGGCGGCCCGCGAGCATCCCGAACGCCTTGCGCTCCTGGGTCTCGCCGTCCAGGTAGTGGCCGGTGAACTTGCGTACCGCGTGGGCCACCACGCTGGAGTAGAGCGGGCGCGGGAAGACGATCTCGCGGGCCCGGGATATCTCGCCCGCGTCCGGGCCGGCGGTGGCCGGTGCGGCGTTCACCGGGCGTCGCCGCCGTCCGCCCGCGCCGTGCCGTCCAGGTACGCGCGGGCCTTCGCCACCGCCCGGCCGGTCAGGGCGGCCGACTGGCCGAGGTAGGTCGTCGGGTCGAAGATCTCGTCCAGCGCCGCCGCGTCGAGCGGCGCGCCCGCCAGACCGTCGCGGCCGGTCGCCTCGCGCATGGAGGTGCCGTTCTCCCGGGCGGCCTGGACGAGTTCGTAGACGTACTCGTGGGCGGTCTGCTTGCCGATGTGCTTGCCGAGGGCCAGCATCAGCTTCTCGGTGGCGATCTGCTCGGCGACGGCGGCGACATTGGTACGGATGCGCTCGGGCCGCACCGCCAGACCGCCCACCAGGTGCGAGACGATCTCGCAGGCGGAGAGGGCGTAGTGGGAGGCGTCGGGGACACAGGCCCATTCGATGCGCAGGCTGCGCGAGTCGCGCTCGTGGTCGCCGCCCATGCACGCCAGCGCGTTGGCCATCTGCGCGGCCGTGAGCCGGGCCATCACCACGGCCTGCTCGCACGCCTCGGGGTTGCGCTTGTGCGGCATCGTGCTGCTGCCGACCTGGCCGTGCCGCCAGCCGATCTCCAGCTCGCCGAACTCGGGGCGGGACAGCGTGCGCACCTCGTCCCCGATGCGGCCCATGGTCCCGGCCACCATCGCCAGGCACGACACGAACTCCACGACCCGGTCGCGCGAGACGTGCCAGCCGACCGCCGGCGCCGCGAGCCCCAGCCGCGCGGCGAACGTGTCCAGGAGCGGCAGCGCCAGCTCGCCGAATCCGGCCATGGTGCCGACGCCGCCGAACAGCTGCACCGCCAGCACCCGGGGCCGCAGCTGCTCGATGCGTTCCAGGTGCCGCAGGACCTCGTCCAGCCAGCCGGCGATCTTGATGCCGAAGCCCATCGGCAGCGCGGGCTGGGCGTGGGTGCGGCCGAGGGCGACCGTGGTGGCGTTCTCCTCGGCGAGCTCGGCGAGCCGGCCCGCGAGGGAGCGCAGCAGCCGCTCCAGCTCGTCCAGCACCTCGCGCATCTCCAGCACCTGGGAGGTGTCCTGGATGTCCTGCGTGGTGGCGCCGTAGTGCACGTACTCGCCCGCGCCGCCCTCGCAGGAAGCCTGGAACACCCGCAGGAAGGCGACCAGCGAGTGGCTGGTGCGGCGGATCTCCGCCGAGATCGCGGGCAGGTCGAGCCGGTCCACCCGGGCGGCTTCCGCGATCATCTTGGCGGCGTTCGCCGGGATGATGCCCAGCTCGCCCTGGCTCAGGGCGAGCGCCGCCTCCACGTCGAGCCACCGTTGGTAACGACATCGGTCGCAGAAGATCCGGTGGCTGGCGGGTGTGCTGTACCGGTGGCCGTAGAACCGGGAGTCGGTGATGTGACTGCGTAAATGGGCGCACTCGGTGGGCTCCGGGCCGGGCCCGGCGGCGGGGGTGCTGGTGGCGGACGCGGTCGTCATGGCGGTCACCTCTCGGACTTCAGCGGAGTACGGACGGAACGCCCCCGGCTGCCGCGCGGTGCGGTGCGGGCCGGGCGGTAGGGGCTGGCGCCGTACGGCTTCTCGCCGGGCGCCACGATCGCCGACGCCGCGATGTCGGAGGCCACCTGACGGGGGCTCACCCCGCGGTCGCGGGCGCCGCTGAGGATGTCCCCGACGAGCTCGCGCATCATCGTGCCGATGGTGTCGAGCACCTCCGGCGCGGTCGGTGTGGTGCGCGGACCGAAGAGCGCCTCCATCGACGCCGAGCCGCCGATCCCGCCGATGAAGTCGGGCACGACCAGCACGCCCCGGTCGAGCAGCAGCTGCTCGGCGGTGCCGCTGAGGCCGCAGTTGGCGCCGACGGCCACGACCGGCACCGGCAGCAGCGCCGCCCGCTCGGCCGTCACCGCGTCCTCGCCGCCCGCCAGGACCAGTACGTCGGCGGGGAGCTCCAGGAGCGCCTCGCGGGGCAGCCGCATCGGCTCCGCCAGCATGCCCTGGACGGGGCGGCGCTGGTCGAGGGTGAGCATGCGGGCGATGTCGAGCCCGCGCGGGTCGACCGCGCAGCCGTACTCGTCGGCGACGACGGTGATGCGGACCCCGGCCTCCAGCAGGGCCAGGGCGGCGGCCCGGCCGAGGTTGCCGAAGCCCTGGAGGGCGACGCTGACCTCGCTGTCGCGGCGGCCGGTGTGGGCGGTGGCGGCGAGCGCGCTGTGGGCGAGCGCCTGCCCGGCCCGGCGCTGGCCGAGGGTGAGCAGTCCGACGCGGGTGTTCAGCAGGTCCATCCGGGCCCGGAAGTCGCGGTCGTCGAGGCGCTGGGCGTGCCGGACGGCGATCTTGGCCGAGCCGATGCCGAGGGCGGCGGCGATGCGGTCCAGCTCCTCGAACCGGGTGCCCATGTCGCAGCCCATGCTGAAGCGGGTGCCGAGCTCGTCGGCGAGGAAGGCGACGAAGCGGCGCAGGACCTCCTGGCGCCCGGGGCCGCGCGGGTCGTAGGCGATGCCGCACTTGGCACCGTCGACGTTGACCCCGAGCACGCGCTGCTTGAGCGTCATGCGCCCCGCGAGGGTCATGAGGGTCTCGGCGGTGAGCCCGGCCTGCATGCGGCACCCGCCCGCCGCGAGGCGGCAGTCGGTGGCGTCGTACACCAGGTAGCCGGGACAGTGCTCGACGGGATCGACGTACTCGATGATGCTGACCATGGTTCCCCCGTAGGTCATGAAGATCGCGCGGAACAGAAGCGCGCAGATTCGAGCAAGATAGATTGTCTGCTACAGTGACAATCAGTGTTTCTGTCGGATCGGGAGCATGGCCGACCGGTGACTTGGCAGTCAAGGGGCCCGATAAGAGGCCCTCATGATGGACCGTCACCACTGGAGGGTGAACCGAAGAAGTGGTGACGAAGAGGGAACCGGACAGTGGGACACCGCCGTTGTTCCAGGGGTTGCAAAGCTGGCACGGCTTCCTCCTCCGCAAGGCCGGCCAGCGGTTCACCGAGCAGGCCGAGCAGGCGCTCACCCATCTGAACATCACGCTCCGTCAGTTCGGCGTGCTGAACGTGGTGGACTCCGAGCCCGGGATCAACCAGCGGATGGTCGGACAGACCCTGCGGATCGACCGGACGACCATCGTGGGGCTCGTCGACGACCTGGAGAGCAAGAACCTGCTGGAGCGCCGGCGGGGTGCTGACCGGCGGACGTTCGCGCTCTTCCTCACCGATCGCGGCAGCCTGTGCTTGCGCGATGCGGGCGACCTGATGGTCAAGGTCCATGAATCGTTCCTGCAGCCCCTGTCGGCGGCCGAGCGCGATGTGCTGCGTGAGCTGATGCAACGCCTCGCCGTCGCGGAGGAGACCCCGGGCCTCTAGCCCGGCCCGGTCGCCCGCAGCTGTCGCTCGACATCAAGTCCCTTGCCGTCGAGGCGTTTTGACGATCCGTCAGGTCATGACGCGCTGTCACTCTTGCGTATCATGCGCAATTGCGCCAAGCTGGCCGTGGAGTCGTGAGAGGACCCTTCCCCGGCCGACCGCACTCCGGCGGACCGCCCACTCCGCCGAGCGTTCTGCCCGAGGTGTCACCGCCCCCTGTCGGGGGCGTGGCCCTCGTGCACACCAGGCGGTTCGGGCCCGCGGGCCCCGTCGCCACCGGACGGGAGTACGACGACATCTCCGTCTCCCAGTGGACCCCGCCGTACGCACCGGTCGCCCGGCCCGCCTACGTACTCCCGTACCCCAGCGGCCACCGGGCGCCCGTCGCGGTGTCCGTCAGGGGGTCCGGCGAATCGATTCGCCCCGGGCCCGGGCGGCTGCCTCCGGATGATGCGCGAAGCAGGGCCGCAATTCGGCGGTGTCGTAGGTGCGGTGGAAGACCTCGGTCGTCGCGCTCGACATGGGGGGAACGATCCAGCTCCAGTCGGCCGGCACCGTGCGCCCTTTGCGCTCTTCGCGCTCCAGATGGGTCACGAAACGCCTGGACTCGGCGTGGTGGTCCGCCATGGTGACGCCCGCGCGGTCGAAGGAGTGCAGCACGGCGCGGTTCAGCTCGACCAGCGCGCGGTCCTTCCACAGCGTCCGGTCGTCGCTGGTGTCCAGGCCGAGGCGGCGGGCGATCCGGGGCAGCAGGTCGTAGCGGTCGGTGTCGGCCAGGTTGCGCGCGCCGATCTCGGTCCCCATGTACCAGCCGTTGAAGGGGGCCGCCGGATAGTGGATGCCGCCGATCTCCAGACACATCCCGGAGATCGCGGGCACCGCGTGCCAGCGCAGCCCCCACTCGCCGCCCCAGCCGTCCTCGGGATGCTCCAGCGCCACCTCCAGGACCGCGTCGGCGGGCAGCTCGAAGACGCGCGGCTTGTCGTCGACGCCCTCCACGACCAGCGGCAGCACGTCGAAGGCGGTGTGCGGACCGCCCGGCCAGCCCAGGCGCAGCGCGAGATCGGTCAGCCCGGCGTTGCGCGGGTCACCCAGCACCGAGCCGTCGGCGGTGCGGTAGCCCGCGTACCGGATCAGCTGCTCGTTCCAGATGCGCGGCGCCGCACGCCCCGGCGCCTCCGGGGCGAACACCGTGATCAGCGGGCGGATGCGGCCCCCGTTGGCGGCCCGGCGCAGATGCTCCGCGCACGCCTCGGCCACCGGCTCGGCATCGGTGAGGTGGCGCAGGTCGCGCACCCGCAGCGAGCGCCAGTACAGCCGCCCTATGCACCGGTTGCTGTTGCGCCACGCCACCCGCGCCCCGAACACCAGCTCCTCGGAGGTGTGGCGATAGGTGCCCGTCGCCCGGATCTCCTCACGTATCTCCGCCAGCCGCCCCTCCGGAGCGCCGAGGCCCGGTTCCTCCGAGCGGTGCAGCCGCACGAAATCGGCCGCCTCCCGCCACAGCGCGGCCCCGGCCGCGTCCGGGCCGGGGCCCGTCGGCCGCTTCGGCCTGCTCAGGAACTTCCTCATCACGCGCACCTCCGGGCCCAACGACGGACGATCGGTGGCGCCGATGATGCCCGCGAACCGACGGCGCCGGACGCCGGTTGCGAAGCAGTGGTGGGCAATGGCGTGTTCGCATCGGGCGATGACCGCTTTCGACCGGGTGCGCGCTTCTGCGCCGTACGACGAGCGGCCGTGAATCCGAGGGGCCGTACGCGGAAGGGCCCTACGGCGCAAGGCCGTACGCCGAGCGGCCGAAGCCCGAGCGGCGCGCTCCGCTCCGGCCCGCCCGGGACGGCCGCGCCCCCGCCCCACCGGTACGGCCGGGCCGCCGCCCGGCCCGCCCGGTCCACGGGCGAGCCGGCGGGCGGGGCCCGGCCGCTCGGTCACAGCCAGCTCCACGGGCGTACCGGCCCCCGCGGTCCGCCGCGCGACCTCATGAGCCGTCTCTCGCGCGTCCGTTCCGGCGGCCGGATCGGTCACCACCGCGGTGGACGGCGGACGGGCTCATCGGCGGACACCTCGGCGCGCCCGGCGAACTGTGCTGTGGCGGAGAGGGCGGGAGTCGAACCCGCGCGGGCCACTGGTGCTGCCCGGTCCGGACCGCGTCCGGAGCCCCGACGGACCTCTTCGGGTACCTCTCCCGTCGGCGTACGGATGGATCCTCGCGGTGGCCGCTGAGACCGCGCTGAGACCCCGCTGAGACGGGCGTCTCACCCGGCGGATCCGCCGACGGCGCCCCCGCCCCCGCCGAGGTGGCCCGATCCGCCCCGGCCCGGCCGCCGCCGCGCCCCGCCCGGTTGACTCGGCCGGGCCGGGGTCACTACGACGGCAGCGCGGGGTTGAGCGAAAGGCTGGGCTGTGCGATGGAGGACGCCGATCCGCGCTGTCTGCGGCCGGGCGAGGCCCGGGACCTGCTGGCCGGGCCCGACTGGCGGCGGGCCGTGGTCCTCAGCGGGCAGGAGGGCAGACTCGCCCGGGGCGCCGCCGTCCCCGGCTACCGGCCCCGGGTCTGGCCGGACCGGGTGGCCCGGGCGCTGCGCGAGGCCCGGCCCGGTCTCGCCTGCCTCCTGGTGCAGGCCCGGCGCGAACTCGTGCTCGCCGAGGTCCGCTCCCGCCAGCTCGCCCAGGCGGTCGCCTTCCGGGCCGACCTGGCGCTGCTCGCCTGCGGCGGTCCGGACGTGCGGGCGCGCGGCTTCGACGCGGACGTGGTGGAGAGCGAACTCAGCCGAATTCTGGCCTCGTTGAAAGAGGCACGGTGCGGGCATACGGTGGTGGTCAGCCCGCCGGACTGGGCCGCCTCCGGACAGGTGCCCGCCGCCCTGCGCGACCGGATCCGCGCGCGCCAGCGCCTGCTGGTGGAGCGGCTGAACATAGTGACGCTCCGTCATGGGGCTCTGTACGTCGACCTGATGGAGCAGCGCGGGACGGCCGACCCGGCCGGACTGTGGGGCCCGCAGCCGGGCCGCCTCAACAGCCGGGGCCACGCGGTGGCCGCGGCGGCGGTGGTACGGGCGCTGGCGGCGCGGCTCCCGGGATAGCGGAGAACGGGCTGAGACCGCGCTGAGACGGCGGCGTCAGGGGTGTGGAACGCGCGGCTGCGACGATGCGCTCACGACAGGGGGGAATGTCATGAGCGTCGGCAGCTTCGCCGTGGACCGCGGCGACACGATATCGGGAGCCCTGCGCGCCTACGGCGACAATCCGAGCGCGTTCCTCACGAGGGGCCAGGGAAACGAGTGCTTCACGGTGGCGGGCAAGGAGGGAGTCATTCCCTATCGGGCGCGCGGTGGATATCTCCATCAGACCGGGGGAGTGATAGCCCCGGACGACGCCCAGGAGGGACTGCTGCGGGCTTTCGTGGAATTCGCCGGTGAGCACCGCCGCAAGGCGGTCGCCACCCGGCTGCGCCGCCCCGACGCCGAACTCTTCGCCCGCTGCGGCTTCACGGTGAACCAGGCGGGCTCCTCGTACTCGGTCTACCTGCCCGAATTCCGCCTCGCCGGACCCCGCCTGGCCGAACTGCGCGAGACGGTGTCCGGGGCGTGGGCGGCGGGCCTGACCGCCGGGGAAGTGGCGCACGAGGACATCGCGGACCGGATCCGCGAGTGGGGCGGGCGCGAAGGGGCGGGTCCGCGAAGGGTGTTCGCCGGGCGCGTCGGGGACCGGGTCGTCGCGTACGTCGCGTACGTGCCGGTCCTCGGCTCCCGCCCCGGCTGGCTGCACCAGGCGGCGCGGACGGCGCCGGGTACCGCGCCCGGCGCCCTGGCGGCCGTCGGCCTCGAAGCCGTACGGGTCTTCTCGGCCGAGCGGGCGCAGTGGCTGCACCTCGGGTTCACCCCGCTGGCCGGGCTCGGCGCGCAGTACGAGGTGGGCACGCCGGGCCGGGCGGCGGCCCGGCTGCTGCGGGCGCTGGCCGGCCGTGCCGGGCACCCGTCGGCCCGGCGCCTGGCCCACCAGCGGATCTGGGACCCGCACCTGATGCAGCCCGGCTATCTGGCCTGGCGCGGCCGGGCCGCCGCCGAGGCCCTCGGCCAACTGCTGCGCCCGGCCCGGGCATTGTGACGTCCGGAGCCTTCCAGGGGCGCGGCAGCGGGCGGTGCGGGGCCGGGCGCGGTCAGATGGCGGCGGGCTCTCTGCGCAGGATGTCCTGGAAGCGGGCGCGCAGCGCGTCCCCGGGCTCCAGGCCCAGGTGGTGCGAGAGGCGCTGCCGGGTGCGGTGGTAGGCGTCGAGCGCCTCGGCCTGGCGGCCCGACCGGTACAGCGCGGTGATGAGCTGCTCGCAGAACCGCTCGCGCAGCGGGTACTGCGTGTGCAGCTGCTGGAGCTCGGTGACCACTTCGCGGTGCCTGCCCAGGTCGAGCTGGGCGTCGAAGAGGTGCTCGTACGCCATCAGCCGCACCTCGGTGAGCCGGGTGTAGGCGAGCCGGCTGATCATGCCCTGGCCGGTGTCGACCAGCGCGGGCCCGCGCCACAGCGCCAGCGCCTCGGTGAGCAGGCGCACCACCCGCTCCGGCCCGACCCGGCGGGCGGCGGTGGCCTGCCGGACCAGGGCGGTGAACAGGGCGGCGTCCACGTCCCGTTCGGGCAGGGAGAGCGCATAGCCGAAACCGGACGTCTGGATCAGGCCGCGCGGCCCGTCGCGGCCGGTGCGGGACTCGACGATGCGGCGCAGCCGGGCCACATGGCCCTGCAGCGAGTTCTCCGCGTTGCGGGGCAGGTGCTCGCCCCACAGCTCGTCGATGAGATCGTGACGTGAGACCGGCCGGTTCGGCGAAAGGGCGAGCGCGGCGACGATCGCGCGTAATTTCTCGCCGGGAATCCGGAACGTGTGATGGCCGTCGGTGATTTCCAGAGATCCGAGCAGACGAACTTTCAACGTGCTTCCCCCGTGCTTCGTGCTGGAATCCTTCGACTCCGCCGACGCCGGACCAGGATCTTCCGGCGGTGCCGGCGGATATTGATGATCACCGCTCGAAGAGCGGTGATCTTACCCCGTGACGAACATGAAAGAAGCGTATTTCTCGGTCCTTACAGGGTCAACGTCATTACTGGCCGGTGCACGGGTGTGAGGGGGCTCACGGGGGTCCGGTGACGGCGGTGGCCGCGGGTCAGCCGACCAGGCGCAGCGCCGTCTCCGACCGTCCCACGCACACCGTCTGACCCCATGTCAGCTCCAGTGCGTCGGACTCGATCCCGTCACCGAACGCCACCAGCCGGTCCGACTCGACGCTGACCCGCAGCCGCTCGTCCCCCTCAAGTGCCCCTTCCACCAGGGAGGTTCCGGTGGTGGGGGAGGGCCATGCCTCCCGTACGAACCAGATCAGCCGGTCCTCGGCCGGGCCCGGCAGGGCGAGCGCGCTGCCGCGCTGCTGCCACAGCGAGCGCAGCCAGCCCGTCGCCCCGGTCCCGGTGCCGACCAGCAGGCCCGAGGACGCCTGCGCCTCGCCCGGTGCGTCCGGCTCGTCGGGGCCGAGGCGGTAGCGGGCGGTCTGGTGGCCGGGCGGGCCCAGATAGATCTCGTTGAGCGCGAGCAGCCGCTGGGTGTCGTCCGCGACCGCCTCCACCATGGTCAGCTCGTCGGCGCCGGTGGCGGAGAGTGCGGCGGGCAGCAGCCGGGCCGCGTCGGAGGGGCGGTGGCGCACCAGGACGCCCGCGTTGCGGCCGGGGTCCGCGTCGATGCCCACCACCGGCTGGCCGCGCAGGTACTTGGCCGCGTTGGCCACCAGACCGTCCTGCCCGACCACCACCACGACGTCCTCGGGGGCGAACAGGAACCGGTCCAGGTCCGCGCGCTCCACGCGCGAGCGGCGCCACTGCAGCGGCACCGCCGCGTCGACCTCGGCCAGCGCGCGCCGGGCGCGCCGGTGCCGCTCGGCCACCTCGTCGAGCGAGCGCCCGCGCGAGGCCAGGAAGAACGCGGCCTGGCCGTGGGTGCCGTGCCGGGCCAGCAACTCCTCGTACTCCGTGGTGCGGTGGACGACCACGGCGCGCGGCGCGAGGCTCACCCGCGCTCCCCGTCGGCGCGGCCCAGCCTGGCGAGCAGACCGGTCAGGACGTCCGGGGAGACGGTGAGGCTGTCGATGCGGGGCAGGTTCTCGGCGAGACGGGCGGCGGTCAGCGCGTTCAGGGTCGCCGGGGTGCTCTCGCCGTGCACCCGCAGCCAGGCGGCCTGGGCCTCGGCCCGCGCCTCGCCGGTGGTGCGCGCCGCCTCGGCCTGCGCCTCGGCGAGCCGTACCGTGCGGGCCGCCTCGGCGCGGGCGCGCACGGCGTCGGCCGCCGCGTCCTCCTCGGCCTCGCGGCGGGCGTTGGTGCCGCGCTGCTCGACCAACTGCTCTTCCCTGCGGGCCAGTTCGATGCGGCTGGCCAGTTCGTTCTCGGCGATGGCGCGCTCCCGCTCGACGGCGACGGCCCGGCGCTCGTAGGTCGCCCGGTCGGCCTCCTGCTGGATCTGCTCGCGGGCGGGGGTGCGCAGCGCCCGCTCCACCTCCGGCTCGGGCCGCACGGCGACCACCCGGACCGCCACCACCTCGATGCCGGTGGCGGGCAGCCTGGGCTCGGCCGCGAGGCCCTCGGCGATCCGCTCCCGCACCGAGGCGACCCCGTCGACCAGGGCCGCCGCCAGCGGGGTGCGCGCCAGGGTGTCCAGGGCGCGCTCCTGGGCGGTCTCGGTGAGCAGGGTGGACAGCTGCTCCAGCGGGGCGCCGCGCCAGGCCCCGGTGTCGGGGTCGACGGAGAAGTCGAGCCGGGCGGCGGCGACGGCCGGGTCGCTGATCCGGTAGGTCACCGTCGCCTGCACGGTGACGTCCTGGAAGTCGGCGGTGCGGGCGTGGAAGGCCATCGACAACTCCCGGTCGTCGACCGGCACTTCGGAGAGCGCGGCGGTCAGCGGCCGGAACCAGAAGCTCAGTCCCGGGCCGTCGTGGACGAGCCTGCCCTGGCGGTGGTGGCGGATGTGGGCGGTGGGCGCGCTGCGCAGATGGCGCCAGCCGAACCGCCGGTCGATGTCGGCCATGGAAGGCCCCCCTTCGGTTTTCGTCAGCGCGACGATATCGGCCTCCCCGAATATCGTCAAGGTGACGCAATGGATCAACTCGCGCCGCTCGCACACCGGGTCGGGGCTCGGGCTTTACCTGTCCGGTATCCGCGAAGGCGTTGACATGTACTGGCCTCGTCATGAATCTTGATGCTCGAAAATCCATCGTTCCAAGCATTAATGCGCACGCGTTGCTCACTTCGTTGTTCGGAACCAGCTCGGTACGGGCGACTCGGTACGAACGGAGAACACTCCTTGCGGAAACTTCGCCACCGCCAGGGGAGACTGGCCGCCGCCGTGCTCGCGGCGGCCTCACTCACCCTGACCGCGCTCACCGTCCCCGCCGCCTCGGCGGCGGACGGCGCCCCCGGCGCCACCCCTCCCGCCGGCACCCTCGACTCCGCCTCCAAGAGCCTGACGTGGCAGAGCCCCGTCTATCCCAAGGGCACGGTCGGCTCGCCCGACAAGTGCGGCACGGCCGCCGAGGACCCCGCCAACGCCGTCTGCGCCCGCTTCGACCTGACGGTCGACGCCCCGGCCGGGCAGTGGGACGACAACCCGGAGGGCGGTGTCCCCGTATCCATCCAGTGGGAGAAGCCCACCGACGACTTCGACCTCTACATCTACGACTCGGCCGGCAAGAAGGTCGCCGAGAGCGCCGGCACAGCCGACCCCGAGGCCACCGTCATCCCCAAGGCGTCGGGCACGTACCACGTGGTCGTCGTGCCCTACGACGTGCACGACAACTCCTTCACCGGCAAGGCGTACCTGCCCGAGCCGAGCGACGCAGGGAACCTGACCGCCTTCTCGGGGCGCGACGGGACGTACGAGATCGCGGCGGGCGCCCTCAAGGCGCGCGCCGAGTTCTTCGCCGACGACACCCTGCGCCTCCAGGCGTCGCCGGACGGCGTCCTCGCCGACCCGCCCGGCAGCCGGATGATCCAGCACCGGCCCACGCCCCAGCGCGGCACCCGCTCCTTCGACGCCGGCACCTACTACGGCGTCCGCGCCAAGGGCACGGTCCTGCGCGTCTACAAGAAGCCGCTGCGGTTCGGCCTCTACAAGGCCGACAACCGCACCCCCATCTGGCAGGAGGCCGACCCGCTGCGCTGGACCGGCGGCGGGCTGCGCCAGAGCCTCGCGCGCGGCGCCGACGAGCAGTTCTTCGGCGGCGGCGAGCAGAACGGCAGCTTCTCGCACCGCGACCAGGTGATGAACGTCGGCAACAACACCAACTGGAACGAGGGCGGCTGGAACAACTCCCAGCCGTTCTACGTCTCCTCGGCGGGCTACGGCGTCTTCCGCAACACCATGACGCCCGGCGTCTACGACTTCGGGCCCCGGGTCCGCACCGGCCAGCAGGAACGGCGCCTGGACGCCTACTACTTCACCGGTGACGTGAAGTCCGTGATCGGCAAGTACACCTCCCTGGTGGGCAAGCCGTTCATGCCGCCGGTCTACGGCCTCGAACCCGGCGACTCCGACTGCTACCTGCACAACGCCAACCGGGGCGAGCGCCACACCCTGGACGCGCTCAAGGTCGCCGACGGCTACACCCAGAACCAGATGCCGCTCGGCTGGATGCTCGTCAACGACGGCTACGGCTGCGGCTACGAGAACCTCGCCGAGACCGGTCAGGGCCTGAACGCGCACAACGCCCAGCTGGGGCTGTGGACCCAGGACGGCCTCGACAAGCTCGCCGACCAGGTCAAGGCGGGCCAGCGGGTCGCCAAGCTGGACGTGGCCTGGGTCGGCAACGGCTACGGCTTCGCCCTCGACGGCTGCGACAAGGCGAAGGCCGGGATCGAGGACAACAGCGACGCCCGCGGCTTCGTCTGGCTGCCGGTCTCCTGGGCGGGCGCCCAGCGCTGCGGCGTCCTGTGGAGCGGCGACCAGAAGCTGAGCTGGGACTACATCCGCTGGCAGATCCCCACCTACGCGGGCGCCACGCTCTCCGGCATCGCCTACAACACCGGTGACGTGGGCAGCATCTACGGCCACGACCCGAAGATGTACGCCCGCGACCTCCAGTGGAAGGCGTTCCTGCCCGCCATCATGACCATGGACGGCTGGTCGAGCGACCTCACCACCAAGAAGCCGCACGACCAGCAGCCCTGGCTGGACGGCGAGCCGTACACCTCCATCAACCGCAAGTACCTCCAGCTCAAGGAGCGGCTCATCCCGTACATGTACGGGCTCTCCAAGGAGGCCACGAAGACCGGCGTCGGCGCGGTCCGGCCGCTCTCCCTGGAGTACCCGGACGACCCCAACACCCTGGGTGCGAACGCCAAGTACGAGTTCCTGGCGGGCCCCGACTTCCTGGTCGCCCCGGTCTACAGCGACACCGAGGTGCGCGACGGCATCTACCTGCCGAAGGGCACCTGGACGGACTACTGGACCGGCAAGACCTACCAGGGGCCGACCACGGTCAACGGCTACAAGGCGCCGCTCGACACCCTCCCGCTGTTCGTCCGGGGCGGCTCGATCGTCCCGATGTGGCCCAAGGGCACGCTGTCCTGGCAGACCCGCGACAAGGGCGAGCTGGACTACGACATCTACCCGCAGACGGGGAAGTCCTCCTACACGCTGTACGAGGACGACGGCGTCACCCGGCAGTTCGCCCAGGGCGCCTCGGCCACCCAGAAGGTCCAGGTCCACACCGCAGGCCGGGCCTCGGTCATCCAGGTCGGCCCGAGCGTGGGCAGCTACAGCGGCAAGCCCGCCACCCGCGCGTACCGCTTCACCGTGCACGCGAAGTCCGCGCCCGGTGTCGTCACGGCGGGCGGTGAGCGGCTGCGCCACTACGGCTCCGCGCAGGAGCTGGCGGCGGCGGGGCAGGGCTGGTTCTACGACGCCGCGACCGGTGTGACGGAGGTGAAGACGGCCTCGATCGCGACCTCGCGCGGCTTCGCGGTCACGCTCGGCTGATCCGGTCCGAAAGCTGATCCGGTCCGAGAGCAGGGGCCGCACCGGAATTCCCGGTGCGGCCCTTCGCCGTCGGCGCGTCAGTGGGGCGGCGCCGGGTGGGTGCGCGCGTAGTGGCGGCGGGCGCGGTCGCGGTTGCCGCAGTCGCCCGAGCTGCACCAGCGCCGGGTGCCCCCGCGCGTACGGTCCAGGAAGAACCAGCCTGGGCGCGGTGGCGACGACGGCCCTGCTCAGGGCGGTGGCGGGGTGAGGGGCCGCCGCCGGGGCGCCCCCGGATCAGACCGGCACGCGGGCCGGCTCCGGGGCGCGCGGGGCCGGGACCTGCGGGGGCTCCGCGCCGGTCAGCATGAGCACACCGCGCGCGGCCACCGCCGCCGCTGCCGCCGCCGTGAGCCAGCCCAGCGGTCCGCCGTGGAAGCGCTCGCCGAGCAGGGCCACGCCGATGACGGCGGCGGCGGCCGGGTTGGCCAGGTTCACCACGGCCAGCGGCGCGGCCAGTCCGCCGCGGAAGGCGGCCTGCGACAGCAGCAGCCCGCCCACCGCGAACGCCGCCACGATCAGGGCCAGCAGCGCCGTCTGCCACCAGGCCATCGGCCCGCCCGGCAGTTCCCGGGCGAGCGAGGCGGTGACGGTCTGGGTGAGCGCGGAGGCCACGCCCGAGGCGACACCGGAGGCGGTCGCGTGGCCGAGGCCGACGCGGCCCGAGCCCGCCCCGGCCCGGGAGGCCGCCGCGATCAGCAGCGCGGTGGCCGCCGCGACGGCGAGCCCCTCGCGCAGGCTGAGCGCGTCGCCGGGCGTCGCGGGCCCGGTCACGGCGATCAGGGCGGTGAGCCCCGCCAGCGTCCAGGCGGCGCCGCGCCACTCGCGCCGGGTGACCCGGCGGTGCTGGTAGTACGCGCCGATGGGCAGCGCCGCGACCAGCGTGAGCGCGCCCAGCGGCTGCACCAGGGTGAGCGGTCCGTAGTGCAGCGCGGCCACGTGCGTCAGGGCGCCGGCCGCGTTGAGCCCGACGGCCCACCACCACTGGGGCCGGGCCAGCAGGGCGGCCAGTCCGCCGCCCCCGTCGGCGGCGGCCAGCCGGGACTGGGCGACGGCCGCGAGCGCGTACCCGGCGGCCGAGCCGAGCGAGAGCAGGACGGCGAGGAAGGCGGACTCGTTCATCGCAGCGCCTCCGCGAGCACGGGTGCGTCGGCGGATTCGGAGACGAGGCCCGTGCGCCCGGAGGTCAGGGCGGATTCCGGGGCATGGGCGGTTTCGGGGGCCGCGTCGGGCCGGGGCGCGGGGGCGCGGTGCACCCGTACGGCGACGGTGCGGCCGTCGCGCACCCGCTCCGGGCGCGGCACGAGGAAGAGGGCGGCGCCGAGCAGCGCGGTCGCCACGAGCGCGTCCAGCCAGTAGTGGTTGGCGGTGCCGACGATCACCAGCAGGGTGAGCACCGGGTGCAGCAGCCACAGCCACCGCCAGCGGCCCCTGACCGCGGTGATCAGGCCGATCGCCACCATCAGCGCCCAGCCGAAGTGCAGCGAGGGCATCGCCGCGAACTGGTTGGCCATGGTGTCGGTGTCGGGCGTCGCCGCGTACACCGACGGCCCGTACACCTGCGCGGTGTCCACGAGCCCGGCCGAGGCCAGCATCCGGGGCGGCGCCAGCGGCAGCAGGATGTGCAGGGCGAGCGCGGCCGTGGTCACCAGGGCCAGGACCCGGCGGGACCAGAGGTAGTGGGCGGGGCGGCGCACGTACAGCCAGACCAGGAACGCGATCGTCGCGGGGAAGTGGACGGTGGCGTAGAAGGTGTTGGCGACGCGGACCAGCGTCTCGTCGTGGAGCAGGAGGCTCTGCACCGCGCCCTCGCCGGGCAGGTGCAGCGCGCGCTCCCAGTCCCAGACGCGGTCGGCGTTGTGGAAGGCGCGGGTCTCGTGCCCGTTCGCCAGCCGGCGGCCGAACTTGTACACGACGAAGAGCGCGGTCACGAGCAGCAGCTCGCGCACCAGGGGCGGCCGGGGGGTACCGGTCGTCTCCGGTCCAGTGGGACGGCGGGTCCCTGGACGTATACCGGCAGCCATTCTCCGGCCCCTCTGAGACGGGATTTCGAGCAGAAATCGGACAAGCAAACGTAGGAAGGCTAGATCGGATTTCATCGAGACGCAAACGTCTCGATACGTTTGCGTCTCGGTTGAGCGGGGCCTACTCTCGGATGTGCACCAGCACTGCCCCACGCACCGGAGGGACGCGATGTCGACGCAGGCCGCGACGGCCGCCGCACGCCGCAGCAAGCTCAGCCCCGAGCGGGAGCGGGAGCTGTACGAGGCGGTGCTCGACCTGCTGCGCGAAGGCGGCTACGACGCCGTCACCATGGAGGGCGTCGCCGCCCGCACCAAGTGCGGCAAGGCCACCCTCTACCGGCAGTGGAAGTCGAAGCCCCTCCTGGTCACGGCCGCGCTCGGGAACAGCCGCTGCTCGTTCTTCACCGGCATCGACACCGGGACGCTGGCGGGCGACCTGCGCGAGGCGGCCCGCGCGGCCTCCCGCCGCAAGGGCCGCGACTCCGAGCTGATGGAGGCCGTCGGCCAGGCGTATGTGATGCACCCCGACCTGCGCGACTCGCTGCGCGACGCCTTCCTGAACCCGGAGATCGCCGCGCTCGACGCGATGCTGCGGCGCGGCGTCGAGCGCGGCGAGGTGGCGGCGGACAACCGCGCCATCGGGTTCGTGGCCCCCGCGTTCATGGGCGTCCTGCGGGTGGAGCGCCTCTTCGAGGACCGTTTCGCCGGGGAGGACGCGTTCCTGACGTTCCTGGAGGCGGTCCTGCTCCCGGCGCTCGGCCTGGACTGACGCTCCGTCATATGGCCGCGCCGGGCGGTCAGACGGCCAGTACGGTCACGCCCGCCTCGGTGAACCGCGCGACCGTCTCGTCCGGGACGCCGCTGTCCGTGACCAGCGTGCCCACCTGGCCGGTGGGGCAGATCCGGGCGAAGGTCCGCCGCCCCAGCTTCGTCGAGTCCGCGGCCACCACCACCCGCTCGGCCCGCTCGCACAGCAGCCGGTTGATGCCCGCCTCGTCCTCGTCGTGCGCGGTCGCGCCGTGCGCCACGTCGAACGCGCCGACCCCGAGCACCGCCACGTCCATGGTGATCTGGTTCAGTACGCCCCCGGCCAGCGGCCCGGTGAGCTCGTAGGACTGCGGCCGGGCGACCCCGCCGGTCACCACGATCTTGAACTGGGGCCGTACGGCCAGCTCGTTGGCGATGTTCAGGGCGTTGGTGACGATCGTCAACGCCGGTGACCCGGAGGCCAGTTCGGGCCGGACCGCGAGGGCGCGGGCCACCTCGGTGGTGGTCGTGCCGCCGGTCAGGCCCACCGCCTCGCCGGGGGCGATCAGATCGGCCACCGCCTTCGCGATGCGCTGCTTCTCGGACGCCTGCCGGGCCGTCTTGTACCGCAGCGGCAGCTCGTACGAGACCCCGTGCACGACCGCGCCGCCCCGGGTCCGCACCAGCATCTGCTGCTCGGCGAGCTGGTCGAAGTCGCGGCGGATGGTCGCGGCGGAGACCCCGAGGGCCGTCGCCGCCTCCTCGACGTCCAGCCGGCCCTGCTCCACGAGCAGTTCGAGCAGCTCCTGCCAGCGGGCGTCGCGCGACATCCGGACCCTCTTCTCTCCCGTGCACTGGCGGCCATCCGAGCGCCGTCACCGTCAGTGATGACTTTAACCCACCCGTAGATGCTTGATTGTGCTTGAAAGCTAGCTATATTTTGCACAAACACGCATTCAGAGTGAGTGGGAGCCCGGCATGAGCCATGTCGAGAACGAACTCAGCAGCCAGCCCGAGTGCTGGAAGCGGGCCGCCGAGCTGGCGGTGCACCACAAGGACGCGCTCCCGGCGCCGGGGGAGCGGGTCGCGATCGTCGGCTGCGGCACCTCCCTCTTCATGGCGCAGGCCGTCGCCGCGCTGCGGGAGTCCTCGGGCCAGGGCGAGACCGACGCCTTCGCCGCCTCCGAGTACCCCCTGGGCCGCGGCTACGACCGGGTGGTCGCCCTCACCCGCTCCGGCACCACCACCGAGGTCCTGGAGCTGCTCGGCCGGGTGCGCGGCCAGGCCCGCACCACCGCCGTCACCGCCGACCCCGACACCCCGGTGATGCGGGCCGCCGACGACGTCGTGGTGCTGGAGTTCGCGGACGAGGAGTCCGTCGTCCAGACCCGCTTCGCCACCACCGCGCTCACCCTGCTCCGCGCCCACCTCGGGCTCCACACCGAGCAGGCGGTGGCCGACGCGCGCACCGCGCTGGCCGAACCGCTGCCCGAAGGGCTCGTCGGGCGCGGCCAGTTCACGTTCCTGGGGCGCGGCTGGACCGTCGGACTCGCCCAGGAGGCCGCGCTGAAGATGCGCGAGGCGTCGCTCTCCTGGACCGAGGCGTACCCGGCCATGGAGTACCGCCACGGCCCGATCAGCATCTCCACCGGCACCACCGCCACCTGGATGTTCGGCGAGGCGCCCGAAGGACTCGCCGAGCAGGTCCGGGCCACCGGCGCCCAGTGGGTGGCCGGACACCTCGACCCGCTCGCCGAACTGGTGCGGGCCCAGCGCCTGGCCGTCGCCGTGGCCGCCGCCCGGGGCCTGGACCCGGACCGCCCGCGCCACCTCACCCGCTCGGTGATCCTCGACGGCTCCTGACCCCAGCCGCACGCATCCGGAAGAAGAGGACAGGGAAGCACGATGCCACTCGCCCAGACCGGGGCCCTGGTCACCGAGGCCGCGGCCAAGCGCCGGGCCGTCGCCGCCTTCAACATCATCACGCTGGAGCACGCCGAGGCCGTCATCGCGGGCGCCGAGGCCGCCCGGTCGCCGGTCGTCCTCCAGATCAGCGAGAACGCGGTGAAGTTCCGCTACGGACGGGTCCTGCCGCTCGCCCGGGCCGCCGTCGCCGCGGCCGAGGCCGCCGCCGTGCCCGTCGCGCTCCACCTCGACCACGTCAAGCGCGACGACCTGCTGCGGCAGGCGGCCGACGCCGGGTTCAGCTCGGTGATGTACGACGGGGGCCAGCTCCCGTACGAGCAGAACCTCGCCGCGACCCGGGCCGCCGCCGATTGGGCGCACACCCAGGGCCTGTGGATCGAGGCCGAACTGGGCGAGGTGGGCGGCAAGGACGGACAGCCGCCGCTGGACGCGCACGCGCCCGGCGCCCGCACCGACCCCGAGCAGGCGCGCGCCTTCGTCGCCGAAACCGGTGTCGACGCGCTCGCCGTCGCCATCGGCAGCGTCCACGCGATGACCACCCGCACGGCCACCCTGGACCACGCGCTGCTGGCCCGGCTCGACGGGGCGCTGAACGTGCCGCTGGTGCTCCACGGCTCGTCCGGGGTCCCCGACGAGGAGCTGGCGGCGGCGGTCGCCGGCGGCATGGCCAAGATCAACATCGGTACGGCGCTGAACCTCGCCATGACCGACGCGATCCGCGCGTACCTCGCCGCCAACCCGGCGGCGGTGGACGCCCGCAGCTACCTCACGGTGGGCCGCCAGGCGATGGCCGACACCGTCACCCGGCTCATCGGGGTGCTGGCCGCGGACGGCTGACGCGCCGGGCACGGCCGCCGGGTCCCCTTCCCCGGGCCCGGCGGCCGTTCACGGGCGCCGAAAACGGTCCCCGCGCCCGCGATCCGCCCACACGGGGCACTTCCGGCCCTACCGGTGCTCTTCCGCCCCGGCGGCGCTTCGTACACGATGAGCGTGTGGACAGGCATGGGCACGCACGGCTCGACGCGCTCCAGCGCGACCCCTATCCGCACTACGCGCGCGCCCGTCGCGCCGAAGGGCTGACCTTCGTCCCCGAACTGGACGCCTGGCTGGTCGCCCGCGACGCCGACGTACGGGAAGTGCTGCGCCGCCCCGAGGCGTTCTCCTCCGCCAACACCCTGCGGCCGGACGTGATCCCGGGCCCGGCGGTCATGGCCGAACTCGGCACCGGCTTCGGCGGGCGCCCGGTCGTCGTCACCTCGGACGGCCCCCACCACCACCGGCTGCGCGCGCCCCTCGTCCACGGCCTCTCCCCGGCCCGGGTGGCCGCCGTCCTGCCGTACGCGGCCGAGCGCGCGGCCGAACTGGTCGACGCGTTCGCGGCGCGCGGGCGCGTCGAGCTCATGGGGGAGTTCGCGACCCGGCTGCCCGGCGAGGTCATCGGCCGGCTGATCGGCCTGGACCCGGTGGACGTGCCCGTCGCCGTGCACGGCGGCAACCGGGCCGAGGAGCTGCTGTTCCGCCCGCTGGAGGAGACCGAGCAGATCGCCGCCGCCCGCGACGTGGTGACCATGCAGCACCTGCTGGACACCTATCTGCGGGCCAGACGGGCCCGGCCGCGCGACGACCTGTGCACCGCGCTGCTCACCGCGCTCGCGCCCGGCACCGGGGAACTCACCCTGGAGGAGCGCCACGAACTCGTCTCCCACCTCCAGAACTTCCTCCTCGCCGGCCATCTGACGACCACCGCCCAGATCGGCACCACGGTCCTGCACCTGCTGCGCCACCGCCCCCAGTGGGAGCTGCTCTGCGAGAAGCCCGAGCTGATCCCCGCCGCGATCGAGGAGGCACTGCGCTACGACACGGCGCTCCAGGGCTTCCGCCGCATCACCACCCGACCGGTCCTGCTCTCCGGCACCGAACTGCCCACCGGCGCCTCGGTGTTCGTGGCGTTCGGCGCGGCCAACCGGGACGCCCGCCGCCACGACCGCCCCGACGTCTTCGACATCACCCGCAAGCCCTCCCGCCACCTCTCCTTCGGCCACGGCACCCACGGCTGCCCCGGCTCCCAGCTGGCCCGCGAACAGCTGCGCCTGACCGTGGACCTGCTCACCCGCCGACTGCCGGGCCTGCGGCTGCCCGAGGACGGACCGCCCCTCACCATGCGGCCCACGATGATCCACCGCTCGCCCGAGGAGCTGCACCTGGTGTGGTGAGCCCCGGGCGCGCCGGGCGCCCGACGCGGGGTCGCCGGGCCGCGGACCACCGCCTATCCTCCGATCATGCGTGTCGCCCTCTTCGTCACCTGCGTCAACGACGCGCTGTACCCGGCCACGGGCATCGCGACGGTGAGACTCCTCGAACGCCTCGGCGTGGAGGTCGACTTCCCGCCCGCCCAGACGTGCTGCGGACAGGCCCAGTACAACACCGGCTACCGCCACGAGACCGAGCCGCTGGTGCGCCGGATGGGTACGGTCTTCGAGGGGTACGACCACGTGGTCACCCCGTCCGGCTCCTGCGCGGCGATGGTCCGCGAGAACTACCCGCGCATCGCGCGCCGCGCCGCCGCCGAAGGCCGCGGCGACGGGCTCGGGGCGATCGCGGACTCGCTCGTCCCGCGCGTCCACGAGCTGTCGGAGTTCCTGGTCGACGTCCTCGGCGTCACCGACGTCGGCGCGTACTTCCCGCACACCGTCACCTACCACCCGTCCTGCCACGGCCTGCGCACGCTCGGGCTCGGGGAACGGCCGCGCAGGCTCCTCGAAGCCGTCCGGGGCCTCGAACTGCGGGAGCTGCCCGGCGCCGAGGAGTGCTGCGGCTTCGGCGGCACCTTCGCCCTCAAGAACCCCGACGTCTCGGCGGCCATGGGCGCCGACAAGGCCGACCACGCGCTGGCCACCGGCGCCGAGGTGCTGTGCGGCGCCGACAGCTCCTGCCTGATGCACCTGGACGGCATCCTGCGCCGCCGCGGCAGCCCGCTGCGCCCGCTGCACCTCGCCGAGATCCTGGCCGCCACCGAAGGGGAGCCCCACGTATGAGCGGCACGTTCGTCGGCATGCCCGCGTTCCCCGCGGCGGCCAGGGACGCGGTCCACGACCCGACCCTGCGCGCCACCCTGCGGCACGCCACCCACACCATCCGCGACAAACGCGCCAGGGCGGTCGCCGAACTCCCCGACTGGCAGCGGCTGCGCGAGGCCGGGAAGCGCGTCAAGGACCACACCCTGCGCCATCTCGACCGCTATCTGCTCCAGTTGGAGGAGTCCGTCGTACTGGCCGGGGGCACCGTGCACTGGGCGGCCGACGCCGACGAGGCCAACCGCATCGTCGCGGACCTGGTGAAGGCCACCGGCGAGCGCGAGGTCGTGAAGGTCAAGTCCATGGCCACCCAGGAGATCGGCCTCAACGAGGCACTCGCCGCCGAGGGCATCACCGCGTACGAGACGGACCTCGCCGAACTGATCGTGCAGCTCGGCCACGACCGGCCCTCCCACATCCTGGTGCCCGCCATCCACCGCAACCGGGGCGAGATCCGCGACATCTTCCGCGCCGAGATGGGCGCGTGGGGCCGCCCCGCCCCCGACGGCCTCGGCGACAGCCCCGCCGAGCTTGCCGAGGCGGCCCGGCTGCATCTGCGCGAGAAGTTCCTGCGCGCCAGGGTGGGGGTCTCCGGCGCCAACTTCATGGTCGCCGAGACCGGCACCCTCGTCGTCCTGGAGTCCGAGGGCAACGGCCGGATGTGCCTGACCCTGCCCGAGACCCTGATCTCCGTCGTCGGCATCGAGAAGACCGTCCCGACCTGGCGGGACCTGGAAATCTTCCTCCAGACGCTGCCGCGCTCCTCCACGGCCGAGCGGATGAACCCGTACACCAGCATGTGGACCGGCACGGCGGACGGGGACGGGCCCTCGGTCTTCCACCTCGTCCTGCTCGACAACGGCCGCACCGACACCCTCGCCGACGAGGTCGGCCGCCAGGCCCTGCGCTGCATCCGCTGCTCGGCCTGCCTCAACGTGTGCCCGGTCTACGAACGGGCGGGCGGCCATGCGTACGGATCGGTCTACCCCGGCCCGATCGGGGCGATCCTCAGCCCCCAACTGCGCGGCACCACCAGCGAGATCGACGCCTCCCTGCCCTACGCCTCCTCGCTCTGCGGCGCCTGTTACGAGGTGTGCCCGGTCGCCATCGACATCCCCGAGGTACTGGTCCACCTGCGCGAGCGGGTGGCGCGGCAGGGCGGCCCGGGGCACCGGGTGGAGAAGGCGGCGATGAAGGCGGCGAGTTGGGCGATGGACCGCCCGGCGGTGCTGGCCGCAGCGGAACGGGCGGCGACCCGCACCCGCCGCCTCCACCTCGCACGCCTGCCGGGCGCGGGGGCCTGGACGGCCGAGCGCGAGCTGCCCCGGATCCCGGAGAAGTCGTTCCGGGACTGGTGGAAGGAGCGGGAGGAATGAGCGGCCGAAGGCCGGACCCCACCCCCAGGTTCCCGTACGAAGGTGCCCGTATGAACTCCCGCGACCGCGTGCTGGCCCGGATCCGCAGCGCCCTCGCGGGTGCCCCCGACGCTCCCGCGGGGCCGCGCGACTACCTGGCCGCGCACGTCCCGGACGATCCCGCCGCCGTGCTCGACCTGCTCCACGAGAACCTGGCCGACTACCGCGCCCTCGTCCACCGCACGGACGGTGCGGGCCTGCCGGGGCTGCTGGCACGGCTGCTCGCCGCGCGCGGCTCGGCCACGGTCCTGGTCCCGCCCGGCCTGCCCCCGCAGTGGCTCGCCGGGACGGCCGCGACGCGCGTCGCGGACCGGGCGCACTCCACCGCCGCCGAACTCGACGAGGTCGACAGCGTCGTCACGGGCTGCGCCCTCGCCATCGCCGAGACCGGCACGATCGTCCTGGACGGCGGACCGGACCAGGGCAGACGCCGCATCACGCTCATTCCGGACCACCACGTCTGCGTGGTCCGCGCCCCCGAGCAGATCGTCGCGTCCGTACCGCAGGCGATGGAACGCCTCGATCCGGGGCGCCCGCTCACCTGGATCTCCGGGCCGTCCGCGACCAGCGACATCGAACTGGACCGGGTGGAGGGCGTCCACGGCCCCCGCACCCTGGAGGTCGTCCTGGTGGTGTCCTGACCGCGCCCACCCCGCCCTGACGGGGCGTCAGCGCGACCCGGTGAGCCGGGGCGCCTCGGCGCGGGCGTCGACCGGCCCCGGCAGCCGGGCCGTGAGCGCCTCGGCCCAGGCCGTCAGCGCGCCGAGGTCGATCCCGTACAGCGGTACCCCCACGTACCGCCCCAGCGAGTCGGTGCCCCGGGCGAGCAGCGCGGCGCCGCCCGTGGCGTTGCCGCGCGCGGCGTGCGTGAGGCCCACCGCGAGCTGGGCGAGCCCCCGCCACAGCTCGCGCTCGCCCTGCGGCCGCGACTTCCACGCGTCCTCGAACACCTCGTGCGCGTGGAACGGCATCCCCGCGTCGAGCAGCCGCTGCCCCTCCCGCACGGTCTCCTCGGGCGAGCGCACCACCCCCTCGGGCTGGCGCTCCACGCCCGGCGCGCCATAGGGCAGCGGCCGCCCGAGCCCGTCCCTGGGCCGGGCGTTGCGCGCCCGCCCCTCGCCGTCCCGGTCCCGACGCGAAGAAGTCACCATGCGTCCATTGTCCCCGAGACCGTTCCCCGTTCCGGAACACCGCCCTGAGTGAGGTATGGTTCTCATGCACGAGCGGCCAGGGGAAACCCCAGGTCAGACGGGCATCGGGACGTGGCGCAGCTTGGTAGCGCACTTGACTGGGGGTCAAGGGGTCGCAGGTTCAAATCCTGTCGTCCCGACTCGAAAGAGTCGTAGGCCGAGGGCCGTACCGGAGGAATCCGGTACGGCCCTCGGCCTTTTCCCGCGCTCCCGCCCGCACCGTCCCGGGTGACCGGCGCAAAACGCGTGGACCGGGCGGGGGCCGCCGCGGGACACTCCCTGTGCTCACCTGCCGGTCCGAAAGCACAGGGTTGGGGATGGGATCACCTGAATCGCACGAGGGACTGCCGAGCAAGGGCTCGGTGATCGTCGCCCTTCGGTACTACGGACGGGAACTCGCCCGGCTGCGGCGCCTGACCGCACCGGCGATGCTGCTGCCCGCGCTCGGCAACATCGGGATCCAGTACGTCGCGCCACTGATCGTCGCCAAGCTCGTCGGCCGGATCGCCGGGGACGGCGGCGGCCTCACCCTCGGCCCGGCCCTCCCGTACGTCCTCGGCTTCGCCGGTGTGCTGCTCTTGTCGGAGACGCTGTGGCGCATCGGGCTGCACTGTCTGAACCGCCTGGACGCCCGGGGCGTCGAGCACCTGTATGTCATCGGCATGGACGAGCTGTTCGCCAAGGACGCCGCCTTCTTCCACGACAACTTCGCCGGATCGCTGACCAAACGGGTCCTCAGCTTCGCCTCCCGGTTCGAGGACGTCGTCGACACGCTCACGTTCAACGTGGTCGGCAGCTTCGTACCGCTGCTCTTCGCGTCGGTCGTGCTGTGGCAGTACGACCCGCTGCTGGTGGCCGGACTCCTGGTGCTGATCGCGCTCACCGCGCTCGGCGTCTCCCCGCTGATCCGGCGCCGCCAGGCGCTGGTCGCCGAGCGCGAGCGGGCCATCGCCCGGATGTCCGGCCACGTCGCCGACAGCCTGATGAACATGGACACGGTCCGCTCGTTCGCCGCCGAGCCGCGCGAGGCCGCCGAGCACCGGTCCCGGGTCGCCGAATCACGCCGGCTCACCCTGCGCTCCTGGGACTACGGCAACCTGCGCATCGACACCCTGGTCGCGCCGATGTCCGTCCTCACCAACGTGCTGGGCCTGCTGCTGGCCCTCACCCTCGGCGGCGGACGGCACGGCGTCGAGGCGGTCATCGTCGCCTTCACCTACTACGCCAGCGCGACACGGATCATGTTCGAGTTCAACCAGATCTACCGCCGGCTGGAAAGCTCCATGACCGAGGCCGCGCAATTCACCGAACTGCTGCTGGAGCCGCCGACCGTACTCGACCCGCCCGCCCCCGAGCCCCTGCCGACCCGGGGCGCCGAGGTGCGCTTCGAGCGCGTCACCTTCGCCCACGGCGGCGCCGAGCCGCTCTTCGAGGGCCTCGACCTGGCCGTCCCGCACGGCACCAAGATCGGTCTGGTGGGCCGGTCCGGCGGCGGCAAGACCACACTGACCCGGCTCCTGCTGCGCATGACGGACATCGACGCGGGCCGCATCCTGATCGGCGGCCAGGACATCAGCCGGCTGCGCCAGGGCGAACTGCGCAGCCTGATGGCGTACGTGCCGCAGGACCCGGCGATGTTCCACCGCAGCCTGCGGGAGAACATCGCGTTCGCCCGGCCCGACGCCACCGACGCGCAGATCCGCCGGGCCGCCGAGGCGGCGCACGTCACCGAGTTCGCCGACGCGCTGCCCGACGGCTTCGACACCATGGTGGGCGAGCGCGGGGTGAAGCTCTCCGGCGGCCAGCGCCAGCGGGTCGCCCTGGCCCGGGCGATCCTGCGCGACGCCCCGATCCTGCTGCTCGACGAGGCGACCAGCGCGCTGGACTCCGAGAGCGAGATCCTCGTCCAGGACGCGCTGTGGCGGCTGATGGAGGGCCGTACGGCCCTGGTGGTGGCCCACCGGCTGAGCACGGTGGCCACCATGGACCGCCTGGTCGTCCTGGACCGGGGCCGCATCGTCGAACAGGGCAGCCACCAGGACCTGCTCGCCACCGGCGGCGCGTACGCCAAGCTGTGGAAGCACCAGTCGGGCGGTTTCCTGGACGGCTCGCCGGAGGGCGCGGCGCGGAGCTGAGTCCGCGGACGGGGGCGGCGGATCCGCCGGTCGCAACTGCGGGCTGCCCCCGGCTCAGCGGGGGGAGCTGATCTGGCCCGGGAACAGCCCGCGTTGCCGTCGACGACGGTGCCGACACCGTGCCACGGTTCCCGGGCACGGTGCTGAAACCGTATCGCCGGGGCGGCCCGCCGCCGAGCCGGGTTGCGTGGCCGTTTCACGCACTGGTGGCGACGGGTGTGGTCAGGGGGTTCCCAGGGTCTGGGAGGGGAGTTCGCCGTAGCGCCTGCGGTAGCCGTCCGCGAAGCGGCCCAGATGGGTGAAGCCCCAGCGGTAGGCGGACTCGCCCACGGTGAGCCGGTGGGGTTCGCTCTCGCGCAGCTCCGCGTGGACCCGGGCCATCCGGACGTCACGCAGATACGCCATCGGGGACATGCCCATGTGGCGGCGGAAGCCCTCCTGGAGCCAGCGGGCGCCGACCTGCGCTATGCCCGCGAGCTCGGTCGTGGTGAACGGGTGCTCGGGGCGGGCCTGTATCGCGTCCACCACCCGCTTGACCGGGCCCGGCGGCGCGGCGCGGGCCGGCTTGTCGAGCTCGTCGCGGTAGCGGTGCCCGGTGGCCAGGAGCAGCCCCGTCAGCAGCGCGTCGCGCAACTGGGCCGCCATCAGCGGGTGGCTCAGCGAGCCGTGCTCGTTGTCCATCTCCTGGACGACCAGACCCACCAGCCGGGCCCAGCTCAGCCCCGGTCCCCGGGTGAGGTCGAGTTCGGGCGACAGGTGCATCCCGGCCGGGACCGAACGGTCCAGCAGCGTCTCCAGATGGCGCTCCAGCTCCGGGGCGCCGATCTTCACCGCGAACAGGCGGCAGTCGCGGTTCCACCGCTCCAGCTCCGTCGTGCCGTACGGATGGAACACGGCACCCTGCTCGGGCGTCGCCGTGGCGGAGCCCCGGCCGCCCTGCCGCCAGGAGAGCTGCCCCGAGACGGGCAGGTCGACGTGGTAGGAGCCCAGGTCGCCGAAGCGCATCCGGACGTCGGCGCCGCAGCGCAGGTCGCCCACGGTGACCGGCCCCAGCCGCACCACCTCGAAGGCGGCCTCCAGCCCGTGGTCGCGGTCCACCAGATCGATGGAGTTCGCGTAGAACGTCTCACCGATCGCCTGCCGGGCCTCGTCGAGGTCCCGGGTCCGGATCGAGTGCCGGGGCGCCGGTACCACCGGCCGCTCCCGTGTCTGCCAAGTCGCCTGCATGGGGCACATCTTCCCGGTGCGCGGGCCCGGCCGTCACCTCCCGGGCGGCCGGGCCCGACGGGTGCCCGACGCATTCCGGCCCCCGGCCCCGCCCCTTCCGACATGTCCGGCCCCGCCCGTCAATTACCGGGAAATGTGGTGAACGAGTCGTACGCTGAGGCGGTTATCGGCCAACGGTAATGGGGTCGATTCCACCATTCCCCGGCCCGTGCGTCAGGGTCCGCGGGGCGACCGGCGGGAGAGGCGATGCGCGAGATCAGCCGAAGGGGACTGCTGGGGGCCGGACTTGGTGTCGCGGCGGCGGCCGGCGCCGCCGGTCTCGCCGGGTGCGGCACGGCCGGGCCGGACGGCGCGCAGTCCCCGGTACCACCGCCGGGCAACGGCCCCGGCCATCCGGCCGCCCCCAACGCCCCGGCGAAACCGCAGGCCAGGCTGATCGGTGACGGCTCGACGGCCGATACGGGAGAGCAGCCGCACCAGCCCGGGAAGCCGGTGCCGCTCGAAGCCGGGCAGACCCCGCCGCAGTTCGTGGTCTTCTCCTGGGACGGGGCCGGAGAAGTCGGCAACGGCCTCTTTCCGCGCTTTCTGGAACTGGCCCGCAATCACGGCGCCTCGATGACGTTCTTCCTTTCCGGGCTCTATCTGCTGCCCGAATCCCAGAAGTCCCGGTACCGCCCGCCCAACAATCCGGTCGGCGCCTCCGACATCGGCTATCTCACCGACGAACACGTGCGCGAGACGCTGAAATACGTCACCGAGGCGTGGTACGACGGACACGAGATCGGCACGCACTTCAACGGCCACTTCTGCGGCGGCGCCGGGTCGGTGGCCCACTGGTCGTCCGACCAGTGGAACAGCGAGATCGAGCAGGCCGTCTCCTTCGTCACCGAATGGCGCACCAACACCGGCCGGCACGACCTGCCGCCGCTCCCGTTCGACTACCGCAAGGAACTCGTCGGCGGCCGCACGCCGTGTCTGCTGGGCCAGAACAACCTGCTGCCGACGGCGAAGCGGCTCGGCTGGCGCTACGACGCCTCCTCGCCCGGTGGCCTCCAGCGCTGGCCGGACAAGCGGCTGGGCGTCTGGGACCTGCCCCTGCAAGGCGTGCCCTTCCCCGGCCACTCCTTCGAGGTCCTGTCGATGGACTACAACATCCTGGCCAACCAGTCGAAGAACACCACCCGCGGCATGCCCTCGCGCTACCCGGGCTGGCGCGAGCAGGCGACCGGCTCCTACCTCGCCGGGTTCCAGCGCGCGTACGAGACCAACCGGGCGCCCTTCTTCATCGGCAACCACTTCGAGGAGTGGAACGGCGGGATCTACATGGACGCCGTCGAGGAGGCGCTGAAGGCGATGGCGGGGAAGCCGGACGTACGCCTCGTCTCCTTCCGGCAGTTCGTCGACTGGCTCGACGCGCAGAACCCCCGGGTGCTGGACCGGCTGCGCGCCCTGGAGGTGGGCCAGGCCCCACCGGGCGGCTGGAACGCCTACTTCAAGGCGGCGTGAGCCCCGAGCGCCGTCCGCGCCCCGTGCTCACCGCGGCCGGTGGCCGTGGATCCGCTCTCCGTCCCCCTCCTCGGTACGCACGCGGGGCGCGGCCACCACGGCCGCGAGGGTCAGCCAGAGCGCCGCGAACAGCCAGCCGCCGAGCACATCGCTCGGCCAGTGCACCCCGAGGTAGATCCGGGAGAGGCCGACCGCCGCGCCCCACGCCAGGATCAGCACGGCGGCCGGGCGGGTGGAGGCGGTGTGGCCGCGACTGGCCACCGCCCACACCAGCAGGCCCGCCGTCAGCGCGGACGTGGTGGAGTGGCCGGACGGGAAGGAGTGGCCGGACGCCGGGGTGGCCCAGTCGGCCAGGGCCGGGCGGGGACGGGCGACGGCGGTCATCACCCCGTACCGCACGGCCTGGCCCAGGGCGAGGACGGCGAGGGCGCCGGCGGCGGCGCACAGCCGCCCCCGGGCGTCGCGCCCGGCCAGCAGCCCGGCGCCGACGGCCAGCAGATAGGGGAGCGGCCCGGTGCCGGTCGCGGTGAGCGCGCGGGTCGCCGCCAGCGCGACCGGCGGCCGGTGGCCGACGCTCCAGACGTGCAGGGCCCCGTCGCCGGGCAGCGGTGCCCCGTCCCGTACGGCGACGGCCACCGTGAGCAGGACGAAGAGCAGCAGGCAGAGCGCCGCGCCGGCGAGCCGGGCCCGGGTCACCTGGCGGTCACCAGCGGGCGCAGCCGGGTGGTGCCGAGGCGCTCGACCAGCGGGGTGGCCCGGCGCGCGAGCAGCGCGAGGACCAGGGCGGCCACCGCGCCCACCAGCAGGCCGACCGCGATGTCGTGCGGGTAGTGGGCGCCGATCCAGACCCGGGAGGCGGCCATCAGCAGGGCGGCGGGCACCGCGATCGCGCCGAGCAGCCGGTCGGTGAGCAGCAGGGCGACGGCGGCTGCCGCGGCGATCGCGGCGTGGTTGCTGGGGAAGGACCAGTCGCCCAGGGGCGGACACGCCTCCACGGTCACCACGTGCAGGGTCCGGCAGGGGCGCTGTTCCTGGACGGCCATCTTGAAGACGTCGTTGAGCGCGTAGGCCGCGACCACCACCAGGGGGGCCGCCAGCGCGGTGGCCAGCCGTGCGCCGCCCCTCGCGCGGGCCCGCCACCAGGCCAGGACCATCAGGACCGCGAAGAGCCCCAGACCGTAGTCGGACCAGAGGCGGACGGCGGTGTCCAGCGGGCCCGGGGCGTCCTGCGCGAGTTCGGTGACCCAGGTGTAGAGCCCGTTGTCGAAGTGCATCAGCGGGCGTCCTCGGTGGTGGTGCGGGCGGTGGCGGCACGGGCCCGGCGGGCGCGCAGGACCTCCAGGGCGAGCGGGGTGAGCGAGACGGCCACGACCAGCGCGACCAACGGCAGCAGATAGCGGTCCACGTTGGGGATGGAGGAGCCCAGCGCGTAACCGCCGAGCACCAGGCCGACGGTCCACACCGCGCCGCCCGCGATCTGCCACAGCGTGAACACCCGGGCCGGGACGCCGAGGGCGCCCGCCAGCGGGTTGAGCACGGTGCGGACGATGGGCACGAAGCGGGCCAGCACGATCGCCTTGGCCTGGCCGTACTTCGCGAGCAGCTCCTCGGCGCGGGCCGCACCCTCGTGGAGCTTGCGGGAGCGGCTGCGGGCGAGCAGGGTCCGGCCGCCGCGCCGCCCGATCCAGAAACCGGCCTGGGCGCCGACGAGCGCGCCCGCGACGGCCGCGAGCAGGACCTGGGGCAGCGACAGGGACACCGGCCCGTCCTCGCCGGGCACGCACAGCAGCCCGGCCGTGAACAGCAGTGAGTCGCCGGGCAGGAAGAAGCCGACGAGCAGCCCGGTCTCGGCGAACAGCACGACGGCGATGCCGATCGCGCCGAAGGCGGAGAGGAGCGAGCCCGCGTCCAGCACGTTCACGGCCTGCGGGGCGGCGGCGAACAGGGGTACGGCCATGGCGGTGGGCCCTCCCATAATGGTCTGCGGATCCCGGGCAGCGCCGGGCCCGACTGACTACAGTGGTGTAGACGGTCTACAGAACTGTAGACGAAAGATCCTGGAGGAACGTTCCCATGGGCGTCATGGACGGGCCCGGCCACGGCGCCGACCGCGCGGAAAGCGACGCGCGGCGGCCCGCCGGGGAACTGGAGGCGGGAGTCCTCGCCGCGCTCTGGGCGGCCGACGGCCCGCTCACACCCGGCGAGGTCCAGAGCGCGCTCGGCGGCAGCCTGGCGCGCACCACGGTGACCACGATCCTCACCCGGCTGTACGAGAAGGGCGCCCTCACCCGGGGCCGCTCCGGCCGGGGCTTCGCCTACACCCCCACCGAGGACTCGCCCGGCCTCACCGCCCGCCGGATGCACACCGAACTCGCCAAGGACGAGGACCGCTCCACGGTCCTCGCCCGGTTCGTCTCCCAGCTCAGCGACGAGGACGAGCGGCTGCTGCGCGCCCTGCTCGACGGCGGCGACCACGGACAGGGCGACACCCACGGCCACTCGGCCGCACCCGCCGAGGCGATATCCGGCGAACGCGACCGCTCCGGCCGGACCCGCCCCGGCCGCACGCTCCCCGGAGGTGACCGGGGATGATCTTCGTGGTGTGGATCCCGCTGCTGGTGCCGTTCCTGGCCGTGCCGGTCGCGCGACGGCTCGCCGAGGCCCTGCCGCCCCGGCCCGCCGCCTGGCTGCTGACCGGAGCCTCGGCCGGTCTCGCCCTCTGCTCGGCCGCCGCCCTCGCGCTCCTGGCCACCGCCGGAGCCCTGCGCCTGCCGTTCGTGGCCGCCCTCGGCCATCTGGTGACCCCGCTCGCCGCACTGCCCGACGCCCTCGCGCTCCCCGCCGCCTGCGCCGCCACCGCGCTGCTGGCCCTCAGCGCGCTCGCCCTGGCCCGCACCGCCCGACGCCAGGTCCGCGAAGTACGCGCCGCCCACCGCCGCCTCGCGCCCGCCACCGGTGAGCTCGCCGTGCTGCGCGACCCCAGCCCGGACGCGTACGCGCTGCCCGGCCGACCCGGCCGCATCGTCGTCACCACCGGGATGCTGCACGCCCTCCAACCGGCCGAGCGCGAGGCCCTGTTCGCCCATGAGCGCGCCCATCTGCGCGGCCGACACCACCTCTTCCTCGCCGCCGCCGAACTCGCCGCGCATCTGCACCCCGCGCTGCGCGCCCTGCGCGCCCCGCTCGAATTCGCCCTGGAGCGGTGCGCCGACGAGGCCGCCGCCCGAGCCGTCGGCGACCGCGCCGTCGCGGCCCGCGCCATCGGCCGTGCCGCCCTCGCCGGCCGGGCCGGCGGCGCGGCGCCCCGGCCGCGCGCGGTGCTCGCGGCAGCCGCGGGACCCGTGCCGCGCCGGGTCGCCGCCCTGCTCGACCGGGGCCCGGCCGCCCTCCCGCCGCTCTCGCGCGGGGCCCGGCTGATCGCGGTCGCCCTGCTGGCCTGCCTCGGCGCCTCCACCGTCTCCGCCCTCGACGCCGCGGCCGATCTGCACGGCGGCATCGAGACGGCCCAGGGCGAGGGCTGACCCGCCCGTCGGCCTCGGGCGAACCCCAATGGCCCAGCAACGCTGAGACCCGCCGCCGCGCGCCCGCGAGAGTGGAACCCGTACGTACGGGAACGCGTGCACGGAGCAGTGCACCGGGCACCGGTCGACGGCCATCGCGGAGGCAGCCATGACATGCATCAACCGGCGGGACCTCGGACTGCTGGTCCTGCGGGTGGGCACCGGCGCCGTCCTCGCGGCACACGGCACGCAGAAACTCTTCGGCTGGTTCGGCGGCGGCGGCCTGGACGGCACGGCCGCCGCCATGGAACACATGGGGTTCCGGCCCGGCAAGCAGAGCGCGGTCGCCGCCGGGCTCGGCGAGGCGGGCGGCGGCGCGCTGCTCGCCCTGGGCCTGGCGACCCCCGTCGCGGGAGCGGCGGCGGCCGGGGCCATGGCGGGCGCGGTCGCGGTGCACGCCCCGGCCGGTTTCTTCACGGCGAAGGGCGGCTTCGAGTACCCGGCGTTCCTCGGCTTCACGGCCGCCGCGATCGGCATCGCCGGGGCCGGACGCTACTCACTGGACCACGCCAGCGGCCACGTGGTGGACCGCCCGTGGACGGTGGCGCTGGCGTTCCTGGGCAGCGCGGCAGCCGCCGCCGCGGTGGTCGGCCGCCGGGCCAAGGAGCGGGACGAGGCCGACGACGAGGCAGCGCGAGCGGAGCGGGACGGGGCGGCGGAGCCGGATCCGGCGGGGTGACGGGTGGTGGCTGTCGGGTGACAGCTGACAGCTGACGGGTGACGGCTGTCGGGTGACAGGTGACAGGTGACAGGTGACAGCTGTCGGGTGACGGCTGACAGGTGACAGCTGACGCCGTCTGTCCGCCCACCTGCTGTCCGACGCTGTCCGACCATTCGCCTGCCGCCTGCCGCCTGCCGCCTGCCGCCTGCCGCCTGCCGCCTGCCGCCATTCGCCTGCCGCCCCCCTGTGGGCCCCGCCGCTTCGCACCCCACCCCGGCCCCACCCCGGCCCCGTCCCGCCCCCGCCGCCCCGTACGCTGTCAGGCGACGGCGCGTACCCCGACCGGGGGCGCGACCCTTTGTCCGGCGGGAGTGACGCTTTGCTGCGCACCATGTTCAAGTCCAAGATCCACCGTGCCACCGTGACCCAGGCCGACCTCCACTACGTGGGGTCCGTCACGGTCGACGCCGAGTTGATGGAAGCCGCCGATCTGCTGCCCGGCGAGCTCGTCCACATCGTCGATATCGACAATGGCGCCCGCCTGGAGACCTATGTCATCGAGGGCGAGCGCGGCTCCGGTGTCATCGGCATCAACGGCGCCGCCGCCCATCTCGTCCACCCCGGCGACCTGGTGATCCTCATCAGCTACGCCCAGGTCGACGACGCCGAGGCGCGCACCCTGCGGCCCAGCGTGGTGCACGTCGACGCCGACAACCGCATCGTCGAGCTCGGCACGGACGCCTCCGCCCCGGTGCCCGGCACCGACCAGCGCCGCAGCCCGCAGGCCGTGGCCCCCGACGCCCACTCGTAGTACCGACGTACCGACGTACCGATGCGCCGACGTACCGACGTATCGATGTACTGATCGGTACCGATCCGGGAGACCGTCATGAGCGCCGCACCCGCTGTCCCCGACACCCCCGCTGCCCCCGACGTCCCCGGTGCCCGGCCGCAGGGTCCTTCGGTGCGGGGCGGTGAGCTGTGAGCACGCTCGCGCTGCTGCACACCTCGGCGGTGCACGTGCCCGTCTTCGACGCGCTGCGCGACGAGGACCACCCGGGCCTGGAGCTGCGCCACCTCGTGTACGAGGAACTGCTGGGCCGGGCCCGCGAGTCGGGCCCGGCCGCCGTGGCCGGGGCCACCCGCGACGTGATCGCGCGGGCGCTGGAGGAGGGCGTGACGGCGGTGCTGTGCACCTGCTCGTCGATCGGCGCCGTCGCCGAGGAGGCCGGGGCCGAACTCGGCGTACCCGTCCTGCGGTCGGACCGTCCGATGGCCGCGGCGGCCGTCGCGCACGGCCCGGACATCGTCGTGCTGGCGACCGTGGAGTCCACCGTCGGCCCCACCACGGAGCTGATCCGCGAGGAGGCCGCCGCTGCGGGCCGGGAGATCTCGGTGCGCACGGTGGTCGCCGACCGGGCCTGGCCCCACTTCGAGAAGGGCGACCTGGAGGGGTACTACCGGGTGGTCGCCGAGGAGCTGGAGGCCATCGTGGAGGGGGACGTCATCGTCCTCGCCCAGGGGTCGATGGCCCCGGCCGCCCAGTACGTCGCGTCCTCGGTCCCGGTCCTGTCCAGCCCGCGCCTGGGCCTCGCGGCGGCGGCCTCTCTGGTGTGAGCACGCTGGTGTGAGCTCTCCGGTGTGAGTGGCCGCCGCCCGGGCGGGAGTCGGAGGCGGGCCGTCAGCCGGCCGTGACCTCGCTGCGGTCGTCGCCCCACAGCGTGTGGAACGAGCCCTCCCGGTCGACCCGGCGGTAGGTGTGCGCGCCGAAGAAGTCCCGCTGCCCCTGGGTGAGGGCGGCGGGCAGCCGCTCCGCGCGCAGCGCGTCGTAGTGGGCGAGCGCCGCCGAGAAGCCCGGTACCGGCACCCCGCCGCGCACCGCCGCGGCGACCACCGCGCGCCAGTCGTCCTGCGCCGCCCCGATCTCCTCGCCGAACCGCTTGTCCGCCAGCAGGCTCACCAGCTCCGGCTCGGCGTCGTAGGCGGCCCGGATGCGGTCCAGGAAGGCCGCCCGGATGATGCACCCGGCCCGCCAGATCGACGCCACCGACCCGAGGTCCACGTCCCAGCCGTACTGCTCGCTGCCCGCGCGGATCTGGTGGAAGCCCTGGGCGTACGACACGATCTTCGAGGCGTACAGCGCCTGCTCCACCTGGGCCGCGAACGCCTCCGCGGCCTTCTCGTCCAGCGGCTCCGGCGTGGGTCCGGCGAGCGTGCGCGAGACCTCGCGCAGGTCCGCGTGGCCGGAGAGGGAGCGCGCGAACACCGCCTCGGCGATGCCGGAGACCGGCACCCCCAGGTCCAGGGCGATCTGCACGGTCCAGCGCCCGGTGCCCTTCTGCTCGGCCCGGTCCGCCACCACGTCGACGAACGGCCCGCCGGTGGCCGCGTCCACATGGGCGAGCACCTCCGCCGTGATCTCGATCAGATACGAGTCGAGGCGGCCGGTGTTCCAGCCGCGGAAGGTCTCCGCGATCTTGGCGGGGGAGTACCCGGCGACCGCGCGCAGCAGGTGGTACGCCTCGGCGATGAGCTGCATGTCGGCGTACTCGATGCCGTTGTGCACCATCTTCACGAAGTGGCCCGCGCCGTCCGGGCCCACGTGGGTGACGCAGGGGGTGCCGTCCGGGGCCCGCGCCGCGATCCGCTCCAGGAGCGGCCCGAGCGACGCGTACGACTCGGCCGAGCCGCCCGGCATGATGCTCGGGCCGTGCAGCGCGCCCTCCTCGCCGCCGGAGACGCCCGCCCCCACGAAGTGGATGCCGCGCTCGCGCAGTTCGCGCTCGCGGCGCCGGGTGTCCTCGAAGTGGGCGTTGCCGCCGTCGATGATGACGTCGCCCTCTTCGAGCAGCGGGGCGAACTCCTCGATCACCGCGTCCGTGGCCTCACCCGCCTTCACCATGACGACCAGCCTGCGGGGCCGTTCCAGCGCCGCCACGAACTCCTCGGCGCTCTCGGCGGGTACGAACCGCCCCTCCTCGCCGAACTCCTCCACCAGCGCCCGGGTCTTGGCGGCCGTCCTGTTGTGGACCGCCACGGTGAGGCCGTTGCGCGCGAAGTTGCGGGCGAGGTTGCGCCCCATGACGGCGAGTCCGGTCACGCCGATCTGGGCTGTTCCGCTCATGGCTCTGCTCCTCGATTCCTCGGGTGCGCTGCTCGATCAACCCTACGGAAGTCCGCAAGTCGCGCGAGTCGGCCCGTATTCCCTCGAAGCAGGGGTACGCACTCTTGTCACGGTCCGTTCAGAGCCCCTACTTTGGCTGCTCCTGACGCGTTCTAGGGGGACCCATGTCCGTACGCGGGCGGCACCGCCGGTACCAGCCGAGCCGGATCAACCGGGCGTCGCTGACGGTGACGGCGGGCGGGGCGGGGATGGCGCTGCCGCTGATCGGGGCGGGCGCCGCGCACGCGGCCTCGATGGACGTGTGGGACAAGGTCGCGGCCTGCGAGTCCACCGCCAACTGGAAGATCAACACCGGTAACGGCTATTACGGCGGGCTCCAGTTCAGCCAGTCGACCTGGGTGGCCTACGGCGGGCGGCAGTACGCCCCGCGCGCCGACCTGGCCTCCCGCGGCGAACAGGTCGCCGTCGCCGAGAAGGTGCTGAAGGCACAGGGGCCGGGCGCCTGGCCGGTCTGCTCGGGCGAGGCCGGGCTGACCCGCGCCGCGGCGCACCCGGCGTCCGCGCACCCCGCCTCCGCGCACCCCGCCCAGGCGTCCGCCACGCACCACGCGCCCGCGCCGAAGCCGCAGACGCGCAGGGCCACCCCGCAGACCGATCCCACCAAGGCCCCCGGCAAGCGCGAGGGCTACACGGTGGTGCGCGGCGACTCGCTCTCCAAGATCGCCCACACCGAGCACGTCAGGGGCGGCTGGCACGAGCTGTACACCGCGAACCGCCAGGTCGTCGGCCCGAACCCGGACCTGATCCTGCCCGGCCAGCGCCTCGCGCTCCCGGACACCGCCGCCCCGCCGAAGGCCCGCCCGGTCCCGGTGCGGCGGCCCGCCGCCAAGCAGCCGGCGAAGAAGCCCGCCCCGCACAAGGAACACCCCAAGGCGACCCCGGCCACCCATCGGACCGGCGCCATGACCGCCCCCGTCGACGCGTCTCCCAGCACCCCGTACCACAAGGCCGGTTCGTCCTGGGCGAGCGGCTACCACACGGGTGTCGACTTCCCCGTGTCCACCGGTACGTCGGTACGGGCCGTGGCCACCGGCAAGGTGGTGGAGGCGGGCTGGGGCGGCAGCTACGGCTACCAGGTGGTCATCCGGCACGCCGACGGCAAGTACAGCCAGTACGGCCATCTGTCGGCCGTCAACGTACGGGCCGGGCAGCAGGTGAACAGCGGCCAGCGCATCGGCCGTTCCGGCTCCACCGGCAACGCCACCGGCCCGCATCTGCACTTCGAGATCCGCACCGGCCCGGCCTACGGGTCGGACGTGGACCCGCTGGCCTATCTGCGGGCGGGCGGCGTCAGCCTCTGATCAGCCGCTGGCGGTCGTTCTGGGCGCTGCTGTGCTGTTCGGCGCTCGTGCCCGGCGCCGGGATGCCCGGCAGCGTGGTGTGCGCGGTCTGCGTGCGTGAGCCGCGCGCCGGGGTGCTCATCCGCTCGGTGGTGAGCAGGATCAGCCCGCCCGCCGCCACCACCCCGCTGGCCAGCGCGATGACGAGTCCGGTCGTGCCGTACCGGAACTCCTCGCCGAAGAGCGTCAGTCCGACGGTCGCGGCGACCACCGGGTTGACCACGGTGACCGTGGCCAGCGGCGCGGCCAGTCCGGCGCCCCGGTAGGAAGCCTGCGAGATCAGCAGCCCGGCCGCCGCGAGCACCGCTATGGCGAGCAGGCTGGGCGTCTCGCCGAGCTTGAGCCCCGCGTCCCAGTCGTCGGCCACGAGCTTGGTGAAGACCGAGGCCATGCCGAACGAGATGCCCGCGGCGGCGGCCAGCAGCACACTGCGCAGCACCGGCCGGTGCGCCGCGCGCGAGACCAGGAAGAGCACCCCCATCGCGCCGAGCGTCGCCCCGGCCAGCAGCAGGCGCCGGCCGCCGCCGAGCGCGTCGGCGTCCGAGTCGGTGGTCAGGGCCAGCAGTCCGGCCAGCCCGGCCGTCGCCATGATCGCGCCGCGCCAGGCCGCCGCGCCCGCCTTGCGGCGGACGAAGACCGCGGCCATGGGCAGCGCGAAGACTATGGTCAGCGCGCCGAGCGGCTGGACGAGGGTGAGCGGGCCGCAGGCGAGCGCCACCACATGGAGCAGCGCGCCGAGCCCGTTGAGTGCCACCGAGACCCACCAGGCGCCCTGGCGCAAGTACGTGCTGTCGGAGGTGGCCGCGGCCACGCGCTCCTGGACGATCGCCGCGGCCGCGTAGGCGACGGCGGAGACCAGGGACAGCAGCACGGACAGGGCGAGGGCACTCATGCATCCACGATCTCTCGCGAACGGCTCCACGTCGTCGTCCTTGAGACCGCATTGACACGTACTGCCATAGGAGTACGCGTCTACTCCAGAAGTCGTCCATACATCGGGCATTAGGTACAACTGCTGGTAGATGGGGGTGTGATGAGCTGTTCGGAAGAGGGGCCGAAGTAGGGGTTCCGGTTAGTAGTCGAACGTAAGTTCGGCTAAAAATCTGCAAGAATCACGGCGGCTCCGGCGCCGCCGCGCCATGTTTCACCGAGGAGCGCGCCCCGGGGCGCAAAAGGAGCGGACACAGTGGTGGATCTCGCGGCCGTCGCGTCCGTGGGCGGGTTCTTCGCGCTGCGCACCGGAACACCGGACCCCGGCCACCGCCCGCTCGCCCGGCTCTACGCGGGCGAGGACGCCCCGCTGACGGCCCGCGTCGACACCGTACGGGAGCGGCTGCACGCCCCCGAGCGCCGCGCCGCCGCCTCCATCGCCCACCTCGGCCTGGTCGCCCGGCTCTGGTCGGTCGCGCTGGGGTCGGCGGCCCTGCACGGCGAACTGCCCGACCTCGATCCGGCCGCGCTGCGCTGGGACGGCGGCCGGGGCGCCCCCGACGACCTGGTGCTCGACACGGAGCGCACGCTGCCGGGCACCGTCGCGCAGCTGCGCGCGAGCGTCCAGGAGGCCCACCTCGTCCCGCTGGCCGAGGCGGTCCGGCGCGACACCCCGCTCCCTTACGGACTGCTGTGGGGGAACGCCGGTTCCGCGCTCGCCGGGGCGGTGCGCGAACTGCACGGCTGGGCGCGGCGCGCGGGCCGCCCCGACGTCGCCCGCCGGGCCCGCGCGCTCGGCGCCGGACTCCTCGCCCACCCCGACCTCGCGGGCACCGGCACCCTGCTCCCCGGCCCCGCCTTCCGGCGCCGCAGCTGCTGCCTCTACTACCGCGTCCCGGGCGGCGGGCTCTGCGGCGACTGCGTCTTCGACCGCCCGCCGGTACGCGCCTGACCACCGGGTCGCGGGCCGCTTGAGCAGGGGCCGGCCGCCGGCCCGCGTCAGGGGCTGATCACCGGCGCGGTTTGGTGTGCGGCGCCCTCGCTCCGTACGATTCCGCTTTTGGGAACTTCCACGCGCGGGCGAGACCGCACACATGACCGAGGAACGGCGACGGCGATGACGGTGACAGAGGACATCCAGGACCAGGAGTACGGTCCCGGCATCGGCCAGGAGCCCGCCGAACCCGAGACCGAGTACGGCCCCGGCATCGACCCGGAGCGGCTCGCCGTCTGCCTGAGCGTGCTGGACGAGCTCGACGGGATCGAGGTCGACCACCCGGACGCGATCGCCGTGCGCCGGGCCACCGCCGCGATCTACCGGACCGTGAAGCAGCGCCGCCGCCAGGAGCGCCGGGCCGCCAAGACCGCCCACGACAAGGCCGTCACCGAGGCGACCGCCACCGGCTCCGCCGAGCGCATCGACGACGAGACCGAGGGCATCCTGCCGTCCTCGGCGACCCCGACGGGCGAGATCGCCGGCATACTCCAGCGCCCGCGCTCCTGCTACATCTGCAAGTCGCGGTACGTCGAGGTCGACTACTTCTACCACCAGCTCTGCCAGCCCTGCGCCGCCGAGAACCGCTCCCGCCGCGAGGCCCGCACCGACCTCACCGGCAAGCACGCGCTGCTCACCGGCGGCCGGGCCAAGATCGGCATGTACATCGCGCTGCGGCTGCTGCGCGACGGCGCCCACACCACCATCACCACCCGCTTCCCCAAGGACGCCATCCGCCGCTTCAAGGCGATGGAGGACTCGGCGGACTGGATGCACCGCCTGGAGGTCGTCGGCATCGACCTGCGCGACCCGGCGCAGGTGGTCGCCCTGGCCGAGCAGACCGCCGAGCGGGGTCCGCTGGACATCCTGATCAACAACGCCACCCAGACCGTGCGCCGGCTGCCCACCGCGTACGCGGCCCTCGTCGACGGCGAGAGCGCCCCGCTGCCCGCCGGCGAGCTGCCCGCGCACCACGTCATCGGCGCCTTCAACTCCGGCGCGGTCGGTGACCTCGGCGGTCCGGTCGCGCTGCCGGTCGGCGCCTCCGGCATCGAGGCCCAGCGGGTCGCCGACCTCGCGCTGGTCGCGGGCAACGCCACCATCGCCAAGCACCTCGACGGCACCGCCATCGACGCGGGCGGCCTGCTCCCGGACGTCGTCCACACCAACACCTGGGTGCAGTCCATCGACCAGATCTCCCCGGTCGAACTGCTGGAGACCCAGCTGTGCAACTACACCGCGCCGTTCATCCTGATCAGCATGCTCCGCCCGGCGATGGCCGACGCCGCCCGCAAGGCGCCGAACGGCCGCGCCTACGTGGTGAACGTCTCCGCCATGGAGGGCGTGTTCAGCCGCGGCTACAAGGGCGCCGGGCACCCCAACACCAACGCCGCCAAGGCCGCCATGAACATGGTCACCCGCACCAGCGGGCAGGAGATGTTCGAGACCGACAAGATCCTGATGACCTCGGTCGACACCGGCTGGATCACCGACGAGCGCCCGCACCACGACAAGCTGCGGCTGGCCGAGGAGGGCTTCCACGCCCCGCTCGACCTGGTCGACGGCGCGGCCCGGGTCTATGACCCGATCGTGCGCGGCGAGGCGGGCGAGGACCTGCACAGCGTCTTCATGAAGGACTACGCGCCGGGCAAGTGGTAGTCGCCCGCGGCGCCCGCGGCGGGTGAACGCGCACGCGAAAGTGGCCGGGCTCCTTCGGGGGAGTCCGGCCACTTTCGCGTAGCCGTGGGGCGGTGTGGGGTGGTGTGGGGCGGTCGTCGGGCGTTTGTGCGTCGGTGGTCAGACGTTGTGCGTCAGCTGTCAGCTGTCAGCTGTCAGCTGTCAGCTGTCAGTCGTTAATCGTCAGCCGTCAGCCGTCAGCCGTCAGCCGTCAGCCGTCAGCCGTCAGCAGTCAGCCGTCAGCCGACCCCGGCACCCCCGTGCCGCCCCGCCACCAGTTCCAGGACCGGCCGCCAGTCCTCCAGTACCCCCACGTCGAGCCCCACGACCTTTCCGGCGTCGTCGGCCTGGCGCAGGGTGAGGGCCGCCTCCGCCTCCGGGTCGAGCGCGAAGGCGTCGGCCTCCTCGGGGGTCATCAGTCCGCCCTGGGCCCGCAGGGTCAGTTCGCTCTGGGGCGAGAGCGTCCGGTCGGGCTCGACGGCCGCGAGGTAGCGCTTGGCCGGAACGTGCAGTTCCACCAGCCGGGCCACCCGCGCCCCCAGCAGTGGGCGCACCGCGTCGGCTGCGTGCGCCGCGTGCCCGGCGTCATCACCCGGACGGAGCAGATGCCCCAGATCGTGGACGAGCCCCGCGACCTGGAGTTCCTTGTCACTCGGATGGGCGCGGCGCAGCAGATGGGCGGTCTGCAGCGCGTGATCGTGCAGATCGACCGGATCGCCGCTGCGGTCCGGTGTGTCCCAGGCGTCCCGGCAGGCGTACAGCAGGTCCATCAGTTCCGTGACGGACCGGGGCCGACTCGGCAGATCCACGTGAACTCCTCCTGGGGTGGCGGCCGACGCCGAACAGCAGATCATGGCCGGATGAACACCGTGTTGAACGCACGGCGAAGGAAAGTTGACGCAAAGGAAGTGGCCCCATCGAGCGGGGCCCCGCTCATTTGGTTACTCTGACCCTGACGGAAGCCATCAAAGGATCGACCGGTCCTCGATGCCCGTTCCGGAACCGGCCCGCAAACTGGGCCGTGCTTCCGACAGAGTGTCGGCGCCACCGCGTCCGAATTGCCCCTGCCCCCTGCCCCATTGGACGGCCGGCGACCGGGAAGAGACCGGAGCCGCCGGCGCGACCAGGGTTACGCGACACAGAGGAGTGCGCGGTGACACCAGAGATGACAGAACGCGAACAGCGGACACCGGAACGCGGCGGCGACCGGCCGGGCCGGCCGGAGAAGCTCCGCAACCTCGAGGTCTGGGCCCGTTCGGCCCCCATCCGGCTGGCCGGTTACGAGGACGACCTCGCCGAGCCGCACATCCTGCCTGGCATCGACTGATCCGATCCCGCGCGAGCTGTGCCCCTGTGCCCCCTGTTCCGGCAGGGGGCACCACTCGTTCCGGTGCGGCGCGAGGTCCCGCCGAAGCCCACACGTATGCCGGTCGTCCGCTTGCGGGACCGGTCGGCATCCGGCAGACAATAAGGGATATCTCGGGGCGAAAAGGTGGGAGATTCACGTGCGCCCGACCACGCGCCGGTTCACCCTGGCGGCAGCCGTCATGTCCATCGGAGTCTTCGTCACCGCCTGCGGCGGCGACAGCGGCAACAGCGCCTCCGGCGAGAAGGAGCTGTTCCTGCAGCCGGTCGCCGCGTCCGGCCCCGACCCCTTCACGGAGTCGACGGCCAAGTCGGCCCGGCCGCTGACGCCCTCCCAGCCGCCGCCCAACACCCCCAGCAGCCCCACGGCGACCGTGCAGGCCATCCGGGCCGTGTCCGGCTCCACCCCCGGTCTCTACGGCGGCACCCAGTCGGTCTCCAGCTGCGACGTGGAGCAGCAGATCCGGTTCCTGCGCGCCGACGGGGCGAAGGCGCGGGCGTTCTCCGAGACCGCCGGGATCAACCCGGACGACCTGCCCTCCTTCCTGCGCGGCCTCACCCCGGTGGTGCTGCGCGCCGACACCCGGGTCACCAACCACGGCTACAAGGACGGCCGGGCCACCGCCTTCCAGTCGGTGCTCCAGGCGGGCACCGCCGTGATGGTCGACGACCACGGCAGCCCGCGCGTGCGCTGTGCCTGCGGCAATCCGCTGACCCCGCCCGTCGCCACCCGGGGAGCCGCCTCGCGCGGCCAGTCCTGGCCCGGCTACCAGCCGCAGCGGACCGTGGTCATCAACCGCACCACCAACATCGTCAACAGCCTGATCATCGTGAACGTCATCAACAACACCTGGATCGAGCGGCCCACCGGTGACCACGGCATGCACGACCGCGAGCGGCCCGACATCCAGATCGACCCGACGGCGCCCGTGGTGACCGACTCGCCGAGCGCGCCGGTGAGCCCGGACCAGTCCAGCCCGGCCGTCTCGCCGAGCGAGTCCACGCCGTCGACGTCGAGCACCTCGCCGAGCGTCAACTGCCCGAGCCCGGCCCCGACGGTGACCGTCACCGGTTCGCCCTCGCCGCTCCAGCCCGGTGGCACCGCGCCGAGCACGTCGCCCGCGCCGTCCGGCTGCCCGACCGCGACGGTCACCGTCGCTCCCCGGGCGAAGAGTTCGCCGCCCGCGCCGCCGAGCCCGTCCCAGCCGTCGCAGCAGATCGTGCCGCAGCCCTCGACCGAGCTGCCGACGCTGCCCTCCGAGCCGCCGCCGGTCTTCCCGCCGGAGCCGACCGGAGGCGGCGGCAACACGACCGACATGCCCACCGGGACCTCGGACTTCGACACCGAGTTCCCGCTGGACGCCAGGCTGACCTGACCGGACGCTCCCGATCCGCCCAGAGATCGGAATGACGATGGACGAGTGGCCCGCACCCCCCGGTCTGAGCCTCGCCCTCAACCGGATGGGCACCTTCGACTGGGACCTCGGCACCGGGCAGCTGCACATGGACCCGTCGGCGCTCGCCGTCTTCGACATGGAGCCGGACGAGTACGACGGCCGCCCGGAGACGCTGGGCAGCCGGGTGCCCCCGGCCGAGGGCGCCCGGCTCGACGCGCTGGTCTCGCAGGCGCTCAAGAGCGGCAGCGTCCACTACGGCGTCTACTTCCGGGTGCGGATGCGCGACGGCACCACCCGCTGGGCGCACACCCAGGGCTGTGTGCGGCGCGATCCGACCGGGCGTCCGCACCGCATCATCGGCGTCGTCCGCGAGGCGGCCCAGGAGCTCGCCGAGTCCGCCGCCCGACCGGCGGTCGACGACGCGGACCACCGGCGCCGCACCAGTGTGGTGGACCGCACCACGGCCGCGCTGGCCCACGCCCGTACCGTGCAGGACGTCATCGACGTGCTGAAGGGCTCGCGCGGCCTGGAGCACCTGGGCGCCACCAGCCTGGTGATGGGCCTGCTGGAGGCGGGCCGGATCCATCTGGTCGCCGAGGGCCCCGAGGGCAGCTTCGTGCCGGGCACGCGCTGGACCAGGGTCGACGAGCAGTACCCGATGAGCGAGGTGGTGCGCACCCTCGCGCCCCGCTTCATCCAGACCCCGGACGACTTCGCCCGGTCCTACCCCCGGCTGTGGCCGCACATCAGCGGCCTCGGGATCACCGCCGCCGCGTATCTGCCGCTGATCGCCCAGGCCCGCCCGATCGGCGCGCTCGGTCTGCTCTACAGCGACAAGACGGGTTTCACCGCCGACGAGCGCAACCTCCTGCTGGCGCTGGGCAGTTCCATCGCGCAGAGCATCCAGCGCGCGGTCCTGTACGAGCAGGAGCACGACCTGGCCGAGGGGCTCCAGCAGGCCATGCTGCCGCGCCGCATCCCCGAGGTGCCCGGCGCCCAGATCGCCGTCCGCTACCGCTCGGCCCGCCTCGGCCGGGACATCGGCGGCGACTGGTACGACGTCATCCCGCTGCCCGGCGGCCGGGTCGGCGCGGTCATCGGCGACGTCCAGGGCCATGACACGCACGCCGCCGCCGTGATGGGCCAGCTGCGGATCGTGCTGCGCGCCTACGCCGCCGAGGGGCACACCCCGGCCACCGTGATGGCGCGCGCCTCGGTGTTCCTGCACGAACTGGACACGGACCGCTTCGCGACCTGCACCTACGCCGAGGCCGACCTCTCCACCGGCGTCGTCCAGATCGTGCGGGCCGGACACATGGACCCGCTGCTGCGGTACGCCGACGGCAGCTGCCGCAGGATCCCGGTGGAGGGCGGTCTTCCGCTGGGCCTCTCGGCCGAGTTCGGCCGGCTCGAATACCCGGTCTCCACCCTTGAGCTGGACCCCGGCCAGACCCTGCTGTTCTACACCGACGGACTGGTGGAGCTGCCCGGCGCCGACCTCGACGACGGGATGCAGCTGCTGGCCTCGGTGGTCCGCTCCGGCCCCGCCGACCTCCAGGAGCTCGCCGACCGGCTCTGCGACGTGGTCGACGACCGGGCCGGGGACGACGACGTGGCGCTGCTGCTCCTGCGGCGGCGCGCCCTGGAGGCCCCGCGCAGCGGCGGCCGGCTCCAGCAGCACGTGGCGCAGAACGACCCGGAGGCGCTGCGCTCCTCGCGCCACATGATCCGGGCGGCGGTACGGGCCTGGGGCGCCCGGGAGCGCGCGGACGAGATCGAGCTGGCGGCCGACGAGCTCATCACCAACGCGCTGATGCACACCGACGGCGGGGCCCTGGTGACCGTACGGGTGCTGGCCGGTCCGGAGCGGCGGATGCGGGTCGAGGTGGAGGACCGCTCCAGCGCGCTGCCCCGGCGCCGGGAGGCGGGCGAGTCCGGGGTGTCGGGGCGCGGTCTGATGCTGGTGGACCGGCTGGCGGACGTGTGGGGAGTGGAGTCGCGGGGCGGCGGCAAGTGCGTGTGGTGCGAGTTCGTGGTGCCGGAGCGCGGTGCCACGCCGTCGGCCCCGCCCGGCACCTCCGGCTAATCTGGGCGTTATGCCGGAATTGCCCGAAGTGGAAGCGCTCCGCGACTTCCTCACCGCACACGCCGTCGGGCGGCGCGTCGAGCGTGCCCTGCCGGTCGCGATCAGCGTGCTGAAGACGTACGACCCGCCGCTCGACGCCCTCGCGGGCCGCACGGTCACCGCCGTCGGACGGTACGGCAAGTTCCTCGACCTCGACGCCGACGGGCTGCACCTGGTCGTCCATCTGGCCCGGGCCGGGTGGCTGCGCTGGTACGACACGCTGCCCGCCGCGCCGCCGCGCCCCGGCAGGGGGCCGCTGGCCCTGCGGGTCGCGCTCTCGGGCGGGGCCGGGTTCGACCTGACCGAGGCCGGCACCCGCAAGGGCCTGGCCGCCCATCTCGTCCACGACCCGGCGCTGGTGCCCGGCGTCGCCCGGCTCGGCCCCGATCCGCTGGGCGACGACTTCGGCCGCGACCGGCTGGCCGCGCTGCTGTCGGGGGAGCGGCGCCAGATCAAGGGCGCCCTGCGCGACCAGTCGCTCATCGCCGGGATCGGCAACGCCTACAGCGACGAGATCCTGCACGTCGCCCGCATGTCCCCGTTCAAGCCCGTCGGACAGCTCACCGACGAGGAGGTCACCACGCTGTACGAGGCGGTGCGCACCACCCTCGCCGACGCGGTGGAGCGCTCGCGCGGGCTCGCGGCGGGCAGCCTCAAGGCGGAGAAGAAGAGCGGGATGCGGGTGCACGGCCGCACCGGCGAGCCCTGCCCCGTCTGCGGGGACGTGGTCCGCGAGGTGTCCTTCGCGGACTCCTCGCTCCAGTACTGCGCCACCTGCCAGACCGGCGGCAAGATCCTCGCCGACCGGCGGACGTCCAAGTTCCTCAAGTAGCGCGCGGGGCCCCGGTCATCCCGCTCTGGTGAGGGTCGCGAGCCGGTCCCCGCCCCGGGTGCGCACCTCGAAGCGCGCGATGTCGGCGGGGGCCAGCGCGGACGCGCCCCGCATCCGCACCGGCGCCCCGTCCCGTACCGCCCAGGTCGCCACCGTGTTCTCCTCGCCGCCGCGGCCCACCGCGACCAGCGTGCACACCGCCGGTCCGCGCACCCCGTCCACGTCGAGGCCGATGTCGGTGCCGAAGGCCGCGGGCGCCGCCGCCAGGGTGGCCGTCACGCCGGGCGCCGTGGTGGACGCCGCCCAGTGCGGCGAGGCGGCCCCCGGCTCCAGCGCCAGCGCCGCGAACGGCGCGCCCGCCACCAGCGCCGCCACCGCCGTCAGCAGGGCCACCCGCCGCCCGCGCTGCGCCCGGCGCCGTGCGCCCACCACGCCGAGCACCGAGGGGAGCAGACCGGGCGAGGGGGCGGCGACCGGGTCCACCCCGGCGGGCGTCCAGCGCAGATACGCGGCGAGCAGCGCCTCCACGCTCCCGAGCTCGTCCAGCAGGCGCGCGCAGTGCGCGCAGCCCGCCAGATGCTCCTCGAAGCGGAAGGTGTCGACGGCGCCGAGCACGCCGAGCGCATACGCCCCGACGTCACGGTGGAGTTCCAGCGGCCTCATGCCGTCAGGTACGCAGACGACGCCCCAATCACTCACCACCCGCCCCCGAAGCCGCGGGGGGCGATGCACGCCGGTTGGCAGCGTCTCCGCAAGGGTCGCAAGGGCCGTGAGGACGCCGGACTCACTCAGCCTTCGAGTTCGCGGACGCCGACGATCTGGCCGTCCATCTGGAAAAGCCGGAGACCGAGGAGCTGCTGAGCGAAAAGACACCGAAGAAGAACGGAGCCGTCAGGTCCAGAACCGGTAGGCACAACTTCGGACACCTGATGGGTCCCAGGGAGTGGGCGGGTCACTAGAATCCCACCGCATGCTGCGCGTACTGGCCGTGGACGACGAAGCCCCCGCACTCGAGGAGCTGCTGTACCTCCTGCGTCGCGACCCGCGGATCCGCAGTGCCGAGGGGGCCACCGGGGCCACCGAGGCGCTGCGGCTGATCGGGGGTGCGGTCGAGGCCGGGGCGGACGGTGGGCAGGGCGTCGACGTGGTCTTCCTCGACATCCACATGGCGGGGCTCACCGGTCTGGACATCGCGCGGCTGCTCGCCGGGTTCGCCCGGCCGCCGCTGATCGTCTTCGTCACCGCCCACGAGGGCTTCGCCGTACGGGCCTTCGACCTCAAGGCGGTGGACTACGTCCTCAAGCCGGTCCGCCGGGAACGGCTGGCCGAGGCGGTGCGTAGGGTGGCGGAGCTGGCGGGGGAGCGCACGGGCGCCGGGGCGGCGGCCGACCACATCCCGGTGGAACTCGGTGGAGTCACCCGGTTCCTCGCCGTGGCCGACATCGCGTACGCCGAAGCGCAGGGCGACTACGCGCGGCTGCACACCGCCGACGGCAGCCATCTGGTGCGCGTCCCGCTCTCCACCCTGGAGGACCGCTGGCGCGAGCACGGGTTCGTGCGCATACACCGCAGCCACTTGGTGGCGCTGGCCAGGATCGACGAACTGCGCCTGGAGGCGGGCGCGATGAGCGTCCGCGTCGGCGCGGCCGAGCTCCCCGTCAGCCGTCGCCACGCCCGTACCCTGCGCGACCGTCTGATGCGCCGCGGCGCTCGCCACTGACCCTGCGGGCCAACGTTATTGATGATCAATCAGAAGAGGTGGATCGCCAGATGTCCCAGTGGCAGGCCGAGTTCCCACGCCGGGGTCCACACCCGCGGCTCGTCCACGGTCTCGGCGCGCGGGTCGACCCCGCCCGGCACCACCGCGTCCAGGTCCGCGGCCAGCAGCTCGGTCTCCTCCAGCCACCGCCAGGCGCTGTGGGCCAGCGCGAGGTCGGGGCCGGACCCGGTCGCCTCCCGCTCCTTGAGGCGCTCGCGGACCCAGTCGTGCCAGGGCCGTCCCGCCGCCGTCAGCGAACTCCACTCGTCGAGCCGCGCCACCACCCGTGCGCCGCCGACCGCCCCGTCGGACAGGAAGATCGTCAACGCCAAGGCGTTGCGTCCGGCCCTGAATTCGAGCGTGGTCGGCGGCATCAGATCGCCGGTGCGCAGTAATTCGTCGGCGATGTACTCCGCGTACATCCATGCCATCGGCACCAGCAGCTCGCCACCACTGGTCCCGTTCGTACCCTCCGGACGCATTCCGTCTCGCCTCTTTCATCGACTGTCCAGGCGCTCCAGGGAGCTCCAGGGAGCATTGAACCGGGGGCGCGCGCCCGCCGTGGCCAGAAGGGCAGGATCCGTCGTCCCCGAGGGGTGCCCATGCATGTGCGGCAACTGCTCGGCGGTTACGTCCTGGGCGCCCTGGCGCCGGAGGACGACCGCCGTGTCGCCGGGCATCTGCGCGGCTGCGCGGCGTGCCGCGCGGCCTACCTGGAGGTCGCCGAGACGGCCTCGCTGCTGGCCCTGCTCCGTGTGGAGGACCTGGCGGACGGGTCGCCGGACGCATAGCCCGGCAGGACCCGCGCCAGGGCCCGAAGAGCATAGTACGAACGGGACTTGACGGTCCCGCACGGCACCCCCAGGGCTTCGGCGGCCTCGGCGACGCTGAGCCCCCGGAAGTAGATCTGGGTCAGCACCGCCCGGTGCTCCGGGCTGAGCGTGCGCACCGCGTCCCGTACGTCGAGCGCCGCCGCCGACCGCTCGGCGTGGTCCTCCTGCGCCTCGGCGCGGCTGTCGAGCACGGCGTCGTGCACCTCGACCGGCCGCGCCCGCCGCCCCCGCCGGGCGTCGATCGCCAGCCGCCGGCCGACCGTGAAGAGCCACGGCCGCATCGAGGCGTACGGGCCCTCGAACGCCTCGGGGTGCTGCCAGGCCCGGACCAGCGTCTCCTGCAGCAGGTCCTCGGCGCGCTGCCGGTCGCCGTAGGTCAGGCCCAGCAGGAAGTGCAGCAGGGCGGGTCCGTGCTCGCGCTGGAGCGCCGCCAGATCGGGCTCGCGGGTGTACTTGCTCACCTTGGTGTTCCCCTTCCCGAGAAGTCCGCAGGCCGCAGCCCGTATCCGAGCGCACTCGGGCGGGAAGGGACAGCGGCCCGACCGCGACATGCGACGAACGGTCGAATGGAGCGGCGAATGGTGCGGCGAACGGTCCAAGAATCGGATCAAATATGCATTATATGGACAACTGATAGTCCATCAGGCATTCCCGACCCTGGAGCCCGGTGCCATGACCAGGACCACGAGCCGGCGGACGGCGGCCCTCGCGGCGCTCGCCCTCGCCGCCGCAGGCTGTACCGCACAGCGCCCGGGCCCCGAGCGCCCGCCCCGCCACGAGGAGTCCGAGCGCCCCGGCGCACCCTCGTCGGCGGGCGGCCCGGCGGCCGGGCCCCGACCGTTCACGCTGGTCGCCACCGGTGACGTACTGCCGCACTCCTCCACCATCGAGCGCGCGGCGGCCGACGCGGGCGGGGACGGCTACGACTTCCGCCCGATGCTCGCCGGGGTCCGGCCGGTCATCTCCCGGGCGGACCTGGCGATCTGTCACATGGAGACGGTGTACGGACCGGACGGCGGGCCCTTCACCGGCTATCCCGCGTTCAAGTCGCCCCCGCAGGTGGCCGCCGCGCTCAAGGACACCGGGTACGACTCCTGCTCCACGGCGTCCAACCACACCCTCGACGACGGGGCCGACGGCATCGCGCGGACCCTGAGCGCCTTTGACAAGGCCGGGCTCAAGCACACCGGCTCCGGGCGCACCGCCCAGGAATCCGCCGCCCCCGCCCTGCTGGAGGCGGGCGGCGCCCGGGTCGCCCAGCTGGCCTACACCTACGACACCAACGGCTACCCCATGCCGGACGGGCAGCCCTGGGCGGTCCACCTCATCGACGAGGAGCGGATCGTCGCGGACGCGCGGGCGGCCCGCAGGGCCGGGGCGGACGTGGTCGTGGTCAGCCTGCACTGGGGCACCGAGTGGCAGACCGAGCCCGACGAGCGGCAGCTGGGCCTCGGCCGGGCCCTCACCGCCTCCCGGACCGACGGCCGCCCCGACATCGACCTGATCCTGGGCACGCACGCCCACATCCCGCAGGCGTACGAGAAGGTCAACGGGACCTGGATCGTCTACGGGGAGGGCGACCAGATCGCCGGGGAGATGTTCAACGACTCGGGCGCGCGCGACGCCCGGGGCAACATGAGCTCCATCGCCCGCTTCACCTTCGCCCCGCCCGCGCGGGCCGGGGCGCGCTGGGAGGTCACCAAGGCGGAGTTCATCCCCCAGTGGGTCGACCCGGAGCGAGGCCGGGTGATCGACCTGCCCGCGGCCCTGAAGGAGTCGCCGGACCGCGAGGACTACCGCGCGACCGAGGCCCAGATCCGCGAGGCGGTACTGAGCCGCGGGGCGGCCCGGGACGGCCTGACGATGGCGGTGCGGTAGGGTCCGGGCCCAGGGGTCGGGCCGGGGCTACGGCACCACCGTCACCGGCCAGCGGCCCGCCTTCACCAGCCGGACCGCCACCGACCCGACGATGCGGTGGCCCGCCGACTCCGAGGCGCCCACCACGACCGCGTCCGCCTTCAGCTCGTCCGCCGCCGTCACCAGGCCCCCGTAGGCATCGCCCCGGAACGTGTGGAACTCCCAGCGGACGGTCCAGATGTCCCGCACCCGCTCGGCGGCGGAGCGGATCTCCTCGGCCAGGTTCTCGGCGATCTCGCCCGTGGTCTCCGCGACCGGCGCGCCCAGCGCGGCCCCGGCCGCCAGCACGGGCTGGACGTAGACCACCGCGAGCAGCGCGTTCTGCCGCCGGGCCAGGCCGCCCGCGTACGACGCCGCCCGCAGGGAGGATTCGGAGCCGTCCACTCCTACGACGATGACCTTGGGCCCGTCGGTACCGCGTTCGAAGGCTGTTGTCACAGTTCGAGGCTAACGCCACGCCGGGCACCGTCCGACAGGCGGCCCGGCGCGGCGCTCCCTAGAGTGCAAGGCATGAGTGTCACCGAGGGGGCGCCCCAGGCCGCCCGGGAGCGGACGGCCGCACGGCCGCCGTTCCTGAGCCGGGTGCCGGAGGCGTTCGCCCTGTTCTTCGGCGCGCTCGGGCTGTACTGCGGGGCCATCTCCCTGCTGCCCGCGCTGCGCCACTGGGCGGCCCCGGTGTCCTGGTTCCTGGACCGCGTCACCGTCCCGGTCAGCGCCAACCTCGCGTACGCGGTCTTCCTGCTGCTGCTCGCCGCGGCCATCGGCGCGCGCAAGAAGGTCGCCTGGTGGCTGGTGGTGGCCTATCTGGGGCTGCTGTTCCTCGCCGACGTGCTGCTGCTGGCCGTCGCCGAGTGGTCCTGGATCGCCAACGGCCTGGTGTGCGGGGCCGCGCTCGTGCTGCTGATCGTGGCGCGCGGCGAGTTCTACGCCGAGACCCGGCGCGGCGCCGTCCACCGCTCGCTGCTCGTCCTGGTCCTCGGGCTGGCGGCGGGCGTGCTGGCCGGGTGGGGCCTGGTCGAGATCTTCCCCGGGACGCTGCCGCGCGGCCAGCGGCTGCTCTGGGCCACCAACCGGGTGTTCGGCGGCCTCGCCTCCGGCGGCCAGTTCGACGGCCGCCCGCCCCGCCCGCTCTTCTTCTTCCTCGGTCTGTTCGGTGCGATCGCCCTGCTCAGCGCGGCCACCACGCTCTTCCGCTCACAGCGCATGGAGGCCGCGCTGCACGGCGACGAGGAGCCCCGCATCCGGGCGCTGCTCGGCGCGTACGGCCAGGGCGACTCGCTCGGCTACTTCGCCACCCGCCGCGACAAGGCCGTGGTGTTCTCGCCGAGCGGCAAGGCGGCCGTCACCTACCGGGTGGAGGCCGGGGTCGCGCTGGCCAGCGGCGACCCGGTGGGCGACCGCGAGGCGTGGGGGCCCGCCATCGCCGCCTGGCTGGACGTGGCCCGCAAGTACGCCTGGGCGCCCGCCGTGATGGGCGCCTCCGAGGAGGGCGCCACCGTCTACGCCCGGCACGGCCTGAGCGCCATGCAACTCGGCGACGAGGCGATCCTGCACGTGGCCAGGTTCGACCTGGACGGCCGCGAGATGCGGGTCACCCGGCAGGCCGTCCACCGCGTCGCCCGCACCGGCGCCACCACCCGTATCCGACGCCACTCGGCGCTCTCCGACGAGGAGATGGGGCAGATCGTCGATCGGGCCGACGCCTGGCGCGACACCGAGACCGAACGCGGCTTCTCGATGGCGCTCGACCGGCTCGGCGACCCGGCCGACGGGGACTGCCTGCTGGTGGAGGCGTTCGACGACGGGGGTCGGCTCATCGCGCTGCTGTCGTTCGTGCCGTGGGGCCCGGACGGCATCTCGCTCGACCTGATGCGGCGCGACCGCAGCGCGCCCAACGGCGTCATGGAGTTCATGGTGGCCGAGCTCTGCGCGTACGCGCCCAAGCTCGGGGTGCGGCGGATCTCGCTCAACTTCGCGGTGTTCCGCTCGGCCTTCGAGGAGGGGGCCCGGATCGGCGCGGGCCCGGTGCTGCGGCTGTGGCGCAGGCTGCTGCTGTTCTTCTCCAAGTGGTGGCAGCTGGAGGCGCTGTACCGGTCGAACGTGAAGTACCAGCCGCAGTGGTTCCCGCGCTTCCTCTGCTACGGCGACGCGGGCTCGCTGGCCCGGGTGGGCCTGGCCTCCGGCATCGCCGAGGGCTTCGTCTCCGTACCCAGTCTGCGCAAGCTCTGGGGCAAGGGGCACCCCCGGGGCGTCACCAGCCCGGTCACCACCGAGGGCCTGCCCTCCATCGAGGCGCTCGGCCTGGCCGGGGGCGCCGCCGAGGGCGCGGGGGAGCGGCAGCTGCCCGAGCAGGTGCGGGTGCGCCACCGCAAGCTGGAGCGGCTGCGCGCCGAGGGCACCGAGCCGTACCCCGTCCTCGTCCCGGCCCGCACCCACACCGTGGCGGAGCTGCGCGCCGCCGGGAAGGGCACGGACGCGACGGTCGCCGGGCGGGTGCTGGCCGTACGCGACTTCGGCGGCGTCGTCTTCGTGGTGCTGCGCGACTGGTCCGGCGACCTCCAGCTGGCGCTGACCCGCGACGGCACGGGCGCGGCGGTCCTGGACCGCTTCACCCACGACGTCGACCTCGGCGACCACGTCACGGCCACCGGCGCCACCGGCACCACGGCCAGGGGCGAGTACTCCCTCTTCGTCGCCTCCTGGCAGATGACCGGCAAGTGCCTGCGCCCGCTGCCCGACAAGCGGCGCGGCCTGGCCGACCCCGAGGCGCGGGTGCGCCGGCGCTATCTCGACCTGGTGGCCCGGCCCGAGGCGCGGGAGGTGGTCCGGGCCCGCTCCACCGCCGTCCAGGCGCTGCGCCAGGGGCTGCTGGACCGCGGCTACCTGGAGGTCGAGACGCCGATGCTCCAGCAGATCCACGGCGGCGCCAACGCCCGCCCCTTCACCACCCACATCAACGCCTACGACCTGGACCTCTATCTGCGGATCGCGCCCGAGCTCTACCTCAAGCGGCTGTGCGTGGGCGGCGTCGAGAAGGTCTTCGAGATGGGCCGCACCTTCCGCAACGAGGGCGTCTCGTACAAGCACAACCCCGAGTTCACGATGCTGGAGGCGTACCAGGCGTACGCGGACTACGACGTGATGCTCGACCTGACCCGCGAGCTCATCCAGGGTGCGGCCACCGCCGCGTTCGGGGCGCCGGTGGCGCGCAAGGCGGGCCCCGACGGACGGCTCGTCGAGCACGACATCTCCGGAGCCTGGCCGGTCCGGACGATGTACGGGGCGATCTCCGAGGCGCTGGGCGAGGAGGTCGACGCGGACACCGACGAGCGGACCCTGCGGCGACTCTGCGACCGGGCCGGGGTCCCGCACACGCCCGAGAACACCCGGGGCGACGTGGCCCTGGAGATGTACGAGCGGCTGGTCGAGGAGAAGACCCAGCTGCCCACCTTCTACAAGGACTTCCCCACCGACGTCTCCCCGCTCACCCGCCAGCACCGCCACGACCCCCGGCTCGCCGAGCGCTGGGACCTGGTCGCCTTCGGCACCGAACTGGGCACCGCCTACTCGGAGTTGACCGACCCGGTGGAGCAGCGCCGTCGGCTCACCGCGCAGTCGCTGCTGGCGGCGGGCGGCGACCCGGAGGCGATGGAGCTGGACGAGGAGTTCCTGGACGCCCTGGAGTACGCGATGCCGCCCACCGGCGGACTGGGCATCGGGGTGGACCGGCTCGTCATGTTCCTCACCGGTCTGACGATCCGTGAGACCCTGCCGTTCCCGCTGGTGCGCCGCCACTGACCCCACGCTCCGTGCCGCCCGGCCCCGGGTGCGTCCCAACGGGTGTTTTCGGCGGCGCGGGCGGTGTGCTTCAGCCGTGCGGGCCGCGCGCCGTGCGAGCCATGGGTCATGAAAAAGGATGAGAAGCAGCCCGGGCGGCGCACGCTCCTGCGCGTCGGCGCCTGTCTGGGAGCCGCCGCCACCCTGCGCCTGCTGACCGCCGAGGACACCGGCGTGCCGGAGACGGGGGCCGCCCGGCCCGCCGCGGGCCCCCAGGCGGCGGCGCCCCGGCTGAAGTCCACCGCGTACCGGCTGGCCCCGATGACCGGCGAGGCACCGGCCCAGTACCGCACGGCGCTGCCGCCGGTGCGGCGCCGGCCGTTCCTGCGCATGCCGCAGCTCGGCCCCGACACCATGGTGCTCACGTTCGACGACGGCCCGGACCCGCGCTACACCCCGCAGATCCTGCGCACCCTGCGCGAGTTCGACGTGCGCGCCATGTTCTTCGTCTGCGGCGAGATGGCCACCGACAACCGCGACCTGCTGCGCGAGATGCGGGACGACGGGCATGTGGTCGGCAACCACTCCTGGACCCACCCGCTGCTCATCAAGATGTCCTGGGCGGCCGTGCGCGACGAGATGACCCGCACCAGCGAGGTGATCGACGAGGTGCTGGGGGAGCGCCCGCAGTGGTTCCGCGCGCCGTACGGCGCCTGGAACCGCAACTCGTTCGAGATCGGTGCCGAACTCGGCATGGAGCCGATGGGCTGGACCGTCGACACCCTCGACTGGACCACCCCCGGCACCCCCACCATCGTGCGCCGGGTCCTGGCGGGCGCCGCCCCCGGTGTCGTGGTGCTCTCGCACGACGCCGGGGGCGACCGCTCGCAGAGCGTGGCCGCGCTGCGCACCTATCTGCCCCGGCTGCTCACCGCCGGCTACACCCTGCGCGTACCGCCCAAGCGGCGCTGACCGGGGGCCGGGCCCGGCCGGTTCAGCGGACGGCCACCATACGGGCGAAGACCACCACGTTGCCGTCGTAGCCCCGGGCCTTGGTGAAGCCGCCGCCGCAGGTGATCACCCGCAGCTCCGGGTGCCCGGTGTCGCCGTACACCCGGGCACCCGGGAAGTTGTTCTTGTCGTAGACCTCGACGCCGTAGATCTCGAAGACCGCCACCCGCCCGTCGTAGCGGGTCACCTCGATGTGGTTGCCCTTCTTGAGCGAGCCCAGGCCGTAGAAGACGGCGGGGCCGCGCACGGTGTCGACGTGGCCGACCATCACGGCGGTGCCGCGCTGGCCGGGCGAGATCGCGTTCTGGTACCAGCCCGCGAGGTTGGGGTCGTCCGGCGGCGGCGCCTGCACCCAGCCGTCCACGTCCAGGCCCACCTCGATCACCGGGGCGTCGACCTTGATCCCGTCGATCCTGATCCGGGAGACCGCCGCGTAAGGCAGGGGCTCGACCGGGGCGACCGTGGCGGCGGGGACGAAGACCTCGGGACGGCCGCTCAGCGCCGCCGCGGCGGCGGGCTGCGGCGGGCCCATCGTGACGTCCGCGCCGTTCCGCACCAGAGCCAGGCCGGTCAGCATCACCAGGGCCAGCGCTCCCCACGGCGACCGTCTGCGACGCTCCGAGCCGCCCTCTTCGTGACCCATCTCGCTCCCTCCAAAGCCCTCCGGTGCCACCTGTAGGCACGGTAAGCGCGGCCCCGCACTCCGGCGATCAGAGAGGGGCGAACGGGTGGCGGACGCACGGGCGGTGGTCCTCGGGGACGTCCGCGTGACCCATCCGGTGTCATCGGTCGGACAATCTTTCTGACGGTCTGTGACCTGCGGGTCCGTCAGATTCGGGGCCCACCGGGCGGCGTGTCGGCTCACCAGGGTGGACCAGCGCCGACATGCGGGGGCGAGGACGTGCGGTGAGGGTTCGTCATGGGAGGCGTACTCGTCGAATTTCCCGGAGCACGGCTTTGGGGCGCCCTCCCTCGGAGGTTCAACCATGCGTGCTGCACGCGCTCTCCCGGTGGCCGTGGCCGCCTTCGCGGCGGTGGGGCTCTCCGCCCCGATGGCCGCCGCCAACTTCGGTCCGAGCAACGTCACCGTCAGCCCGAACGCGGTGCACCCGGGTGCCCAGCTGACCATCCAGGCCAACGGCTGCGGGCACGGCGGCATCGTCACGTCGAACGCGTTCCAGACGACGTCCCTCTCGGCCGGGGACACCGGATTCGCCACGGCGAGAATCCACGACCACGTCACCCCCGGCTCGTACAACCTGTCGGTCCGGTGCAACGACAACCCGCGGACGGAGACGCGCAGTTTCACCGTGCTCCCCGGCCGCGGGGCGATGGGCGGCCTCGGCGGCGCGGCCGGCCCGACACAGACCGAGATGGCGGTCGGCGGCTCCCTGGTGGCGCTCTCCGCCATCGGCGGTGCCGTGTTCGTCGCGCGGCGCCGCCGCACGGTCGGCGGACGGATCTGACCGGCCGAACCTCCCGGACAGAGCCGAACCGCCGGTCGCCCCGAGTCCTGGCCAGGACTCGGGGCGACCGGCGGTTCAGGGTGCGGGCGGGCGCTAGTGCTCGCCGCCGTTGCGGCGGCGCAGATAGACCAGGACGCCGCCGCCCGCCGCGGCGACCAGCGCCAGGCCGATGGCGATCTCGCCCTTGTCGATGCCGTCGGAGGTGCCGCCGAGCCCGCCGCGCACTCCGCGCGCCGGGACGCTGGTGGTGCTGATGGTGGGCCGGCCGGTCGGGCGGATCGGCACCGGGGTGCCGCCCGTGATCGTCAGATCGGTGGTGCCCCGCTCGCCGCCGCACATGAAGGTCACGGTGTAGGTGGCACCGCGCTTGGCGTCGGAGTCGACCTGGGCGGTCGTCGAGCTGTTGGGGGAGATGGTCACCGTACTGAAGACAGCGGAGGAGGCCGTGGCGGTGGAGGGGCACCCGGTGACGTTCAGCGTGACGGTGCCGCCGGGAGCGATGGTGGAGGGGGTCACGCTGAACCCGAACGACGTGATGTTGCTGCCGTGCGCGCGGCCGCCGTCGGCGGACGGGGCGGCGAGGGCCGCGGGGCCGGTGAGGGTGAGCACCGCGGCTCCCAGCAGGGTGGCGGATCCGATGCGTATCGCGCCCATGGACAGTCCTCCGGGTCCCCGAGGCGCACCGCGGAATCGATTTCCGCATGGAGAGGGAAATACACCTCGATGCCGGACACGCTAGGAGCGGGGTGTCCCGGTCGCGATCGGTGTCCGGCGAATGGGGCATTCCGTTCCCCCGCCCGGCGCAGCCTTCGGCGTGTCGCGCTTGAGGCGGCTCACTTCAGCACATCGGGGAAGAGGTCGTAGAACGGCTGGGCGGTGGCCGAGATGCCCCGGCCGAAGGGGGCGTCGAAGTCCCAGATCAGGAAGAGCAGGAAGGCGATGAGCACGCTGAAGAGCCCGGCCACCAGCAGCTCGCGCGGGGTGCGGCGGATCTGCAGGGTGAAGATGAGGCCGACGGTGACGACGGCGCCGACGATCAGGCCGAACCAGACGACCCCGGGCATGGTGTCCCCGGCGCCCTGTCCGCGCGAGGTGCGGGCGTCGTCGACGGCGGCCACCTGGTCGACCAGCGGCTGGTACGCCTGTGCCTCGTGGTCGTTGGCGGGCACGTAGTCGGTGACGTCCCGGCGCAGCTGGTTCAGCAGCACGTCGCCCTTGTCGCCGAGTTCGCCCGCGACGGTCATGTGGTGCCACTCGGAGTCGACGACGTAGGTGACGTACGAGTCGACGTCGGCGCGGATGCGCTCGCGGACCTGGGCCGGGTAGACCTGGACGCGCTCGCTGATCTCGTGCAGGGCCTGCGCCTCCTGGCGGACGGTCTCCGAGGCCCCGCCCCGGGCCTCCCAGACGCCCGCGATGGCCAGACCGAGGACGATCGCGTAGACCACGCCGATCATCATCGTCATGTACTCCATGACGTCCGGGGTCTGGGAGGGATCGTCGTCGTCGCTGATGCGGCGGTTGTTGACGACGACGATGGTGAGGACGACGGCGCACGCGGCGGCCATCGCCAGGGTGAGGACGAACCAGTCCTTCAAGGGGGAAACCTCCGGAAAGGGCGCGCCCCGACGGGGGCGCGGGACTGCGGCATCGGGCGGGCGGTGGGGCGGCGGACGGGCGCGGACGGGACGGCGGCCCCTAGCGCGACGACCGCGGCCGGAGCACCGCCACGGCGAACACCGCGGGCGCGGTGATCAGCAGGGTGAACGTCACCGTGGACAGTCCGCCCGAGGGCCTCTTGTGCACCGGCGCCCGGTAGTGCGGCAGCGCGAGCGGCCGGGGCGCGGCCGAGGGGCCGGGGGCGGGCGGCGGCGCGGGCTTCGGCGGCACGGCGGGCGGCGCGGGCCTCGGCGGCACCGGCTTGGGCACCGGTGGGGGCGGCGCCGGCACCACGGGCGGCGGCGGCACGGGTTTCGGCGGACGCGGCGTCGGCGGGACCGGGGCCGGGCGGTGCGGCGGCACGGGGGGCGGCGGCGCCGGGTGGTGCGGCGGCGGCTTGGGCGGTTGCCTGGTGGGGGTCGGGGTGGGAGTGGGCGTCGGGGGGCAGTGGCCCCCGGCCACCGCCACCGACCAGCCGTTCCCGTTGCCGCCGGGCACCGACGCGTACGCGCAGGCGTCCGCGCGCGCGTGCGGCGCGGGCGCCGCCAGCAGCAGGGCCAACGCCGTGGCCGAGAGCAGCCGTTGTGCCATGTGGGATGCGTGCACGTCGAGGATCATCGGGCTCCGCGCGCCGCGTCACCATGCGACCGGCGGGGATTCCCCCAATGGGGGGACCTTGTTCGGATTTGCGTTTGGAACGCGCTCGGGGCGATTCGGGGCGCCGGGAAAATTCTTTCGCGGGCGTTGAACACGGGAGGGCCCCTGACCCGTACCTAGGGCCATGAACGGCGCATCCAGGCGCCACAACCGATACAGGATCAACGGGAGTTGACATGGCTACCTGGCGCAACGCCTCGCTCGCGGTGACGGCGGCGGCAGTACTGGCACTCACGGCGACGGCGTGCGGTCAGGACAAGGGAAGCGGCTCGCCGAAGGCGCAGTCGGCGGGCAACGCCGCCCCGGCCGCGGGCAGCGGAAACGGGTACGGATACGGCGACGCGGGCTACGGCGCGGGGTCCGGGACCGCCAACCAGGCGGCGGCCAAGACGGCCGGGCAGCTCACGGTGTGGGACAGCAAGGAGCTCGGCAAGGTGGTGACCGACAGCGCCGGGTTCACGCTCTACCGCTTCGACAAGGACACCGCGAGTCCGCCGAAGTCGAATTGCGAGGGCGACTGCGCGAAGCTGTGGCCCGCCGTGCCCGCGGGCAGCGTCACCGAGGCGCCCGGCACCGATTCCGGCCTCATCGGCGAGGTCGCCCGCGCCGACGGCAGCAAGCAGCTGACGATCGCCGGCTGGCCGATGTACCGCTACGCCAAGGACACCAAGGCGGGCGACGCCAACGGGCAGGGCGTCGGCGGCACCTGGCACGCCGCCGCCCCCGACGGCAAGAAGGCGGCGCCCTCGGCGGACGGCTCCGGGGCCGGGTCCCAGGAGCAGGCGCCCGCCATGAACATGAAGGGGCTGTCGGTCCGGGACGACGCCAAACTGGGCAAGATCATCGTGGATGCGCGCGGCATGACCGTGTACCGCTTCAAGAAGGACTCCGCCTGGCCCATGAAGTCCGCCTGCACCGGCGCCTGCCTCAAGAAGTGGCCCGCGGTCGCGCCCGTGGAGAAGGCGAACACCGAGGGCATCGCCCTCAAGGGGTTCGTCACCTTCGACCGGCCCGACGGGGTCGAGCAGCAGTCCATCACCTGCTGGCCGGTCTACACGTTCTCCGGCGACGCCAAGCCCGGTGACACCCATGGCCAGGGCGTGGGCGGCACCTGGTACGCGGTCTCTCCCGAGGGCAAGATGATCGGAGCCGCCAAGTAGCCGCCACGTAGTCGCCGAGCAGCCGTCGCGCGGTCGCCCGGCCGTCGTCGGGCAGCCGTCCGGAAGCTGTCGGAGAGTCGTCGTCGCGCAAGTCACCGGGAATCCCGGGAAGCCCCCCAGGCCGTCGGCCCGTCACCGTGTCCCCCGCGCGGTGGCGGGTTCGACGTGCGTTTCGGGGGGTCTTTCGAAGAGTGTGACAGGTGGCGGGTGTGACCAATAACGGATCGGCATTTTCCGTTTTTACTCGCCCTCTTGGCTGACGATCAGTAGCCTCAGCTCGAACACTGACCATGCACATGGCCACCACACCCCCCGCGGCGAGTTGTTGGAGACATAGATGGAGCGTCCTGCCTGGGCCCCGACGGGCATCGACATCTCGGTCCCGAGTGTGTCCCGCATCTACGACTACTACCTGGGCGGCTCGCACAATTTCGAGGTGGACCGGGAAGCCGCGCGCAAGGCCATGGAGTTCATCCCCGGACTGCCCAAGGTGATGCAGGCGAACCGGGCGTTCATGCGGCGGGCCGTGCGATTCGCGCAGGACGAGGGAATCACGCAATTTCTGGACATCGGCTCCGGCATCCCGACTTTCGGAAACGTCCACGAGGTCGCCCAGCGGGCCAATCCCGAGGCGCGGGTCGTCTACGTCGACCACGACCCGGTGGCCGTCGCCCACAGCCGGGCGGTGCTGGCCGGCAACGACCGGGCCGGGATCGTCGCCGCCGATCTGCGCAAGCCCCACGACATCCTGACCAGCCCCGAGGTGGAGCGGCTGATCGACCCGGAGCGGCCGGTCGCGCTGCTGCTCGTCGCGGTGCTGCACTTCCTGGAGGACGAGGACGACCCGCGCGCCGCGGTGGCCGAGCTGCGCGACGCGCTCGCCCCGGGCAGCCTGCTGATCCTCACCCACGCCGCGTACGAGGGCATCCCGCTCAGCGAGGACCGCGCGGGCGGCGCGGTGGGGGTCTACCGCAACATCCGCAACCCGCTGGTCATGCGCACCAGCGAGGAGATCGCCCGGTTCTTCGACGGCTTCGAGATGGTCGCGCCCGGACTGGTGCAGATGCCGATGTGGCGCCCGGAGACCTCGCCCGAACAGGAGGATCCGTACGCCTTCTCCGGGTTCGCCGGCGTGGGGCGCACCGCGTGAGCACGCCCATCCGGACGGACGGGCAGCCGGTCGATCCCGACGGTCCCGAGTCCCGGCTCAGACGGTTCGCCACCATATGGAGCCGGGCGATCTTCCCGGTGACCGCGACCTCGCTGACTCGCCCCGAGTTCGAGAGCCATCTCGTCCCGCTGGCCCGCCGGCTCATCGACGCGCTGCACCGCCGCCACTTCGACCCGGCGCCCGCGTACGAGATCGGCGCCGCGCTCGTCCGCGCGCACTGCACCGACCCGGACGCGCTCAGCCGCACCCTGGGCGTGGTCGACTCCTACCTCGTCCTGTACTGCGGTACGGGCGGGGAGCTGCGGCCCGAGGAGGCGCGGGCCCGCTGCGCCCGCCTCCAGCACGCGCTGGCCGCCGGGTTCGCCCAGGCGCTGCGCGAGCGGACCCTCACCGAGCAGGAGGCCATCGCCCGCTCGGCGCTCTCCGCGCGCAGCGCCGCCGAGGAGGCGCTGCACACCACCGAGGCCCGGTTCCGAGCGGTCTTCGAGGGCGCGGCCGTCGGCATCGGCATCGCCGACCTCGAAGGCCGCGTCCTGGAGGTCAACGAGACGCTGACCCGGATGTTCGGCGGCGTCGAGGGCCAGATCCGCAGCCGCAACGTCAGCGAGTGGGTGCACCCCGAGGACGCCCCGCAGGTGTGGAAGCTGTACGAGGAGCTGGTCCGGGGCGACCGCGACCACTACCGGGTCGAGAAGCCGTACTACCGGGGTGACGGCACCGTCCTGTGGACCAATCTGACGGTCTCGCTGCTGCGCGACGCCGAGGGCCGCCCCCAGTACCAGCTGGCCCTGCTGGAGGACACCACCGAGCGGCGGCTGCTCAACCTGCGGCTGCGCTACGAGGCCACCCACGACGCCCTGACCGGGCTGCCCAACCGCACCCTCTTCTTCGAGCGCCTGGACAAGGCGCTCGCGGCCGGGGGCGACCGCCGCTTCGCGCTCTGCTATCTGGACCTGGACGGCTTCAAGGCCGTCAACGACAGCCTCGGCCACTCGGCGGGCGACCGGCTCCTGGTGGAGGTCGCCGACCGGCTGCAGAGCTGTGCGACCGGGCCCGGCGAGATGGTGGCGCGGCTGGGCGGCGACGAGTTCGTGGCCCTGACCACGGGCAGCGAGACCGTGCGCGAGGTCGACGAACTGGCCTCGCGGATCCTCAACGTGCTCTCCGCGCCGATCCGTCTGGAGGGCCGCGAGCTCACCGTGCGCGGCTCGATCGGCGTCGTCGAGGGCCCGGCGGGCGAGCGCAACGCGGCCGAGGTGCTGCGCAGCGCCGACATCACGATGTACCGGGCGAAGGCGGCCGGGGGCAACCGGTTCGAGCGCGCCGACCCGGAGGCCGACGCCCGCGCGATCACCCGGCACGGGCTCACCAACGCGCTGCCGGCGGCGCTGGAGCGCGGTGAGTTCTTCATCGAGTACCAGCCGCTGGTGCACCTGAACGACGGCAGTGTGCACGGGGCCGAGGCGCTGGTGCGCTGGTCGCACCCGCAGCACGGGGTGCTCGGCCCGGACCGGTTCATCCCGCTCGCCGAGCACACCGGGCTGATCGTGCCGCTCGGGCGCTGGGTGATGGAGGAGTCGGTGCGCCAGGCGCGGTTCTGGCAGGAGCGGCACCCGGGGGCGCGGGCCGGCGGCCCGCTGCGGGTCAACGTGAACCTCTCGCCGACCCAGCTGCACCACCCGGGGCTGGTGGCCGACACGGTGGAGGTGCTGGAGCGCTCGGGTCTGGAGCCGGGCGCGCTGTGCCTGGAGGTCACCGAGTCCGCGCTGATCGGGGCGGACGACGATCTGCTGAAGCCGCTGCGCCAGCTCGCCGAGATGGGGGTGGACATCGCCCTCGACGACTTCGGCACGGGCTACTCCAACCTGGCCAATCTGCGCCGGCTGCCGGTGAGCGTGCTCAAGCTGGATCGTTCCTTCACCCAGTCCATGCAGCAGCATCCGGCGGACCCGGTCGACATCAAGATCGTCGAGGGGATCGTGTCGCTGGCCCACAGCCTCGAACTGGCCGTGACCGTCGAGGGCGTGGAGACCGGGGCCCAGGCCGAGCAGCTGCGCGAGCTGGGCTGCGACACCGCGCAGGGCTGGTACTACGCCCGCCCCGGCGCGCCCGACCGCATCCACGCGCTGGCCCTCACGGACGCCGTCTGAACTACCGCCGCCGAGGGGCCGGGTCCGCCCCGGCCCGCAGCAGGACCCGCTGCAACTCCCGCGCGGCGCGCGGCGGGTCCACGTCGCTGCGGTGGGCCAGCGCGATCGTACGGCGCAGCCCCGGGCGCTCCAGCGGGGTCACCCGCAGATCGGCGGCCCGCCCGGCCACCATGCTGGGCACCACCGCGATGCCGAGCCCGGCGCGGACGAAGCCGAGCACCGCGTCCATCTCGCCGCCCTCGACCGTGAACACCGGCTCGAAGCCCTCGGCGCGGCAGGCGTTGACGGTGAGTTCGCGCAGGTCGTAGCCGTGCCGGAACATCACGAGCGGTGCGTCGCGCAGATCGCGGACGCGCACCCGGCCGTCGGTGCCGGGCGCGGGCGCGGCGGCGGCCGACACCACCACCAGGTCCTCGTGGAACAGCTCGACGGTGGTGAGCGCGGGCGAGCCGGGCGGCAGCGGCAGCACCACCAGCGCGAGGTCGAGGGCGCCGCGCGCCAGCTCCCGTACGAGGTCGTGCGAGCCGCCCTCCTCGATCAGGAGCTGGATGCCGGGGTGGCGGTCGTGGAAGGCGCGCAGTACGTCGGGGAGCAGCCCGGTGCACAGGCTCGGGGTGGCGCCGAGGCGGACCCGGCCGCGCCGCAGCTGGGCCAGCTCCTGCACCTCGATGCGGGCGGTGTCGGCGTCGGCCAGGATGCGGCGGGCCAGCGGCAGCAGGGCCTCGCCCGCGTCGGTGAGCGCGATGTTGCCCCGGGCGCGGCTGAACAGCTCGGCGCCCAGCTCCTTCTCCAGCGCCCTGATCTGCTGGGAGAGGGAGGGCTGGGCGACGTGCACCTGCTCGGCGGCGCGGGTGAAGTGGCGGGTCTCGGCGACGGCCACGAAGTACAGGAGCTGCTGGAACTGCATGGTTCATCATAGGCCATGGCTATGGAAATGACCGTATTCATGTCTTGGACCTCTCGGGACCTCCGGCCCTAGCGTCTATGACATGGCTCTGGCAACGCGGACGGACCGAAAACCGTCCTTGACGCGCACCGTGTGGGACTCGACCGTCGGCAAGAAGACGGTCATGGCCGTCAGCGGACTGATCATGCTGACGTACCTCGCCGTCCACATGTTCGGCAACCTCAAGATCTTCTTCGGTGCGGGCGACTTCAACGGGTACGCGCACTGGCTGCGCACCATCGGTGAGCCGTTCCTGCACTACGAGTGGGCGCTGTGGATCATCCGGGTGGTGCTGGTCGCCGCCGTCGTGGCGCACGCGGTCTCCGCGTACCAGCTGAGCCGGCGCGACATCCGGGCCCGCCCCCAGGGCTACGTCCACAAGCGGCCCCGGGCCACCTACGCCACCCGCACCATGCGCTGGGGCGGGATCATCCTCGGGCTCTTCATCGTCTGGCACGTCCTCGACCTGACGACCGGGACCGTGCACTCCGGCGGCTTCCAGACCGGGCACCCCTACCAGAACGTGATCGACACCTTCTCCACCTGGTACGGCAACACGATCTACATCGTGGCGATGCTCGCCCTCGGCCTGCACGTCCACCACGGCTTCTGGAGCGCGGCCCAGACCCTGGGCGCGGGCAGCGCGGCCCGCGACCGGATCCTCAAGGCCCTCGCGGGCGCCCTCGCGCTGGTACTGACCCTCGGCTTCATCGCCGTACCCGTCGCCGTCATGACCGGAGTGGTGAGCTGAATGACCCCGTCCATCGACTACGCGCGCTACGCGCTCGGCGAGCCGATCGCCGACACCAAGGCCCCCACCGGGCCCGTCGCCGAGCGCTGGGACACCCGGCGCTTCGAGGCGAAGCTGGTCAACCCCGCCAACCGCCGCAAGCACACCGTGATCGTGGTCGGCACCGGACTCGCGGGCGGCTCGGCCGGGGCGACCCTGGCCGAACAGGGCTACCACGTCGTCCAGTTCTGCTTCCAGGACTCCCCGCGCCGCGCCCACTCCATCGCCGCCCAGGGCGGCATCAACGCGGCCAAGAACTACCGCAACGACGGCGACTCCATCCACCGCCTCTTCTACGACACGGTCAAGGGCGGCGACTTCCGCGCCCGCGAGTCCAACGTCCACCGCCTCGCCCAGATCTCGGTGGAGATCATCGACCAGTGCGTGGCCCAGGGCGTGCCCTTCGCCCGCGAGTACGGCGGGCTCCTCGACACCCGCTCCTTCGGCGGCGTCCAGGTCTCCCGTACGTTCTACGCCCGCGGCCAGACCGGACAGCAGCTGCTGCTCGGCGCCTACCAGGCCCTGTCGCGGCAGATCGCCGCCGGGAACGTGGAGCTGCACGCCCGCACCGAGATGCTCGACCTGATCGTGGTGGACGGCCGGGCGCGCGGCATCGTCGCCCGCGACCTGGTCACCGGCCGCGTCGACACCTACTTCGCGGACGCGGTGGTGCTCGCCTCCGGCGGCTACGGCAACGTCTTCTACCTCTCCACCAACGCGATGAACTCCAACGCGACGGCGGTGTGGCGGGCCCACCGGCGCGGCGCCTACTTCGCCAACCCCTGCTTCACCCAGATCCACCCCACCTGCATCCCGCGCACCGGCGAGCACCAGTCCAAGCTGACCCTGATGAGCGAGTCGCTGCGCAACGACGGCCGCATCTGGGTGCCGAAGGCCAAGGGCGACACCCGCCCGGCCGCCGAGATCCCCGAGGACGAGCGCGACTACTACCTGGAGCGGATCTACCCCTCCTTCGGCAACCTCGTCCCGCGCGACATCGCCTCGCGCGCCGCCAAGAACGTCTGCGACGAGGGGCGCGGCGTCGGCCCCGGCGGCCAGGGCGTCTACCTCGACTTCGCCGACGCCGTCGCGCGGATGGGACGGGAGAAGGTAGAGGAGAAGTACGGCAACCTCTTCGAGATGTACGAGCGGATCACCGCCGAGGACCCGTACGAGGTGCCGATGCGGATCTACCCCGCCGTGCACTACACGATGGGCGGGCTGTGGGTCGACTACGACCTCCAGACCACCGTCCCCGGCCTGTTCGCCATCGGGGAGGCCAACTTCTCCGACCACGGCGCCAACCGGCTCGGCGCCTCGGCCCTGATGCAGGGCCTGGCCGACGGCTACTTCGTGCTCCCCTCCACCATCAACGACTACCTGGCGCGCCACCCGCACCAGGAGCCGGTCACCGCCGGGCACCCGGCCGTCGTGGAGGCGGTCGCCGAGACCGAGGACCGGCTGAACCTGCTGCTCGCCGTGGACGGCGACCGCACCCCCGACTCCTTCCACCGCGAACTCGGCGAACTCATGTGGGAGTACTGCGGGATGGCCCGCACCGAGGAGGGGCTGCGCAAGGCGCTGGAGCGGATCCCCGAGATCCGCGAGGAGTTCTGGCGCCGCATCAAGGTCCCGGGCACCGGCGAGGAGTTCAACCAGTCGCTGGAGAAGGCCAACCGCATCGTCGACTACCTGGAGCTGGCCGAGCTGATGTGCCTCGACGCGCTGCACCGCGCCGAGTCCTGCGGCGGCCACTTCCGCGAGGAGTCCCAGACCCCGGACGGCGAGGCGGCCCGGCGCGACGAGGAGTTCTCGTACGCCGCCGCCTGGGAGTTCCGGGAGACCGGCGCCGCCCCCGTCCTGCACAAGGAAGACCTCGTCTTCGAGTACGTCCACCCCACCCAGCGGAGCTACGCATGAAGCTCACCCTGCGCGTCTGGCGGCAGCGGAACGCCGACGCCGACGGAGCGATGTCCACCTACGAAGTCGACGGCATCTCGGCCGACATGTCCTTCCTGGAGATGCTCGACACGCTCAACGAGGAGCTCATCCTCGGCGGCGAGGACCCGGTCGCCTTCGACCACGACTGCCGCGAGGGCATCTGCGGCGCGTGCAGCCTCGTCATCAACGGCGACGCGCACGGGCCCGAGCGCACCACCACCTGCCAGCTGCACATGAGGGCCTTCCGGGACGGCGACACCATCGACGTCGAGCCGTGGCGGGCCGCCGCCTTCCCGGTCGTCAAGGACCTGGTGGTGGACCGCTCGGCCTTCGACCGGATCATCCAGGCGGGCGGCTACATCAGCGCCCCGACCGGAGCCGCGCCCGAGGCGCACGCGACCCCGGTGCCCAAGCCGGACGCCGACTCCGCCTTCGAGCACGCCGAGTGCATCGGCTGCGGCGCGTGCGTGGCGGCCTGCCCCAACGGCTCGGCCATGCTCTTCACCTCGGCCAAGGTCAACCACCTCAACGTGCTGCCGCAGGGCGCGCCCGAGCGCGAGACGCGGGTGCTCGACATGGTGGGGCAGATGGACGCGGAGGGGTTCGGCGGCTGCACCCTCACCGGCGAGTGCGCCACGGCCTGCCCCAAGGGCATCCCGCTGCCGTCGATCGCGGCGATGAACCGGGAGTGGCTGCGCGCGACCAGGAAGGCGAAGAAGGTCGGCCGCTGAGAAGCAGCTTCGGCGGCCGTGCGCGGGGCCGTGCCCCGGGCCGTGGGCCCGGGGCACGGGCCGTCTCCGTACCGGTCAGCCGGTCACGGTGATCTGCTGGGCGGAGTCGGTGGTGTCCGTGACGTCGTAGGCGGCGCTGAAGGTCGCGGTCTGGTTGCCCGTCGGGCAGAGGAAGCCGCCCGTGCCGGTGGCCGCCACGGGCGCGTTCGCGAGGGTCAGCCTGGACGGCGTGCCGTTGGTCCAGGAGCCGTTGACGCTGGTCGGGCCGCCGGGCGAGGCGGTGAGCGTACAGCTGGCCAGTCCGCTCGTCTTGATGACGACACCGCCCTTGGGCATGGTGAGCGCGGCCGAGACGGGCGAGCCGTTCTGGGCGGAGATGCTCCACTGGCCGTTGGTGGCGTTGCTGGTGACCGTCACGCCGACGCCGAAGATGCTGGTGGTGCAGCCGCTGAAGGTCGGCGGGTTGATGGCGGCGGAGACGGGACCGGCGGCGTTGTGGTTGCCGGGGGCGGCCGGGACCTTGTTGGTGGCCGTGCCGTTGGGGAGCGACGCGGAGACCGTGCAGGTCATGGTGGTGGAGCCGGCCGTGAAGGTGGCCTTGCCGTTGAGCTTGGCGGCGAAGGAGTGGCCGGCCGGGTTCACGGTGGTGGAGCCGGGTGCGACGGCGCCGGCGGCGGTGGCGCCGAGGGTGAGCGCGGCAGCGGCGGCCACGAGGGCGGCGGGCACGCGGAATCTGCGGGTTGCCATGGGGGACTCCTCGTTCGAATGGCTTCGATGGGGTGGGGGTGCGAGGAGGAACTGGGGTGACGTCAACCCTTGTGAACTTGAGAGTAAGTCCGCTTTTGCGGAGCGAACAGCCGCGTATCCGCCATGAATTGACGGACCGTCAGCTTGTTGTGCGGGACGGTTCTGCTACTGATCGCGGCGCCCCGGGCGCCCCCGGCCTCAGATCCCGAGCGCCTTCGCCAGGTACGGGGCCGTGCGCCCGGTCCCCGCCGAGGCGACCTCGCGCGGCGGACCCGCCGCCACGATCCGGCCGCCCTCGTCGCCGCCGCCCGGACCCAGGTCCACCACCCAGTCCGCGCCCGCCACCACCGTCATGTCGTGCTCGACCACCACCACCGAGTGGCCCGCGTCGACCAGCCCGTGCAACTGGCGCAGCAGCACCTCCACATCGGCCGGGTGCAGCCCGGTCGTGGGCTCGTCCAGCAGGTACAGGGTGTGCTCCCGCCGTACCCGCTGGAGCTCGGACGCCAGCTTGATGCGCTGGGCCTCGCCGCCCGAGAGCTCGGTGGCGGGCTGCCCGAGCCGCAGATAGCCGAGGCCCACGTCGAGCAGCGCGGCGAGGCTGCGGGCGGCGGCCGGGGTGTCCGCGAAGAACTCCGCCGCCGCCTCCACCGTCAGGTCCAGCACCTCGGCGATGGTGCGGCCCCGGTGGGTGACCTCCAGGGTCTCCGGGTTGTACCGGGCGCCGTGGCAGTCCGGGCAGGGCGTGTACGTGCTCGGCAGGAACAGGAGCTCCACCGAGACGAACCCCTCGCCCTGGCAGGTCTCGCAGCGCCCGCCGGGCACGTTGAAGGAGAACCGGCCCGCCTTGTAGCCGCGCTCGCGCGCCTGGCCGGTGGCGGTGAAGAGCTTGCGCACGACGTCGAAGAGACCGGTGTACGTCGCCAGGTTGGACCGGGGGGTGCGGCCGATCGGCTTCTGATCCACCGTCACCAGCCGCCCCACGCCCGGCAGTTCCCCGGTGATCTCGCCGACCAGGGTGGACTTGCCGGAGCCCGAGACGCCGGTGACGGCCGTGAACGTGCCCAGCGGCAGCTCGGCGGTGAGCCCGCGCAGATTGTGCCGGGTCACCGGGCCGACCGTCAGCAGCCCCTTCGGCGTGCGCACCTCGCGCACCGGCGCCGGGGCGCGGTCGAAGAGGAAGCGGCGGGTCTGCGACGCGGCGACCCGTGCCAGCTCCCGCGGCGGCCCGCTGTGCAGCACCCGGCCGCCGTGGACACCGGCGTACGGGCCCACGTCCACCAGCCAGTCGGCGTGCCGCACCACGTCGAGGTGGTGCTCCACCACGAACACCGAGTTCCCGGCGGCCTTGAGGCGGTCGAGGACCGTGAGGAGGGCCTCCGTGTCGGCCGGGTGCAGCCCCGCCGACGGCTCGTCCAGCACGTACACCACGCCGAAGAGCCCCGACCGCAGCTGGGTGGCAAGGCGCAGCCGCTGGAGCTCTCCGGCCGAGAGGGTGGGCGCCGTCCGGTCCAGGCTGAGATAGCCCAGGCCCAGCTCGGTGACGGGGTCGATCCGGCCGAGCAGGTCGGCCGTCAGCACCTCGGCGGCCGGTCCGCCGTCGGCGGAGCGCAGCACGTCGGCGAGGGAGGCGAGCGGCAGCGCGGCCAGTTCGGCGATGGTGCGGCCCGCGAAGGTGACCGCGAGCGCCTCCGGGCGCAGCCGGCTGCCGCCGCACGCCTCGCACCGCGCCGAGGTGAGGAACCGCTCCGCCTTGGCCCGCAGCGTCGCGCTCCTGCTCTCGGCGAACGTCTTCATCACATAGTGCCGGGCGCTCATGTACGTGCCCTGGTAGGGGCGTTGGATGCGGTCGGCCTCGCGCACCGGGTGCACGGTGACCACCGGCTGCTCGTCCGTGAACAGGATCCACTCGCGGTCGGCCGGGTCCAGTTCGCGCCAGGGCCGGTCCACGTCGTAGCCGAGCGCGTCGAGCACGTCGCGCAGGTTCTTGCCCTGCCAGGCGCCCGGCCAGGCCGCGATCGCGCCGTCCCGGACCGACCGGGACGGGTCGGGGACCAGCAGCTCCTCGGTGGTGCGGTGGACCCGGCCGAGGCCGTGGCAGCGCGGGCAGGCACCGGCGGCCGTGTTGGCCGAGAAGGCGTCGGAGTCGAGCCGCCCGGCCCCCGGCGGATAGGTGCCCGCGCGCGAGAACAGCATCCGCAGCGAGTTGGAGAGCGTGGTGACCGTGCCGACCGAGGAGCGGGAGGTCGGCGAGGAGCGGCGCTGCTCCAGCGAGACGGCGGGCGGCAGCCCCGAGATCTCCGCCACCTTCGGCGCGCCCACCTGGTGGATGAGCCGGCGGGCGTAGGGCGCCACCGACTCGAAGTAGCGGCGCTGCGCCTCGGCGTAGAGGGTGCCGAAGGCCAGCGAGGACTTGCCCGAGCCGGAGACGCCGGTGAACACGGCGAGCGCGCCCCGGGGGATGTCGACGTCGACCCCGCGCAGATTGTGCTCACGGGCGCCCCGCACCCGTACGTACGGGTCGTGGGCGGGGTCGGTTTCGGTCGGTCCGGCGGGGCTCGGCATACCGGAATTCTAGGCTCCGCCGCCGCCGAGGCCGGCGAGCCGGGCGAGCCGCCGGTAGGAGTCCAGCATCGCGGCCCGGTCGTACGTACTGGTGGTGACCAGGAACTCGTCGGCCGCGCTGCGCGAGAGCAGCTTCTCCAGGGCGTCGGCCACCTCGTCCTCGGTGCCGTACAGCTGGCCGCGCAGCGCCTCCTCGTACAGGCCGCGCTCCCGGTCCGTCATCGCGCGTGCCTCGATCTCCTCGGCGGGGGAGAGCGGCGGGAACTCGCCCCGGGTGCGCGAGTACGCCGTGGACCAGGCTTCCGGCAGCAGGATGCGGCGGGCCGCCCCGGTGGTGGCGGCGACCGCGACCGTGCCGGAGAGCACGACATGGGGCCGCTCGCTCCACGCGGAGGGGCGGAAGGCGTCGCGGTAGTCGTCGACGGCGCGCAGCATCGCGTCCTCGCCGCGCACGTTCGCGATCACCAGGGGGAGGCCCGCCGAGGCGGCCAGCGCCGCGCCCTGCCCGGTGGCGAGGACGAAGGCGGGCACCCGCAGCCCCTCCGCCGGACGGGCGTGGACCTGGGGGTGTGCGGTCTGGGTGCCGTCGAAGTAGCCGAGCAGCTCGGTGAGCTGCCCCGCGAAGTCGTCGGCGTCGTCCTTGCCCCGGCCGAGCGCGCGGCGGATGCCGCCGGTGAACCCCACCGAGCGGCCGAGGCCCATGTCGACGCGGCCGGGGAAGAGGGCTTCGAGCACCCCGAACTGCTCAGCCACCACCAGCGGTTGGTGGTTGGGGAGCATCACCCCGCCGGTGCCCACCCGGATCGTGCTGGTCGCGGCGGCCACCGCCGCCGCCAGCACGGTCGGCGCGGAGCCCGCCACCCCGGGCACGCCGTGGTGCTCCGACACCCAGAACCGGTGGTAGCCGAGCCGTTCGGCCTCCCGGGCGAAGGCGACAGTGTCCCGCAGGGCGGCCGGGCCGTCGTGGCCCGCGCGGATCCGGGAACGGTCCAGGACGGAGAAGCGCGTCGACGCGATCACTGAGGTCACACAAGGTTCAACAGCTGTGCCGGGCCAGGATTCCCTAGGCTGGGCACATGACGGAAAACAGCAGGCCACTGGCCGTGTTCGACCTGGACGGCACGCTCGCGGACAGCGGTCACCGCCAGCACTTCCTGGAGGGCGCCACCCGTGACTGGAAGGCGTTCTTCGCGGCGGCCCCGGCCGACCCGCCGCTGGAGCGGGGTGTGGCCCTGTGCCTCGCCTCGGCCGGGGAGTGCGAGGTCGTCTACCTCACCGGCAGGCCCGAGCGCTGCCGCCGGGACACGCTGGCGTGGCTGGCCGCGCAGGGGCTGCCCGCCGGGGCCCTCCACATGCGGCCCGACGCCGACCGCAGGCCCGCCCGCACCACCAAGCTGGAGGCCCTGCGCCGGATCGCCGCGGGCCGCGCGGTGCGGATGCTGGTGGACGACGACGAGCTGGTGTGCGACGCCGCCGAGCGGGCGGGCTTCCGGGTCGTACGGGCGCGGTGGGCGGCCGGCTCCGAGGCGCTGAAGGACGCCCAGGAGCGGGAGGGGCGCACCTGACGGGCGCGGGCCGCGCGGGCCCGCCGCCCGTGCGGCGTCCGGGCCGGGCCGGTCAGAGCTCCTGGTCGTCGTCGAGCCGGAAACCGACCTTCATCCCGACCTGGTAGTGCGCGATCTGCCCGTTCTCGATGTGGCCGCGCACCTGGACCACCTCGACCCAGTCGAGGTTGCGCAGGGTCTGGGCGGCGCGGGCCACACCGTTGCGGATGGCCTGGTCGACGCCCTCGTGCGAGGTGCCGACGATCTCGGTGACGCGGTACGTGTGCTGGGACATGCGGGGGCACTCCTCTTCGTCGCGTCCTTCCACCGTGCCCCACCTCGCCCCGGTCCGCGAGGCGTCGGCCGCCGGGCCGGTCGCCGGGGCGGGCGCGGGCCTCGGTTCCGTAACGGGGCTTGACCGGCCCATTGGTACAGACCAAAATCAGCCGCACCCGAACTAGCCGCCCGTGCTTCCCCCAAGAGCCGTCTGCGCTTTCCCCACGTCGGGTCATGACTGCCCGTGCCGTGAAGCAGAAGGTGACCTCCGTGAAGTACCGGTTCGTCCATGCCTCCGTCGTGTTCGCCACGGCCCTCGCGCTCGGCGGGTGCGGGGTCCTGCCGGGGATGGGGGACGACTCCTCGAAGACCACCGTGACCGTCTGGCTGATGAAGGACAGCGCCTCCGACGACTTCGTCCAGCGGTTCACCCGGGAGTTCCAGCGCGAGCACCCCTCGATCAAGCTCGACGTCCGCGTCCAGGAGTGGACCGGCATCGGCCCCAAGGTCTCCGCCGCGCTCAAGACGGGCGAGGCGCCCGACGTAATCGAGGTCGGCAACACCCAGGTCGCCCAGTACGCGGCCAGCGGCGGACTGCTCGACCTCACCCTGGAGTCGCTGCGCGACTGGGGCAGCAAGGACTGGCTGCCCGGCCTCGCCCAGCCCGGCAACGTCGACGGGGTGCAGTACGGCATCCCCTGGTACGCGGCCAACCGCGTCGTCATCTACAACAAGGACCTCTTCGAGGCGGCCGGGCTCACCAAGGCGCCCAGGACCCGCTCGGAGTGGCTGAGCGACACCGCCGAGCTCAACACCGGCGCCACCCAGGGCATCTACCTCGCCGGACAGGACTGGTACACCCTCGCCGGGTTCATCTGGGACGAGGGCGGCGAGCTGGCCCAGGAGAGCGCGGGCGACTGGACCGGCACCCTCGCCACCCCGGCCGCGCTGCGCGGCATGGACTTCTACCGCCGCCTCCAGGCCCTCGGCAACGGCCCCAAGAACGCCGACGAGGCCACGCCCCCGCAGGCCGAGGTGTTCGCCAAGGGCAAGGTCGCCCAGATCATCGCGGTCCCCGGCACCGCCAAGGCGATCCAGAAGGCCAACCCCGCCCTCGCTGGCAAGCTGGGCTACTTCCCCGTCCCGGGCAAGACGGCCGCCGAGCCCGGCGCGGTGTTCACCGGCGGCTCGGACCTGATCGTGCCCAAGCGCTCCTCCCACCGCACCGAGGCCGTCGAGGTGGTCAAGGCGCTCGCCGACACCAAGTGGCAGCAGGACCTCGCCGCGACCATGAGCTACGTGCCGAACAAGCCCGCGCTCGCGGCGGCCGTCGAGAACCAAGAGGGCACGGCCGCGATGGCGCAGGGCGCCGCCCGGGGCCGGGCCACCCCCAACTCGCCCCAGTGGGCCGCCGTCGAGGCCGACAACCCGATCAAGCCGTACATGACGGCCGTGCTCACGGGCGCCGACCCCAGGGCGGCGGCGAAGACGGCGTCCTCGCGGATCACCTCGCTGCTGTTCCCCTGAGCGCCTGCCCCGGCAGCCCAGCTCGGCCCGGGTCCCGGCGCTCGGCGCGCCCGCCCGGGCCCCCTCCGCGACGCGTCTCGCGCGGAGGGGGCCCCGGGCGGCTCAGCCCGCCGTCGCCAGGGAGAGCGCGAACCGGCCCGCGGCATCCGTCCACCAGTGGGTGACCGTCAGCCCGGCGGCGGCCAGTTCGGCGCGCACGCCCTCGCGGCGGAACTTCGCCGAGACCTCGGTGCGCAGCTCCTCGCCCTCCTCGAAGCGGACCACCAGATCCAGTTCGGGGATCTTCACCGTGACGTCGGCCCGGGCCCGCAGCCGCATCTCGATCCACTCGTGCTCGGCGTCCCAGCGCGCCACGTGCGTGAAGTCGTCGAGGTCGAAGTCGGCGCCGAGCTCGCGGTCGATGACGGCCAGCACGTTCTTGTTGAACTCGGCCGTCACCCCCCGCGCGTCGTCGTACGCCCGGACCAGGACCCGCTCCTCCTTCACCAGGTCGGTGCCGAGCAGCAGCGCGTCGCCCGGCTCCAGCACCGCCGCGACCGAGGCCAGGAACTCCGCGCGCTCGGCGGGCAGCAGATTGCCGATGGTGCCGCCCAGGAACACCACCAGGCGCGGGCCCGGGGTGGCGGGCAGCGCCAGCGGCCGGGTGAAGTCGGCGATCAGGGCGTGCACGTCGAGCTTCGGCCGCTCCTCGATGAGGGCCGTGGCCGCCCCGGTCAGCGCGCTCTCGCTGACGTCCACCGGGATGTACGTGAGCGGGTCCGGCAGGGCGTCGAGCAGCAGCCGGGTCTTCTCGGAGGAGCCCGAGCCCAGTTCGACCAGGGTGCGGGCGCCGGACGCGGCGGCGATCTCGGCGGCCCGCGCGGTGAGGATCTCCCGCTCGGCGCGGGTGGGGTAGTACTCGTCGAGCCGGGTGATCTCCTCGAAGAGCTCGCTGCCCCGCGCGTCGTAGAACCACTTGGGCGGCAGGGTCTTCGGGGTGCCGGTCAGTCCGTGCAGCACATCGGCGCGCAGCGCGGCCCCGGTCGCGTCCTCGGGCAAGGCGCGGGTCAGCTGGAACGGGTGGGACTGGTGCACGAGGAAGGCTCCTTGAGGGGGGTCAGCAGTACATCGGCGCGGGTGGCGACCAGCAGCGTGCGGTCGGGGACCTCGCGCCAGCGCGGATCGTCGTCGTACGGCTCGGAGGCGACCACCGTG